>JAPFDT010000024.1 GCA_026169815.1 Pseudogracilibacillus sp.
AAACAAAAAAACCTGCCCTCTGCCACCTCAGCAAAAAGGGGTTTGCTCTCGTGGCTCGTTTAAAAAATGGCAAGGGGCGAGTCGTATTTTTCAAAACGCTACGCTGAAAAATCTCCACTCTTAAACCCTTGCCATTTTTTATTTTGTCCGTTGTGTTTTTCGTACCGAAAGCCGTACTCAGCAAAACTAAAATTTAGCACGCTTTCGGTATTTTAGTTTAACGGACAAAAACACTAAAAATAAAAAAAAGACACGAGAATTTTCTCTCGTATCTTTTATATTTTTATTCTACAATCGCGCCCGATTGATTAATAATTAGGTGTTATTTTTCTTTTCATCCTCAAGCTCATTAACTCTTTTTTTAAGATTTGTTATTTCTTCCTGTAAATCTTCTGTAGGCACGGAAACTCTTTTTGTCACCATTCCGAAAACTGAAATTACAGCTATAATCAACACAATGAATCCTGCTACAAGCATCAATATTAATTCCATAATTGAATTTCCTTTCTATCAGAAAATGGCCCTTTAACGGCACAGTCCTTATTCCAGAATTGCGCCCGACTGTTAAAGATGAAGGTAATTTACTTTTTTAATTTATTTAAAAAATTTGCTAACACATTATTAAATTCATTATAGTTATCTACGTTCGAATTATGAGCAGCATCACTAATAATAACCAATTGATAACCTCTTTGTGATGCCCACTTATGATTATATTTTTTTACATTCCCTGTATTATCCTTTTCCCCAACGACTAATAAAACTGGAAAGAGAAATTCAACAGTTTCTGTTCTTTTAAGTAACTCTTTATAAGATATATCAATAATATTTATAATTTCATTTTTACTAAGTTTTGAAACAGATGAATACATATTATCAAAAGCATAATCAGTTCTTGTTGCCCCTTTGGAAATACTTTTAATTAGAGTTTTATAAGGAAATAAAGATGATAAAAAACCTATTTTAGATAAAATTAATCTTTCCCATTTTGAATAGTAATAATGTCCAAAAGGAGTTGTACCAATTCCAACAAAAGCTTTTACTTTTTCAGGGTAACGAATACCAAATTCTTGGCAAATATAACCTCCCAAAGACTGTCCCACCAATATAACTTCACTAATATTTTCATCATCCATTATATTTTTTAATTCATTAGCGATATTTTTAAATGAAAAGTTAATATAGGGACGAGACTGTCCTTGTAGTGGAATATCTAAGGTAATAATTTTAAATTCGTTTCTAAATTGATTGATTTGTTTGTTAAACATAGAATGGTCAGCGGTCATTCCGTGCAAAAATACGATATGTTCAGCTTTAGAATTTTGACTTCCGCCAATCCAATAATAGATATTGCCATTTTTCGTATTCATTATTTTCTTCTCGATAGCTTCCCCCGCCCTTCCACAATCTGGCCCGTTTGTTGAAGACTAACTTTCTTTATTTTTAATGTTTTTAATCGTTGTTTGTACATCCTTTAACATTTGCAACTCTTTACGTGATTGATTTTCAAGCACTCGCTCGATTGCTTCACATATTGAAATACCTTTCATATCAGCAATTTCTTTAATTGTTTGCTCGGCTTCGGTACTTACATTTATTTTCTTAATTTCATCTGGCACGATTAGACCCATTGTAATCAGTCCTTTATAAAATAATTTTTTCGTTCCCAATTCCACATTGCAATAATTGAAAAACCATCTTCATCGGCTTTTTCTTCATCATCTGTATGAATTAAATCGCCATCTTCTGCATCATCAAGATTTAATTTTTTATGTACTTCTTTCAACAATCCACCATACGAAATTAGTCTTTTTCGATACAGACCTTCTTCCAAATCAGCTAACCGTTTCAAGTTTTTTTCTTCATCATCTGTCATGAAATCAGTATCTTTTACCGGATATTTTGCAGTTTCATCAATTGCCGATTGAATATCACTTTTATATTTATTTTTTGGTCGAACAATTTGAACTTTGACGTTTGGATCATAGTCTAATTTCATTGCTCGTCGCCAATATTTTATCCATTGTTTTTGATTCACATAATTTTCAGCGTTGTAAAAATAAGTGCTTTCTACACAAACCAGCACATGCATATGTTGGTTATACGAATTATCAATATCGTTTACAGTTACTTCTGTCGCTCTCATAAAACCAACAAGATTTTTAGCTATCTTTACATACTGCATCATTCTACGAAAACCTTTAGACATATCAGATAAACTCTGATTTAACTCTTCACCGTCATACACGTTTTTCACTGTTAACGTGAGAAACAACCAACGGACGGTTGGCTTTTGTCTAATCACCTCAGCAACAATTTTTTGCGATTGAATACCGTGTTTCATCGCTCTCCTCCAATTGCACATTGGACAAAGTCTAGATTTACAAAACCACACTCGATATAATTTCCGTTCACCAGTTTCACGACTTTCTTTATATTCTAATACGTTCGCACAATCTCGTACACGTTCAGCCTTTTTAAATTCTAAAATATGCAAGAGTTCAAAATAACCAACGTTGGCAATTTTCTTCTCTCGCCACGGTCTTACTTTTCCGCTTTTTGTTTTATCGACTAACACACTTGATTTTTCATCTGAATAAATGCTATTATAATGGCACATAGTATATAAAAAGCTCCCGTCTATTTATGAGTTTTGGTGTGGTAACTATTACTCTATCAGACGGGTTTTTTATATGCAAGGATTTTCAAGAGTTTTTAAAGTACGAAAAACCAATCACATCAATGCTTTAACTCATCTTTTTAGCTACATAAATAAAATGACGTTGTTTCTATATGTATCAAGAATAGAAAGAACAGGTCAAAAACATAACAAAAAAGCACCTTTTTAGGTGCTTTTTATAATTCCATTCCTCGATCACGTTCTTTATTTAATTCTTTTCGATGTATCTTCTCAAATTCATTTCGTTTAAGTGGCTCATTACGATTTATTTGTGATTCCTCAGTTTTATCCTTCACTTTGTCTACTAAGTCCTTAAAAACGTTTTTAAAGGCTTTTAAGCCGTCTGTACGTTCCTTGAGGAATTCCTTCGTACTTTGATAGATTAAACCAATTTCGTGCTTTAAATCGCTTATACGGTTACTTAATCGGCTGTTCTCACGTTGCAACTCCATATTTTCTACTCGTAACTCTTTATTTTTTTCAGTTTGAATATGTAAATCACGAGATAATCGCTCATTCGCTTGAGCAAATTCCATATTTACTTTAGCAATATCCGTAGTTAATATTTTATCGAGTGTGCCTTTTAACTGCTTATTATCTTTAGCAGCACTCATCAGTTTTTTAAAATTTTCTTCTGGAACAACAACATTTCCAGTCAGTTCTTTTTGTGTTTTGGTTTTCGGTTTACCAAATATGTTTTTTTCACCAGTTGGAACTTCAACATTTTTTGTCTCTCGTTTTGCTGGTATCTTAATTTCAGTCGATACTTGCTCATTAAATGCCAAAAGCTCATTTTTCTTATACGATAAATTTTCTTCAAGTTGCTGTATCTCTTTTTCTAAGTCTTTTTTTTGTTTATATTCGTTGACGTCTTTATATTCATTTTTTCCTACAAACTTTCTCTCGATCCCACGCTCTTTTAACATTTCCGCTAATAAATTAACCTCATTTTCTCGCCAATCTTGAAACGGTCTTGTTTTATTCAATGTTTCATCTTGCTGTTTTATCGCTCTATCGAAAGCAACTTGTTTTTCAAGTCCTCGCTTATAACCATCTGCTACTGGAACAAAATTTAAATGCATATGCGGACTTGCTTCATCGTTGTGAATTACTGCGTTATAAACTTTTAAGTTTACGTTACGTTTTTCAAAACCATGAAACCACTCTTCTAAAACTTCATTTGCTAATTTACGATTATCTTCATTTGTGAAATCATCTTTATCACCAATTTGAACAATCATTTCCTGTTGCGTAGCTGTTTTTTTACTCGCTTCAATGTGCTTATAATAATCTTTTATTTTTCTGTCTGAACGTGTTTGTTTTGCATTGTAATTTTCCAACGCTTCCCCAAATTCACGCTCGTATAATTCTTTTATATCTTCCTGGACTAAATATTTATTTTCGTCTGTACGTGAATCATCAATATGTGTATTTTGTTCTTTTTCCTTTTCGCTCATTGTTCTATTGTTATGTTTTATGTTTGTTCGTGTCGTTGATTTTTGTAGGGATACGCTCATACTCATATCGTTGCACGCTCCATTTCAATACGTTTGTTACTTTGACAAAGTAACCTTCTCTACATTATGACACATTCGTATCATAATGAGAAGGCTCTGCGAGGCTAAATTCATTCTAGCTGTCGCTAGATCAAGTGGAATTTTCCACTTGAAAAGACAAGACCTTTCTTTTTTTTACGAGTAAAAAGAAACAAAAAAACCTGCCCTCTGCCACCTCAGCAAAAAGGGGTTTGCTCTCGTGGCTCGTTTAAAAAATGGCAAGGGGCGAGTCGTATTTTTCAAAACGCTACGCTGAAAAATCTCCACTCTTAAACCCTTGCCATTTTTTA
>JAPFDT010000003.1 GCA_026169815.1 Pseudogracilibacillus sp.
GATAGCGGGTTTCATCACCTCCCTAGGATGTACAATTGCAGAATTTAAACTGCCGATATGACAGACATTAATCGCTGTCGGTTGGTTCTTCGTGTCTAAACAGACAACGACAAAATGCTCGCGATCCACATCCCCTAGAAACTGCTTAAATAGTTCGTAACCATCTTCTGGACTACGAATTACTCTATTTTTGTACAACACACTACATTCCTTCACCATCTTTAAACTAACGACATTTACTCTTTTGGCAGGCACATCTCCTTTCTTTGCTTGATTGCGATGTTTCTGATTGTATAGATTTTTTCCCAAAATAATTTCCTCCTTGATGATCGATTTTGAAGTCTCATGACTTCAATCAAGGAAATAATATATACTTGAAGATTAAGTAAGAAAAAAAGAGCACAAAATCCCCTAACTCGCTAGAAGGAGTTAGGGGTAACACAGATTCTCACGTAAATTAAAATATGTCTTTTCATTAATCAGTGACGATAGTGCCGTAAGTGCTATGTTTTGCTTTGAAATAAATCTATTGTGCATTCAATATTTTTCTAAACTGATTAGATATGAATAATCTGTATTAGTGGGAATGTGCCTATTATGGTAAGATATGATTAATATAATATTCAACATACGAAGCTATTTTACTTAAGAACGTTTCGCTAATCCCTGTTGGTAGGATAATGATAAATTAATTATAGGGCTTGTAAAGGGTGATTAAATGTTTGTAAAGAAGGAAGAAAAAACAACACTTGGAATAAAACCAGTTTCAGTATTTATAAATATAATAGGCGTAATTGGTTCAATAATCACCATTATACTAGCTATTATTTATCTAAATGCAAAGCTAGTTATAATAAGTATCCTAGCTTTAACGTTAGTATTTTCATTAGTTTTTTTGGCGATTGTGTCTAAGCGATTAAGAGAAATGAAAGACGAATATAATGGATTAATAATTGATTATAACACCCTGGTAGATACTCATAACTTTGCTAATGAAAATAGGGAAGCTCTCCAGGGTATGATCGAGGATAAAAATGGTGAACTCGATTATTTTAAATTTGAATTAGACAGAAGTAAATCAATTATTAATGTATTATGGTTTTTTTATTCTAGTACACCAGATGAAAAGCCTGACAGAAAAGAATTAAAAAATGCAATGCAAATTGAGAATGGACAGGTGATAAATGATGAAAAACAAGGAATTTAAAATTGTTAAAATATTAGATGAATACAATGTCGTGATTAACGCAGGAATAAGTCAGGATATAAAGCAAGGTGATCAATTTCAGATATTAGATAAAGAAGGTAGTGAAGTTGTCGATCCTGATACGCAGGAGGTTATAGGTACACTTGATTTAATAAAGGCGACAGTGAGGGTAACCGAATTACATGAAAAAATGTGTATTTGTTCTAGTCAATCATCCATTAAAATGAACAGTCCATTTTTGTCTGGTATAAGCTCAATTTCAGATAGCTTTACTGTTTCTGAACAAGAAAAATTAAATGTTGATTTGGCACAAGTCACTGGTGGGAAAAGAAAATCAAATAAGAAAATCCGGTTAGGAGATGTAGCTAGACTATTAAAATCTAAATAATAACTATATAATAAATACATTTTGATAAATAACCCACAACATGCTTATACTAAAAACGAGCTGATTTGTGGAATAAGTACTATTAACTAAAAAAGGAGCTAAATCTTAGTTGATTTAGCTCCTTTTCCTATCCTATTTACTTCTCTATATTTGGTCAAAAATTCACTTCGGCAGGGTAAACGGCAGGGAACTATTTGCTTAAAGATTCGTCTAAACAAACCAAAACCCTCTAAATCCATCTAAACCAAGACAAATTGCTCTTGATTCCTTATTCCCTTATTCCCACTCAATTGTGGATGGCGGCTTGCTCGTTACGTCATACACGACACGGTTCACTTGCCCAACCTCTGTTACAATACGTCGAGAAATTTTATCTAAAATCTCCCAATCAATACGTGCCCAATCAGATGTCATACCATCTACTGAGTTTACTGCACGAAGACCGACTGTATAGTCA
>JAPFDT010000048.1 GCA_026169815.1 Pseudogracilibacillus sp.
CGAACTTACGAAGTTAGTTGAGGTGTTGCCCGCGGAAAGCGAAGTAGGTTTCTGGAGCGTAGCTCACGCTGAAATAACATATAATTTACACCATATTTTAGGTCGCTTTAATTAGCCACCAACACTATTTGACAAAGAACCGGTATTTTCTACCTTGTGTTTTTTTATCGGAAAAATAGATGAATGAATTTAACTCATTGATCATCGTATAACTCCTTAAATCTTGTTCACAATATACTTATTAAGGAGTTATGTGTGATGAAAAAAATCAAGAAATTATTATTATCCATTGAAAATACAGAACGTGATTTATTGTTATTACTTACGATTGGTGGGCTCTACGCATTAGGTATATTTTTATCTAATACGTTTGTTAATATCTATTTATGGCGACAAACGAATGATTATATGACAATTGCAACGTATAACTTAGCAATCTTTACATTCCAAGCAGTAACGTTTATTTTAGCAGGCAAATTAGCTAAGAAGATTGATCGTGTGATTGTATTACGGTTGGGCGTTGTGTTTTTATCATTATTTTTTATTACAGTGTTAATTTTAAGTGAGCGAGCTGCTCATTATAATATTATGTTAGGCAGCTTATTAGGTGTTGGGTATGGTTTTTATTGGTTAGCTTTCAATGTGTTAACATTCGAAATAACAGAACCTGATACAAGAGACTTTTTCAATGGATTTATTGGTGTTTTAGAGTCTCTAGGTGGAATGATTGCGCCTATCCTTGCGGGTGCAATTATCGCTAAATTACAAACAAATATCGGCTATTTAACAGTCTTCTCCATCTCTTTAACCTTATTTATTTTAGCAATAGTTTTTAGTATGTTATTAAAGCGCAGAAAAGCAACAGGAAAATATATGTTAAAAGAAGTATGGAAGGAAATTAAACATAATCGTAATTGGAAAAATATTGTTTTTGCAAATTTCTTTATGGGAATGCGTGAAGGTGTTTTTGTTTTTGTGATAACGATATGGATTTTTGTAGCAACGAACAGTGAGTTAGCTTTAGGGATGTTTCATCTAGTTTTAAATATTATGTCACTCATTGCTTATTTACTTTTAAGCAAATACTTACGTTATCATCATAGATTACAGGCATTATTTATAGGAAGTATTTTAATTAGCTTCTCTATTTTTATTTTAATGAATGAATTAAGTTTTTTAATGTTTGTTTTCTACGCTATTATTATTGGAACAGCTTTTCCTTTATTAAATGTCCCATTTAGTTCGTTGACCTATGACGTTATAGGAAAGAGTAAGAATATTAACGACTGGCGTATTGAATATATTGTTGTATTTGAATTATTCATTAATTTCGGTCGGATGTTATCGATTGTTGTGTTAATTACTATGTATGTAATGTTTAGCGAAGAAATTATTATGTGGATTCTCGTTGTTTTCAGTCAAGCTTATATAGGTTTGTATCTTTTAATGAGAAAGGTTATAACCATTTCGTAAAATAATATCCTTTTAATTAATTTTATTCTTTATTAATGCTATACTGATAAAGTGTAAAAAGATTATCAAAGGGATTGGTAAACAGTGAAAAAGAAGAAAAAGGATTCTAGAATTCCCTTTCGTGTTAATATTTTATTTTTTGTAGTATTTATATTATTTACTGTACTAATTATTCAATTAGGTATTGTACAAATATTAGACGGGGAAAGTTATCAAGCTGAAATAGATCGGACAGTAAATGACATTTCGAAATCATCTGTCCCTCGAGGTAAAATATTTGATCGTAATGGAGAAGTAATTGTTGATAATACACCATTATATGCGATTACTTATACACCCCCAAAACGAGTTCAAGCGGAAGATAAATTAGAGTTAGCAGAGCAATTGTTATCCTTTTTAAAAATGGATAAAGAAGTAATCGATAAAGTAACCGAACGTAATAAAAAAGAATATTGGTATTTAAAAAATTTCGATGAAGCGAATAGTCGTTTAAGCGAAAAAGAAATAGAAGAGCTCGATGATGTGGATCAATATGATTTAGCTTTAAAGCGTATTACAGATGAAGATATTGAGGATATTACAGATGAGGAATTAGAAGTAATTGCCATTAAACGCGAACTCGATAAAGCATACGCTTTAACACCAGAAGTTATTAAAAATAAAAACATCTCGATAGAAGAGTATGCGCGAATTGCTGAACATTTAAATTCATTACCAGGTATCAATGCTACGACAGATTGGGAAAGAGAATACGTTTATGACGATACATTTAAATCGGTTATCGGAGCGATAACTTCACAAAATGAAGGGATACCTGCTGAACAAGAAGCTTATTATTTATCGCGAGGCTATAACCGGAATGACCGTGTTGGAAAAAGTGGTCTTGAAGCACAATATGAAGATTTACTCAGAGGTCGTAAGGAACAAACTGAATATACAATGACTAAAACAGGGAAAGTTTTAGGGACAGATGTTGCAGTTGAAGGGTCAAGAGGTAAAGACCTTTTATTAACGATAGATATTGACTATCAGAAAAAAGTAGATGAATTACTACTCAAAGAGTTAAAAGCTGCCCGGGGACGAGGTAATACACATTTAGAAGATGTTTTAGCAGTTGTGATGAACCCGAAAACAGGGGAGATCTTAGCAATGAGTGCTCAACATTATAATAAGGAAGACAATGAATACGAAAATACATCGACTAAAGTAATGCATGATCAACATATACCAGGATCTACTATTAAAGGAGCCACTGTATTATCAGGATTAGAGTCAGGGGTTATGTCGCCAGGGGAATCTATTTATGATAGTCCAATTAGAATGGCCGGATCTAATATAAAAAAATCATACACAAATAGTTTAGGCTCTGTTAATGATATTACTGCATTACAAAAGTCATCGAACGTTTATATGTATTATGTTGCTTTACGTCTCGGAGGAGATAATCGATATCCATTTCCGGACAACGCATCAACTAGTTTAGATAAAAATGCAGGTATGTTAAAGCTACGTAATTATTTCAACCAATTTGGTTTAGGAGTAAAAACAGGTATTGATTTTCCATCAGAGTCAACAGGGTTTGCTGGAGTTAATATTCCTGACGCTGGTAACGTATTAGACTTTGGTATTGGACAATTCGATACTTATACAACATTACAATTAGGGCAATACATTTCTACGATTGCCAATGATGGTTATCGTGTAAAGCCTCACTTAGTTAAAGAAGTACGTTCTCCTGCTTTAAATAACAAAGAACTAGGAGCAGTTGAAAAGACGATAGATGCAGAAGTATTAAACAGAGTAAATGTAGATCCTGATTACATTAAACGGGTTCAAGAAGGGTTTAAACAAGCTTTTAATACACCATCAGGAACAGGGTATAGTTACTGGTCAGGTAAAAGTTATAAAGCAGCAGGTAAAACGGGAACAGCAGAAAATGCTATATACAGAAAAAATGACAGCGGAGAATCGTATAAATTAGCAGACACAGAAAATTTATCATTAGTAGGCTATGCACCATATGATGACCCCGAAGTTGCTTTTGCAGTTATTGTGCCACATTTAAGCAAATCCCGTGGAGATGGAATTAACCATAAAATTGGTACTGGATTGTTAGATATGTACTTTGATCAGAAAAAAGATGAAACGAAAGATGATGATGAAGAATAAAAAACGTCTAGATTCGCATATAACGAATCTAGACGTTTTTTTTAGTTACCAGGATAAGTAGTAATAATCTCAGCAATTTCTTTCATACTCATGTCACTATCTACTTCAAAAGTTCCGATTTGAATATACGGACTATAATTATTGTCATCTAAATAATCTAAGAACTTCTGACGATCATCGATAATCTTTTTATCGACTAAAATGTCAGCAATATCTTGTGTGACAACACCATCTTTTGTCGTAAATTTAGCTTTGATTACTTTGTCTTTCTTATCATCATCTTTTTTCTTATCCTTCTTATCTTTATCTTTTTTATCTTTGTCTTTATCCTTTTTATCTTTCTCTTTTTGCTCTTCTTCTTTTTTATCACTTGCTTTATCGTCTTTCTTTTCATCAGCATCTTTATCTTTGCTTTCATCCTCATTGCTGATTGTATAAGCGATAAATTCCTTTTCCGTTATCACACGGTGTCCACTTGATTCGATTTGTTCTATCATTTCCTCAAGAGGGATATCTTTTGAAGAGGCTTGAGAGCCATTTAACATAAAGTAAAAACCTAATAATATAAGCGAACCAGTTAATAAACCGATCGCAAAGAAGCGCATAGATTGTTTCATAGTATTTTATAATCTCCTTAACTATTTACATGTTATGTTTTAAAATTGTTTGTACATCATGACGCTCAAGATTCGTCTGTTTTGCAATATCTTCATGAGAATACCCATGCTGATGTAAATGATACACTTTTTGAAGTAAAAGTGGTTTATCTCGCAGAGCTGGCGGAATATTATTATTATTTTCAGTTTGGATAATATTTTCCGTTAATAACTCTTCTTCTAATATTTTTATTTTTTTCTTCATTTGATACGTATCTTGCATTGTAGAAATAGAAAATTGTTCGAATTGTTCTTCTAACTGTTCGATGCGATCATCCATAAATGAGGAGACGATTAACAGGATTAACGCTATTACTACAACAGATACAAAAATATATATCATTCTCATACCTCCAGTCTAACCTATATTATACTATGAACTGACGATTTTTTACATGAAAAACATAATTAAATAAATATTGCTAGTTTGTTACATTTCTGTTATTATAGTAAGGGTGATTAGGTATTTATGGAAAGAATCGATATGGAGGGATAGACATGCGCGTTAACATTACATTAGCTTGTACTGAAACAGGCGATCGAAACTATATTACGACAAAAAACAACCGTAACAACCAAGAGCGTATTGAAATGATGAAATATAGCCCACGCTTAAGAAAACACACATTACATCGTGAGACTAAATAATAACGCTTGATTAAAAAGCTCTTGTCTTCTAATAGAAGATAAGAGCTTTTTAATTTGTAATATATGATAAAACATTAATTGTAAATTTCGGCAGGGGAGGGCGACAAATATTAATTAAAAATAAACACAATAAAAGGATAACCTAGTATAAATAGGAACTAGATTATCCTTTTAAATTTACAGTTTATTATTAGCAGTACGCATAATACGGTTGAACACTTTTTCACGGTCAAATGCTTCTCCCATTACGAATTTTTCTAATAAATTATTGTTTTCATCCATAAAGAAGACTTCTGTTGAGTGAATGATATCACCAGTACCAGGATCACGGTATAAAAACTCTAAAGAATCAGCTATCTTTTTAACATCATCTTCGTTACCTGTTAAGAAATGCCATCCTTCTTCATCTGATTCTACTTCAAAGTTATTCGCATATTGTTCCAACACTTCAACAGTATCTACTTCTGGATCAATCGTAATCGTTAGGAATTCTACATCTTCTCCAAAAACGCCTTCTTTTTCCAAATCACTTTTTAATTTTGCCATTTCTAATGTGGTGATAGGGCAGACATCAGGACAATCTGTATACATAAATTCAACCAATCTTGCACGATCAGGCATGTCACCGAAGTCATATTCATTATCAAAAGCAGTATCCATTACAACATCATTAGGAAGCTTTAGTGAACCTGGTTGAATTACTTTCAAGTAAAACACACCGGCTCCAATTCCTAAAACAAGTAAACTTGCAAAAATTATATAAATTCTTTTCATATTCATTGTTATGCCTCCAAAATTAAAACATTAAAAGTTGAGGAGGATAGTCCCCCTCAACTGTATGTTACCAAAGCTTGAAGCCTTGTGCTCCTGGTGGTTTACTTTGTATAATATCAATTAATGGAATTGTATAAGCAAATAACACTAATGCTAGAGTTAAACCAATCCATAGTGGCCAGTTTTCAAATACTTTTGGTGCAGGTGCCTCTAAACTATGAACTTCTCCAAGTGGATATTCAGTTTCACCCTTAGGTGCAAAGAATGCTAAGTTGATAAAGATAATGATCATTACAATCATACCAACAAATAGAATTGACCCACCAACTGCCTGCGCTACTTGATAACTTCCCCATGCAGCAGTATCTGCATTACCTAAGTAATCAGAATAAGCTGAACGACGAGGACCACCTAATAGACCTTGCCAGTGCATTGCTGTAGACATAATTGTCATACCAACTGTCCAAAGAACTGTTTGGACAATAGCTAATCTATTCATTACAGGTGTAAACGCACGACCTGTTAAATGTGGAATTAACCAATATGTAATTCCAAAGAATGTTAAAATAACAACAGTCGCTACTGTTAAATGGAAGTGACCAGTAACCCAAATTGTATTATGTACAACTTGGTTCATTTGGTTCGATGCGTTAATAATACCACCAGCACCACCAGGAATGAAGAAGACCATTCCAACAAATGGAGCTAAGAAACGTGCATCTTTCCACGGCATTTTCTTCAACCAACCGAACATTCCTTTTGCACCTAACTCACGACCTCTAGATTCGAATGTAGCGAACATAGAGAAAGCAGTCATCATAGAAGGTACAACTACAACCATTGTTAAGACAACTTGGATGTACTTCCAGAACTCAGGAATTCCAGGCTCCGTTAACTGGTGGTGGAATCCGACTGGGATAGAGAATAATAATAATAAGACAAATGTAAAACGAGCTAATGAATCTGAGAAAATCTTACCACCGATAATTTTCGGCATAACCGCATACCACATCATGTAAGCAGGTAATAACCAGAAATAAACTAGTGGGTGACCAAAATACCAGAATAATGTACGACTTAATAATACGTCAATAGAATCTACCCAACCTAAAGCCCAAGGGATCATTTGACCTACAACTGTTACTGCAACACCAATTGATGCAATTTGCCACATTAACATTGTTATAACAGCCATATAGCTTAATAAAGGAGTACGTTCACCTGGGTTTTCTTTACGGAAACGAGCATGACGTTTAAAAATAACAAAACCATTAATCCATGAACCTACAATAACAAGAGCCATACCAATATAGAAAATAACATGCGCTTGTAGAGGTGCATAGAATGTAAATAATACTGTTGCTTCGTTTAAGAATACCATGACCGAAGCCATAATAACTCCAGCTAGCATAACAACAAATGATAACCATGATAAATTTCTTTCCGTGTTATTATATCCGCCTGTTGTTTTACTTTGTGAAGATAACATAAAACCAAAAATGAAAAATGTTGTCATAACAAGTGCTAAAATAATACCATGTACAGTTAATACTTGATAATAACTAATGAACGAAGGCATTGTAATAGCGCCAGCACGTTCTAATGTTTGTACTAACCCCATCGTAGCACCGATAAATAAAGAAATAAATGCAACATACATATATGCCATGTACAATCTAGATTCATTCTTAGGAAAACGTTTGATAGCAGTACTCATTATTCAACCACCTTTATCGTCGCAGCCATTAAATGGTGTCCAACTCCACAGTACTCATTACATAATAGAGTGTACTCGCCTGCATTTTTAAATGTATATCTATTCGTACTTACATATCCAGGCTCTAACATCATGTTAGCATTCGTACCTGCAATTTCGAATCCGTGAATAACGTCCGTTGTTGTAGCGTAGATAGAAACTGACGCTCCCTTTGGAATTTCAATTACTTTTTCTGGATTACCTACATCATAATCAAATGCAGATGCAAGAATTGTAAGTGAATATTCGTTATCATCTAACTGTTTTAAACCAAGTTCTTGGAAACTATCGTGCTCTCTAACATTTTCAGGATCTAATGTTGTAGCACAATATGGTGGTGTACTTCCCATATAAAAGGCACTTACTCCTACAACAATTAAGAAAATTAGTAGTGTACCTGAACCAAATAGCATCCACCATTTTTCATACTTATGCATATTCATAAATACTTAACTCCCTTCACACTTTTAAAGTTTATCTTGATAAGAATAGTGCCCAAACACCAAACCATGAAAATAGAATAAAGAATCCAACAATTGCAACTCCAAATAATGTTCCTTTTAAATCAACATCTTCATGTGGATCGGTTGTTTGTTCTCTTTGTTCAACTTTTGACATGATGTGACGCCTCCTTTGTAGATAAAATGCCTTATTCAGCAACTATTATATTAATTAAAATATGATAGTTTTTAAAATTGTAATATAATTTACAATCTATTAACTATCATACACAATTTATCCCATCTAGGTAGGTCGGTTCAGGAGATGTCACAATTTAGTCAATAGTCGCCTTGACACATTAAATGTCGCACTTAAAAAACACATAGGTTTTTTAAGTATGTGAACAAAATGTGAAATATAATGTCAAAATTGCTCATAATAGTGACGTATATTATAAAACATATAGAGAGAATAGAATTACTTTTTATAACAATAATATATAAATAAGCAAGGCTGTATATAAACGGTTATAATGAGGTGGATAATGAGATTTTTTATATTTTTTATTATATTTGTGTTGTTGCAAAAGGTTTTCGAGTTATGGACAGATAAAAGTAATGAAAGATGGCTAATACAAAGGGGAGCTGTACAAGTTGCTGAAAAGCATTATAAATGGTTTAGTTCCTTACACTTATTATTTTTTATTTGTATGATTATAGAAGTTGGTTGGAAAATTAAAGGTGGAACATTTTGGATAAATTGGTTTTTTATATTCTTTTTTATATTAGCTCAATTTTCAAGAGGATGGTGTATGAGCTCATTAGGGAGGTTTTGGAATACTAAGTTGTATGTATTACATAATGTTATTGTACTAAAGAGGGGACCTTATCGTTTGCTACAACATCCTGAATATATCGTTGTTTTTATAGAGTTGCTCGTCATACCACTTATGTTTCAAGCATATATTTCTGCAGTCGTTTTTCCTACATTATATATTTTTGTTATTATGTTGCGAATATCCGAGTTAGAGAAGCTTACTGAATAAAATGTAAAAGGAGGAAATGGATATACCACTTCCTCCTAGCTTTTAATTATTAGTTTTTAGTTACATTAGAAGCTTGAGGTCCACGTTCTCCTTCAACAATTTCAAAAGAAACTTCTTGACCTTCTTCTAAAGTTTTGAATCCTTCTTCTTGAATTGCAGAATAATGAACGAATACGTCATCTCCGTCTTCAAGTTGAATGAATCCGTAACCTTTTTCTGCGTTAAACCACTTTACTGTACCATTTTGCATGAATAAAATCCTCCTAAATTCTTTCACGATTAACGTGTTATTACAAAGAAAGTAAGTGAATAAAAAAAGAATAACGTCACGTAGAAGGTTGGATCATTACTGTCCCTTCATGTGAAGTTACCCTTTTAAAATGATTCCATACAACTTCTTTGCTTACTTTTAATTATACTAGCTTTCCAAAATCAGTCAAGAAGAGAAGGGACTAGCTAAAGTATCTCCAAGTATTTCAATAAGGATGATTTAATTACTACTTTCTTGCTCTATTCGTTTTGAACCTATATAACGAGAATTCCAATAGTCATCATCTAAATTATTAATAACGACTCCATTACTCGTACCTGCGTGGATGAACTCATTGTTTCCTATATATAGACCTAAATGAGAAGGACCTTGACGATATGTTTCAAAGAAGACTAAATCACCAACAGAAGGTGAAGAAACAGGAGTTGAAAAATTCCAAATCTCGCTCACTGTACGAGGAATCGTTATATTTTGTTCCTTAAAAATAAATTGAATATAACCACTACAATCAAAACCGTCTGGATTCGTTCCACCCCATACATAAGGAGTACCGAGGTGTGATTTTGCATTTGCTAAAATAGTTGTGTCAGCACTATCTATTTCAAGTTGGGTAATTTTTGATTCAGTGGACACTTCATTGTCTTTTTCGTTTTTATCGTCAACGACATCTACTTGATCACTAACATCTTCAGCTAAAGAACGATCCGGCGTTGCTTTGTCATCTTGCTCTGATAGTATGTCATCTTTAATTGACTGAATTGCTTGTTCGGTTAAAGAACCATATATACCATCAACAGATCCATGATAATATCCATAATATAATAACACTTCTTGAACTAACGTAACATCATTATCATAGTCACCATACTCAATGGAGTCCATTAATGTTTCAATCGTTTTAATATCTGTTTCTATTTCTTCCCAACTGATTGCTTCTATTGTTGATTTATTAATATTTCCTGTCACTTTTAATTGATGCGAAGACTGGAGTTTCTTTACAGCATGTTCCGTACGCAAACCGAAAGATCCATCCATTTTATCATCATAATAACCTAATTTTTTTAATTTAAATTGTATATATTCAACTGAAGAGTTCGATGTCCCATACGATATTTCATCCATTTTTTCTAATTGTACATGTTGCATGAGAGGAGTAACTTCCGCTAATGAAGTGAATGGTTGAGTAAAAGCAATGCCGTAAATGACTGAATGTTTCATAACATGTTCCATTGTATTTAGGTGCAATTATCATTCTCCTTTCCTGATGCATCATATCGGTACAGTTTATGTTGTCACCCATAATTCATACGTTACAAATATATTACATTATGTCACTGCTTTCTTATTAGAGAGAGGTAAGATGATGAAGTGAATTTATAATCATGAAATAGACATACTTATATGGTATAATATTTTATTAGATTTGAATTATTAAGGGAGATAATCATGAAAAATGAACAAGCTTACTTACAATTATGTGAAGATATATTAGAAAATGGTTTTAAAAAAGATGATCGAACAAATACTGGAACATATTCGATGTTCGGTAAACAAATTCGCTTCGATTTACAAGATGGATTTCCACTTTTAACAACTAAACGAGTAGCTTTTCGTTTAATAGCAAGTGAATTATTATGGTTTTTAAAAGGTGATACAAACATTCGTTATTTGTTAGAACATAATAACAATATATGGAATGAGTGGGCTTTTCAAAAATGGATAGAGAGCGAAGAGTATGACGGTCCGGATATGAGTAATTTTGGTATTCGTAGTCAACAAGATGAAGCTTTTAAAGAAGTTTATGTGGAAAAAATGAATGAATTTAAAGAGCGAATTTTAACAGATGATGCCTTTGCAGAACGTTTTGGAGATTTAGGTTTTGTTTACGGGAAACAATGGCGCCACTGGGAGACAAGTTCTTCTGAAACAATTGATCAAATAAAAGATGTCATTCATTCTATTAAAACAAATCCAGATTCAAGGCGACACATCGTATCTGCTTGGAACCCAGAAGACATTCCTCATATGGCTTTACCACCGTGTCACACCTTGTTCCAGTTTTATGTAGCAGATGGAAAACTTTCGTGTCAGTTATATCAGCGGAGTGCCGATGTTTTTCTCGGTGTGCCATTTAACATTGCTAGTTATGCTTTATTAACTCACTTAATTGCGAAAGAATGTGGTTTGGAAGTAGGGGAGTTTGTTCATACATTCGGAGACGTTCATATATATAGTAATCATGTAGAACAAGTGAAACTTCAATTAAGTAGAGAGAAAAAATCATTACCTACATTATCGATTAATACAGATAAAGATTCTATATTCGATTATGACGTAGATGATTTTGAAATAGAAGATTATGATCCACATCCAGCAATTAAAGCACCTGTAGCAGTTTAAAGGAGATGAACGTTATGCTATCAATGATCGTGGCAATGGATAAAAATAATGTAATTGGTATAAAAAATGAAAATAAAATGCCATGGCACTTACCGAGAGATTTACAATATTTTAAAGAACGAACAACTGGCCATACTATCATTATGGGGAGAAAAACATTTGAATCTTTAGGTAGAGTATTACCCAATCGTCAACACGTCATATTAACTCGAAGTGATCAAAACTTTCCAGAAGAAGTGAAAGTCATGCGTGATGTTAAAGATATTATTGCTTTTAAAGAGGCAAATCAAGATGAGGAGATATTCGTTATCGGCGGAGGGTCGATATACGAACAGTTGTTACCTTTTGCTGATAAATTATATGTCACAATCATTAACGAAACTTTTTCAGGTGATGTTTATTTTCCTACTATTAATAAAGACAAGTGGCATGAACAAAGTAGAGAACATGGCATTCGAGATGAACAAAATCCATATGACTATGATTTTCTGCAATTTGTCCGCAAGTAAAAATCATTCATAAAATGACTCGATTATGTTAATTGTTGTGAATCTAATTCAATTCGCTTATAATTGAGTAGCTGTATTTATTATGAACTTAAGCGACATAGGTGTGAAAGTTTATTCGTTTAAGAGTTGTCTATATATGTAGAGGTGATATGAATGGGATTAGGCTCAATTGGTATTCCTAGTATGATTTTAATTTTAGTTGTTGCATTGATTATTTTTGGACCAGCTAAACTGCCAGAAATAGGTAAAGCTGCTGGAAATTCACTAAAAGAATTTAAAAATGCAACAAAAGGCTTAACAGATATGGAAGATAAAAAGAGTAATGAGTAAATACTAAGGATGTAAGGGACACTTCCTTACATCCTTTTTTAGCGTAAGGTAAGAGGAGGGTGGCACATTGTCTGAAGCATTTACGGATAAAGAGATGAATCTTGTTGGTCATTTAGCAGAATTAAGAAATCGTTTAATAGTAACAGGCGTCTTTTTTGTCTTATTTTTTATTTTAGGTTTTGTATTTATTAAAGATATTTATGGCTTTTTCGAAAGTGACATAGATTTTAAATTAACTGTGACAAGCCCTGCCGACATTATTTGGATATACATAACGATATCGGCACTAATAGGTTTAATAGGAACTTTACCGATACTTTGCCTTCAAATATGGTTATTTATTAAACCAGCATTATCTAAAAAGGAAAGAAGAGTATCTTTATCTTATATTCCTTCAGTCTTTCTTTTATTCATTATTGGTTTAGTGTTCGGTTACATTTTATTTATTAAACTTATTTTGCCTTTTTTATTATCATTAAATGACGGTATGTTTAATGAGTTATTTACAGTAGAAAAATACTTTCGCTTCTTGTTTAGAGTGACAATTCCTTTTGCATTGTTATTTGAAATACCAATTATTATGATGTTTTTAACGAGTTTAGGTATCGTCAATCCAACATCATTAAGAAAAATGCGAAAATATGCCTATTTTGTTTTGCTAATAATTGGAGCGGTGGTAACTCCGCCTGATATATTTTTACAATTAGTTGTAGCTGCACCTTTATTTATATTGTATGAAATTAGTATCTTCTTATCTGCATATGTTGAAAAGAAAAAAATACGTAGGCATAAGGAGTTTATGGACGAGTAGCAGATTAGTTTGCTACTCGTTTTTCTAAGATTGCAATACAATATATATGATAAAATGACAAAATGTATATAAATCGTCATTTACTGGAGAAAATTGCGAGTACCCGGGAAATATTTACGAGTAATATTTCCTAATTATAGTACAGCATTTTCTAACAGGTAAAGTTTACATAGATTATACGAGGTGAATTATTATGGGAGAAATAAATATATTTTTAGCATTTGGAGCAGGGTTTTTATCTTTTGTGTCACCATGTGTTTTACCATTATTTCCAGCCTTTTTATCATATATAACTGGAATGAGTGTAAGTGAATTAAGTGAAGACAATAAAATGTTAACAAAAAAGAGTATGATACATACCATTTTATTTTTATTAGGATTTTCCGCGGTCTTTATTATGATAGGTTTCAGTACAAACATTGTTGCTGAATTTTTTATTAAAAATCAAAATTTAATTAGGCAAATTGGAGCAATTTTAATTGTTTTCTTTGGGTTAGTCATTGTAGGCTTATTAAACTTTGACTTTCTAATGAGAGATCGTCGTGTTTCCTTTAAAAATCGCCCAGCTGGTTTTATTGGCTCATTCTTAATAGGAATGGCATTTTCAATGGGGTGGACGCCTTGTACAGGGCCTATTTTAATGATCGTTATTTCATTAGCGGCGACAAACCCTGATCAAGGTATGATTTTAATGATTAGTTACGTGTTAGGTTTTGCAATTCCCTTTTTAGTCTTATCCTTTTTCGTTGGGAAAATGAATTGGATTAGGAAACATAGTAATAAAATTGTTAAAATCGGTGGATATATTATGATTCTTTTCGGTGTAGCTTTATTCTTTGATTGGATGACAAAATTAACATCATTATTAGCAGAATGGACAGGTTTTTATGGATTTTAGACTTTATTTTTTTAGTGAAATCCTATACTATAGAAGATACACTTATTTTGTTTGAGGAGATGGCTTATGTATAAACCAAATAATTTAATTTTAAAATCAACATCTTCCATCATTGTGTTTGTATTGTTAGGTTTTGCAATTTATTTATTATTAGCTGGACATAATTCGCCTGGTGGTGGATTCGTCGGAGGATTAACCACTTCAGCAGCTATATTATTAATGTATATTTCATATGGAGAAAAGACAGTGAATAAAATTTTACCATTTAATTTTATTCATTTTATCCCACTTGGAATGTTAATTGCGACTTTAACAGGATTAGGGGCACTATTATTTAATGTGCCATTTCTCACGCACACTTTTGGTATGGTAACATTACCGTTTGTTGGTGAAATAGAGTTAGCAACAGCTATGATTTTTGATTTAGGTGTTTATTTTACAGTTTTAGGAACAACGATGACGATTATTTTAACAATATCAAGTGATCAAAGTCGTAATAAAACAGTGTGATTATTTTACACTTAACGGTAGGAAGGAAATGATTTGAATAATACTGTTTTAGTAGTTAGTAGTACAATAATTGCTTTATTTATGGCAATAACAATGATTTTTGTGCGTGCAAAAGTAGCACAGCGACCTACTTCTGTAAAAAGAATTATTTTACCCCCGATATTTATGAGTTCAGGGGCTCTTATGTACATATTCCCAGTTTTTCGTTTAACTTTACTAGAAATTGGTGAGGTTGTTATTGTAGGTATATTGTTTTCTATATTACTAATTCGTTTTACAAAATTTGACATATCTGGACAAGATATTTATTTAATTCCTTCAAGATCATTTATTTTCATTTTGATTGGCTTGTTGGCAGTTCGGATTATTTTCAAATTTATTATTGGTAGCTTTATTTCATTTGGAACGACAAGTGGTATGTTTTATTTATTAGCACTTGTCATGATAGTAAGCTGGCGAATTTCTATGGTATGGAAATATTTACAATTAAAAAAGATGATAATACAAGAAAAAACACGATAATAATTTATCGTGTTTTTTCTTGCTTATTTTGTTCTTTATAACGCTTTTCCCAATTATCGCGATAATCCTTTTTCGATAAATCGAAAAAATGTTCATATGGTTCAACATCAATATTCTTTTCTTTTAATAGTTTTCTTAAAAAGCGGTGATCACGTTTAGGTGTCCCTACAATATAACCTTCAATCATGATTTCTCGTGTAATTTCATCAGCATTTTTTGTTAAAGCAACTTCACCTATTTTTCCTGCGATTGTTTGCTTTGCAACATCTCGAAATAATTCGGGAACCGGAGCAACAAATTCTTCCAAGAGTTGGAGTTGAGGTTCTTCCCACATATGCTTTGTTTGTTCGATATAATAATATTGCCAGTACATATCAGATTTACCATCTTCTTTAGGCAATTGTTTTAAAAACTTACGAAACATGAAAAAGCCACCTATACCTAAAGTACCAATCATTAAACAGCCCCATAATATAATAAAATAGCTCATATTATTCTCCTTTTTATTTATAAACAAATATTCCTAAATAAGAAAATGAAATTAACTGTATCATTTTTATATTCTGTATAGTAAGATAAATTTATCAATGCATAAATTATCCATGTTTTTCATAACTATTATAGACATTATTAAACATACATACAAGTAACTAGAAGTAAGTTGAAAAA
This sequence comes from Pseudogracilibacillus sp., assembly GCA_026169815.1. GTDB lineage: Bacteria > Bacillota > Bacilli > Bacillales > Amphibacillaceae > Pseudogracilibacillus. Next base: position 15,883 of record JAPFDT010000048.1, read on the forward strand.
CATAGACTAGTAAGGAGATGATATGTAATGTATCCTCATGATCTTTTTACTGATAATAAGCAATCTGAAAAAAATGTGTTTGACTGGTATAGTCATAATCATCAAGAAAAAGCTTTTATTGTATGGGGAGAAGACAAGCAATTAATGTATATGTCAAAAAGCTTTGCTGAGTTATTTTTAGAAAAGAGCAAAGACTTATTAAACCAAAAATGGACAACTTTGTTTAATAAAGAAACTCAAAAAAAGATAAGTGAACACTATGCTACACATCCTACTAATCAGTTAATGCTATCTTCTATACATATTGGAATGGATAAAACAAAAACTATAATATGTGACATAGTCATTGATCGTATTCGAATATGTGAGAATACGTTTTATATTTGCCAAATAGAAAATAAAACATATGTAAAAGAATTGGAAGAAATTATAGTAGACAGTCAAAAATCATTACTGTCTGCTCAACTAGCTGCAGGATTAGTTCACGAAATTAGGAATCCGCTTACATCAATAAAAGGTTTTATTCAATTAATTCAAGCAGGTATTGAGCAAAAAGAGGATTTTTATCAAGTTATAATAAGTGAAATTGAACATTTAGAAAAGATAACAACAGAGTTATTACAAATTGCGAAACCTTTTAAAGGCGATATGAAAGAAGAGTATATACATGAATTGATTCAAGATATATCATTAGTTATGAATATTCAATCAAACTTTGACCATATACATTTAGATATAATTTGTGATGATAATTTATTAGTTACTTGTAATGGTCCTCAAATAAAACAAATATTCGTTAATCTTTTATTAAATGCAATGGAAGCTATGGAAGATGGTGGACTTATCTCATTGAATGCATATGAACGAGATGGATTTGCTGTTATCGATATAATTGATGAGGGAGAAGGCGTTAACAAAGATATTATCAAAGAGTTAGATCAGCCTTTTTTTACAACGAAAGAAAAAGGTACAGGATTAGGGTTAGCTATTACCAAACATTTATTAGATTTACACGAGGCTAAATTACATGTAAAAAGAAATGAAACAAAAGGATGCACATTTACAGTAATATTACCACTTACCAATAATCAATTGTAAATAACTCAAAAAGTTACTGATAACTATTATCTATCAAAAAGCATAATTTATTAATATAGCATAACTATTATCTAATCATTTGTCTTATGCCATCCTTTCGTATAGACTAATAGTTGAAAGGAGTTAAAATCCTTTCGTACTTTATTATGAATTTTATTATTCTAAATAAGTACGTAAATAACTGCTTGAAAGGGGCATAATATTTAATGAGTAATGAAAAAGCGTTTCGTTCAAAGAAAAATTTCGAACTAAATGGCAAAAAGTATAACTATTATGATTTAAAAGCAATTGAAGATGCTAATCTTGGAAATGTGGCTCGCTTACCATTTTCTATTCGCGTATTGCTAGAATCAGTTCTACGTCAATATGATGGTAGAGTTATTAAAGATGAGCATGTTGAAGGATTAGCTAAGTGGGGTCAGACGGAAATTAAAGAAGACGTTCCTTTTAAACCTTCACGAGTTATTCTTCAGGACTTTACAGGTGTTCCAGCAGTAGTTGATTTAGCATCACTACGTAAAGCTATGATTGATATGGGTGGAGACCCTGCGAAGATTAACCCAGAAGTTCCGGTTGATTTAGTAATTGACCACTCGGTTCAAGTAGATAAATATGGTACACATAATGCATTACAAGCAAATATGGATTTAGAATTTGAAAGAAATGCCGAACGTTATCAGTTCTTAAACTGGGCAACGAAAGCATTCAAAAATTATCGAGCAGTACCACCTGCAACAGGTATTGTTCACCAAGTTAACTTAGAGTATTTAGCTGATGTTGTACATGCTAACGAAAATGAGGAAGGTTCATTTGATGCATTCCCTGATACTTTAGTAGGTACAGATTCACATACACCAATGGTTAACGGTTTAGGTGTTTTAGGTTGGGGAGTTGGAGGAATTGAAGCAGAAGCAGGAATGCTTGGTCAACCATCATATTTCCCAGGACCAGATGTAATCGGTGTTAAATTTACAGGAAGCTTACCTGAAGGTACAACTGCTACTGACTTAGCATTAACAGTTACAGAAGTACTACGTAAGAAGAATGTTGTAGGTAAGTTTGTAGAGTATTATGGTCCAGGCTTACAGTATATGCCACTTGCAGACCGTGCAACTATTTCAAACATGGCTCCTGAGTATGGTGCAACATGTGGTTTCTTCCCAATTGATGAAGAATCACTTAACTACCTACGTCTAACAGGTCGTGACGAAGAAAAGATTGAATTAGTTGAAAAATATTGTAAAGAAAATAACTTCTGGTATTCTCCAGATCAAGAAGATCCAGAGTACACAGAAACAGTTGAAATAAATTTATCAGAATTAGTTCCAAGCTTAGCTGGACCAAAACGTCCACAAGACAGAATTAATTTAGATGATATGCAAACTGAATTCAATAAAGCTGTTACAGCTCCAGCTGGTAATCAAGGTTTAGGTTTAGATAAATCAGAGTTCGATAAAGAAGTTGTGATTACAGGCGCTGACGGTAAAGAGTCTGTTATGAAAACAGGTGCAGTTGCGATTGCAGCAATCACTTCTTGTACGAACACATCTAACCCATATGTAATGTTAGGTGCAGGTTTACTAGCAAAAAATGCGGTTGAAAAAGGATTAGAAGTACCTGACTTTGTTAAGACTTCATTAGCACCAGGATCAACTGTAGTAACACGTTACTTAGATGATTCAGGTTTAACTAATTACTTAGATAAATTAGGATTTAACACGGTAGGTTATGGTTGTACAACGTGTATCGGTAACTCAGGACCATTACGTGAAGATATTGAAAAAGCAGTAATGGATGCTGATTTAACTGTTGCATCAGTACTATCTGGTAACCGTAACTTCGAAGGACGAATTCACCCATTAGCAAAAGCTAACTACTTAGCATCACCACCATTAGTAGTTGCATACGCTCTTGCTGGATCAGTTGACTTCGATTTAAGAAATGATTCTTTAGGAAAAGATAAAGATGGTAATGATGTTTACTTGAAAGACATTTGGCCATCAATGGATGATATTAAAGCAACAGTTAACTCTGTAGTTAATCCAGAAATCTTCCGTTCAGAGTATGATAACTTATTCGAATCAAACGAAAGATGGAACGAAATCGAAACAACAGATGAGCCGTTATATGAGTGGTCAGATGACTCAACTTATATTCAGAACCCCCCATTCTTTGAAGGTTTATCTAAAGAGCCAGATACAATTAAGCCATTAGATAGTTTAAGAGTATTAGGTTATTTCGGTGATTCTATTACAACAGACCACATTTCACCAGCAGGTGCGATTGGTAAAGATACACCAGCAGGATTACACTTACAAGAAAAAGGTATAACACCTCGTCACTTTAACTCATATGGTTCACGTCGTGGAAACCATGAAGTAATGATGAGAGGTACGTTTGCTAACATTCGTATCCGTAACAAAATTGCTCCAGGAACAGAGGGTGGATTTACAACTCACTGGCCAACAGGAGAAGTTATGCCGATTTATGATGCTGCAATGAAATATAAAGAAGATAACACTGGTTTAGTAGTTCTAGGCGGACAGGATTACGGTATGGGATCATCTCGTGACTGGGCTGCAAAAGGATCAATTTTACTAGGAGTTAGAGCAGTAATTGCAGAAAGCTATGAGCGTATCCACCGTTCTAACTTAGTTATGATGGGTGTACTACCTCTAGTGTTTGCAGACGGACAAAGCGCTGAAAAACTTGGTTTAACAGGAGAAGAATCATTCAAGATTAATATTGATGAATCTGTACAACCAGGTGATAAAGTTGAAGTAACTGCTGTTGATAATGATGGCAAAGAAACAACATTTAACGTTGTAGTTCGTTTTGACAGTGAAGTTGAGATGGATTACTACCGTCATGGTGGTATTTTACAAATGGTTCTACGTCAAAGACTAGAAGCGTAAATATCAATAATATAAACAAGGTTTCGATCATTTTATTGATTGAAACCTTGTTTTTTAATCTATATTATTCCATTATGTATGGAATCAACTTACACGCATTTTACGTTTGGAGATAAATTCATTATTATGAAACTAATTCGATTATTTTAAAATAATCGCTGATTGTTGAATTAGCTTCATGTGTGATTTATACTATTTATTGAACAAGCTGCATATTAGTAAAGGTATGTAATCTAAAGAAGTATAGGGCGGGAAAAGATATTGGATATTAATCAAACAACGATAGATGTACGTTATCAAGAAACTGATCAAATGGGTGTTGTGTATCACGCAAATTACCTTGTTTGGTTTGAAATTGGACGCACAAAATTTATTGAACAACTTGGTTTTAACTATACAGAAATGGAAGCAAATAACATCGTTTCTCCTGTTGTCGATTTAACAATTAGTTTTAAGCGACCAGCTACATATAATGATAAAGTTACCGTCAATACATGGTTAGAAGCATATGATGGGATTCGAGTAAGATATGGTTATCGAGTCGATAATGAAGCAGGGGATACGTTAGTGACTGGTAATTCAGATCATGTGATTGTGCATAAAGACACTTTTAAGCCTCTTCGTCTACGTAGAGAACATCCCGCATGGCATCAAGCATATAAAAATCAATTAAAAGGTGATTTGATTATGGCATTTGGAATTAATAAAGCAGAATTACGTGAATGGAAAGAACAAGTAAATAAAGGTGAAATTGCTATTTTAACTCATTTTTGGTTAGATAAACGATTTCCAGGCTGTACATCCGTAACGAAGGTTGGTTGTAGTGATCTAGCAGTTTTAAAAGAGTGGGGCAAGCAATATAATTTACAACCACAATGGATTCATAAAAATCGCTATCCTCATTTCGATTTGTTTGGTGAGCGTCAAAAAAACATCTTACAAGAAGAAGGATTATATCACCATATTAAACGATTTAATTTATAATATGAAAAAACGAACCACAATTTATGATTCGTAAATAAATTGTGGTTCGTCTAATTGTTCATCTAACGTTACTGTTAAATCATGATTATCAAAATACCATGCATCCGCTTCGTCAATAAAATATACAATGCCATTTTTCTTAACAGATGTATGCATGTTAGCAGGCTCTTCAACATTTATCCCTAATGAAAAACCGGGAATTCTCCCACCAACACCACCATATCGTACAAAGAAACGAATGGCATCTCCAGATTCAATATTTAATTCCTCTTCATACCAGTTCGTTGCTTGATCTGAGACGTTTATTTTCATTGTTGTTACCTCCAGTTACTTATTGATCGTTTCCTCTTTTTCGGGAACTAAGTCGACCCCTCCCGGGTGAAATGGATGACATTTTGAAATCCGAGCGATAGTTAAATATGTCCCTTTCAATGCACCAAATCGTTCATAACTTTCAAGACTATATGCTGAACAAGTCGGATAAAATCGACAAGTAGGAGGCTTTAATCGACTAATATATTTGCGGTAAAACTTAACAATTGCAATGAATATTCGATTCATAATCTACTCCTTAATCGTCAGTTGTTTTATCAAATTCAATTATAGCTATCGCATCATGCAAGTGAATCGACTCTTCATTTTCACATGTTACTTTAAACTTCTCTATATATGGTAAGTCATATAAATCAGCAGCAACTAAACGAACGATATCTTCAACAAAACGGGGATTTTCATAAGCTTGTTCTGTTACATTTTTTTCATCAGGTCTTTTTAATACTGGATAAATAATAGCACTCGCATTACTTTCTGCTGCATGAAGTAATGCTTCTTTCCAATCAACTTTGTAATCATGAAAGTCATCTGTAAAAGTAACTTCCATCGTTACTTTACCTCGCTGACTATGAGCACTATATTCACTAATTTCTTTGGAACAAGGACATAACGTTGTAACATATGTTGTTAAAGAGGCACTTAATCTTTGTTGTTCTTTATTTTTATATTCAATTTTTGTTGTTGCTTCGGCATGGTTTAAACCAGCACTTCCTGAAGATGGACCTTTTCTTTCGAAAAACCAAGGATATTGCACTTCAATTGTCACATCTTCTTGATTAAGTCTTCCTTTTAATTGTTCAGAAAACTGTAATAAAGATGTAAAATCAACTTGAAACCCACCATTATTTGATTGCTCTATTTGCTCTAAAAAGCGACTCATATTAGTACCTTTATTTTTTCGATTAACTTGTGCTGTTAATTTAAATGTACCAATCGATGTTTGGATTGTTGGCGTAATAGAGCTATTAATAACAACTGGATATTTTACATTGCTTATACCAACTTCTTTTATATCAAATAAAAAATCTTTTTCAGTATTTTGTAAATCAGCCATGTCAGCTTTTTTAGTAGGCTTTGTTTTCGGCCCTGGTTCGACCGATCCGAATAAAATATGACGTTCCGCTTTATTCGGTAGTTTTCTATGTGAACGTGTTTCGATTTTATTCATAGTAATCTCCCTTACGGCAATTATTTAACTCAATAAAAGTATATGATATTGTAGCGGTCTGTTCAATAATAATGTACTACATCCACGTTATTTTAGGTTCTTCTTTATTAATAATACGTTTTATATTTTCTCTGTGACGATAAACAACAAAAACAGTTAAAATATTAATTAAACTAAATAACAATAAATCATTTAGGAAAAATGAAATAATCGTTGCTACAACACCAGTAAGCATAGATGCTAAAGATACATATTTAAATAAATATAGTGTTAGAATAAATGTAACAAGGATAGCTAAAAATAATAAAGGATTAACTCCTAAAATAATCCCACCAGAAGTAGCTACTGCTTTTCCACCTTTAAAACGAGCGAATATCGGATAAGTATGTCCTACTACAGCAAAAATTCCAATAATAAGTCGTATGACATCCACTTCAAAGAAGAAGCTAGCAAATAATGGAATAAGTGTAGCGAGCGTACCTTTTAAAATATCGGCAAGTGTTACGATAATACCTGCCTTTGTTCCAAGGACACGAAAAGCGTTCGTTGCTCCTAAATTTCCACTACCATGTTCACGAACATCTATCTGATAGCCAACTTTCCCAACAATTAAAGCAAAGGGAATAGAGCCTAATAAATAAGCAATTAAGCCAAAAATTACATATTCCATTGCAAGCCCACTTTCTATTAATTTATATTTTTACATTACTTATTAGTTTATCATATTTTTTGCATAAATCTATAGAGCCTAGTCGTTTACAATGAAATTATTTATAGTTTACTATTAATAAACTTTATCTCTTAATCTATTATTTACAACTTTAGCTTATAATGTGGTAGTATAAGGATAGAGACAATCGTTTATACATAAAGGGGTGTTAGATTATGACATGGAAAAATCCTGAAAATAATGAAATTGCTGACGTTCTTCAAACAGCTAAAAAAATTGCTGTTGTAGGATTATCGGACAAACCTGATCGGACGTCTTACCAAATATCAAAAGCGATGCAAGATGTGGGATATAAGATCATTCCTGTTAATCCGGCAATCGATGCAGTATTAGGAGAAAAAGCGTATGATTCTTTAAGCGACATAGAAGAATCAATTGATATTATTAACGTGTTCAGACGTTCAGAATTTTTATTAGATGTAGCAAACGATGTATTACAAACAAATTGTAAGGTTTTTTGGGCACAACAAGGAGTTGTGAATGAAGAAGCTTACAAATTATTGAAAGAAAATGATTTTACTGTAATAATGGATTTATGTATTAAAGTAGCACACGCAGTTTTACCTAGAAATTAATATATATTTACGGTATATTAAAAAAGGGATGACATTATAAGGTCATCTCTTTTTATTCGCTTTATTTTTTTGAAATTATAACTATAATAAACATATCAACTTACAATATAATATGAAAATAATAAAGTACACTTGAAAAAGCAATGATTATTAAAAGGAGTCGATGACCGAGTGACAGATGCTTCCATTAACTATACAGAAGAATCTATTCAAGTATTAGAAGGTTTAGATGCCGTTAGAAAAAGACCAGCAATGTATATCGGTAGTACTGATGTAAAAGGGTTACATCATCTAGTTTATGAAATTATTGATAATGCGGTAGACGAAGCATTATCGGGTTACGGAAATGAAATCGATGTAACGATACATGCGGATAAAAGTATTTCAATTCGTGATAATGGGCGAGGAATTCCTACAGGGATGCATGAAACAGGTAAACCAACTACGGAAGTTATTTTTACAGTTTTGCATGCTGGTGGAAAATTCGGACAAGGTGGATATAAATCAAGTGGTGGTCTTCATGGTGTAGGTGCTGCTGTCGTAAATGCATTATCCGAATGGTTAGAAGTAACAACCTACCGTAACGGCGAAGAGTATCATCAATACTTTGAAGCAGGTGGAAAACCAACAACAAGTTTAGAGTTTAAAGGTAACACAACGAAAAAAGGTTCGATTATCCGCTTCAAACCAGATCCAGCTATTTTTTCTACAGTAGATTTTAAATTAGAAACGATTAGTGATCGTTTAAGAGAATCTGCTTTTTTATTTAATCAATTAAAAATTACGTTAAAAGATGAACGAACCGACTTTGAAGAAGTATATGAATATGAAAATGGATTACAATCTTTTATTGAATATTTGAATGAAGGTAAAGATGGCTTACATGACATCATTACTTTTAGTGGTGAACAACAAGGAATCGAGTTAGACTTTGCATTCCAATTCAGTGATAGCTATGTAGAAAATATGCATTCATTTGTAAACCATGTTCGTACAAAAGATGGTGGAACACATGAAGTTGGTGCTCGTACAGCTATTACAAGAACATTTAATGAATATGCACGACGCAATGACTTTTTAAAAGAAAAAGATAAAAACTTAGATGGTAATGATATAAGGGAAGGTTTAACAGCAATTGTATCGATTCGTGTTCCTGAAGCATTGTTACAGTTTGAAGGGCAAACGAAGGGTAGATTAGGTACCTCAGAAGCACGTTCTGTTGTAGATTCGATCGTATCAGAAAAATTAACCTATTTTCTTGAAGAAAATCGAGAAGTCGCTAAATCATTAATTACGAAGTCTGTTCAAGCAAAAGAAGCTAGAGAAGCTGCGCAAAAGGCTCGAGAAGATGCAAGAAGTGGTAAAAAAAGACGTCGTAATGACACACTACTAAGCGGAAAATTAACTCCTGCCCAATCTCGTGATGCTTCTAAAAATGAACTATTTCTAGTCGAAGGTGATTCTGCTGGAGGTTCGGCTAAACAGGGAAGGGATCGTGTTTTCCAAGCAATCCTACCTTTAAGAGGTAAAGTAGTGAATACGGAAAAAGCTAAATTAGAAGACATTATGAAAAATGAAGAAATCGCAACGATTATTCATACAGTTGGCGCAGGTGTAGGGGCAGACTTCAACCAAGAAGACAGTCGCTATGATAAAGTTATCATTATGACGGATGCCGATACAGATGGTGCCCATATTCAAGTGTTATTACTTACTTTCTTTTACCGTTACATGCGACCATTAATTGAAGCAGGTAAAGTATATATCGCATTACCTCCTTTATATAAAGTCTCAAAAGGAAAAGGTAAGAAAGAACAAGTTATCTATGCGTGGAGCGACGAAGAAATGAAAGTAGCTACGAAAGAGTTAAAATCTGGTTATATGGTACAGCGTTATAAAGGTTTAGGGGAAATGAATGCAGATCAATTATGGGAAACAACAATGAACCCTGAATCAAGAACATTAGTAAGAGTTACCTTGGAAAACATGGCACAAGCAGAAAGACGTGTCACAACATTAATGGGCGATAAAGTATCACCGAGAAGAACATGGATAGAAGAAAATGTTGCGTTTGGATTAGAGGAAGATGATACTCTTTTAGACAAATAAGCAATTAGAAGACGTGATTGGGAAATAAAGGAGAATTTGAATGTCTCAAGGAAAACAATTTGTAGATTTACCTTTGGAAGAAGTAATCGGGGATAGGTTTGGACGCTATAGTAAATATATTATTCAAGATAGAGCGCTTCCCGACGTTCGAGATGGACTCAAACCGGTACAAAGACGTATTTTATATGCAATGCATGAAGATGGTAATACATTTGATAAAAATTTTAGAAAAGCTGCCAAAACAGTCGGAACCGTAATCGGAAATTATCACCCTCATGGAGATACATCTGTTTATGATGCGATGGTTCGCTTAAGTCAAGATTGGAAAATGCGCCACGAATTAATTGAAATGCATGGAAACAACGGAAGTATCGATGGCGATCCGGCTGCAGCGATGCGTTATACAGAAGCAAGATTAGCAAAAGTAACAACAGAGTTATTAAGAGACATAGATAAAGATACAGTTGATTTAGTACAAAACTTCGATGATACACATTTTGAACCAACCGTTTTTCCAGCTAAAATACCAAATTTATTAATAAATGGCTCTACCGGTATTTCAGCAGGTTATGCAACGAACATACCTCCACATAATTTAGCGGAAGTAATCGATGCAGTTATGTTAAAAATCGACAAACCTAATGCATCTTTAGATGAAATTATGACAAAAATGCAAGGTCCCGATTTTCCTACAGGAGGAATTGTTCAAGGTATTGATGGTATTCGTCAAGCTTTTGAAACAGGAAAAGGACGTATAGTTTTACGCGGAAAAGCTGAAATCGAAAAGTTACGCGGAAACCGAGAGCAAATTATTATTACTGAAATTCCTTTTGATGTTAATAAAGCTAACCTTGTCCGGAAGATGGATGAATTAAATGCAGACCGTAAAGTAGAAGGTATAGCAGAAGTTCGTGATGAAACAGATCGAACTGGATTAAGAATTGTTATTGAGTTAAAACGAAATGCTGATAGTGAAGGAATTTTGAATTATTTATATAAAAATACCGATTTACAAGTACTCTTCCACTACAATATGGTTGCTATTGAGGATCGTACGCCTAAACTATTATCATTAACAGAAATATTAGATGCCTACATTAATCATCAAATTGATGTTGTGACGAGGCAAACGACATATGATTTACGAAAAGCAACTGAACGTGAGCATATTGTAGATGGTTTAATTAAAGCTATCTCAATTTTAGATGAACTAATTCAAACGATAAGAGAGTCGAAAAACAAAGCAGATGCTAAAGCTAATATTATAGCTGCTTACGGATTTTCAGATGAACAAGCTGAAGCAATTTTAGCTTTACAGTTATACCGTTTAACAAATACAGACATTACCCAACTAACAGAAGAAAAAGAAACATTAAACAAGAAAATTGCTCAATATGAAGCAATTTTAGCAAGTCCGAAAAAACTATTACAATCAATTAAACAAGATTTACGTCAAATAAAAAAATCATACGCTAATGAACGACTAACGATAATTGAAGATGAAATTGAAGAAATTAAAATCAATATAGAAGTGACAGTACCACAAGAGACATGTATCGTTTCTGTAACAGAAGAAGGATATATTAAACGTACTAGCTTACGTTCTTATGGTGCTTCAAATAAAGATGATTTAATGATGAAGTTCACAGATAATCTTGTACGTTTAATCGAGCTGGAAACGACCGACTCAATTTTACTATTTACTAATTTAGGAAAATATGTTTGTATCCCGGTTCATGAATTATCAGAAATCCGTTGGAAAGATATGGGGAACCACCTTTCAAACCTGACAACATTTGAAGCGAATGAACGAGTAGTAAATTGTATTCCAATACGAGAATTTACTAATCAACAATATCTTACTTTTGTTACTCGAAATGGAATGATAAAGAAAACAGAACTAGACGTTTATCAATCTCCACGTTTCACTCGGAGTCTAATTGCATTAAATTTACGAGAAGAAGATGAATTAGTAAATGTTTTTGTAACGAATGGAGAAGACGATATCTTTATTGCTACTTATTTAGGGTATGGGTTATGGTTTAATGAAAGTGAAGTATCACCAGTGGGACAAAGAGCATTAGGTGTCATTGGTATTCAGTTAAAAGATGATGATTATGTTGTAAGTGGATTACTCATTAACGAAGCGGAGCAACCTAATTTAATTGTTGCCACACAAAGAGGCGCTTGTAAACGAATGAAATTAACTGAATTTGAACGTGCAACACGAGCAAGAAGAGGAGCAACAATGCTTCGTGAATTAAAAACAAAGCCACATCGTTTAATCGGTTTTTTCACGCTCCAGAAAGAAGAACAGCTTATTTTTAAAACAGATAAAGATCAAGTCATTACGACGACACCATTCGAACTACCAGTAAGTGATCGAAATAGTAATGGTTCATTTGTAATTGATGTAGATACCGAAGGCAATATTATATCTGTGAGGCAAGATGTTAGTTACGAACAACCTTTTATAGAAGAATAATAGCTAAATAATATTAAATCGTTGTACATATACTCAAAATGAAGAAGATGTGCAACGATTTATTTTATTATCCTCGTTATTGCGACATCTCTTTTTATTATTTAGAAAATGTGCTAATCTTAATGTATCAATTACGATACTATAAATGTTGTAAGGGGGATGAGAATGGACTTCACTTATACGAAAGAGCAAGAAATGATTCGTCAGCTAGCGAAAGAATTTTCAGAAGATGTCATTAAACCGAGAGCAATTGACATTGATAAACATGCAACTTTTCCGTTAGATATTTTTCAAGAAATGGGAAGGTTAGGTTTAATGGGAATTCCTATATCTGAAGACTATGGTGGTTCAAGTGGTGACACAATTTCTTATGCTTTAGCAGTTGAGGAAATTGGTAAGGTTTGTGGGAGTACTGGATTAAGTTATGCTGCTGCAGTATCTTTAGGAGCAAGCCCTATACAAATGTTTGGAACAGAAGAACAGAAAGAGGAATTTTTAGTACCACTTGCAAGAGGAAAAGCACTAGGATCATTTGGATTAACGGAACCAAATGCTGGTTCTGATGCGGGAGGAACGCAAACTACTGCTGAATTAAGTGGTAACGAGTATATTTTGAACGGTGAGAAATGTTTTATTACAAATGCTAGTTATGCAGACACTATAATTGTAACCGCTGTCACTGGAAAGACAGCACAGGGTCGATCGATTATATCAGCTATTCTAGTACCTACTGACACAGCTGGAGTCACAATTACGAGTAATTATGACAAAATGGGAGTAAGAGGATCTGATACAGCGGAAATCGTATTAAATAACGTACGAGTTCCACAAACGAACTTATTAGGAGATCCTCAAGCAGGATTTAAACAGTTTTTGTCAACTTTAGACGGCGGAAGAATTTCAATTGGTGCACTTGGAGTAGGTATCGCACAAGCATCTTTAGATAAAGCCTTACAATATGCAAAAGAACGGAAACAATTTGGTAAATCGCTCTCATCCTTCCAAGCGATTCAATTTAAGCTAGCAGATATGGCTATGGAAGTGGAGTTAGCTCGAACGATGGTACATAAAGCGGCTTGGCTAAAAGATGAAGGTAAACCATTCTCTAAAGAATCGGCGTATGCCAAATTATTTGCAACTGAGACGGCCGTTCGCTCAGCTGATGAAGCAATTCAAATTCATGGTGGCTACGGTTATATGCGTGAATATGAAGTAGAACGATATTTACGTGATGCTAAACTACTCGTCATAGGAGAAGGTACGTCTGAAATTCAACGACTTGTTATCGCACGACAATTAGGTTGCTAATCTATAAGATATTTAAGATGAATTGGGGGAGATCAAAATGAATGAAATAAAAGCGAGTATGGCAGGTAGTATGTGGCAAATTAATGTTAAATTAGGAGATGAAGTAAAAGCAGGCGAAGATGTTGCTATTTTAGAATCAATGAAAATGGAAATTCCCATTGCAACGGAAAAAGACGGAAAAATAGCTGAAATTAAAGTAAATGAAGGAGATTTTATTAACGAAGGTGATGTTATCATCATTTTAGAATAATATAAAAAGGAGCAATAAGATGAGTACATTAATTCAATATGATATATATAGCAGCAATATAGGGGTCATTATTTTAAATCGACCAGATGTTGCAAATGCTTTATCACGTCAATTATTGCATGATTTATCAGCAAAAGTTACTGAAATAAATGAAGATAAAAGTATTCGCTGTCTTCTAATTACAGGTGAAGGCATTAAAGCATTTTCAGCTGGGATTGATTTAAAAGAACGCGAGCAAATGTCAGAAGAGGAAGTAATTGATACATTAAAATTAATTGGTAATACGATCACGTTAATTGAAAATATGACAATACCTACTATTGCTGTAATCAACGGAATTGCTCTTGGTGGCGGGTTAGAGTTAGCTTTAGGTTGTGATATGAGAATAGCTTCAGAAGATATCTATGTCGGCTTACCAGAAACATCATTAGGAATTATACCAGGAGCAGGTGGAACGCAACGACTAACTAGACTAATAGGTATCGGACAAGCAAAGCGAATGATTTTTAGTGCAAAAAAAATTATGAGCCATGAAGCATATGCTATTGGACTCGTAGAAGAAATTGTTGAACGACATAATTTATTATCAACAGCCCTACATCGAGCTGAAATCATTGCAAATAACGCTCCAATCGCAGTTAAACAAGCAAAACAAGCGATTGATAAAGGACTTCACTTATCATTAGAAGAAAGTCTGGGCGTCGAACATGAATGTTATAAACAAACACTATCAACGGAAGATCGTTTAGAAGGACTACGTGCTTTTAAAGAAAAAAGAGACCCGAGTTATCAAGGAAAATAATGGGGAGGTAAATATGTCTTACATAAATGCATTACATCAACGTATCGAAACAATTAAACGTGGTGGAGATGAAAAATACCATCAAGCGAATGAAACAAAAGGTAAGTTATTCGTTCGAAAGCGACTTGAACAACTATTTGATGAGGATATTGAAATAGAAGATGCCTTTTTCGCTAACTGTCAAGCGGGAGATTTGCCAGCTGACGGTGTCGTAACTGGTATTGGAAAAATAAATAATCAACGTGTCTGTGTGATGGCAAATGATTCAACAGTAAAAGCAGGGTCTTGGGGAGAGCGTACAGTCGAAAAAATTATTCGTATTCAAGAAACAGCTTTAAAGTTAGAAATTCCGATGCTATATTTAGTAGATTCAGCTGGTGCAAGAATTACCGATCAAGTTCAAATGTTTCCAGGTCGAAGAGGGGCAGGGGCAATTTTTCATAATCAAATAAAAATGTCAGGACGTGTACCCCAAGTGTGTCTCCTTTTTGGTCCATCAGCCGCAGGTGGTGCATATATTCCGGCATTTTGCGATATTGTTGTAATGGTTGAAGGTAATGCTTCTATGTACTTAGGTTCGCCAAGGATGGCTGAGATGGTTATAGGAGAAAAAGTAAGTTTAGAAGAAATGGGCGGGGCGAGAATGCATTGTTCTGTTTCCGGCTGTGGTGACGTATTAGTTGAAACAGAAGAAGAAGCGATATCATTTGCACGACATTATTTAACTTATTTTCCAAGTAATTTTAAAGAACGACCACCAAAAAGTGATAGTGTAAACGCATTAACATTCGAAAAAACATTACAAGATATTATTCCCAAAAACCAAAATGCTCCTTTCGATATGTATGAGTTAATTAATAGAATTATTGATGAGGATTCCTTTTGTGAAATAAAGAAATTATTTGCAGCCGAATTAATAACTGGACTTGCTCGTATTGATGGTGAAGTAGTTGGGATTATAGCCAATCAGCCACGTGTAAAAGGTGGCGTTTTATTTCCAGACTCAGCAGATAAAGCAGCCAAATTCATTCAATTATGTGACGCCTTTAATATCCCGTTACTTTTTTTAATGGATGTACCTGGTTTTATGATTGGAACAAAAGTGGAACAACAAGGCATTATCCGTCATGGTGCAAAAATGTTGGCCATGATGAGTGAAGCGACAGTGCCGAAAATTTCTGTTGTCGTTAGAAAAGCGTATGGAGCAGGATTATATGCGATGGCTGGACCAGCATTTGAAGCAGATGCAACCCTTGCACTTCCAACTGCTCAAATTGCAGTAATGGGACCAGAGGCTGCCATTAATGCTGTCTATGCGAATAAAATTGCTTCAATTGAAGATGAAGAGGAACGAAAAGAGTTTATCGCAACAAAACAACAAGCATATCGTGAAGATATTGATATTTATCATTTAGCGTCTGAAATGATTGTCGATGCCATTGTTGAACCAGATCAATTACGCAATGAACTTATTAGTCGTTTCCAAATCTATACATCAAAACGTGTACAGTTTACTGAAAGAAAACACGGCATTTATCCTGTATAATTTTAAAAGCCATATTAACAAAAAGTTAATATGGCTTTTAAGTGTACAATAATAATGTTATGTAAACTATAATAGAGTTATCATAAGAAGAAATTCTAATTTATAAAAATACAAATAGTTTGTTAACTCTTTAGTAGTAAAAAAGCGCTTCATTTCGTATAATGGTATGTACAATTCATAATTAAAGGAGATTTGTTAACGTTGAAAGTTATCGATCAGGAAATAAAATCAGTTACTAAAAACCATTTAGCATCTTTACATGAAATAATGCAAGATCAACATGATAAGAAAAATAGTAATAAAATGGTTGATCTCTATGAAAAGTTAACTCAAGATCAATTTATCGTTAGTTTTTCTGGTCATTTTTCAGCTGGAAAATCTTCCATAATAAATTATTTATTAGGAAAAGATGTACTTCCAAACAGTCCAATACCGACAAGTGCAAATATCGTAAGAGTATCCTCAGGAGAAGGGGTTGCTCGTGTATTTTTTAACGAAGAACAACCTGTAGAATATAAAGAGCCCTATGATATCGATATGATTAAAGATTACTGTATGGATAAAGATACAATTAGTCGCATTGAGATCAGTACGTCTGAACCATTATTACCTGCAAATAGTTTCGTATTAGATACACCAGGAATTGATGCTGCAGATGATGCTGACCGTTTAATGACAGAATCATCACTTCACTTAGTAGACGTTTTATATTATGTAATGGATTATAATCACGTCCAATCTGAAGTTAATTTATATTTTCTCAAAGAAATTCAAGCTCAAGGTATTCCAATGTATTTAATTATTAACCAAATTGATAAGCATAATGAAGCTGAAATACCTTTTATCGAGTTTGATAACAGTGTTAAACAAACGTTTGATCAATGGAAAATAAAGCCGCAAAAAATATATTATACGTCTGCATTAAACTTAGACGCTCCTCATAATGAAATCGAAGAAGTTAAACAGGAATTATATACTTTATTATCAAATGGTGAAATTGTCGATAAAAGAATGAAGTTAGCAACAGAACAAATTGTTCAAGCGCACCAAGAAGAACTTGAAGCAAATAGTGAAGCAGATTTACTTACATATGCGGCAGAACAATTAAAAGGATTTAACGTACATGAGTTTACTTCATTACAAGAAGATTTAAATCAATTATCAAATGTTATCCCATCATTAAAAAAAGTATATTATGATGAATTACAAGAAACACTTAAAAATGCATATGTTATGCCAGCGAGATTAAGAGATTTAGCTGGTGAATACTTAGAAACAAAACAAAAAGATTTTAAGGTAGGATTTTTTAATAGTAAAAAGAAAACGGAAGAAGTCCGTGCAGAAAAGTTAACTAATTTTGTACAGCCATTAATAGAGACAATTGATTCGACAATACTATGGAAATTACGTGAAAAGTTTGTTGAGATCTTACGAGAATTTGATATTCATGAAGATGAACTATTAAGCAAAGCACAACAATTTACTTTTTCATTTGGGCAAGAAGAAATAAACGAATTAATTCGTCCTGGAGCAAGTGTGAATGGTAACTATATATTAAATTATTCCAATGAAGTTGCTGCTAAAATAAAAGCTAATTGTCGCAGCGCAGCCAATAAATTATGGAACGATATTGAGAGTAAAATAGCTGCACAAATTGAAGCACAACAAAAAGAAGCCGAATCCGCACTGAGACTATTTCCGCATGCAGATGACTTCTTAATTAAACAAATTAACATGACAGAAGATATTAACACGCAGCTACAAGAAATTGAAACACGTTTAGTAGAACCAAACGTGTCAGATGAACATTTGCAGGAAATCGAACAAATGCTTGCCGAACGTAAAGAAGTAATCGAAGAAGCAGCACCTATTCCAAAAGCATATGAGGAATCTTATCAAGCAACAGATACAGAAGATGAACGTCCTGAAAATGAAATAGTTAAGGACAGACATCCGGTTAATATTGATAAAATGATTGATGTTATCGATCAAACAACAGAAAAACTAGATGATATGCCAGCATTTCAATCAATTATTGATGAATTACAGTCAAAAAGAACTCGCTTAGATAATAGGGAATTAACTATTGCATTATTTGGTGCATTTAGTGCTGGGAAATCTTCTTTTTCAAATGCTTTATTTGGAGAGCAAATTTTACCAGTTTCACCAAATCCAACTACAGCAGTAATTAGTAGGATTTCACCTGTAACGGAACAGTATCAACATGGAACAGTTATCATTACATGTAAAGATGACGCTACTTTAACAGATGATTTAGCGCATATTACAAAGGACTTAGAACCAGAAGCAGAGAATTTCCATGAGTTTGTCGATTGGATTGAACGTGGACATGTGCAGCATAATCAAGCACTAAATAACACATACCAATCATATTTATTAGCCGTATTAAAAGGATATGAAGATCATAAAGAACTACTAGGTAAAACGGTAGAAATTACGCTTGACGAATTTGCAGCCTATGTAACAAATGAATCGAAAGCTTGTTACATTGAAACTGTAGATTTATATTACGATTGTGCATTAACGCAAAAAGGGATTACATTAGTTGATACACCTGGAGCAGACTCAGTTAATGCGAGGCATACGAATGTTTCATTTGATTATATAAAAGAAGCAGACGCCATTCTTTATGTTACCTACTTTAACCATGCGATAACAAGCGCTGATAGAGACTTTTTAATGCAATTAGGACGAGTAAAAGAAGCATTCGAATTAGATAAAATGTTCTTTATTGTAAATGCTTCCGACTTAGCACAAAGTGAAGCAGACTTAAAACTCGTGTTAAAATATGTAGAAGATCAATTATTACAATTCGGTATTCGACACGCAAATATATTCCCAGTTTCAAGTAAACAATCACTTGAAGAAAAGGAACAAAATATAGAACTTAATGATGAAATGCAAACTTTTGAAACCTCATTTTATCAATTTATTGAAGAAGATTTAGCTGCACTTACAATCGAATCTGCAATGTGGGACGTTACTCGTGCACAAAATATGATTGATCATTTCATTCATGCAGCTAATTTAGAGGAGTCTGAACAAACAAAAGAAATCCAAGTATTACAAGACAAGTTACAGACATTTACATCACTTATACAAGAAGTGAAAACATCAACTGCTGAAAATCGGATAAACGAAAGAATCGAAAGACAATTGCATTTTGTGTTAGACCGATTATATATTCGTTACCATGATATGTTTAGTCAATTCTTTAATCCAACAACAATTACAGCATCAGGTCGAAAAGCAAAAGAACAGTTAGAGCGAAGCCGTAATCAGTTTGTAGATTATGTAGGGTATGAATTATTACAAGAAGTTAGAGCCGTTTCTTTAAGATTAGAATCGTTTATGAAAGGGTTATTTAAAGAAGTGTATGAAGAAACCCAGCATGAAGCAACAAAATTAGATAATGCTTTTTTAATTCCAAGTATACAAGAACCGCAACTAACTACACCCGCTTATAACCAAGCATTTATTGATAGTGAGTTATCTATTTATGACGAGGCATTGAAAATATTCAAAAACACGAAATCCTTTTTCGAACAAAATGATCGTGAAGTAATGAAAGAAGCATTTTATAAAGTGATGCAACAAGAAGCAAAACAATATTTAGATGCTAACAAACAATTAATGGAAACACATTATCAAAATGAATGGCAAGAAAAAGTACAAAATATGAAGACATTAATGATTAATGAAGTTGAACAATTAATCACACATCAAATTAACATGATGACAGATGCAGTAGACTTAGATAATTTACAAGAAAAATCTACATTTATGCATGAATTATTAGAAAAGGTGAATCAGAAATAATGAAAAAGCATGTTTTATTAGTCGATGGTATGGCTTTATTATTCCGCGGCTATTTCGCAACAGCATTTACTGGTAATTTTATGAGAAATTCGGCTGGAACGCCGTTAAATGGAATTAACCAATTCTTACGTTATTTTTTACATGCAACAAATACATTTGAGCCAACTCATGTCATTTGTTGTTGGGATATGGGCAGTACAACGTATCGTACGGAAATGTTTCCTAATTATAAGGCGAATCGAGAAGCACCACCTGAAGAATTACAACCACAGTTTGAATTAGTTAAAGACGTCGTAGCATCTTTTGATATTCCTAATATAGGTTTAGCCAATTATGAAGCAGATGATTGTATTGGGACAATAACTAATCAATTTCAGCAAGACCCTAGTTATAAATTCACTATTTTAACAGGTGATCTCGATATGCTACAACTAGTCAATGATCAAGTACAAGTAGCTATCATGCGAAAAGGGATCGGTAATTACGAAGTTTTTTCACCTAATAATTTTTATGAATTAAAAGGCATACATCCATATCAAATTGTAGATTTAAAAGGCATGATGGGAGATGCAGCAGATAATTACCCAGGAGTAAAAGGGATTGGTGAAAAAACAGGCATCAAACTTTTACAAAAATACGATTCCATTGAAAATATATTGGAAAATATTACTGAATTAACTCCTGCGATGCAAAAAAGATTTACAACAGACATGGATATGTTACATTTATCAAGAAAGTTAGCAAAAATTAACTGTCAAGCTCCTATTGAATCATATGATTTACAAAAAGCAGCATGGCAATATGATGAACAAAAAGTAAATACACAATTGAATGAACTAGAAATGAGAGACGTTCATTATTTTATGTAATCAATAAAAATTACTCGCTCTTTTTTGTATTATTCTCATGATAATTTGAAGTTGTTTGGGGATAGTATAATTGGGAGGTGACGATGATGACAGTAGGTACACAAATGCAACAAACAGTAGCAAGTAGTGAAAGTGTATTAGCTAGCTTAAAATCATTCGCTTTAGAAACAAATGATCAAAATGCTAAGCAAATGTTTCAACAATTAGCAGAACAACAACAATCCATTGTAGAAAACTTAAACACAAGATTGCAATACATTCAACAGGAAGAGCCACAATATAAAGAGTAACTAAACAAAGACCAATGATTAAAGAATGAGCGATATTTATGTTGCTTCAATACTTTAATCGTTGGTCTTTTCTATCATCTAAATACATAAATTAAATTGTGTAAAATCCATTATCTTAAAATGGTGATTTTTCGGAATAATGGGTATTTGTTCTTGCGTAATTCATCATAATGACAGATAATATAATAGAAGCGTTATCTAACTAACATAAAGGGGGATTTAAAATGACAATGAAAAAGAAAGCGTTTTCCATTATGTTTATGTTGTTATTAAGTGTTGGAATTATTGCTGGTTGTAGTAATAGTGCTTCAGATGATGCAACAGAATCTGAAGAAACAAACAATGATACTACTGAACAAGAAGCAACCAGTGATGAGGAAAAGAGCGACGCAATTGTAGTGCAAGCTGACACGATAAACTCACATGAAGTAGAAGATGCTATTTGTGTTGTTAATAGTCGGTTTGAGCAAGGTTGGAGAATGGTATTTAGAGCAAATGTAATGGACGCTGCTTCTGATGAAGTAATTGAAAATGCAGATGTTAAAGTTGTATTAGAAACAGGTGAAGAATTTGAAATGGAACTAGGCGATCACGGATCTGATGATACTGAAACAATGCTATATACTATTGCCTGGACGATTCCAGATGATTTTCCTACTGGTACATTAGATTATGAAATTATTGCCACTGTTGATGGAGAAGATTATGTGTATGAACCTTTTGATGTAGATTTATCAAAAATGACAATCATTGAGCCACTTGATACTAGTGAAGCAGATGCATAAGTTTTCAACTAAGTTTGCTTTTATCATTGCATTAACATTATTACTATTAATTACAACAGCTTGTTCATCTAAATCTACATCAACCGAAACAAACAATGATGCTGAAAGTAAAGAAACTGAAACAACTGATAATGAAAATGAATCAAATGAAAAAGAGGACCAAGCGACTTTAACAGGAAAGTTAAAGCTAGATAAAGTCGAAGGGAAAATTGGTGACAAAGTGAAATTAACAGCAGAAAAGCTTAAACCTGATGAAGAGCTTTCCGTCGTTTATGTAGATATGGAAGGGGAATATTCGTTAAAAGATGATAACTATTCATTTTCTGGATTAATTTATAATCCAGTTGAAGAAGAAATATCTCAGGGTACAGCAGATGAGAATGGTGAATGGTCTGGAGAAATTACAGTTCCTGAAGGATTTGGTGATGATCATGACATTTTAATTTATCAAAACGATGAAGTTATTGCAAAGGCGAACTTTTTTGTTGAAACGGTTTTTAAAATGTCTCCTGAATCTGGGCCAGTTGGTACTGAAATAGAAATTGTTGGGGAAGGTTTAAGTCCAAAAATGTATGGGAGTATCTGGCATTTAAACTATGATAATGCTTATACAGGTATGATTACCGGAGTCTCAACTAAAGGAAAAGCAAAAGCAGTTATCCGCGCTTCAGGAAATATAGGGGATCATATGATTACTATAGAAAGCGGTTCATCTGGTTCTCCTTATCTAAGCAGAGATTCATCAGCAATTAATTATATATCAACGCAATATTTTACTTTTGAAGTGACTGATGATGAACCTAAAGGTGATTTAGTTTATGTAGAAGATGTTCCTGAACCAGCTTCTGGTGGAATTCAATTGCCAGATCCGGAAATGAAAGAGGATGTAACTATTAAACTAGATAAAGATTCTGGAACCGTTGATGAAGAAGTTACTATTGAAGGAACTGGTCTACCTAAAACGGAAGAAATAACTCTTGATTGGCATACTATGGTTGGCAATAGAGTTACACCTGAAGGTTTTAGCGAAGATATTGTAGAGTTAGGCAAGACAAAAACAAACGAAAAAGGAGAGTTTTCATACACATTTCCAATTCCGGATGATTTAGGAGGATTAGAACATTTAATAGATGTCAAAGTAAATGATGATATTTATGGGCAGACGTATTTACGAATCTTACCTTCTATAGCATCAATTACACCATCTGAGGGACCTCCTGGAACCCTGGTGACAATCGAAATTAAAGGATCTGGATGGACAGAGTTTGATAATGCCTTAGCCGTCGTTTATGATAATGCATATAATGGTTACGTTTGTGGATTTGAATCCCAAGGCACAGTAAAATTACCATTTGTCGCATCAGGCGAACCTGGATACCATTTAGTAGATATCTATCCATCTATTTATCAAGGAAAAATGGTTCAACCTAATATTTATTTAAAACCACAATTAACATATCGAGCTGACCATCCTGGAACTGGCATGCCAGCAATTAGAACATTCTTTAAAGTAACAACAGATGAATAATCAGGCAAAATGAACCCTTTAATATTATTTTAAAGGGTTCATTTTTATTGGTATAAAGTATATAATACAGCGGGGGAGCAGTTAAACTATATAACATAGGATAAATTTCGCTATACTAGTTTACATAATATATATTATAGGAAGTAACAGAATTGAAAAACCAGAAGTGCTTTTTTGAATCTCATAGCACTTCTGTTGTGTTTTTATTATATTCAAAGTTTCATAGATTAATTACCATAATATGGTCCGATGCCTTCACCTTCTATATATGGTAACAGTTCTGATACTGTGACAAATTCATATCCTTCATTAGTAAGATATTCCATTATTTGTGGAACAGCATCAGCTGTAGTTGCATGTATATCGTGCATTAAAATGATTGATCCAGGTCGAACTTCATTTTTAATCGTTTGAATCGTTCTATTTGCATTTAAATGCTGCCAATCATAAGTATCAATCGACCACATTGCGATTGCTTGATTTGTTTCTTGAGCAACCGTTTCAACATAATTGTTTGAGCTTCCATATGGAGGTCTAAATAATGTTGGTGTCTTACCTGTTACTTCTTCTATTTGTTTTTTAGATTCTGTTATTTCT
The DNA here is from genome assembly GCA_026169815.1 of Pseudogracilibacillus sp. Lineage (GTDB taxonomy): Bacteria > Bacillota > Bacilli > Bacillales > Amphibacillaceae > Pseudogracilibacillus. Next base: position 40,095 of record JAPFDT010000048.1, read on the forward strand.
TGTTTCACTTGATTATTATTCACTGCATTTAAGTTTGCATGAGTAATGGAATGGTTTGCAATTTCATGCCCTTGATCAGCAACACGTTTAGCAATATCTGGATGCGCTGTTGCGTTTTTACTTAGCATAAAGAATGTTGCTTTCGCATCATATTGATCTAATATATTTAATATACGATCTGTCGTTTCAACTTCAGGTCCGTCATCAAATGTTAATGCGATATATTTGTTCTTAGCTGTTGCATTATTTCTATCTTGTTCATCTTTCATTCTTTGTTGTTCCATTTCAGCTTCCATTTCTTCTGTTATAAAAGTGGAATAATAATCAGAATGGAAATAAGCTGCTAATTTTTTCGTAGGTATCGATACCTTTACATATTTATTATCTTTTCTTAAATCTTTATCGTTGAAATAAAAAGTAAATTTATCTTCTGCTAATGATATTTCAAGATCATTTAATTCTTCTAGCGCCGGTTGCCACACCTCATAATCAACTTCTTCATCTAATTGTTCAACTATTAACTTGAAACGTTCTTTTGTCGTAAAAACTTCTTCGTCGAAAATTTCGTTTAAATTGACAATTCTCTCAGCGCTTAAATCAACTATGAATGTTTTCATTTTTATATATTGTTCTGATTGTTCAACTGCTTGTTCTACTTCCATTTCAACATTGAATAAATCGTCTGTAACTTTCGAAATGTCTGTATGAAGATTAAAATGTGCAACAAATTTATTGTTTATCGTATCTTCTGTTTTCTCCATTTCTTCATAAAATAAATCTTCTTGTTTTGTAGCCCATTCATAAATAGGGACATCTATTTCTTCAATTGAAGTAGATGGAATCGTTCTAAAAGATGTAAATGTATCAGAGGACTTAGATTCCTGATCAAGACGAAACCCAGTATCTATTTGTTCACTATTTATCTCTACAGATAAAGCATCTTTATGTGTCAAACTTTGCACAACTTTAGTCGTAGAGCCAATCATTATTGTTAGTAAAATAAAACTGCTAATTGCTATCATCCACGTCGTACGACTTATCTCCTTTAGCATTTTAAAAGTCCCCTTTTATCCCTTTAAATCTGTCAAATTCTGTCTTAATTTATCATAACATAGGATAAAAAAATAGGATAGAATAATGTGGTGAACTTTAATACTTTTTAATTATTTACTATTTTTATGTTGAGACAAATCTATCTTTTCTAATGGTTTTACCGCCGGACCTTGTAAAACGTCTCCTGTAAAACTAAAACGCGATCCATGACACGGACAATCCCATGAAGTTTCTGCTTCATTCCAATTTACTTCACAACCTAAGTGCGTGCATGTTGTATTTACCGCATGTAAAGTGGCTTCATTATCTTTATAAATACCAACCCTTTGCATGCCTATTGTCGTAATTTGTGCTTCACCTTCATTAAGATTATCAATGTTATTTTGTTTCCACTGTAATTTTCCTTTAATCAAATGTTTTGCTACATCCATATTCGATGTTACCATTTTTTCTATTGTCGGGATCTTTTGTAATGATCTTGCTGGATAAAATATACTTTGTTCCACATTTTCCTCATCCAAAATATAATCCCTTATATTTAATGCAGCATTGGTTCCATTAGTTATTCCCCATTTTTTAAATCCTGTAGCTACCAATACATTTGATTGATGTTTTGTAACTGGACCGATAAAAGGGAGAGAATCTACCGTGATATAATCTTGAGCTGACCAGCGGTATAAGATATCTTTTGCCCGAAATCTTTCTAGACAAAATTGTTCTAGATTTTTATAATTTTGCATCATGGACTCATTCGCTTGACCTGTTTTATGACTTTCGCCTACAACAAGCAGTAATTCTTCTTCTTTTACATTTACTTTACGAAGTGATCGTACCGGATTGTCTGCACTAATGTACATTCCTGATTCTAGTCGTTCTTCTGGTCGGATAAGTAGCGCATAAGAACGACTTGCATACATTTTTGTTGGAAAATATGCTAATCCATCATAAAAAGGATATTGTGTTGCTTGAATAACGTACTTACTTATTACACGTTGTTTATTTTCTGTTATTACAGCTGGTTGTTTATTGTATTCAACATTTATGGCTCTTGTATTTTCATATATATCGACACCATTTTGTTCGCAAAGTTGTAATAATGCCTTTGTGTAATTAACTGGATGAAAGTGTGCTTGTTCCTTCATTTTAAGCGCAGTTTTTACTGAATATGGTAATGCAGTGGATTGTACTAATTCACTTTTTATTTCCAATTGTTTATATGCTTCATATTCTTGTTCAATTTCTTGAACCATTTTATCAACTTCTGTATAAATATATGCATCTTCAAATTGTAAATCACATTTTATCTGATTTTTTTCGATTATATCTATAATAAATTGAAGCGCATCGTTGTTAGCATCATAATATTTTTTAGCCTCTGCTAATCCGACGTTATCAATGAGTGTTTTATAAAATAATCCATGTTGAGCCGTAATTTTTCCAGTCGTTAAACTAGTTGTTCCTGAAATTACTTTGTTAGCTTCTAATATACATACAGAAAAACCCTTTTCAGATAATAAATAAGCAGTTGTAATACCTGTTATTCCCGCACCGACAATACAAACGTCGTACTGTTTTGTTTCTTCTAACGATTTATAATTAGATAATTCCACTGAATCTTGCCAATAACTTAGTGGCTCTTTCGGTAATTGTACATCCATAATATATGCCCCTTTTTTCTTATTCAACATCTATTATGGTCGTTTCATTACTGATTTATCCTATTTTTGAGCAAAAAAATAGTCAAGCTTTACAAAATATTAGCTCAACTATTCTTACGTTTACTTGAATCAATTTCATAATAGATTTAGGTAAAAATACGTACGTTTAGTTATAAGCTTTTTAAACCATACGTGTTTAGCTTATGTAACTAAGTTTACTTGAATGGAAGCCGACTGACTCCTGTGGGAACAGCACGAGTCCGAAAATCCTTGAGGCCGTGCCCACCAAAAAGCAGTCGGATGGAATGAAAGTAAACGGGTCTATTATCCAACGTAAAGTTCATGTTTGAAATACTAAAATGAATTATAAAATTGATTCACTTATTTTTAAAATCAAGAAATCTAAATAAATCACCGTAAATGATTTCATCTGAATAATTTAATTCTACTTCTACCTTTTGTTTGATGTCACTACAAGGCGATGAATGATTATTTTCTTCTTTATTATCTAATATGTCCCCTGTCTCTCTATTATAACAAGTTTCTCCTGCATAAATATAATCTTCACTAATAAAGTTACCATTTCTTTGTACGATAAATCCTTTACGATTATCATGAAATAAATCATTTCCAAAGTATATATCGTGATTCGTTTCAATTCCTAATAAATGTAATAATGTCGGTTTTATATCTACCTGACCTGCTATGTTAGACATTTGCTCACCTTCTCCATAACCAGGAATATGAATATAAAATGGCACTCGTTGTAACTGTGTATAATCATATGGAGTAATTTCTTCTTTATCTAAATACTCAGCCATTGCTTTATTATGGTTTGCACTAATTCCGTCATGATCACCCATTATGATGATAATAGAATTTTCATATAAACCAGCAGCTTTTAATTGGATAAAGAACTGTTCTATAGCTTCGTCAGTATAACGCACTGTCGGAAAATATTTATTTAACGTATTAGAATTAGAATCATAAGGCTCTAAACTTCTATCAACTTCTTCTAAATCAAATGGAAAATGGTTCGTTATCGTAATTAACTTAGCATAAAATGGTTCTTCTATCTCTCTTAAGTGAGGGATTGATTGCGTGAAAAACTCTTTATCTTTTAATCCCCAGCCAACTTGATTGTCATCAGTCACTTCATAACTTTCGCGATCATAAAAAGTATCAATCTCTAAACTGTCATACATTTGATTTCTATTCCAAAACGTATCTGTATTCGCGTGAAGAACTGCCGATGTATAGTCTTTTTCTTTAATTATTTCTGGAAATGAATGATATTTGTTTTGTGCATGCGTAAAAAATACTGCTCCACCTGATATAGGATATAGGGAGTTTTCTGTAACAAACTCTGAATCTGACGTTTTTCCTTGGGATGTTTGATGATAAAAATTTTCAAAATAAAATGTATCTTCATGTTCTTTCAGGCCATTGAGGAATGGTGTTATTTCTTCGCCATGTAATTCATTATCGATTACAAAGTTTTGAATAGATTCTGCGGAAATAAATATAATGTTCTTATCCTCACCGATACCAAACAATTCTGATTGTGACTTACTTCTAATTTCATCATTGATATATTGTCTAATTGTTTTTAAATCATGATCTTCTGCGAATACTTTTTGTGTACGCATTTTTGACTGAGAGACTGCATCATACACATGATAATAAAACAAACCGATATTTTTTACTAAATACTCACGATCAAACGCACGTGATAAAAGTTGCGGTCGTTCAATTTCCGCTAGCAAAAAGTTTCCTGATAATAATAATAGTGAGATAAGTGCTACAATTACTTTGCTGCGTTTCGTATATTCTCGCACCATCGCTAAATGGGATTGTTTACTAATATACCAAATGATCATTAAATCTAGAAATATAAATATGTCATAAAATTTAATGAGTGAGACGATACTAGAAGTTAAATCTACTACATTACTCGTTTGAAATAATTGTGGTATCGTTAAAAAATCAGTGAATGAGCGATAAAACACTAAATTAAAGTAAATAATTAACGTCCCTACTAGTGCAGAATATCTAATAAAGACTCGTTGTTTTACAGGATCTTTAATCCAAACACTTAGTCCAAAAAATATAATCGATGCAATAAATGGATTAATAAAAATAATAATTTCTTGCATCATATTTTCAATTTCAATATTAAATACAAATCGATAAACGATATACGTTTTTAGTCCGAACAATAACCCCGCTAGGAGATAAAGCGGCATCTGTCCCCGCCGAAAAAACATAAACATCCCCCTGAATAAAAATTGTAATAGTTATATTCCCTGTTTAACATGATAATAAACATAGTATTATAGATATGTATGAATTCATTTTCTGATACTTGATAGCCTGTCATATCACCAAATCTTTTTACATAAAATATGATTAACATGTAAATGAAGGATGGTTATTATGACGCGTTATTATAAATTTATCATGATTATTATCAGTTTATTCGTTATTTTCACATTGTATCAAATGTACAATAAAACGGCTACTACTATGAAATATTTTCCAATCGACACACATCATTCTATCGTTGAATCTAACACGGAATTGGAATATGATACTAAACAAAAAAATATTAATTGGTATGTATCTTCAACTAGTAATCAACCAGTATATTTACGACAAGATGTATCTTTACTTTATGAAAATGGTGTTTTCAAAGGATTACTAAACAAATGGAGAACTGACGAGGTTACGATAGAACAACAAGAAAGTGTCCCTTATAATCAAGATGCACTATTACAAAGTGTATCATTTCATCATGGTGAAATTCACAACGAAAATATAACGAGTATTCAAGCGATGACAGATGCCATGTTGTACATAATAGAAAAGGATAATCACCTTGATGCTTTTCAACATCCACAAAGTCCTTTTGAAAAAGAAAGCGTTAAAAAATTAACGGATCAAACAGAAGAGAATTTACAACAACAGTTAAATCGTTTACTAACGTATTATGAGATTGATGCAAGTGACTATATTGTCACTTCCCTTGTTGATATAACTAAACAGAAGGAAAATGTGTTATCATCCATTACGGAAGAAAATAATGCAAAAATACTAGGGCAATTTTGGGAAGGCCTTTATAGAGAGTATATTACTTTGTTAATGTCTTATGAGGATATCCCACGACATTACGTTCCTTTTGTTTTAATAGCAAAAGACGAGTCACATGTACTCGTCTTATACGAAATTGAACAAGAAAAATATAAACTAATTCAACAGATTTCAGCTAATTAACTGTGAATAATATAACCATAACGAGCTAGAAATATTGTTAAGCTAATAAATAAGATGATTCCTATTATTTTATACAGGCGTTTTCTAGTTGGCTGCTCTGGTAAAGAAGTAATTCCTGCTGCGACAAATCCACCAATGAGGCCACCTAAATGAGCACCCATGTCGATTTGTGGTATTAAAAATCCGAAAGCTAAATTTATTAACAATATAAAAATAACACTTTTACCCATCGTTTGGTAAAATAGATTTTTATAAATAACACCAAAATACAATAATGCTCCGAACAAACCAAACAGTGCGCCTGATGCACCGGCAGAAACGTGTGTATTAAACGCAAAACTCGTTAAACTACCAATAATACCTGCAAGAAAATAAATAATAATGAAGCGACCAGAACCATAGATCTTCTCTACTGCTGTACCCAAATAATAGACAGCTAACATATTCATAAATAAATGCAATGCTCCGATATGGAGAAACATAGAAGAAACAATTCTCCACCACTCACCTGAGACAATTGCTGGATTATATTTTGCTCCATAATGAATTAATGTTTCAATATCCATACTACCGCCATTTAATTCAAGGATTAAAAAAATTAGTACATTAATAAAGAGTAGTGCATGTGTAAAACGTGGTTTACCATAATTAAACACACGTTTGATGGCGTCATTCTTTTCTTTTAAAATATACATTAACTGATGTTTGTATTCTTCAGAAGCTTTTTCTTGTATCATTTCAGAAGGATAATTCTCTTCCATTTCGATAGAAGAATCTACCTTATTTAATAAACGGCTCGCTTCATCATCACGATTTGTAGTAGCGAGATAAAATATATCCATTTTGACAGGTTTTTTATGTTTCATTAGTAAGGTTTGTTTTAATTCATTCCAATTATCAACAGGTTCATGTTCTGTTATATATACATTAACTATTTCAATATTTTTCCCGATAAAATGATTACCCATTTTCGTTACTCGTTGAAAGACAGATGCGACATCTCTTTTTAAATGGTTTTTCCAATCAAATCCTCGGTGAATTAATCTGATGACTTTTGATTTTTGCCTTGATTGTTTCTCTAACCATACTTCATTAAATTTAGGGTTGATATGTAACATGTCAAAGTCGTCTTCTTTAATTAGTTTATATGCTAATTGATACATTAAATATTGTTCATTGATGTGCATAATGTCCCCCTTAATTAAACAAATTATATCGTAGCTAAGCAAGAATTGTTTGTAATAATATAGTCTACAGGTATATCATAGTCGTCTCTAGGTAATTTCTCCACCAATTGGAACTCACTTGCTAATGAAACAGTAGTTGCACGATGATCTTGTTCAATTAAATACCGGTCATAAAAACCACCGCCAAAACCTAAACGATATCCATCTAGATCAAACATTAAACCTGGAACGATTAATAAATCTATACACTTGTTCATCACTGTTTCCTGCGACGTTTCTTTTGGTTCTAATATATTCGCATATCCCTTTTCTAATTCACTTAAATGATTAATTTGATAAAAAGAAAGTTTTTTAAGTTGTTGATTACTTTTTGGTAAGACGATTATTTTATTTTCTTGCCACGCTCGTTGAATAATCGTGTTTGTATCCCATTCAAGATCCGTAGAATGTGTGATTCCAATAACTTTTGCCTCTTGCCAGAAAGTTTGTTGAAATAATTGATGATGAATCGCTGTTTCAATCGCTCGTTTTTCATCAAAGTTCAGTTTTTTTATTTGTTGTACTATTTCTTCTCGAAGTGAACGTTTCATTACATCATTTCCTTTCATCTCTTTCTAGTTTAACACGGGAGTTTTAATTTGGAAAACAGTGTTTAAATATTGTTGGTAGATCATTATTTGCTTAAAAAATCCAATAAAAAACTACAGATCATCTCATGATAGATAATCTGTAGCTAAAATTCATTTACTAAATAGTAACATTTTTATTGAACGCCTCTGTTTAAATCTTTTGGTTGCTCTTCTCTTTCTTCTTCATTTTTCGGAGGTGGCTCTCCATTACATCCAAAGAGAAACGTCAGCGTCATGACAAGTGATAACATTCCTAGATAATACTTTTTACGTTTCATTGGTCTTCCCCTTTTATCAAAGTAATTATCAATTAATGTAACCAATTCAAAATAATATATGTAAAAAAATGAACCTTATCAAATATGCGAGGTTCATTTAACTTTTTCTGCTTATTAATCTTTTTATTTTTGCATCTTCAACAAACAATCCTGTTTAGGGCTAAATCTGGAGCTAATTAAGCCCCTACCCGCTTTAAACTCTGTCACATTAGCAAGTTACACTTTCTTACCAAAATATTGATAATACTGAGTTTCTATAAAGCCATTAAATAACTTTCTACGTTTTGTTGCCTTTTTTCCATAAGCTTTTTCAAACTCTTTAAATGACGTTAAAATATATACGCTCCATGATGGATGATTGTTCATAATCGTACCTAATGAACGATATAGCTCTCTGACATAATCAGCATCTTTAATTCTTTCTCCATAAGGTGGGTTACCAATGATGTAACCATTATCTTCACGTAATGTTAAGTCACTAACTTGCATTTGCTTCCACGAGATTAAATCGCTTAATCCCGCTTCTAGAGCATTATCTTGCGCTATTTCTATCATTTTATGGTCAATATCTGTTCCGACAATATTCAAAGGTTGATCGTAATTTGCTAATTGCTCTGCTTCATCTAGTGCTTCATCCCATAATTTTGCCGAAATAAACTGCCAATCTTCTGAAGAAAATTCTCGGTTAAATCCAGGTGCTATATTTTGTCCAATCATTGCCGCTTCAATTAAAATCGTTCCAGACCCACAAAATGGATCAATTAACGGTTCATCCGGTCGCCAGTTCGTTAACGATACTAATGCTGCAGCTAATGTTTCTCTTAACGGAGCCTCACCTTGTCCTATACGATAACCTCGTTTATGTAAGCCTGCTCCTGTCGTATCAATAGTCAATGTCGCTACATCATTTAGTAAAGCTACTTCTACTTTATACATGCCTTCTTTTTCTGGCATTTTATGTGCGACACCGTGTTTTAATTTTAATCGATCAACAATTGCCTTTTTTACAATCGCCTGACAATCTGATACACTGTATAATTTTGATTTATGTGATTTTCCAACAACCGGGAAAATACCTTCTTCTGGGATGAATTTTTCCCATGGTAAGGCTTTCGTTGCTTCGTATAATTCATCAAACGTATGAACGGTCGGTTCACCTACCACTAGTTTAACTCGGTCTGCTACACGTAACCATAAGTTACATCTAGGAATGGCAGATACTGGTGCCTCAAACATAATTCTTCCATTATCAACAACTGGATCATAACCTAAAGCGCGTACTTCATTAGCAACGATAGACTCTAACCCCATTGCACTTGTTGCTATTAATGTTACATTATTTGTCATAATTAATTCCTCACTCTTCAAAATAAGACATCAAAATAAAAAACCTATTATCAGTGTATGCTGAAAGATAGGTTTTTACAAATTATATTAGACCATTGAATACAATATAAGCCATGTTCTGTTCCATAGTACTACGAGCGGTGGTCAGCCTCGTACGAAGGTTGCAATCATTTATCTACAAGCAATGCTTGTCCCTCAGTTCGTTGAATTCCTACTAAGAGGATGCCCCTACCATTGTTTGGGTTGCTCACTCATGGGGTTTACCCGTTCCACTTCCGAATGTTTCCATTCTTGTTTCGTCACTGTGGCACTTTCAAGGTTTTATTTCATATCCAAATGGACTTAGAAATAAATTCCTGCCGTTAACCTATTAAAAGATTCCCTTGACTTATGACTTCATCAAGCATGAACACTACAAACATCTCAGTTTGTGCGAGCATGGACTTTCCTCTACACTTACCGTGCAGCGATTACATTTGCATTCTTTATTATTATAGCATAATTTGCTTAAGAAATGGATTTATTCGTCTTCACTCGCCATTTCATTTAATTTATGACCAAATACTTCCTTTTCAAGATTAGACAACCTTTTTAATACATCATAATTTGCTTGGGCAGGGACAACAGGTTGTTTTCTCGTTTTTGGTTGCTCTACACTTTTACGAAAACGTTCGTTCTCCTGCTTCAATCTTGTGATTTCTTGAGTAAAAGCTTCATAATCCTTAATAATAATGTCTAAAAATTCATCCACATCTTCTTCATTATACCCACGCATTGATTTTTTAAAATCTTTTTCTAATATATCTGTTTCCGTTAATTGAATTCGACTAATTGTCATTTGTATCACCTCTATGTTTATATCATCTGTTTTTAACAACACATTTATTTGTACTCTATGAACATACTTTTTTCTTTATGCATTATACTTTATTATTATAGCACTAAATAATAGTTTTTTGAACGTTGTATTATTTATGTATGTTTTTCATTACGTCATGATTATAGCTTAAAACGAAATGGAAGTAGTTCTGCCAAGCTAGATTCATAGACATCTCCATGTAAATTGCCTAAATAAATGGTTGTTTTATCTGTAAAAAACTCTGACATCACTTGACGACAAGCACCACATGGACTAATTGGTTCTTCTGTATTACCTGTCACAGCTAGAGCTAAAAAATCCGTCTCACCTTCTGACACAGCTTTAAAAATGGCAGTTCTTTCGGCACAACATGTTAAAGAATAAGAAGCATTTTCTATGTTACTTCCTGTGAAAACTTTACCTGATACCATTTTAACCGCAGCTCCTACTTGAAAGTTAGAATATGGTACATAAGCATACTGTTGCGCATTTTTGGCCTGTTTGATTAATTCATCACGCATTTACTTCACTCCTCGATACTTTGAAGAAAGACTAAAGAGCATGAGTTTTTAATATCCATATAGCGACGCTTTCGAACATCCTTATAATAACTATGCATAATTAGTGCTTTCATGTTATCTACTGTAGCATCTATTTGTCCAGGATGAACAGTTATTTTTCTTTCAAATGCTAAATCAAGTGCAGCTGTTTTCCAGTTTTCTAACCAATTAAAATAATCCGTCGTTTCTCGTTTAACATGGAGAAAGAATGTTCGATCACGTTTTACTTCTTCTTCATTTCTGTAAATCGACTCTAATAATTCCAAAGCATGAATCAATTGTTCTGTTAGTTGTTTAAAGTCTTGCATTCACTTATCGTCTCCAATTATGAATTGATTTTTATATGTCCCTATAGTTAATTGTAAAGTATTTAACGTCTTTTTTCGAATCTTATATACTTCATTCACTCGTTTGTCGATTGCTAAATAAGATAATTGTTGTATCATTGTATATTGTTCCATAAGCTCAGAGATATTATCTTCAACGCGTTTTAAATTATCATTCGTAATATTATTCATTATTAAGCACCTCGTTTTTATTCGCTATGCTCCTACTTCAATATATATTGAACAACTCCTGCACCTTCGACAAAACATACATACTGTCGACATAAATATATGTTTAACTATTTGTGTCTAACATGTGAATTCTCATTGAATTTTAATGTTTAATTTAATATTCGACGTTTCTTAGTTTAAATTTATAGGTATAATGGATAAAGTGGAGCTATTATTGTGCATTTCCTCTTTTCATTATTATAATAAAAGATGTAAGGAGGTTTGGCATGCGTTATCCAAGTGGTATAAGAAGACAATCAATTAAACAACGCTCCGTTGCTAAAACGAATATTTCATATGGGAACCGCGGGATGTCATTAGAAGAAGATATTGAACAAACAAACCAATATTATCTTGATATGAATCAAGCAATCATTCATAAAAAGCCAACACCAATCCAGATTGTAAAAGTTCATTATCCAAAAAGAAGTGCTGCTGTTATTACAGAAGGTTATTTCCAAGCAAAATCAACAACTGATTTTAATGGATTATACCGTTCTAAACATATTGATTTTGAAGCAAAAGAAACAAAAAATAAAACGACATTCCCTTTAGCAAATATTCACGAACATCAGTTTAAGCACATGCAATCCATCGTTGCACATGGAGGTATCTGTTTTTTCATCATACGTTTTACTGTTCTTGATGAAACGTACTATGTTCCAGCTGAAATTGTTTTATTATATTGGAACGAAATGAAAGATGGAGGCCGAAAGTCAATCCCATATAAAGTAATTGTAGATAAAGGATATGTTATACCTTTTAAGTATCAAGCAAGAGTAGACTATCTAAAAATAGTCGATCAACTCTATTTTTAGATTGGAGGAAACAGTGATGACAGAAAAACAAACAAGATCATCAAGAAAAAAACAAAAAGTAAAGAAAAAGAAACCATTATGGAAGAGAGCGATTAAAGCAATCGTTTTATTTTGTCTCCTTATCGGTTTAGTCGGTATCGGTATCTTTACTTATTTCATTGTTACCGCACCTAAGTTAGATATCGATAAATTAGACGTAGCATATGGTTCAACGTTTTATGATATGGACGGAGAGGCTTTTGCCGAAAGGTTTGAAGAAAATCGAACGAAAATAGAGTATTCAGATATACCAGATGTGTTAATCGATGCTGTTATTGCAACTGAAGATTCTCGATTCTTTGAACACCCTGGAATAGATATTCGTCGTATTGGTGGAGCAATAAAAGCAAATATAACTCGAGGTTTTGGTGCTGAAGGTGCTAGTACAATAACACAACAAGTAGTTGAAAACATGTTTTTAACTCCTGAAAAGTCAATAAAATTAAAAGTACAAGAACAATGGTTAGCGCTAAAATTAGAACGTGAGTTTACGAAAGAACAAATAATGGAAATGTACTTAAATAAAATATTTTATGGTAGTAATGCCCATGGGGTTGCTAAAGCTTCTGAAGTATATTTTGATAAAGAAGATTTACATGACTTAACACTTCTTGAAGCGGCGATGTTAGCAGGTTTACCACAAAGGCCTACTGCGTATAATCCTTTTCAAAGCCCTGATTTAATGGAAGAACGTGTAGATACTGTTTTAACATTAATGGTTAGGCATAATAAAGTAACGGAAGAAGAAGCACAAGAAGCTAGAGATACAGAGATTGAAAGTGTTTTAACAGATAAAAAACCAGAAACTATTCCACATGATGCTTTTATTACGCAAGCAGAAAAGGAGTTAGAAGAAAAATTAAGTGACATTGACGTCCATACTGCAGGATTAAAAATTCATACAACATTAGATACTCATGCACAAGAACATGTAGAATTTTTAATGTCGGATAGTGATGATAATCCAATACCATATCCAAATGACGAAATGCTTGCAGGTATGGCAGTTGTTGATACAAAAACGGGAGAGATTCGCGCAATCGGTGGTAGTAGAGATCAAGACACTGCTTTTGGATCTAACTATGCAATTGAAGCAAACAGACAGCCTGGTTCTACAGTAAAACCAATCGTTGCCTATGGACCTGCAATTGAATATGAAAAATGGTCCACATATGAACAAATCGATGATGATGCACCATATGACTATGGTGGTGGAACAATTCCAAACTGGAACAGGCAATATCAAGGTCCTATGTCCATTCGCTATGCTTTGGAACAATCATTAAACGTACCTGCTTTAAAAACATTAGAGGAAATAGGTTATGAAACCGCGAGACCTTTTGCGGAAAGCTTAGGTTTAACATATGATCAAGATACACTCGATATTCAAGATGCAATAGGAACTTCTACTTCAAATGCTTCTCCCCTGCAATTAGCTGGTGCATTTAGTGCATTCGGTAATGAGGGTGTCTATACGGAACCATATGCTGTTACGAAGGTAGAATTTCCAGATGGATCTGTTGTCGACTTAACACCAGAATCAGAAGCAGTCATGTCTGATTATACAGCTTATATGGTAACAGATATGCTCAAAGGGGTTGTTAAGAATGGAACAGGAACGAGAGCTAATATTCCTGAACTTCCGGTAGCAGGTAAAACGGGATCAACTAACCCTGATGGAAAACGAGGCGTAAACAACTCATGGTTTGCTGGTTATACAACCAATTATTCTATTGCTATATGGACTGGAAAAGAAAAAAACCAAGATATTTTAGAAGATACGCAAATACCACACGCTTTATTTACAAATACGATGCGTGAGTTATCGAAAGATATAGAAACACCAGACTTTACCAAGCCAGACTCTGTTGTTGAAGTTGCAATTGAAAAAGGCTCAAATCCAGCAAAATTAGCAGGACCACTTACATCTGAGAGTAACACTGTTAAAGAATTATTTGTAAAAGGAACGGAACCAACAAGCGTGTCTGATAAATCAGATGAACTTCCAGCCGTTTCAGGTTTAACAGCTAGTTATGACGAAGATAGTGAATCAATTGAAGCAAGTTGGAATTATGATGAAGATATCGATGTTTCATTTGATGTCTCATATAAAATTGACGACGGTGATTCTAAATCATTATCCAACACTACCGATACAACCGTTGATATCACGTCTGTCGAACCAGGTGTAACCTATACGATCGAAGTAGTAGCTGTCAGTGAAGAAGATAGCAGTCTTAAGAGTGAACCTGCAACGACTACCGTAAAAACAGGTGAAGAGGAAGAAGAAATTCCAAGTGTTACTAATTTAACTGCTAAACATAATGAATCCGATAATGCATTAGATATTACTTGGGATTATGATGGACCTGATGCTTCCTTCGAAGTCGATATAAATGGAAGTACAGAACAAGTACAATCAAAACAAATTAAAGTACAAGGAGTATCTGCAGGAGAAACATACAAAGTAACTGTCATCCCAATTGTTGATGATGAAAAAGGTCCTTCGAGCGAAACATCGATTACAATTGAGGAAGAAGAAACTCCAGAAGAAGAGCCTGAGGAAGAAGAATCAGATGATGAATCCGATGATAGCAACAATAATGATGAGGAAGAATCTGATGAGAATGAAGAAGAAGATCAAGAAAATGACTCTGAAACGATAGAAGAAGATACAGAATAAAAAATAACCCGATCAACCTTATTATTGGTTGGTCGGGTTATTTTGTCTTTCTAATTTACGCATTCGTTTTTTACCTTCACGACACACTGTTAATAAAGGACAAGCTTCACAATTGGGGTTTTGTGATTTACAATGATATCTACCAAAAAATATTAAGCGATGATGTGTGTCACTCCACTCTTCTTCTGGTATCTTTTTCATTAATGTTTCCTCTACTTGAAGCACATTATCTTTCCAACGACAAAGTCCTAAACGTTTTGCGACTCTTTCAACGTGTGTATCAACAGCAATTGCAGGGACACCGAAAGCAACTGACTTTACAACATTAGCCGTTTTACGTCCAACACCAGCTAATTGCATTAGTTCTTTACGTGTCTGTGGAACGACACCATCAAATTCCTCTAATAAAGTGACGCATAACTTTTGAATGTTTTTAGCTTTTGTCCGAAATAAGCCAATAGAACGAATATCATTTTGTAATTCTTCCACTTCAACAGCTAAATAATCTTCAGGTGTTTTATATTTTTGAAATAAATCGTACGTTACACGATTGACATTAATATCTGTTGTTTGTGCAGATAATAATACTGCAACAACTAATTCAAATGGGTTGTCATGCACAAGCTCACAATGTGCATCAGGATACATATCAGCCATGTGATCTAAACAAAAGCGAATTTCCTTTTTCGTTAGCATAGATTTACTCTTCTCCTTTTAACCAATTGAAATAAATTGATGTATCTGTTTTTTCTTTTTTCGTTTGTTGCTTTATCCGTTGTTTACGAAATGATTGACTAGACTCACGTGCTTGTTCAACAGTATGGATCCCTTTACGTTGCCATTCCCGTAAAATCCTGTCAATGTATCTGAAATTTAATTTGCCCATTAAAACAGACTCTCTTAAAGCTGCTTTAATTAAAGCAGGAGTAATTTTATCTTCGTCTAACCATGAATTAATCGTTTCAATTTCAAAAGGCGACAATGGTCTACCAAATTCTTGTTCAAATAAAATAAAAATCGTTATTTCATTATTCGTTTCTTCTACAGGTGCTTCTTTAGGAGAAAATATCTTTTCCCATAACGGTTCTAAACTATAAGCTTCACTTAATTGATTATGTTCGTTCTGTAATTCTTTAATTTCAATCAAGTTGCGTTGGATAAGCGAACGTAAATGTTCTAATAATTGATTTTCTTCAAGTGTCATAGAATGACAGATCTCTTGTGGAGTAGGAAAATCATTACCTTGTTGAATAAAATAATAAATATGGATTAAAATCATTACTTCAATCTCTTGTAAACCTAGTTGCTTATAGTTTAATAGCAATGGCGTAGGGATCGATGTTTGTTGTTGTAATATTTGTTGATAAGAAAATGATTGTGACATAATCGATACTCCCCTTCTTCTTATTCTATTATACTATTGTTTCATACATAATAAAAATTCCTTATTGTTATAAGGAATTTTTATTATAAATCATGTAAGATTATTTTCTACAAATCGTTTCATTCTTGATGCTGCTTCCATAATTAAATCCATTGATGTAGCATATGATAAGCGGACATTATCTGGTGCGCCGAAGCTAGAACCAGGAACTAATGCGACTTTTTCTTCTTCTAATAATGCTTCTACCCATTCATCAACTGTAGAAAATCCGTTCATTGTCGCTGCTTTTTTTACGTTTGGAAAAATATAAAAAGCGCCGTGGGGCTTTTCACACTCAACACCTGGGATTTCCAAAATTAAATTGTAAAATACATTTAATCGTTCATTAAAAATAGATTGCATATCATGATAAATTTTATTATTTTCTTCTTTATTGGCATATGCTTCTAACGCCGCATATTGAGCAATTGAAGTTGGGTTTGAAACTGCATGTGATGCATGATTTGTCATTGCTTGGATAACTGATTCTGGTCCTGCTGCATATCCAATTCTCCAACCTGTCATAGCATGCGATTTACTTAGTCCATTAATAATAATTGTTTGTTCCTTTAATTCATCAGATATTGCTGCAATTGAGACATGGTCGTCAGTAGTATAAATTAATTTTTCATAAATTTCATCTGAAATAATAACGATATTGTGTTGTAAACATACTTCTCCAAGTATTGCTAATTCTTCTTTTGAATACATCATACCTGTTGGATTACTTGGTGAATTAATAATTAAGGCCTTTGTACGCTCTGTAATAACACTTTCTAACTGTTCTTTCGTTATTTTAAAGTCATTTTTCTCCAAGCCATCTACATATACAGGAGTTCCACCAGCTACCTTCACGTGTTCTGGATAACTTACCCAGTAAGGACTTGGAATGATAACTTCGTCTCCGACATTTAATAAAGATTGGCATGCAGCATATAATGCATATTTTGCCCCTGTTGTAACAATGATTTCATTAGGGTTATATGTGACATCATTATCTTCTTTCAATTTATCAATAATGACTTGTTTTAATTCAGGAATACCACCGGTTGGTGTATATTTTGTATTACCATCTATCATTGCTTGTTTAGCAGCTTGAATAATATAATCTGGTGTATTAAAATCTGGTTCACCTACACCTAGTCCGATAACATCATGACCTTCAGCTTTTAACGCTTTTGCTTTCGCAGCAATGGCTAATGTCGGTGAAGGAGATAAAGATCGAACTCTTTCTGATATAGCTATTTTATTTGGAGCACTTTTTAACATACTCTAATCAACCTTTCACATTATATTTTCTACGTAACTTTAATTGTTCGATTATCTCACTGTCTTCAAGACTTCTATATTCCATAACAAAACGGTTGTTATCATCAATATATGTTAATTCCCAAGCAGGAGTGTCATCTACAAATGCCGGTAAGGAACTTTGTAATACACATTGATTACACTCTTTTTGCCAAGCAGACTCTATTTCGGTTTGTGTTTTAAGTTTTTCTGCATCTAATATAATAAGTTCTTTTTCAGTAATTTCTTGCTTTTCAACGACTTTGTTTTCCTTGTCTTTTTTATCTTTACCATCATCTTTATTATCATTTGCTTTAATAATTTCAGTTTTAGGAACAAAAATTAACCATTCTTTTTCATTCTTATCTAATGCATAGGCAATGTGATAAAGAATGTCGTCTTGATATGAATACATGTCTTGAATCGAACTCATTTTTGTTTCATGTAAAATAACTGATTCTGTATGATCGAATCCTTCTGTTTTTGATGCTTTAATATATTTATTCATCATAAATAAGTAAATCGCTATGCTTATTATAACGATTATAATTATTGTAATGATTAACTTTTTCCAAGAAAACCACGTTAAACTTTGTTGTTTCATTTTACTCGCCACACATTTATATTTATTTTATTAAACATTTTAAACACATACATAGATATTGTATAATATAAGTCTTAATATACCTAATAGATTGTATTATGTATTCATTACATATAAAAAGCTCTTATCGATTACTGTACATGATAAGAGCTTTTTATATGATTACATTATAGTTAATGGAGGTTCTTCCTCAATAAATTGTTCAATTTCATTGTTATCGTTCATAATAGCAATTTTTGGGCGATGATTCACTAAGTCTTCTTCAGATACGGTAGCATATGCGATAATAATGACTACATCATCCTTTTGCACTAAGCGAGCTGCGGCGCCATTTAAACAAATAACTCCTGAGCCACGTTCTCCGGGAATGACATAAGTTTCTAATCGCGCTCCGTTGTTGTTGTTTACAATTTGTACTTTTTCATTTGGTAAAATGTCAACTTGTTCAAGTAAATCTTGGTCAATCGTGACACTTCCAACATAGTTTAAGTTAGCTTCAGTTATGCGAGCACGATGGATTTTCGATTTCATCATTGTACGAAACATATTTGACGTTCCTCCTAATCTTATAATCGATCTATTTTTGTTCCATTTGGTTGTAATAATATATTATCGATTAACCTAGCTTGAGTAAACTGGACTGCGATAGCAATAATAATAGGCTCTGTGATTGTCGATATTTGTTGTAAAGCTGGATAACTTAACAGTTCGACATAATCTATCTTGCCACTCGTTTTCTCTTGTAGCATATTTGTTACTTCTTTTATAATAATATCAGGATTTTCAATTCCGTCAACTACTCTTTTTTGAGCATATTGTAAACTTTCGTATAAAAAGATCGCTTCTTGCCGTTCTATATCAGATAAATATACATTGCGGCTGCTCTTTGCTAAACCATCTTGTTCTCTAACCGTAGGCAAGCCATTTATTTTAACTGGAAAATTTAGTTGTTCAATTAAATGATGAACAACTGCATATTGTTGAGCATCTTTTAACCCAAAATAAGTGTTGTTAGGTTGAACGATATGAAATAATTTCGTTAATACAGTTCCTACTCCATCAAAATGACCAGGTCTTGAACGTCCGCATAATACATCGGTGCCTTCTTCCACGATAATTTTGATGCCCATCTTTTTGGGATACATTTCTTCCATTGCTGGAATAAATAATACATCTACCCCTGCTTGTTTGGCATGATTAGCATCTTGTTCCTCATCTCTTGGATATTCATCAAAATCTTCATTTGGACCAAATTGTAGAGGATTAACAAAGATACTCGTCACTACAAAATCATTTTCTTTTTTAGCTTCTTTTACTAACGATAGATGACCTTCATGTAAAAATCCCATCGTAGGAACAAATCCAATCGTTTTATTGTTAGCTTCATTTACTATTTGTTTCATTTCATTTATTGTTCGTATAATCTTCATATAACTGCCCTACTTTTATATTTTAGGTAAAAATGTACGGTCTTTAATGGCGTACGTATGTTTTTCGGCCGGAAAACGTGATTGCTTTACATCGTCTACATACTGTTTTATCGCTTCTACCCCAGCGACGTTAAAGTCTGCATAATGTTTCACAAATTTCGGCAGTCGATCGCTACCATATTGTAATATATCGTGATATACAAGAACTTGTCCATCTGCACTTATACCAGCACCGATACCAATTGTTGGCATATCAAGATTAGGTGAAATTATTTCCATAATTTCTTTAGGAATACATTCGTAAACAATCATTACTGCACCAGCCGCTTCCAATCTTTTAGCATCGTCTAATAACCTTTGACTTGTTACTTCATCATTTCCTTGGACTCGGTAGCCACCTAGAACATTAACCGTTTGTGGTGTTAAGCCTAAATGTGGGACTACAGGAATTCCACCATCTGTTAAGCGACGGACAAGTTCTACTATTTCATCTGAAGCACCTTCAATTTTAATAGCATTAGCATCTGATTCTTGAAACAGTCTAACCGCATTATCAATTGATTGTTCCATAGAAGAATGATAAGACATAAACGGCATATCGACAACAATAAATGTATCTGGTGCTCCTCTTTTAACTGCTTTAGCATGATGAATCATATCATCAAGTGTTACTTGCGTCGTTGATGCGTAACCTAAAACAGTCATTCCTAATGAATCACCAACTAAAATAATATCAACATCCGCTGCTTCAGCTTGTTTAGCAGATGGATAATCGTAAGCTGTTAACATTGTTATTTTCTCGTTATTATTTTTCATATTTTGAAAATCTCGTACTGATAACATATTTTACTCCTCCTGAAACCATGAAATTTCTGCTGAATAGATTCGTTCTATAATTCCTGAATCCTTCTTCGCAAGTAGGGCTCCATCTTCTGAAATACCAATAAATAGCCCTTCCCATTGTTCTTTTTTTGTTGTTATTTGTAAACGTTCGTTCATTCTAAACCCATAATTTTCCCAATCTATTTTTACAGGATTAAATCCATGATGAATAAATTGATTATATTTCTGTTCAAATGTCTGACATAATGCTTGAATGAAAGGAACAATATCCCATTTTTTTTCTGTAACCATCGATAACGAAGTGACTCGCTTTTGTAGTTCTTGTGGAAAATCTGCTTGTTGTTGATTGATATTAATCCCAATCCCCACAACAATATATACTATTTTATCTTGTTCTGCTTGCATTTCCGTTAAAATACCAGAAACTTTTTTCCCATCAATTAACACATCATTTGGCCATTTGATTTGCGGTTTAATTTTTGTATGTCTTTCTATTACGTTGGCTAATACTGTTGCTGTCAATAATGTTAATTGTGGTGCTAAATACGGTAAAATATCAGGTCGTAATATCATGCTCATCCAAATTCCTTGTTCTTTTTTGGAATGAAAATCTTTATCCATTCGACCTTTTCCTTCCGTTTGTTCATCGGCTATCACAATGGTGCCATGTTTTGCTCCATTTAATGCTAATTCATGTGCAACTCGTTGTGTGGATGGAACCGAATCTTTATGGACAATTTTCTTTCCTAACCATTCTGTATCTAAGCCCCAAGATATAGTGTTTTCACTTATCTTATCAGGATAACTAATAATTCGATAACCACGATTTGCTTTACCTTCAATTTCATAGCCGTCTTTTTTTAATTCATTCATATGTTTCCATATTGCACTTCTCGATATATTTAATTCATCGGATAATAATTGTCCTGAAATATATGTTGTTTCATTTGCAGATAATAATTCAATTAATTTACTTCGGGTGGATGACATTTTATCCATTCCTTTATCGCATTTTTTGAATTTGTTAATTTACCCATAACAATGTCATATTCAATTTCTGTTAATGTTTCACTTATCCATCTGCCTCTAGGATAATCTCGAAATATATTTTGTAAGTCGCTTCCATTAAACTCTAATTGTACACGACTTGTTACAGGTAAGTTATGATAAACTTTCATAAACTCTTCTTTAATATCGCTGTGACAAACTAATCCAATCAAATGAAAGAAACTAGGTTGTTCATTCTTAGGTAATTGATAAGCTAACCAATTGTTAACCCCATATTGTAAATAATAATCTAATAAGGTAACAAGTGATGTAGCGGATTGTTTCGTTTTATTCGGTAATTTCCATTTTTTAGTCCATGTCGTTATCGAAATATTTCTATCTATATAATGAAACAATGCAATGACTTCCGCAACTGTAACGAATGATGTTGTGTTTTTAGGTAGCTTATCTAATAGTGATGGTACTTCTTGGAAAACAGGAAGTACTTTTTGTAACTTTACTTCTTTCATTAATTCGATAGCAGATTGAACATATTCGCCTTGAAAAATAAGTCGCAATTCATTTGTAATTCGTTCAACTGCAACGGATTTAAGTAAATGTTTCAAGTCTTTCATTGCTTCTAATGTTGCTCGTTCTATTGTGAAGTTTAATTGACTAACAAAACGGATGGCTCGCAAAATACGTAAAGGATCTTCTGTGAAACGATCATTAGCATGACCGACTGTTTGGATCCGGCTATTTTTCAAATCAGCTTGTCCATTAAACAAATCAATTATTTTCCCATGCTGATTCATCGCAATAGCATTGATTGTAAAATCACGTCGCTGTAAATCCTCGGATAATAAGCGTTCATTTATTGCAATATTTTCATGACGGAATGTCGTTATTTCATAAGAGACATGTTCATACCTGACAATTACCGTTCCATGCTCTACTCCGACCGGAATAACATCAGGGAAAATCTTCATTAACTGTTCTGGTGTAGCTGAAGTAGTAATATCGACATCTTCTATCGGTCGTTGCAACAAGAAATCTCTCATACATCCACCAACAAAATATGCCTCATATTGATGTTCTTCTATCATTTGCAATACAGTACTTGCTTCTTTTAGCACACGTGGCATATTATGTGTCATTGTCATCACTTGAACGAATAACTTTATGGTATAAGTCAATATATTGACTTATAATCTCATCTGATGAAAAATGATTTTGGACACGTTCTAATCCTCTTTTTACAAAGGATTGATAACTTATCTCATCATCTATCAATTGAATGGCATATTGAGCCGCAGCTTCTACGTCGCCTAAATCTACAACATAACCCGTTTCCCCATCTTTAATAACTTCAGGAATCCCACCTACGTTTGTTGCAATAGGAACTACTTCACAAGACATTGCCTCTAAGAGAACTAAGCCAAAACTTTCCTTTTGCGACAGTAATAATTTTATATCAGAAATAGATAATAAATCACTAATATTTTTCTGGCGTCCTAAAAACAATACTTTATCTGTTAATTCTAATGACTCTACTAAATTAAAAATTGGTTGGGTTTCAGGACCATCGCCAACTAAAATTAATTTAGCTTTTCGTTGGCCAGCCACTATCGCAAATGTTCGGACAACATCTTCTATCCGTTTCACTTTTCTAAAATTAGATATATGAATAAACACTTTTTCATCAGGAGCAATATTATAATTTGCTTTTAAAAACTCCCGATCCTTGCGAACATATTCTTCTTCATTTATAAAATTATAAATAACAGATATATCTTTTACAACTTCTAATTGTTCTTTTGTTTGTTCGACTAATTGATTAGATACTGCTGTAACTGCGTCTGATTGTTCAATTCCATAAGCAATCATTCTTTTAAATGTTTGATCATATCCTAATACTGTAATATCTGTACCATGTAATGTTGTTACTATTTTTACATCTTTATCTGCTATATCCCTAGCTAGAATTGCACTAATAGCATGTGGCATAGCATAATGTACATGTAAAACATCCAGTTCTTCACGATCTATCACTTGAGCCATTTTTGCTGCTAATGCGAGATCATATGGTGGATGTTGAAATACCGGATAATGATTGATTTCTACTTCGTGATAATAAATATCTGGGTGAACACAATCTAAACGAAAAGGTAAACTAGATGTAATAAAATGTACTTCATAGCCTCTTTCAGCTAACATTTTCCCTAATTCAGTTGCAATGATGCCAGAACCTCCAACTGTAGGATAACATGTAATTCCAATTTTCATCATTGTTTAGCATCCTTTTCACGTTGTTTATTTACGATATCACGCCAAGATAAATCGCCTCTTTCAATACTACGAATAATTATTTCAGCTGCTGAAATATTCGTTGCTAACGGAATTAAATGAACATCGCAAAGACGCATTAATGCACTTACATCTGGTTCATGTGGCTGAGCTGTTAACGGATCTCGTAAGAAAATTACGATGTCCATCTCATTACTTGCGACAAGAGCTCCTATTTGCTGATCTCCACCTATAGGTCCAGATTGGAACTTTTCAATCTCTAAAGATGTTGCTTCTTCAATTAAGGTACCTGTTGTACCCGTAGCAAACAGATTGTGTTGTTTTAAAATATCTCGATAAGCGATAGTAAAATCAATCATCGTTTGTTTCTGTTTATCATGAGCAATTAATGCAATATTCATAAAATCCCACCAATCTTTTAATTTATATCCATAACATTTTCTAAACCATATACAAGTGTTTGTAATGGAAGCACTTCATTAACAGCTAATTTTAACCCATTCATAAAAGATTCACGATGAAACGAATCATGTTTTATCGTTAATAATTCACTAGTTCCTCCGAATATTACTTCCTGATGGGCAACAAGACCAGGTAAACGCATACTATGTACACGCATGCCATCACATTCTGCTCCGCGAGCACCTTGCATAATTTCATATTCATCAGGATGTCCTTGTTGTTTCGTCTGTCTAGTCTGTTGAATCATTTCAATCGTTTTTGTAGCTGTACCTGATGGAGCATCAATTTTATTATCATGATGTTTTTCAATAATTTCAACATCTGGAAAATAAGTTGCTGCCATTTTTGAAAATAACATCATTAGTACGGCTCCGAGAGCAAAGTTAGGAGCAATAATACAACCTACTTTATTTTCATTAGCAATCGTCGTTAATTCTTGAATTTGTTCTGAAGTAAAACCGGAAGTACCTACTACAGCACGAATATTATGTTCTAATGCTTGTTTTGTATGGGGAAAACCAACTTCCGGAATGGTTAAATCTATGTAAACATCGGCTTCTACTTCAGTAAAACACTGTGTTGCATTCGAATAAACTGGTACTTCAGTTGTAGAAGTAAAATCAGGTAATTCACTATTTGGTTTATCAATACAAGCAACGAGTTGAAATTTGTCTTCATTATGTATCATGTTTAGTGCTTCAGAGCCCATCTTACCTCTAGGACCAGCTAAAATAATTTTTACAGTCATTTGAAAAAATCCTCCTAAGTCTTTATCTGTTATTATTTTCGTCTTCTATTTTTGTCCAGCGATTTTTATCCCTAGTCTTAATCTTTTCAATCGATGTTTGAAATGATCTTGATAAATCTAAATCTAGTGAATTGGTAAAACATGCTAAAACAAATAATATGTCGCCAATTTCTTCCTCAATTGTTTTAATTTCTTCTGTTGACTTTTTCGGCTTCTCACCATATGTATGGTTTATCTCTCTTGCTAACTCGCCTACTTCTTCTGACAGTCTCGCCATAAGAGATAAAGGCGAAAAGTAACCTTCTTTAAATTGTGAAATGTATTCATCGACTTCTAATTCAATATCCTTTGTCGAGTACAATGTATGTTTAGACATAAGAACTCCTTTAAAAATTTAAATTTATCTATAATGTTAGCGAAAACAACGAGTTTTGACAAATTATTTATCTAATAACAATTGTATCATATTGAATGACTAGATAAATATTATTTAACTTATATATCCGTATCATTTTCATAATATTGATTCATCCATTAAAACATTGATAATAATTTATAAAAGAAAAAATAGCCTTAAGACATTCATATCTTAAGGCTATTTTGATTAATCATTACTATTTAAAAACATAAATACGAATCTCATTAATTCCATGACTGCTACTAGTGCGGCTGCTACATATGTTAATGCTGCTGCATCTAACACTTTCTTCGTTTCTCGCTCTTCATTATTCATTATAATTCCTGTTCCAACGAGTTGATCCATCGCTCTACTTGATGCATCAAATTCAACCGGTAATGTTACTAATTGGAATAACACTGCTGCTGCCATAAAGATAATTCCAAATAATTGTAAACTAGGTATGCTTAAAATAAAGCCAATAATGATAATGTAAATTGCTCCACGAGAACCGAAAGAAGCTAATGGTACTAATGCACTTCTGAATTTTAAAAAGGCATATTCTTCTGCATCTTGTTGTGCGTGCCCAACTTCGTGAGCAGCAACAGCCGCAGCTGCCATAGAGTGTCCATGATAGTTATCTGTTGATAAACGAACCACTTTCGCTCTTGGATCATAATGATCTGATAATACACCTTTTACTTCTTCAATCTTAATGTCATACAAACCATTTTCATCTAAGATTTGTCTCGCTACTTGCGCTCCAGTCATTCCTGATGAGTTTCTAATTTGTGAATATTTTTTATATGCATTTTTTACTTTAGATTGTGCCCAAATTGGGATTATAAGTAATACTGCAAAGTATAGTATGAATGCTCCCATTGACATGTACATTCCTCCAATTTAACTAGGTCAATTTTTTAATCTCTTCATGGTCAATATTAGTCAAATTTACGTTTAAAGTCAATTATTAGCTCCTCTATCCCTTTTCTTTTGAATTGTACCTTTATATTTTCTCCAACTTACATAAGATAATGTAATTAAAATAAGTCCACCAATAATTAAAATCATCCAATAAAACGGAACCATAACAGACGCTTCATATTCAAAAGACTTCGCTGATTCATACGTAGAAATTAATTTAATAATACCGTACACACTTAATTTGACCCCTATGAGTAACGAGACAATATATAGTAGATGCTTTTTTTCAATAAAAAATATAGAGATCACCTCAATTCAATTATCATTAATGATTAAATATATGAAATGATTCTCTATATTATGTTGCAATGGTCGTCCAATTAGTTACGTTTAAATGGATTGTTTAAATGTACGTGTTAATTCCAATAGTTCCTCTGAATGTTCTATTGCCGTATCTGTTAATTGTGTACCTGTAATCATTTTTCCTAACTCATTTACTTTATCTTTATCTGTCAATGCTTGAATCATTGTAGTCGTTCGATTAGCAGCTTCCTCTTTTTTAATTAACAAATGTTGATCTGCCATTGCAGCAACTTGAGGTAAATGTGTAATACATAAAACTTGGGTTGATAATGAAATTTGATACATTTTTTCTGCTATTGCTTGAGCAACACGACCACTAACTCCTGTATCAATTTCATCAAAAATTACTGTATGAATATCATCATGTTTTGCAAATACTTTTTTCAATGCTAACATCACACGGGATAACTCCCCACCTGAAGCTACTTTATTCATATCTTTTAATGGTTCACCAAGGTTAGTTGATAAACGAAATGTAATATAGTCTAAACCATCTTTATACAATGTATCTTCTGTCAATGGTGAAAAATTCACTTTAAAAGAAGCATTTTCTAAGTATAAATCAGCAAGTTCTACTTGAATTTCTTTTTCTAATTGTAATGCAGCTTTTTTTCTAGCTTTATGGAGTTTTTTGCCGACAGTGATTGCTTTTTGTTTAGCTTCTTCCATTTGAGCAGCCATTTCTTGTAAACGATTATCTTTATGTTCAATATCGTATAATTCTTTTGCTATCTTCTCTTTGTATTGGAGCATTTCTTCTATCGTTGCTCCATATTTCTTACCTAAACGATTTAACTCGTCTAATCTAGCTTCAATCTCGTTTAATCGTGCCTCATCAAAATGAAGATTATCTGTAAAGTCCCGTAAAGCAAAATGAATTTCTTCAATCTGATAATAGGCATTCGATAATTCTTCGGCTTTTTTTGCAACAAATGGATCTAAATCTTTCCCGTTTTGTAACGTTGCTTGAGCTACATCTACCCATTCCAGTCCTTTTTGTTCACCATATAAGGAAAAATAGGCTTCATTAACTGTATGGTATATTTTTTCAAAGTTTTGCAAATGATTTCTTTCTGTCGTTAATTGATTTAATTCATTTTCTTGTAAATCAGCTGCCTCAAGTTCATTTAGCTGAAATTGAAGTAAATCGATTCGATGAGCCATTTCTTGTTCCGAATGATTTAAATCATTCATTTCATTTTCGAGTTGTACATAATGATCATAAAGTGTTATATATTTTTCTTTATAATGCGTAATAATATCTTTTTGATATGTATCTAATAATGGAAGGTGTGTTGTGCGATCCATTAATTGAATCGTATCATGTTGGCTATGTATATTAACGATAGCTTGTCCAAATGCTCTTAAAATCGTTAATGTTACCAGTTTCCCATTTATCCGACAGATACTTTTCCCTTGCTTTGTAATCGTTCTTTCTAAAATAAGCATGTCATCAGTTAAAGAAATACCATAATTTTCTGCTAAGGAATAGATAGAGGTGTAATCGCTTTCCATTGTAAACAAACCTGTTATCTCAGCTTTTTCTGCACCATGTCTTACATACTCAATGGAGCCTCTTCCACCTGTAAGAAGTTGTACTGCATCAATAATAATTGATTTACCAGCACCCGTTTCTCCAGTTAAGACAGTTAGTCCATTATGAAACGTTATTGAGACATCATCAATGATGGCAAAATTTCGAATGGTTAATTCAGTTATCATCTACATATCACCTCTTTTAATGTGTCTATATTACAACATGTCTAGGAATCTTTTTTCGATTTCAACTGCATTTTCTTCTGTCCGACAAATAATCAAGCACGTATCGTCTCCACATATCGTACCTAAGATCCCTTCCCAATCTAAATCATCAATTAATGCTCCAATCGCTTGAGCATTTCCTGGTAATGTTTTTAGCACAACAAAATGATGAGCATGATCAATACTAACAAATGCTTCCATAATGGAACGTTTTAATTTATCAATTGAATTAAAACGTTGTGTTGTTGGCGTGCTATATTTATAACCACCTGTTTTTGATGGGACCTTTACTAAATGCAATTCTTTTATGTCGCGTGATATAGTTGCTTGTGTAACATTGAATCCTAACGATTTCAGTTGATGAACTAAATCATCTTGCGTTTCAATGTCATTTTCTGAAATAATTTCTCTTATTTTAATATGTCTTCTCATTTTACTCAATGGCGGGTCCTCCATTATTGCTCTTTTTCAATTGAAGATGTGCAGTATCTACGATTGATTTAATATCTGAAATATTATATTGACTCGCTTCTTCGTCCGTTGTCCAAGATAGATGTGCGAGAAATTCTATATTCCCTTCTCCACCAGTAATCGGGGAATGCGTTAAATTTAGTACAGAAAATCCTTCACTCTCTGCAAATGTAACAATTTTTTCAAGTACTTGTTCGTGAATTTTTCTCTCACGTATGATGCCTTTTTTTCCAACTTGCTCACGTGCTGCTTCAAATTGCGGCTTAATTAATGTAACAACTTCACTATTATTCTGTAAAATTTGTTTTAAAACTGGCAAAATAATCGTTAACGAAATAAAAGAAACATCAATCATTGCATAATTTGGTAAGCCTTCAGTAAAAAAATCAGCTGTTACGTGACGAAAATTTGTTCGTTCTTTCACAATAACACGCTTATCATTACGCAATTTCCAATCTAACTGATTATAGCCTACATCAATTGCATAAATTAATGTTGCTCCGTTTTGTAGGGCACAATCTGTAAAACCACCTGTAGAAGCTCCTATGTCTACGATCACTTTTTCTTCAACTGATGTTGTAAAATGTTGTAATGCTTTTTCAAGTTTTAATCCACCACGACTAACATAAGGAAGTTTTCCTTTTACAGACAATTCTATTGAATCATCTACTTTCATCCCTGGTTTATCTAATCGTTCTGTACCGGTAAATACTAAGCCAGCCATAATCATTCTCTTCGCTTTCTCTCTCGTATCAATTAAGTTACGTTCCACTAATAATACATCTAATCGTTCTTTTGCCATCAGTCATTATCCTTTGTTATTTAATTATTTTCGTTTTCCTTTGCTACTTGGTAAAACTTTAATTTTCAAGTTTGTTTCAATAAAATGAAGCACTTTTCCAGCTACTAAAATGATGTTTGTAGATGAGTTAATGGCAAAATATTTTCCAATTGCCTTACCACCGACTGTTAAGGCTGCAATTATACTCGTTAAAATAACATTTAAAGTAAATTGAAATGTTGAACCATTATTATATTGGAAAATATTAGCAATCTCTATAATTACAATCGCTAGTGCAGCACCACTTATAATACCGGATATATCTCCAATTACATCATTACAAAAACTAGAGAATTTATCAGCATTTTTATGTATGACTACAGCCTCTCTAGCACCTTTCACCTTTTCAGCTGCCATTGCATTTAATGGAGCTTCTTTTGCAGCCGTAGAGGCAATTCCAAGCATATCAAATACAATTCCTATTAAGACAATAAATAAGACAAGTAATAAGCCGAGTGTCCAAGAGATTTTACTTAATAATGAAGCAGATAAACTTGAAAAAATAGCCGCTAACACAAACGTGATAACGGCAATAGTTAGACTAAATTTAATTGAGTTTTTTAATTTATTATTCATTTATATTATCATACCTTAGTTTTTATCAATATATGTATGTTGGAATGGTCATATAAAAAGTTAAGACTGCGGCTTAGGTCCAGTAGGTTTTCCCAAATAGATACCCGATGTCGCCATCATAAGGCAGTTCCCTTTTAAATCTATTTTAACTTGTCACCAATAGTTAGACTGGATTACCACTTAGTCCGCACTATAATCCCTTTTATATGTCTTTAAAATGAACAGCCTAGGAGCTTTCCTCCCCAGTCTTTGACCTACCCCTAGCCTCTTTTGCAGTATTGATTTCAGAAAGTTGATCAAGAAATGACTAGTGGCCATCTAGTTATTTCTTATAGTTCTCTTTCATCCCCTCAAGTACCACTCAAGGCAGGCTACGCTGCCCATGTTAAGGTAATAATAAAAATTATTCCTTGGACAGGTTCATACCCCATTTCATCATTTCAACCATTACTGGTATCTGTGACAAATATGGGCCTCCGCGACTAATGGGTCAACGCCTACATGCCTTTGTAGATCGCCCAAAAGTCTTAACTTCCAGCATTAACCCAAGGCTGGGCGCCTCAAGCTAACACAAGAAACTTCATCGATGTGCCCTTTGGCAGATTTTTAGGCCCGCCTTCAGAATAGGAGGACTGACTAGGATACTGCACCATTCCATTTATAGCTTAATTATAGCACAAGTGTTTCGGAAAATCTAATACATAGCACAACCATTTCATTATAGCAATTGTTATCTTAAAACAATTATAAAAACAGTAGAATTTAAATTCAAATCACTGTAAACGTAAATTACAACGTAGATTCCATCTCTGCTAATCAAGGTTGGCTTTAGGCAGTATGTCGCTCCGGATTGTTGCTTTCCGTGGGAACGGCTTCAATCTCGAAGTACAGGACGTTCAAATGCAAACGTTGCAACAGGACGTCGCGAATTTAGTTTGCCTCGAAAGCAAAGTACGCTTTCTGCGGGGCTTTCAGACTCGTTCTGTTTCCACAGGAGTCAACAATACTCCGCTCCAAACTGCCAATATTGAAAGTTGATATATCTAATAGTATTATTTTTATTTTTTAAGAAGTGATAAGAGTTTATATCATATTCCGAAATAAATATTAATGATCCCGCTGGCCGAAGAAATATAATAAGTCTAACAGATAGGAATCGGAAGCGTTGGCCTTTTCTAACGCTGTTTTTGCTTTTTCTTCATATATATCCCGTTGTTTTTTAGCACCTTCTAACCCCAACAAGTTAGGATAAGTACTTTTTTCATTTGCTTCGTCACTGCCAACAGGTTTACCTAGCTTATCAGGATCGCCAACTACATCTAAAATATCATCTTGTACTTGGAAAATTAAGCCTAAATAATAAGCATAGTCTTTTAAATGATTAATTCGTTCTTTATCAACATTTGCTAAATATGCCCCTGCTGTAATTGCAAAAGAAATTAATTCTCCTGTCTTTAGCTCATGAATTTGTTCTAAATCTTTTAAAGTTAATTCTTTGTTCTCGCCTTCAGTATCGAGTATTTGTCCTGCCACCATACCTTCTGCTCCACTGGCTTTTGATAATGATTGTAACAAATATACTTTTTCTTCAGGAGATAACAAACTATCTGTAGCAATCAATTCAAAACTATAAGTAAGCAACGAGTCTCCAGCTAAAATAGCTGTCGCTTCATCAAATTTACGATGATTTGTTAAAGATCCACGTCGATAATCGTCATCATCCATTGCAGGTAAATCGTCATGGATTAAAGAATAAGTATGAATCATTTCTAGTGCACTAGCAGTCTTAAGCACTTTATTCTTATCTTTAGCAAACGCTTCATAACTTGCGAACAATAATATCGGTCTTAATCTTTTACCACCAGCAAATAATGAGTATGTCATTGATTGTTGCAAATTACTTGGTATCGCTTTGTTTTCAAATACTGATTTTAACGTATCATCTACTTGTTGTTTTCCGGATGAAATATACGCATTTATATCTCTTAGCACGTTATTTATTCCCCCTGTATGTCAAAAGGTTCTTCATTATTATTATTTAAAATTTTAACAACTTTATCTTGGGCATTTTGTAATTTTTCATCACACAGTTTTGATAAACTCATTCCTTCTTGGTAAAGTTCAATCGCTTTTTCAAGTGGTACATCTTCTTGTTCTAATTGTGCTACTACTTTTTCCAAGCTTTTTACTGCATCTTCAAAAGAGAGTTCTTTTTCTGTCATGTTTATTCATCCTCCTCTATGTCTTGTACCCTACAATTTATTGTTCCATCCGTAACTTGAATGGAGACATAATCATTATTTTTTATTTTTGCTACACTTTTTATTATTTGTCGCTCTTCGTTGTATGCAACACTAAACCCTCGTTGCATAATATGTAGTGGGTTTAACAGTGTCAGTTTATCTATGTTATTAGCCAACTTTTGTTCACTCTGCTGAAGTATATGTGTCATTCTCTCATTCAAGCGTCTTTTATATTGTTGCATATTTTGCTCAACAACATTTATTCTATTACCAGGATGATTTAATTGGACACGACTAGACAGCTCTTGATATTGTTGTTTCTTTCTATGAAGCATTGTTTGCACTAGATTTGACATTGATTCGGTTAAGCGATCGACTTTTTGTTGATTTTCATTTAACGCATGTTTAGGATAATGAAAAGCATAGGAATTTCGCATTTGTTGCAGTGTTTCTTTTTTCTTGGCTAATTGTAATTGTAATGCTTTCGTCAAATGTGCGGTCACTTGATCAATATGTTGTTTTAATTCTAATTGTGATGGTACTGCTAATTCTGCCGCAGCAGTTGGTGTAGGTGCACGTAAATCAGCTACTAAATCACTTATAGTCGTGTCTGTTTCATGCCCAACAGCACTAATGACAGGAATGTTCGAATGATGAATCGCCCTAGCGACTATTTCCTCATTAAATCCCCATAAGTCTTCAATTGAACCTCCACCTCGACCGACAATAAGCGTATCAAAGTCACCATTTTCATTAGCTAGTTCAATCGCTGTAACAATAGATTTACCAGCCTCGTTTCCTTGCACTGTAGCTGGAATAACTGTTAAATCAGTAGTAGAAAATCGTCGTTTTATCGTTGTAATAATATCTCTAACGGCTGCTCCGGTTGGTGAAGTAATGATACCGATCTTTTTAGGAAATTCAGGAATTGATCTTTTATGCACTTGGTCGAACAATCCTTCTTTTAGAAGTTTTTCTTTTAACTGTTCATATGCTAAATATAAAGAACCTATTCCGTCTGGTTCCATTTTCCTAATATAAACTTGGTACTCACCATTTGCCTTATAAACTGAGACATTACCTTGTACAATAACGTTCATGCCATTTTCTGGTGTGAATTTCAAAAAACGGTTATCATTACCGAACATAACAGCTTTTACACGAGCATTGTCATCTTTTAACGTCAAATACATATGCCAACGATTATGATGACGGAAATTAGAGATTTCACCTTTTAACCAAACATTTTGTAAAGTTGAATCTCTGTCCATCATTCCTTTTATATAATCAGTTAATTTCGATACAGTAAAATATCTGTTATTCACGTTCATTCCGCCTTTTCGCTGCTTTTATCGTATTCGCTAGCAACATTGTTATCGTCATTGGTCCAACACCTCGAGGTACTGGAGTAATATATGCCGCGATTTTTTTAACATCTTCAAAATCAACGTCACCAGTTAAAGTGCCTTCGTTCGTACGATTTACTCCAACATCAATTACAGTTGCGCCTGGTTTTACATAACTTGCATCAATAGCATGTTCTTTACCAATAGCAACAATTAATATATCTGCATTTTTAGTGTGGACTTTAAGGTCTTTTGTGCGGGAATGACAATAAGTAACGGTAGCATTTTCATTAAGCAAAAGTTGTCCCATCGGTTTACCAACAATATTACTGCGCCCAACAATAACAGCATTACTACCTGATATAGTAATATCTTTCGATTGGAGTAGTGTAAGTATTCCATAGGGTGTACATGGTAAAAATGTATCTTGACCCACCATCATGCGTCCAATGTTTATAGGATGAAAACCATCAACATCTTTTTCTGGTGCTATCGTTTCGATTACTTTTTGTTCATTGATATGTTCTGGGAGTGGCAATTGTACTAAAATCCCATTAACATTTTCATTTTTATTTAATTCGTTAATTTTTTCTAATAAGAATTCTTCCGTTATCGTACTTTCTAAACGAATAATTTCAGATTCAATACCAACTTCATTCGATGCTTTTTCTTTACCATTAACATAAGAATGAGATGCTGGGTCATCACCAATTAAAATAACTGTTAATTTAGGAACAATACCTTGCTCTTTTAATGTAGTCACTTCTGTCTTCATTGTCTGTCTTATTTCTTTTGCTACTTCTAAGCCACTTATAATTTCTGCGGTCATTGTTTTGCTCCTTCCGACTTATTATTTATTAATTTTTGACAATACTCCATTCACAAACTTACCGGATTTTTCATCACCGTATTTATGTGATAATTCGACTGCCTCATTAATAGACACACCAACTGGAATATCATCTAAATATGTCATTTCGTATGTGGCGATTCGTAATATCGCCTTTTCAACTAATGCAATTCTGTTTATGGTCCAATTTTCCAAATGATTCGAGATAATTTCATCAACTTCTGTCATGTATTTTGAAACACCTTCAATTAATTGCTTGGTAAATTCATTTAGGTGTGCAACATCAATGTTATAATCTTCATTCATTTCTTTTTGGAATAAAATTTTAAAAGCTTCTTCACGAGCTTGACTTCGATTCATTCTATTACTCCTTCTATCATTCAATTCTCTTTAAAAAAACTGTTTCAAACTTATTATAACAATGCTAAGAGAATTATGCAGTAATGAACCTTGAAAATAACAAGAAAAAAAGAAAAGAGGCTGGGACAAAACTCCAGTAAACGCTAAAAAGCATTGAGTTCACATTTTGTGAATTCAATGCTTTTTTTGAAAAAATATGTAAACAAAAAGAGCACCTTCTGGTAAAATTAAAGTAACGACACCATAATCTACGGAGGTGCTCTTATGTTTAAACATTATACCATGAATCAAGTCGTTTTGCCTTTAGATTTAGAAATTAAATTAGATCATCGTGATATTGCCTATGCTGTTCATGATTTGGTAGAAAGTATTCCTGAAGAAGCTTTTGATAGCTTCGTACGACAAACAGGTTGTCCAGCTTATCATCCACGTATGATGATGAAAATTATATTATGTGCTTACACGCAATCTGTATTTTCAGGACGTAAAATTGAAGCACTACTCAAGGATAGTGTGCGCATGATGTGGTTAGCTCAAGGATATGAGCCAAGCTATCGATCCATTAACCGTTTCCGTAGTAATGAACATACGAAGGAACTATTACGTCAATGTTTCGTACAATTTCGATGTAAACTAATCGAAACCAAACAGATAGATGCGGAAGCTATTTTTATAGATGGCACTAAAATAGAAGCAAACGCAAATAAGTTCACATTTGTATGGAGAAAGTCTATAGAAAGATATAGCTCCAATCTGATTGAAAAGTCCAATCAGATGTATGATGAATTAATGGAAAAGGAAATTATTCCAGCTATTGAACGAGAATGTCCTGATGAATTAACTATCAATGAACTAGAAACGATTGTTGAAAAGTTAGATGAAAAGATTGAAGCTTACTCTAAAGAAATAGAAGTGTCAGAGGTGGCAAGGCGTAAAGTGTTACGTTCAGAGCGTAAAGCACCTAAGCAATATCGCAAACAGTTCGCTGACTGGTGTCAACGGAAGCAAAAGTATGCGATAGACATGGAGATATTTGGTCAAAGAAATAGCTACTCTAAAACAGATAACGACGCCACTTTTATGCGAATGAAAGACGATTACATGAAAAATGGACAATTGAAAGCTGGCTACAACCTTCAGGTAGCCACGGAAGGTCAGTACGCACTCGCTTATGATATTTACCCTAATCCGACAGATACTCGGACATTGATTCCCTTTTTAGATACGATTGAACAACATTTCTTTTCATTACCTAAGCATATTGTAGCTGATGCCGGTTATGGAAGTGAACAAAACTATGAGGACATCTTACTTAACCGTCAACGCATCCCGCTCATTACCTATAATCAATATCGAAAAGAAAAGCAGAAGAAGTTTAAGCGTGACCGTTTTAACACAGGGAACTGGCCATACGATAAAGAAACTGATAGCTATACGTGTCCAAACGAACAAACCTTACATTATCAATTTGAAGCCACTCGAACAGATAAATATGGATTTAAACGAAGATTTAAAGTCTATGAATGTATCAGTTGTGATGATTGTCCTCTCCGCGAATTATGTACAAAAGCGAAACCAGGAAATCATCGAAGACTGTATTATAATGAACATTGGGAACATCAAAAAGCATATATAAGAGAACAGCTTTCAGACGAAGAGAGTGGTGAAATTTACGGAAAACGTAAAATTGATGTTGAACCATTCTTTGGATTTTTGAAGGCTAATTTGGGTTTTTCCCGCATGAGTGTTCGCGGGAAAAGTGAGGTATATAATGAATTAGGATTTGCGTTAATGGCAGTAAATTTGAGAAAGTACACTGCCATTAACAAGCATCATAACGATTTCCCATCTGAATTAATAAATAAAACGGAAATGTTTATCTTTTCTTGGATAAACATTTCCGTTTTTAGTATTTGAGCCTAGTTATGTCCCAGCCTCCTCTTTTTTATTCATTATTTATTCTCATCCATTATTGGATAGTCAGTGAGGAAATTCGTATTAAAATCTCCGCCTTTAAATACTTCGTGCTCCATTAGTAAGGAATGGAAAGGAATTGTTGTTTTAACTCCTTCAACAACAAATTCATCTAGTGCACGTTTCATTTTATTAACAGCTTCTTCTCTAGTTTTTCCATGGGTAATTAATTTAGCTACCATTGAATCATAAAATGGTGGAATAAAGTAACCAGGATATACTGCTGAATCTACTCTAACACCGAGTCCACCTGGAGCTAAATACATATCTACCTTACCAGGAGATGGCATAAAGTCATTAAATGGGTCCTCTGCGTTAATCCGGCATTCAATTGACCAGCCATCAAACTCTAAATCTTCTTGTGCAAAGGAAACAGGTTCATTGTTCGCAATTCTAATTTGTTCTTGAATTAAGTCTACCCCTGTCACCATTTCTGTAACTGGATGTTCTACTTGAATTCGTGTGTTCATTTCCATGAAATAAAATTCATTGTTTTGACGGTTAAATATGTATTCAATTGTACCTGCTCCAACATAATTAACAGCTTTAGCAGCTTTAACCGACGCATCTCCCATCGCTTTACGAATCTCAGGAGTAATCGCAGGTGAAGGAGTTTCTTCGATTAGTTTTTGTAATCTTCTTTGAATCGAACAATCTCTTTCTCCTAAATGAACGACATTTCCATGTTCGTCTGCAAGAATTTGAATTTCTACGTGACGAAAATCTTCAATGAATTTCTCCATATAAATACCAGGGTTACCAAATGCAGCAGCCGCTTCTTTTTGAGTCATTTTAAAACCATTAACTAACTCTTCTTCATTACGTGCTACGCGAATCCCTTTACCGCCACCACCAGCTGTTGCTTTAATAATAACAGGATAACCCATGTTATTTGCTAATTCAACAGCAGCATCTGCGTCTTCTAAAATACCGTCAGAACCTGGAACGATTGGCACTCCAGCTTCTTCCATCGTTTTTCTAGCTACATCTTTAATTCCCATTTTTTGAATCGCTTCAGCAGAAGGCCCAACGAACTTCACATTACATTCTTTACAAATGTCTGCAAAGTCGGCATTTTCCGCTAAGAAACCATAACCAGGGTGAATTGCATCAGCACCAGTTGAAGTAGCAACTGACATGATGTTCGTTATATTTAAATAGCTTTCTGCCCCAGGTGCTGGTCCAATACAATATGCTTCGTCTGCTAATTGAACATGTAATGCCTCTCTATCAGCTTCAGAATATACTGCTACCGTATTAATACCAAGCTCTTTACATGCTCGAATAATTCGTACAGCAATTTCTCCTCTGTTAGCGATTAATAACTTTTTAATCAATGTAATCGCTCCTTATTTACTTTGTTTTAACTTTAAATAACGGTTGTCCATATTCAACTAGTTCACCGTCACCAACTAATACTTCTACAATTTCACCGTTTGTTTCCGCTTCAATTTCATTGAACAGCTTCATAGCTTCTACAATACAAACGATTGTACTCTCGTTAATTTTCGTACCTTCTTCAACATATGGATCACTCTCTGGTGAAGGCTTACGATAAAATGTTCCAACCATCGGTGAAACAACTTCTACTAGGCTATCATCGTCTTCTTCTACTTGTTCTGTCGTTGCTTGTTTTTTAGGGACTTCTTTCGTAACTGGTTCAGCCTTCTCTTGCACGACCGGCGCCTCTGTTACTTGTTGTGGTGTCGTAACTTCTGTTACTACAGCGTTTGCAACGACCTCAGCTTGTTTCTTTATTTTTATTTTCGATTCATCTTTTTCATAAGAAAACTCACTTATAGAAGACTGATCTATAAGACGAATGATTTCTCTTAACTCCTGAATTTTTAACATCGTTTAAATCTCCTTTATTAAGAAAATAATTTACATATCTATTCTACCATAAAAAAATTATAAATAGTCAATTTAATCTTTGTTGCCTTAAAATATTACTCGTTTGTCTTTATTCGCTAGTCAAAAGAAAAACAGCTGCACTGAAAGGCAACTGAATTTTATAGTTTATATATTTAAAAATCTAAATTTACAATTAATTTCTTTTTCACTATTTTATTTTAACTTTCTATTGTTTGAAAATTCACATCTACTGTTATATCTCCTAATTCATCTTTTACTATTTGCATAATTTCTACTGCTTCATTTTTAGATAGTTGTTCTGTTATAATATGAACACGTACCTTATCTTCTTCTGCTCGCACTAAGACATCTTCATAAGCTTCGTTCGTTGTTAAAATCGTTTCTTGTAAAATCGTTTCTTTTGAAGCAATTTCCTCCAATGCATCCATCTCATTTAAAGCTGTATTTATTTCAGTTGCTGTCGTGTCACTTGAAGCTACAATATCTTTCAAACGATCTTTCTTTTCATTTCTTGAATCTTCAATTTCCATACGAATCGTAGTAAAAAACTCATTCGCATCAACTTCTTGCATGTCTTCAATCACAACATCTTCCGCATCCTCATCTTGCTGGACCGTTTCTTCAAACGCCTGGTCATCTGTATCAATATATGCGATATCCTCTTGATCTGACATCATATAATAAACACTTAAGACAATCATTAAACTTAACATCGTTAATAACCAAACAGTTTGTTTTTTCAACATAATCGTATCCCCTCTCATTTTGGTAATACTGAAATTTTATAAGTTGGTACATCTAACACTTTAGACACTGATTCTACAATCCATTTTTTAATCGTTGCATTACCTGCTCCTTTAGCAATAATAAATACGCCACGGACTGCTGGTTTTTTCGTTTGAACTAATACTGGCACCTCCTGATCTCCTTTTCTTACAAACACTACTTTCGTTTCTTTTGTTTCATCTTCTACTTGTCGTTCGCCACCATTCTTGTCCAATTCTTCCGTTGTTTGTGTGCCGACAATTAAATCTTTTTCATATACTTGAACATCAGTTGAATCAATGTTTACCATAATTTCTACTTCAGAAACACCATTTATGCCATTAAGCATAGCTATTAATGTCTTTTCATAATGATTTTCCATTTCAGCGACATCATCGACAAATGAGTCTTTCATATTTTCTTCTTCGTCATTTGCAACAACGTCTAAGTCTTCAGCAACATTTAACGAATGATCATCATTTGGTTGTAACACATTACTAATTAAAATAAGCAAAACACCAATTAACGCAATCGTTATAATATATTTCCATTTTTTATCTAATGCTTTTTCACCGACAAACTTTTGTAAAATATTTTTTAATTTATCAATCAAGTCGCTCCTTCCTCCCATATGTATTCAATTTTTTCTGTTTCTATCCTCCATAATGCTGCTAAGACTTCTCTTACTTCATTACCTAAAGGTGATTCATCTTGCTTCTCTTCGATGTCATCTTTCCCTATTTCAATAGGTTGTACGATTGCAACACCTCTTTCTTCTTCAGCAGATGTTAAAGTAACGATTATTTTATTAATATTATCTAACTCTAGTTGCTCTTCTTCATCTGCTAGAAATTGAATGTCACTCACTGTTATACCTATTGCTTCTTGCTGTAATGCCTTATTTGCTTCAAACATCATTTGAGATTTCACCTCATTCCATATATATGCATCTTGTTGTTGATGTATTTCTTTTTCTTTTAAATCTATTTGTTTTTCTGATGTAAATAATGCTTCGTCTTGATTAAATATAGCGTGTTCTATTTGTTCAATCGCACTTGGAACATGTGTTGAAAAAAGAAATAAAATTGGTTTTATTAAAATTAATAATAAAATTAATCCAACTACTATATGTACGTAACGCTTCATCGAATTATTCGGAATAATTAACTCTAATATTGATCCAATAAAAATAAAAATTATAATTTGAGAAATCCAATCAGATAATATAGCCAAGTGCATCACCTTATCTTAATAAAAATGGAATATTACTGGCGATAATCATAAAGACAACTGCTAAGAAAAACATAAATGTCGCAGTTATAACACAAGCCAAAACATACATAATATATTTACTAACTACATGTAGACATTCAATAATCAGGTTTTTTCCTAATGGTTGTAATAAAGCGGCAGCTACTTTATACATGAAGGCGATAATCATAATTTTTACCGCTGGAAAAACTGCAATAGATGTGATAATAATTAATCCTACAATGCCGATTGTATTTTTTAATAATAGTAAAGAAGCAAGCACTGTATCTGCTGCATCCGTAAATGATCCTCCAATAACCGGAATAAAGTTCCCTGTAATAAATTTAGTAGTTTTTAAAGCAATTCCGTCTTGAATAGCTGTAGCGGTACCTTGTACAGAAATGACACCTAAGAAAATAGTAATGAAAACTCCTAATGTACCAATACTTATGCTTTTTAATAACTCTGCTAAATATGTCGCTTGATACTTTTCATTTAAATAACTTATTATTGTTAATAATGCCGATAAAAATAATAACGGAAATATAAAACTTGTCATTAGTAGCCCACTAACATGAATAAGAAAAATGATCACTGGATGAAAAAAGGTAACAGACATAGCTTGTCCGAATGTAGCTAAGAGACCTAGCATTAATGGTAATAAAGCCATCATAAAATGACTCATCTGCTCTATTGTTTCATGAGCATATGTAAACACATCGTGGAAACTTGCAATAGTTACGTACACTAAGACAATAAAAACGATAAAATTTGCTACTTGACTAACGGAACTTTGTTCAAATGCTGTACTAATTGCTTGTAAAATAATTGAAAATAGCGTCAACATTAACAAAGTGCCCAGTAATTTTGCTTGATTCGTCACTTCATAAAACAAATAATGTACAACCCCTGTTCCAATTGAACGAATCGAGAAGGTTCCTTCATCTTTGATTAAATCAGCGATGTTTTTTGTAGGTGTTTCAGAAAAAAAGGTGCCATAATCTTCATTAAATTCATTCCAAATGTCATTCATTTCATCTAAAGATATACCATCTAACATTTCGTTTTTAAGATCCTCTTCAGTTGAATCTTCTAAGGAGTTATCATCTTTATCATCTGCGTATATATCAAGTGGATAAATCCAGCAGATGAAACAGACAATGACAATAAATATGTTACTTTTTAGCTTCATTTATTTCTCCTCAAATCTATGGAAGATGATTTGTGTTCGTTGGAATAAATTGAATTACCACATCGATAACAGCTGTAATAATTGGTATTGCCAACAATATGATGAAAATTTTACCTGCTAGTTCTAATTTCGATGCTACAGATGCAAGTCCAGCATCTTTCGTTATATTTGCACCAAGTTCAGTAACATAAGCAATACCAATAATTTTTAAAATCGTATGAATATACGTAGCATCTATAGAAGCTCTTTCTCCTATTGCTTGTAATAACTGTAAAATGATTTGTATTTGTTTAATAACTACTAAAATGATTAAAGCACTTGTTAGTAATAAAATTAGAAATGCAAATGTCGGCTGAATATCTTTTAAAATAATATATAAAA
This sequence comes from Pseudogracilibacillus sp., assembly GCA_026169815.1. Classification (GTDB taxonomy): domain Bacteria; phylum Bacillota; class Bacilli; order Bacillales; family Amphibacillaceae; genus Pseudogracilibacillus. The sequence continues at coordinate 82,697 of JAPFDT010000048.1, forward strand.
GCGCTGCAACCATACTAACAAGTACGAGTTGAATCATATCCATATCAAAAGCCTTGTAGTAAAAATACCGATTTAATTTGTTGAAATAAATCTGCTAAGTGCTGAATGACAATAACGAGTACAATAATAAAACCAACAAGAGAAACGAACTGAGCAATATCCTCTTTACCTACTTGTTTTAATACAGTATGAATCAGCGCTGTAATGATTCCGATACCTGCAATTTGAAATAAAATGGTTGCATCTACAAACATGAGGTTGCTCCTTTCTATATCAGTAATAGTACAATTAATATACCTATTAGTACGCCCAGACTCTTAGTCATTTTTTCATATTGTTGGCGTCGTTCATTTGCTTCTTTAAGTTCATGTTGTAAATGATGGATTGTTAGTACAATATGTTTCTGTTGTTCTGTAAATGTATGTTGGCCAAGATTGCGTCCAAATTGTTTTAAAACTTCTAACTCCCTTTGTTTTAGGTCAGAAGATTGTTGTAAATAAGTAATCGCCTCATCCCAAACCGTGATAAAATCAGTGACGATACCTTCCATATCTTCTGCTAGTTTCTTGTAAAATAAGGAAATTGGAGGATCTGTTTTTTTACTAATGATCTGAAAAGTGTGCTGTAAAGTTAATTGGCTATAACTCATTTCTGTTTCAAGCAATTGGATAGATTGTATTAATTGTCTTATTTGTATTGTTCTTCGGGAAAGTTGCTTACTTAAATCAAAACCTATCCAACTAGATGTAGTTATAAAAAGTAATGCTCCAATAAATTTCATCATTTGATAAACCTTTGTGACATAATCTTAGTTCCCGAAACATCTAGCATGTCCGCTTGAATTTCAGATTCTGTTTTTGATGACAATTCAACTATGTTGGCAAAAACATCATTTTCAAATAACATTCTCATCGAAGGACGTTTAAGTATATTTCTAAGTGAATGACCATGAACCGTACAAATAATAGTTACTCCTGATAAAATGGCTTCCATAATCGCTTCAACATCAGCTTTCTTACCTACTTCATCAATTACTAACACTTCTGGGGACATTGAACGAATCATCATCATCATTCCTGCAGCTTTTGGACAGGCATCCATCACATCTGTACTTCTCCCTACACTATGTTGCGGGGTACCTTCAATAGAAGCGGCAATTTCAGAACGTTCATCAACGATCCCTACTCTTTTCGCTCCAAGATATGGATTCCCATCACTTATTAACCTGGCTATATCTCGAATAAGTGTTGTTTTCCCTGTTTTTGGTGGACCTATAAAAAGTGTATTTTGATATCTTTGTTGTTGGATTAAGTGTGGAATTAATGGTAAGGCAACATCGATAACTTCTTTTGCAATCCGAATATTAAAAAATGTAATACGTTGTAATTGAACATCACTTTTATTTTTCATAAGAACTTTTCCTGCTAATCCGACTCGATGCCCGCCTTCTATCGTTATGAAACCTTCTTGTAATTCTTTTTCCATGCGATACAGAGAATGTTCACTTAATTGATTTAGAACATAAATACTGTCTTGTTCTGTCATAATTGTATTTTTGAGACGCTCACTTCCAGTTTGAAAGACTAGTTCCACTACTTGATTTACTCGTAAACGAATTTCCTCCAAGTTTGTCCACCTATTACTAGCTATACGAGCGACATTCGTTTGTATATGTTGAGGTAGAATGTTTAATATCGAGTTCATTCCATCCTCTCCTTACATTTATAGTTTCGTTACAAACAATATATGCAACAACTTACGAGTTATGCTCATTTGAATCTTAACCAAGCAAATGCAGAACAATATACGTTAACTGCGAAGTAACTATACTATGTAAAAGATAATTAAAGAATGATTGCGTAAAGCTTCGCTGCGCAATAACACTACGCTTTCCACGGGCAACACCTCAACTTCCTCAGAAACAAAGTACGTTTCTTCGGGGATTTTCGGTTGTTGCTTTTCCCGCAGGAGTCTCCGTGTTATTACTCCGCTATATTTGATGCATTGAATATTACATATCTTTCATATTAATTTTGTTAGGGATATAGAATATTATAAATTTCTTTTTTAGACGTTATAAAACTAAATGTAATATTCTTAATTAAATATTAAAGCAACGAAATACAGTCACTGAAAAAGTGATTTTAGTAAATAAAACTACAAATAGCAAATACAAAGCAGTCCGAATATATGGAGACTCCTGTGGGAAGTAAGAGTTCATCAAGACCCCGCAAGGCGTAAGCCTGAGGCAGGCAAAGAACGTCACGTCCTGTGACAAAGCCTGCATTTGCACGTCCTGAGCTTCGAGGCTTGATACTCGCCCGCGGAAACATACTAAGATTAGTAGTACAAGACATTGGCCGATGTCTTGTGCTACTATTTTTTTATAGTAGAAGTGAAGGAAGACCGTAAATCGCTTGAAACCTTTGAGTTTGTCGCTGGAAAC
>JAPFDT010000030.1 GCA_026169815.1 Pseudogracilibacillus sp.
AGTCAAGTCCTAAATGTTGTGTAAATTAATAATACAAGTGTTCTCCACTTTATATGATTATTGATTGAATTTTATTTATTCGGGAGGGATATCCCTCCCGAATAAATAAAATTTCACATCTAAATTGACGTCTTTTCTCTTCGTGTCGTTAAGGGTTAGTTTTTTGTACGATAAATAAATCTCCTTCCGCCTTGATCCATTGCTTCTTCAGCGTCCATTAATACTGCACCAATCAAGCGTATTGCTGAATTTATATTCGGAAAAATTTTAATGATTTTCTCTCGTGCTCTTACTGTCCCATTTAATCGCTCTAATACATTTGTCGTACGAACATGAACATGTGCTTCAGAATCCTCAGAATAAAATTGAATCGCATCCTCATAGCCTTCATCCAACTTTTCAATAGCTTTACTATACTTGTTATCACTTTCATATTTTTCAATGAATTCTTGTTTTAACATTCTTGAAATGTCACTTGTCGATGCTTTAAATATTTCTTTTAGGTGAGTTCTAGCTTCTTTGGAACCTTTTTTCGGCATAACATCCATAATGTTTTTTATGAAATGTACAGTGCATCGTTGCCAACTTGTATTAAGAAATTCTTCTCGAATGGCTGCTTTTAAGCCTTCATGAGCATCTGAAATAACTAACTTCGGAGCCTGTAATCCTCTGTTTTTTAATGATGTAAAAAATTTACTCCAAGACACTTTGGTTTCAGTATTAGCTACCATAAAACCTAAAATCTCTCTACGATCTTGATTATTTACTCCTAAAGCAATATAAACAGCTTTAGAAACTACTTTATGATATTCCCGAACTTTAATATACATCGCATCAACATAAATATATTGATAATATTGCTTGTTTAAAGGTTTTTGTGACCATTCCTTTACAATAGGATCTAGTTTCTTAGTAAGCTCAGAAACCATTGATTTAGAAACCTTTTCTCCACAAAGTTCTTCCACTATTTTAGTTACTTTTCGAGTCGAAACACCATTAATTACCATCTCTAACATCGATAGAACGAATGCTTGATCATGGCGTTTATATTTCTCAAATAAATCAGTAGAAAACTCTCCACTACGTGTACGAGGAACCTTTAATTTAACCCTTCCAACGCTAAGTAAAAGCTCCCTTTCATAGTAACCATTTCGATAATCTTGTCGATTTTCACTTCGTTCGTGTGAAGTGTTTTGCATATGTTTATCTCTCTCCATTTCCATATACTGGTTAAATAAAACGATAAGGGATGACTTTACAACATCGTTTAGATCAGACTTCATCACTTCACCTTTTAATTTATCAAAATCTAGGGTAAACTGTAGTTGGGTCATTATTAATTCCTCCTTGAGTTTTCGTGGTTGAAAACATTGTATCATAAGGAATTAATAAGACCCTTTTTTTATCCCTTTTACACAATTATACGGACATAATC
>JAPFDT010000029.1 GCA_026169815.1 Pseudogracilibacillus sp.
TGATTTTGTTTATCTTGCATTTTATACTTCATGTAGAGCATCTCCTTTAGATTTAGTTTGTTTTGTCGCTTACTATTATCTTAAAGGGGAGCTCTATTTTTATCAAACGCCAAATTTAGCGTTCTACAGGAATGCTGTGACATAACTTCCATCCTTAAAAATTTAGTTTAGCGTTAGGCAGTTTGTCGCTACGGGTCGTTTCTTTCCGTGGGCACGGCCTCAACTTCTGTAGCAACACTAACGTGTTGCTACAGGGATTTTCGGACTCGTGCTATTCCCACAGGAGTAAACGACCCTCCGCTCCAAACTGCCAATATCGATAGAGAAAATAACTAATCAATCTCGTTTCATTTTGAATAGTTATAAGAGTGAACAATATATTCCTGATTAACTATGCATGTAGACATTATTATATTTAATGAAAATGATATCAAGGCACTGAAAAAGTGTCTTTAATAAATAAAACTACAAAAATCAATACAAAGCAGTCCGAATATATGTAGACTCCTGCGGGAAGTAAGAGTTCATCAAGACCCCGCAAGGCGTAAGCCTGAGGCAGGCAAAGAACGTCACGTCCTGTGACAAAGCCTGCATTTGCACGTCCTGTGCTTCGCGGCTCACTGCTCGCCTGCGGAAAGCGGAATATATTCGGACTGCGGTGGTTAAACTCCCTCTTTCAATATAAATATATCCTTTTTCAGCTCAGTGAATAACGGAATATTTTACGTCGCAGTTTCCGTCTACTATCCTTCTACATCACAATGAACAAATATAAAAATCCCCTAGAATTAGATGAATAATCTAATTCTAGGGACACGCACCATTAATCTATACTTTTTAATCATTTTACTACTGATTTAATTTGTCTTACATAGAAATAACGGACGACGAAAAAGTAGATAACTTGGATAACGAAAAATGTTCCTAATACAAGCGAAGCTTCAACGACTAAATTTTGGTCAAACATATGCGAAAGTGCTGTTAAAGCTACAGCGCCATGAATAAGTGCAACAATAATCGGCGTGAAAAATAAAATCGCCACTTGTTTACTCATTACTTTACTCATTTCTTTCGTTGTTAAGCCTATTTTGCTAATTGCTTGAAACTTTTCTTTATCATCATCTAAATCGGTATATAATCTAAAGTATAAAAAGCTTCCTGCTGAAACGAAAAATACAATCCCGATAAATAATCCAACAAACATAATTGGACTCCACATTTTAGTAATTTCATACGATATATAGTCAACCGCATTAACACTAAACATTTCTTTATCTTCAAATTCTTTTCCAGCAGCAATTAACGCATCATTATCGGCATCAACTGCATTCCAAACAACTTTTTTATCATCATATAACGGCTCACCTAATTGAGCAGCCACTTCATCTGAAACGATATAATACTCAAACATAATTGGTAAAACATCTGGTTCAGCAACCCCCACCTTATCTTGATTCACTTCTAACTCTAAACCATCCGCTAACTTAAGGGGCTCTTCTGCTAAAGGTGTATCAGCAATTAATATATTTGCGTTACTATCTGCTACAGTAATCACTTCGTCTGCTTCTAATACAACCTCTTCTTTTCCAAGTAACCGAGCAAAAGCATTATATGTGTCTGGTGTCACGATTGCAACGTCGCCCTCTTCATTGCTTCGGTTATAAAAGGGCACTTCAATAGCTGCTGTTTCATATTCAATATTATGTTTCTTTAAAACTTCTTCAACAATGACAATGTCTTCTTCCTCTGTATCTTCATCAACATAATACATAAAAGACATCGGATTTGATTCTTTTAAGCCTTTAGTTAACAAAGACTGAAATCCGACTAACGAACCAATCGCACTAAATGCCACTGTAGAAATAATTGCTACGATAAAAAATGAGCGTGCATTATCTTTCATACGATACGATAAATCAGAGAACAACAACATATTTGTTTTTCTCCAAAACAAGTTTTTACGACTTTTTAATTTACGAATCAGGTAAACACTTAATTGAGAAAATAATAAATAAGTTCCAAGTACAACTAGTATAACAACAGGAATTAAGACGAATACGACTTGTACACCTTCTGCCATTAACGCAATGACATATCCACTACCTAACAAAATAATCGCTACCAAAGTTAAGACTACATTTGCTTTTGGTTCAGATTTTGCAATTTTATCACCTTTTAACAATGTGACTAATTTGTTCGTACGCAAAATAACCGTCACTGAAATTGAGATAACAAAAAATAATGCAATAAAAGAAGCAAACGTAATAATAAGCGCTAATGTCGGGAAATAAAAATTTAAACTTCCTTCGATAATGAGCACATTTTCTGCAATGAGTAAAATCCCTTTAGAGAAAACTAACCCTATTCCTATCCCAATGACTGTTGCTAAAAAACCAATCAACATATTTTCTAAAAATACCATACGACGAATTTGGCTATTAGACATCCCTTGAATAATTAACACACCAAACTCACGTTTACGAGACGTTAAAAAGACACTCATTGAATATAAAATAAAGAAGAAAGAAAACACATAAATGATCCCACCAGCAACGAACATCCCTAATGTCACGTTTGAATTAATATCATTCCCTGTTAAAGACGGGTGGAATGCAAAGTTAGCAAATGTGAAAAAAACCATTACTGTAAATAAACTACTTAAGAAATAAGCGACATATAAACGTTTATTGCGGAGGACGTTATTAAACGCGAACTGACGAAAGGTCATTGTCATCGCCTCCCATAAGTGATAACGTGTCGATTATTTTCTGGAAGAACACTTGTCTGCTTTCTCCTTGATGAATTTCTGAATATAAAGATCCATCACGAATAAAAATAACTCGATCACAATAACTTGCCGCTTGTGCATCATGTGTTACTAATAACATAGTAGCTTCTTGCTCTTGATTCATCATTGATAATAATTCCATCACATCTTTTGATGCTTTTGAATCTAAATTACCTGTCGGTTCATCTGCTAATACAAGTTTCGGTTCATGAATCATCGCCCGCGCTACTGCTGCACGTTGAGCTTGACCACCTGATATTTCGTGCATTCTTTTTGGCAGAATCTGACTAATTCCTAATTTTTCTGCAATGGTATCGACTTTCTCTTTCATTTCTTTTACTGGTTTACCATCTAACGTTAATGGTAAAACGATATTTTCTTCCACTGATAATGTATGAAGTAAATTAAAATCTTGGAAAACAAATCCTAATTGTCTGCGACGAAACTCCGCTAATTTCTTCCGTGATAATGTATGTGGATTGTCACCTTCAATCAAAATTTCCCCTGTCGTTGGTTCATCAATAGTAGCAATCGTATTAAGTAATGTTGTTTTACCACTACCTGATGGACCCATGATGCCGACAAATTCACCTTTCTCTACTTCTATATTAATATCTGATAATGCACGGTAAGGTACTTTTCCTTCATATACTTTACTCATGTTTTTAATGTTTAACATATTAAAACCCCTCTCGTTTAACTCTAACTATAGTGTATAACGAGCAAGCAGTTTAACTCTATCGAACTTTCTTTCATTTTTCTTACAACCTTGTAAGGTTAAAATATAATACGAAAGGTTGTCCCTTCACCGACTATTGACTCTACTTCAATCTCATGCCCCAAATAATCCGCTACTTCTTTCACTAAATATAGCCCAACACCTGTGGATTCACGGAATTTGCGGCCATTTTCCCCTGTGAAAAACATATCAAAAAGACGTCGCTTATCTTCAAGTGGAATACCGACACCATAATCGGTAATCTGACAAACACCTTTACCCGATACGTGATCAATTTCAATAAGTATCGTATTAGCTTCATTTGCTGAATACTTGATCGCATTTTGGATAATTTGTGATAAGATGAAAAAAAGCCATTTTTCATCTGATTCGACATGTACATTTTCAGTCTGTTCTTTTACTTCTGGATAAATTTTATTGCGAATGAATAGTCGTTTATTATCGTTATTTACACTGTTAACAATATCGACTAAATTTACTTGTTTAATATGATAATCTGTTTGTACTGAACGGAGGCGTGCCATATATAACACTGTATTTAATTCTGTTTTTAACCGTTCTGTTTCTTCACGCACATCAGACGATTCTGGTTCATCAAGCTCTTGAGCTAACAGTTCAATGACAGAGACTGGTGTTTTCATTTGATGAATCCACCGATCTAAAAAGACATGATGTTCATCTTGTTTCTTATTTAAGTGCGCAATATCTTCGGCATACAATCTATATTGCGATCTTTGTAATTGTTCTAAAGCTTGTCCAAGTGGTGTTTCCCCTAATGATTGAATCGATTCATCAAATGTTTTTACTTCTGTTTGTAAACGTTGATAAACAGCCCTGCGACTAACGTATTGATATAATAAATAACATCCTAAAAAAAAGAACCCTAAAAACAAACTATAAAAGGTTAATTCAACATCTCGATAACCCGCTAACCAAAATAAGCCAATCATAACGATAAATTGAATGCTTTGCACAACAATAAGCACAAGATGTTCACGTAAGAATAATGCCAACAGCCTTCCCTCCTACCATGTCACATGTAAACGATAGCCGACACCTCGAACAGTTTCAATTGCATCACTGATACCAATTTGTTGGAGCTTTTTTCGAACACGAGTGACATTTACATTCAATGTATTTTCATCAACAAAAGATTGATCATCCCAAATTTTTTCTAATAATGCTTCACGTCCCGCTACTTTTGGGTGTCGCTCTAATAGTAATTCAATAATTTCAGCTTCGTTTTTCGAAACAGATACAACGTTCTCTTCGTATGAAAATTCTAAACGTTCTTTATACAGCTTGACCCCTTCTAATTCTATAATTCGCTCTTGTTGTTTCATCGCATATTCGCCGTAAGCCCTGCGTAGTTGACTGCGAATCTTTGCAAGAACAATTTCTGGATGAAATGGCTTCGTAATAAAATCATCGCCACCATTTTCAAGTGCCATTACTTGATCCATTTCTCCTGTCCGTGCTGAAAGAAAGATAACAGGACAAGTTGACACTAGTCGAATTTGCCTGCACCAATAAAACCCATCAAAGCTCGGTAAATTTATATCTAATAAAACGAGGTGAGGTGAAAACGTATGAAAAGTATCCATTACATGATCAAAATCTGTGACAACTTTTGCTTCATAACCATACTTTTCAATTTCGTTCGCCAAATGACTCGCTAATGTTGGTTCATCTTCTACAATTAAGATTCTTTGCATATAATCACTTCCTTAAAAAAACATATCTTTATACTAGTATATAGTAAAAGATATGTTTATACGCGAATAAATTTCATATTCCATTTCAGCATCTCAAACACGAACATTATGTTTGATGATAAACTCGTTTACTTTCGTTCCAGCCGACTGCTTTCTACGAGCATGGCCTCAACTCTTACTTTTCCCGCAAGAGTCAGTCCGCTTTCTTTCAAGTAAACTTAGTTCCATGAGATAAACGTAGATGCACAATGTTTTGTAGCTAAATCGTTCTTTGATTAAATCTTTGCTGCTTTTGAACCGATATTACTTAACACACCAATGATAATAACAATTATTGCTGGTAACAACCAACCAAGGCCTGAGTCGTATAATGGTAAGTAATCCGAATAAAAATTAACGATCGGTTTCATCCAGCCATAATGTTCAACTTCTAACGATTTTGTCAATGATTCTAAGCCATTAAAAATACTAATTAAAAATGTAACAATTGTTGCAACGACATACACTGGACGTGAATCCTTAAAGATTTTTGACGTAAATGTTAGTAAAATAAGTACGATCGCTAATGGGTATAAAAACATTAGGACTGGAATAGAAAATGTAATAATGTTTTCTAAACCGAAATTCGCTACTGTTGCTGTTAAAATAGTAAATATAAAAACAAACGTTCTGTAAGATATTCTAGGAATTAACGTATGAAAATATTCGGAATTTGCAATGATTAACCCAATCGCAGTTGTTAAACATGCAAGTATAATGACACCCGCTAAAATAACAGCGCCAAATGTACCGAAGTAATAAATAGCAGTCCCGTTAAGTACAGGTCCTCCATTTTCAAAGAAGCCTAACTCCTCTGTACTCATTGCACCTAAATACATAATACCGAGATAAATAACACCTAGTAGTACTGTAGCGATTCCTCCTGCTTTTGCCGTAGCAAAAAAGATATCTCTTCGATTCGTTATTCCTAAAGCCATAATAGTATGTATAACAATAATTCCAAATACAAGGGAAGCTAATGCATCCATCGTATTATATCCTTCTAAAAAGCCGTTCGTAAATGACTCACTTTTAACTTGATACGCCTCTAATGGCTCACCAATTGTTCCCATTGGATTGATAATTGCTGCAACTAATAATATTGCTAATAATACGATTAAAGATGGGGCTAAGATTTTTCCGACATTATCTACTAAACGTGCCGGAAACAATGAAAAAACTAATGCGATTAGAAAAAAGACAATGGAAAAAATTAATAATCCTAACGAAAATTGTTGTTCAGGTACAAATGGTGCAATTCCAACTTCATAAGCAACCGTAGCCGTTCTCGGCGCTGCAAAAAATGGTCCAATTGATAAGTATAATAATACCGTAAATGAAATTCCATAAATCGGATGAATTCGACTTGCTAAATCTTGTAAATCCTCACTACCTGAATAAGCAATTGCTAAAACTCCTAATAAAGGTAAGCCTACTCCTGTTGCTAAAAAACCAATTGCTGCAATCCAAATATTATCTCCTGCCATTTGCCCTAAATGTGCTGGGAAAATAAGATTTCCGGCACCAAAAAATAAAGCAAATAACATAAAGCCAATTGCTGTAAATGAAGCAAATGATACTTTTTTCTCCACTGAGACACCTTCTTTTTATGTTGTATTATTTATAATAGAAAAATAAGGCTCAGATAGAGATGAATCTATCCGAACCTCTCATGATAAGCTCTTATATTTTACGTTCGATTTTTGCTGTTTCTTTTAACTTTTCAACTTTTTCATCAAGTGCTAATGTGAGCTCTTCTTGTTCCATACTCTGTTTAATTTGATCTTTTACTTCATCAAACTCTGGTAATTCTTCCTCTTCTTCTACTTCGCCTTTTAATTCATCATATTTCTTTTTCACATCATCATCTGATATATCAACGTCAAGCTTCTTATCCGCGTATTCCATGCGAATTAAATCAATGCGTAACTGGTCTTTAAATGCATCTTCCGTCATTTGAAATTGCTCTAATAACGTTTCATAACCTTCTTCATTTTGTTCTTTAATCATTGAAATTTCTTCATCTAATTCTTCATCCGAAACTTCAATTCCTTCTGATTCAGCTTCCTGACGTACTAACTCTTGGTCAATTAGAGATTCTAGTGTTGCTTCTTTCACTTCTTCTGTATCAAATTCATCACCCATTTGAGTTGATTGAACTTTTAAGTTTGCATAGATCGTATTGTACGCACTACCAATTATTTCTGTATCATTAACAATTGCTACAACCTCGTCTGCATCTACTTTCTCTTCATCTGAGATATCTACTTGTTCGCCCATTGGGTCACCCATCTCATCTGTCGATTCACTTTCGTCTTTATCTCCACATGCAACTAGCGCCATTGCTAACAATAGCAAGATACTTCCTATTAGATATTTTCTCATTATTTAGATACTCCTTTTAAAACAGTCTATTACCATTCAATCATATATAAGGATGATGGACAAGTAAAAAAGCGTTGAAGTGTAAAATGATTTAATGACAAAAATTTACAATATTATTATTTATCTTAAAAAGAATAAAAAGCTACTCACAAAGAATACTTCCTTTATGAATAGCTCCTATCATAAATTGTTTTGGACCGTTTTTGGCAACTCTTTTTCTTCTAAAAACTCATACTTTTTTACTTTACCATTGAACACGTGTAATTTTACGATTTGACCAATTTCTTCATCATTATCAATTGTAAAGGTTTGTGTACTACGATTTCCTTCTTCATCTATTACTGGAATTGTATAATCTACTTCATCATATTTTTCAGGAACAGTTTCATGAGGGATTTTTCCGTAAACATAATCTGTATTAGCCTTTGTATATTGATTCCAACTAACTAAGGCTATTAAAATACCGACTAATACAGCAAGTACAACAATCGTCTTTTTATTCTTTTTCATGACTTTGTCCTCTCCCTCTTGAAATTAAATCATGTAGCTATACCTATTATATACGATACGACAATTTTTTTGCTTTATTTTATACATTTTTTATTTATTTAGTTTTTAAATGACTCTGCGATTGTATTCACATTAAAAAACTGTTTAAGATGCAGCATCATCTTAAACAGTTTTTATTTACTATCTTAGTTTTAAAAGTACACACAAATACGTTGATTGTCGATTTCTTTAATATCAATATCCATATCGTATATATCTTTTAAAACACATGAGTCTATTACATCGCAAGTTCTACCTTGTTTCACTACTTTACCATCTTTTAACGCGACAATTTCGTCAGAGTAGCACGATGCAAAGTTAATATCATGAATTACAATAACAACTGTCTTTCCTAATTCATCAACTAACTTCCTTAACGTCTTCATAATTTGTACAGAATGGCGCATATCTAAATTGTTTAAAGGTTCATCTAATAATATATACTCTGTGTCTTGAGCAAGTACCATTGCAATATAGGCACGTTGACGCTGACCACCACTTAGCTGGTCTAAATATTTGTCTTGCATATCTTCTAATGCCATATAGCGAATTGCTTCATCTACTTTTTGATAATCTTCTTTTTTCAAATTTCCCTTACAATATGGAAAACGTCCAAAAGAAACAAGCTCACGAATCGTTAACTTTACGTTCATCGTGTTCGATTGTTTTAAAATAGATATTTTACGTGCAAGATTTTCATCTTTTACTTCAGTAATGTCTTTGCCTTCAATTGTAATAATACCCGCATCTTTTGCAATAAGACGACTTACCATTGAAATTAACGTACTTTTACCAGCTCCGTTTGGCCCGATAAAAGACGTTATTTTACCTTTTGGAATCGTTACAGATACATCTTCAATGACAGTTTTATTATGATATTTTTTTGAGACACTTTTTATATCTACCATGATTTATTCTCCTTTAATAATAAATAGATGAAATAGACGCCACCAACAAAGTTAATAATAACACTTAACGTTGTATCAAACACAAATATTTTTTCGACGATAAATTGTCCGCCTAGTAAGGCAATAATACTAATAAACACAGAACCTAAGATGAGATACGTATGTTTATACGTACTTAAAAACTGATATGCGATGTTAACTACTAATAAACCTAAAAACGTAATTGGACCAATTAAAGCTGTTGCAATCGAAATTAAAATCGCAACGATAATTAACAATTGCTTTACGACATGATTGTAAGGAACTCCTAAATTAATCGCATGGTCCTTTCCTAAAGATAATACATCTAAATATTTTAAAAATCGTAATGAATACAATGTTACAGCTATTAATAATATGATGGATAAATAAACTAAATTTGTATTGACGTTATTCACACTAGCAAACATTCTATCTTGTACGACCATAAATTCATTAGGGTCAATCAACACTTGCATGAATGATGTAAAACTACTGAAAAACGTTCCTAATATAAGTCCAATTAATAAGAGAAAGTAAATGTTACTATCTTCACCCTTAAACAACAGACGATAAAAGACTAATGAAAATAATATCATAATACCAATTGAGATTAAGTAGTTTACATTACTATTCATCATAATGAGCGATTTCGAACCGAATACAAAGATAATAAACGTTTGCGTTAACATATATAATGAGTCAAGACCCATAATACTCGGTGTTAAAATTCGGTTATTCGTAATCGTCATAAATACTGTAGTTGAAAATGCAATCGCTCCACCAGTGATTATAATCGCAACTACTTTAATAACTCTTTTCGGTAAAATATAACCAATATTACCTGTTAAATCGTAAAATATATATAACAGCGCAAGGAGTATAGACACAATACCTAAAATAAGTGTTTTTTTCTTATAGCCCATAACGTTTCCTCCTTAATAGTAGGTAAAGGAAGATTCCACTACCGATGACTCCTACTGTTAAGTTAATTGGAATTTCATATGGGTATATGATGATTCTTCCAATGATGTCACATATTAACACAAATAGTGCTCCTAACACTGCTGTATGTAATAAGTTGTTCTTCAAATGATCCCCTTGATAAATCGTAACTATATTCGGAATAATTAAGCCTAGAAATGGAATAACTCCAACTGATAATACAACTGAAGCTGTTACTAGTGCCGAGATAATTAATCCCGTATTAACGACTTGGCGATAATTTAAACCGAGATTCTTCGAAAATTCTTCGCCCATTCCTGCGATTGTAAATTTGTTCGCAAAAACATAAGCAATTATCAATGTCGGAATACTAACAAATAATAATTCATAATTTCCACTCATTATCATGGAAAAGTCACCTTGCATCCACGATGTCATGTTTTGAATTAAGTCATTTTTATAAGCAAAAAACGTTGCTAATGACTGAATTATACTACCAAACATCAATCCAACTAATGGAATGAACACTGGATCTTTAAATTGGATGTTTTCTAAAATCTTCATAAAAATAAATGTCCCTAGCAAAGCAAAAGCGAAAGAGATACTTATTTTAATTAGCGGTGATGCAGATGTAAATAACATGAGTGAGATAAGCACACCAAAACGTGCCGAATCTAATGTTCCAGCCGTTGTCGGGGAGACGAATTTATTTTTACTTAATTGTTGCATGATAAGACCAGCAATACTCATGCTAGCTCCAGCAATTAATATACTAACTAATCGAGGCAATCGACTAATGAGCAAAATCTCTTTTTGATCCTCTGTTAAACTAAATAGATCAGTCGGATAAACGTCCGATACACCAATAAAAATCGATGTAATAGATGATATAATTAATGCGATTATTAAATAACGTAATTTCATTGAATCTCTCTCTCTACTTATCACCATTCTCACTTAATAATAATTATAATTTACTAATCAATCTAAATAAGAATGAGATTCATTATCAATTAGTTTCAATTAAAATTGTATCATAAACAGGCAAGGTTATCAATGAAATTACTCAGGTTTTTAATAGAGCGAACCCGTTGTATGACTCTTTTTATTTTACTAAAAGGAGAAGAACATAATTCCTTAAATAATATTATTTACTTTTTTAAAAAACATCATCAACATCATGTTTATACAAGGAAAAAGCAAGACATGCTATGCATATCTTGCTTTAAATTTACAGTTTATGTTTGATCACATTTACTTCCTTCACAATACGTACGACTTCTTTTCGCATTTTTTAACTCGTAGCACGCTGGATCTTCTTGCAAAATATCTTGTAATATATCAATATAAATAGATAATGGCTGAACTCCTGATATAGCGTACATATCATTAAAAATGAGAAATGGGATTTGTTCAACGCCAACTTCTTCTGCCATATCACGATCTTCCATTAACGCTTTTTCATACTTATTAAAACATAACACCATTTCTACTTCGTCCTCATCGAGACCTACTTCTTGGGCAAGCGATAATAAAGTAGCTTTTTCACCAATGTTTTTTTGTTTGTGGAAGAAAGTATCATGTAACAAATCAATGACTTCTTTTTCTTTGCAACTCTTTTGGGCAAACTTAACGAGGCGATGTGCATCGTATGTATTTGTATAATGAATCGTCTCTAAATCAAAACTTAATCCTACATGAGTAGCTTGTTCCAATATTTCCTTTTCCAATGCTTGACGCTTTTCATCTGATAATTTACTTTTCCTTTGCAGTAGATCCATTACGTTCTCATTCAATTCAATTGGAGAATGTGGCTCTAATTGATAGCTTTTATATTCAATTTCAATTGATTTATCGTTTCCAAAGCAATCAATAGCTAATTTTAATAGCTCATTTCCTACAAAGCTAACAGGACAGGCAAAATCATACCACACTTCAATTTTCATTTTTATAACACCTCATTCATCTAGCGCTATTTTATCATAAAAAATATATAACGAAGCTTTATCTGCTCACTGCTTCAGAGGTGATATAAAGTTTGTTCAATTATTGTTCAAAAATCTGTGACAAATATAAAAATCAGTTTACAAAGCTTTTATGCTCTATAAACTGATTGTTAAATTACTTTTTATTTATTCATCTAATAACGATCGTCCCATAATCGATACACGGTTCGTATTTTTTAATTCTTCTAACGTTGTAACCCCAATACCAAACATTGTCATTTTCAATTCTAATTCAATTTGGTCCATTACTTTAATGACTTCATCAACCGATTCAGTTGCTGCTTTTAATAATGTTCGCGCATATCCTACAACATCTGCGCCAATTGTTAATGCTTTAGCAGCATCTACTCCTGTTTTCATTCCTCCACTAGCTACAAGCGGTACTTTAGGTAATGCACTTCTTACTGATACTAGACAATCTTTCGTTGGTATTCCCCAACTATTAAACGCTTCAGCCGCCGCTTCTCGTAATGGATCTTCCGTTCGTAATTTTTCAACTTGACTCCATGATGTTCCACCAGCTCCCGCTACATCAACGTAAGATACACCTGCATTGTATAACTTTTCAGCAACTGTACCATCAATTCCAAAACCAACTTCTTTCACTCCTACTGGAACAGCTAGCTTTTTACATACTTCTTCGATTTTCGGTAATAAATTTTCAAAGTTTAAATCGCCACCATCTTGGACGACTTCTTGTAAGCTATTTAAATGTAGGACAAGTGAGTCTGCTTGCGTTGAATCCACAATACGCTGACATTCATCTACACCATAACCATAATTAAATTGTACTGCCCCTAAATTTGCAATAACTGGTACTGTCTTCGCCTGTTTACGAATTAAAAAGGAATCTTCATGGGCTCTACTCTCTAATAAAGCACGTGTTGAACCTAAGCCGATTGCCCAGCCCTTTTCTTCGCTTGCAACTGCTAAGTTTAAATTAATTTCTGTTGCTAGTGCTGAACCACCTGTCATAGAGCTAACAAGAAAAGGTGCTTTTAATTTCTTTTGTAAAAATTCCGTCTCTAAAGTAATGTCAGCAAAATTTATTTCTGGTAGAGCATTGTGTATAAACGAAACACCTTCCAATCCTGTTGACTTATTAACACCTTCCACTTGCTCCGTTAAACATAATCTAATATGTTCCGTCTTTCTTTGATTAATATCCTTTTCCATAACAACACGTCCTTTACTTATATCTATATTCAGTATACTTATTCCAACTTCAGATTAAAAGAAATATGTACATATTAAAGCATCTATTTTATATTATTCCGTTTCATCATTCCCTTTTCTTCTTTATCGACACTGATAAAACTTCGAAAAATAGTTCCGGAATATTCTAAAAATAGTGTTGACATTCAAATAATGGACTTGTATAATAACGATAATTCTATAAAATAAGAGCCAAGAATGGAAATAGTAAAAGTACGTATCAACTTGTAGAGAGCCGATGGATAGTGAAAATCGGTAGTGATATATCTTTGAACTCGTCCAGGAGCTAATTTCGTGAAATAAAGTAACGGAATACGGCACCCACCGTTATAAGGGGATATAGTCGTAACTATATCTTTGGAGCTGAATTAATGTATGTTAATTAACTAGAGTGGTACCGCGAGCATTGCCTCGTCTCTATTTTTATATAGAGGCGAGGCTTTTTATATTTTATTTAAGATGAAAAGGAGTGTCTTACAATGTCGAGAAAAATATGGGTATTTGATACAACATTACGTGATGGAGAACAGGTTCCAGGTGCAAAATTAAATCTCTATGAGAAGCTAGAAGTCGCACAACAGTTGAAAAACCTCCGTGTCGATATGATTGAAGCTGGCTTTCCTGCATCTTCAGAAGGAGACTTTAATGCCGTAAAGGAAGTAGCAAAACAAGTCGGAAATACAGATGATGTAATGATTACTGCATTAGCACGAGCTGTTAAAGGAGATATTGATGCTGTTTACCAAAGTGTAAAGCATGCTGAAAAACCGATGATTCATATGGTATTAGGTACATCTGATATTCACGTCGAAAAGAAGTTTGGTAAGTCAAAAGACCAAATATTAGACATTGGAGTAGAAGCAGTGAAGTATGCTAAAACATTACTGCCAGATATTCAATACTCTACTGAAGATGCTTCAAGATCAGAATTTGAATATTTATGGTCAACAATTGAAGCAGTTGTAAATGCTGGAGCAACTATCATTAACGTGCCTGATACTGTAGGTTTTGCTGAACCAGAACAATTCGGGGAATTAATCTACAAATTAAATGATCGATTAAAAAACCTTAATGATAGCGTCTTACTAAGTGTGCATTGTCATAATGATTTAGGATTAGCAACTGCTAACACATTAGCTGCTGTTAAAAATGGTGCTGATAAAGTGGAATGTACGATGAATGGTATTGGTGAACGTGCTGGTAATGCTGCCTTAGAAGAAGTCGTGATGGCTCTTAATACTAGGTCAGATGTGTTTAACGTACACACAAACATTAAAACGAAAGAAATTATGAATACATCAAAAGTTGTTAGTAATTTAATGGGACTTGAAGTACAAGTAAATAAAGCTATCACGGGAGATAATGCCTTTGCACATTCTTCTGGTATTCACCAAGATGGTTTATTAAAATCACGTGATGCATACGAAATCATTCGCCCTGCTGATGTCGGATTAGAAGATATGGAACTTGTCCTAACAGCCCGTTCAGGACGTCATGCTGTTAAAGATGCGTTAGAAAAGTTAGGGTTTAAACAATTACAAGTTGAACAATTTGAAATCATTTTTGATGACTTTTTAATCTTAGCAGACAAGAAGAAGGAAGTATATCATCATGATTTATATGTCATTGTGAAAAACTTTTTTGCTAAACATGAGATTAGCAGTAATGAAGTTAATAGTTATTCGGATAGTTTTTATGAATTAATTGATTTACAAGTGATTAGTAATACCATCTTCCCTTCTGCTAGTGTGAAAATAAAACAAGGTACAGAAGAAATTAATAGTAGCGCAGTAGGATCTGGCCCAATTGATGCTTTATATACAGCTATATTACAAGTGATTGATCTTGATATTCGTTTACTTGAATATAAAATAAGCAGTATATCACGTGGAAAAGAAGCGCTAGGTAAAGTGAAGGTAAGTGTACAATATAATGGAGCTACTTATCACGCCAACGCAACAGATACAGATGTCATTAAAGCAAGCGCACTAGCTTACATTAATGTCGTAAATAAAATTGTCGTCGAAAATTTATTGCCTGAAGTAACGGTGTAACTTAACGATTAAATGTTGAAAACACGAAAGTTTAATTATATTTTTTTATTATCATAGGTGTTTAACTTATCTAACAAAGTTTACTTGAATGAAAGCCGACTGACACTTGCGGAAAGTGTCAGTCGGCTGGAATGAAAGTAAACGGATTTATCATCAAACATAAAATTCCTGCTTAACATACCCTGGTAAATCATGACATTCATTCATCTACTTTATAAAAACAGTAAACCAAGTGATATTGGAATGAAGCTGTATATTAAAATGATGACACAGAAGCCCATAATATCTTTTACTTTTAAACCTGCAATTGCTAATAATGGTAATGCCCAGAATGGTTGAATCATATTTGTCCACGCATCTCCCCATGCTACTGCCATCGCTGTTTTTGCAGTGTCTACTCCGATATCCAACCCTGCTGGAATCATAATTGGACCTTGAACTGCCCACTGACCTCCACCAGAAGGTACGAAGAAGTTTACAATTCCAGCACTAATGAAAGCAAATAATGGATAGGTAAACTCTGTTGAAATACTCACAAACCATAGTGACATCGCCTCTGATAAGCCAGATGCAACCATCATTCCCATAATCCCTGCGTAAAACGGAAATTGAATAATAATACCACCTGCATTTTTTACAGCATGGCTAACACTGTGTAAAAAGCGTCTCGGCGTCTGATGTAACAATATCCCTAAAAATAACATCGTAAAGTTAACAATATTTAAATTTAAATCAAACCCATTAGCATAAAAATGATACCCTACATAAATAATTCCCATGGCACCAATCAATATCGAAACAATTTTACTGTTTTCTAAACGATCTGATAAAACCACATCTTCTACGTCTTCTTCTACATATTTATTTTCAAATGAATCCGCTCCGTCAAAGTCGATAACAGGATTTTGAATTTCTAATCCTTCACGTGACTTAAGTAAAAGTAAGTTTAAAAAAGGTAGTGTAATAAGTAAGAAAAACACGATAAATAAATTGGATGCACTAAACATTGTTTCTGTTACTGGTACAATCCCCATCTCATCTACTAAAAAGTGGTCATCTGTAGCAATAAGTAATGGAATGGAACCTGATAATCCACCGTGCCATAATAGAAATCCACTATATCCACTTGCTACGAGTAATCGATAATCAACAGAAGGGACTTTCTTTACAACTTGAATAGCTAGTAGTGCTCCTACAACAAGTCCAAATCCATAGTTAATTAATGAAGCTATGGTCGCAACGAATGTGACTAACATAATCGCTTGACCTGGTGTTTTAGCTAATGTGCTTAATTTATTTAATAATGATTTAACAAATGGCGTGTTCGCTAATACATAGCCTGTTACAACAATAAGTGCCATTTGCATCGAGAATGCTAATAAATCCCAAAAGCCATCTCCCCAAAAACTAACCATTTCCATCGGTGAGCTACTAGTGAAAATGACTCCCATTAAAAACACAACAAACGTTAAGATGATTGCAAATAAAAAGGCATCAGGTAAAAAACGTTGTACCATTTTATCAAAGAAGTTTGTAATTGCTCTCATCATTATCATCCTTTCTTTTTTTGTTTTATTGTTAAAACTTATTTAGATGATTTTTCCGTCGCTACTTCATTATCATCATCTTCAATCCATTCACTAAACCCACCAGCATAGAGTGCGACATTTTCATAACCGGCTTCTTTTAATGCTACGATGTTCACACATGCAGAATTACCTGAACCACAAGAAACGACTATTTTCTCATCTGTAGGAATTTCTCTAAAGTGTTCTTGTAATACTGTTTGTTCTTTTATCGTTCCATCTTGATTCAATGTTTGCTTCATCTCAAAATTGACTGCCCCAGGTATGTGACCAGCTTTTTTATATTTTGGTTCTTTTTTTCCACTAAATCGCTCGTACCCTCGAGAATCAATTAACGTTATAGTATCATCTTGTAAGTTTTGTTTGACGTCATTTATCGTCATTACTTTATCTAATTGGATATTAGCCTTGTAGTTTGTCGCTGACTTTCGCTCGATTGTAGTGGATGTTTCATAATCATTATTTATCCACGTTTTGAAACCACCATTTAATATATAAGCTCGAACATGACCTAATGCATGTAAAGCAACCCATACCTTGGAAGCTGAGCGATGATTTCCTTCATCATATAAAACAATCTTCGACTTTTCATCTATACCTAATGAACCTAATTTTTCTGCAAAAGTTTCAAGATCTGGTAAGAAGGCCGTGTCTCCTGTCACATCTTCTTTTACATCTAAGAAGATAGCTCTAGGTATATGACTAGCTTCATAAGCCGCTTTCCCACTATCAAAATCTTGATTTTTCCCACGAACATCGATGATAATAAGGTCACTTTTTTCCTTCATCCATTGTGCTAATTTCTCAGGAGTAATAATAACGTTCATCTTAATCCCTACTTTCATCATATAAGAAACATTGTTTCGTATGATCGTCGACGAGTCCTACAGCTTGCATAAAGGAATAACAAATAATTGGTCCAACAAATGTAAAGCCTCGTTTTTTCAATGCTTTACTTAGCTTAAGCGAATCATTTGTTTGCGCCGGTACTTCTTCGTCTGTTTGCCAATGATTATTGACTTGTTCTTTACCGAAGAACTGCCAAAGAAATTGATGGAAGCTTCCATATTCAGCTTGTACCTTTAAAAAAGCCTGTGCATTATGTATCGTTGATTCAATTTTACGGCGATTTCTAATAATCCCTGCATTATTCATGAGTTGTTCTACTTGTGCATCTGTAAAAACTGCGACTTTTTCGGGATCAAATTGAGTAAAAGCTTCTCGATAATGTTCGCGACGTTTTAATATCGTAATCCAACTCAAGCCTGCTTGGGCTCCTTCTAAAGTAAGCATTTCAAACAAATACTGGTCGTCATGAAATCGTTGTAAATTTCCCCATTCTTCATCGTGATACGTTTGATAAATTGGTTCGCTTGTCACCCAAGCACAACGCTTCACTTCCATATCACTCTACACCTTGATGCACATCATTATTATCATAAGAAATCCAATCACTAAAGCTACCTGGATACAATTTAACATTTGTAAATCCTGCACGTTTTAAAGCAACAATGTTTGGACAAGCCGATATGCCTGACCCACAAGAAACGATAATTTCCTCTGCATCTTCTAATGCTGCAAATTGCTTTCTTAATGTTGCTTGATCTTTCCATACGTTATCTGAAGTTAAAACATCTTTCCAAAAGTAATTTTTCGCCCCTGGAATGTGTCCTGCTTTATGATATAATGGCTCGACCTTTCCTTGATAACGGTCAAAAGATCTTGAATCGATTAATACAGTTTTATTCCTATCTCGATCTTTTACTTCTTGCATTGTTACAATATAATTATATGCCGCTTTTGGAGTGAAAATAACAGAGGTCGCTTGTGGCAATTTATCTGTTACATCATTACCATTATCTTGCCAAGCTTGTATACCCCCTTCTAAAATTCTCGTATCTTTATGTCCTAAGTCGTGTAATATCCACCAAGCTCTAGAAGCAAACGCTCCTGTACCATCATCATAAAAAACAACTGTACGTGTTTCATCGACACCGATATCACCTAATTTTTCAGCGAGTTTCTCAACTTCTGGCAAAGGATGTCTCCCACCGTGTTCTTTTTCTGGACTTGATAAATCCTCTTCCATATCTAAAAAGAATGCTCCCGGGATATGAGCAAGATCATATTGTTCTTTCCCGTAATGAGGTTTTGTAAGATGAGAACGAACATCAATAATAGTAATGTCATTACTTTGTTGGATGCTTTTTAATTCTTCTACTGTAATAATTGGCATTCTATCGTTTCTCCTTTTATGTTGCACTTTCTACTATTTTACCATAACATTTTATCATAGAATCATTTTTTACGAGAGGATTTTTTAAATGACACTACAAACCAAATTAAAAGAACGACTCATTCGTTACGCGAAAGTAAATACACAATCTAATGCACTGTCAAAAACAGTTCCTACAACAGAAGGACAACTCACATTAGGTCGCATGCTCCTTGATGAATTGAATGACATTGGCATGCAAGAAGTAACAATGGACGACAATGGCTATATTATGGCAACTTTACCTGCCAATACTACAAAAGACATCCCAACTATTGGGTTTCTAGCTCATTTAGATACTGCGACGGATTTTACTGGCGAAGATGTCCAGCCACAAGTATGGGAACAATACGATGGGAAAGACATGACACTCAACTCATCACCTTCTGTCATGATGAAAACAGCAGAACATCCTG
Organism: Pseudogracilibacillus sp.; assembly: GCA_026169815.1. Lineage (GTDB taxonomy): Bacteria > Bacillota > Bacilli > Bacillales > Amphibacillaceae > Pseudogracilibacillus. Next base: position 19,639 of record JAPFDT010000029.1, read on the forward strand.
AACTAGCAAACTATATTGGCCATACATTAATTACAACAGATGGCACAACATTACTAGGTGCAGACAATAAAGCTGGTATCGCAGAAATTATGACAGCAATGGAATATCTCATAAATAATGATACGATTACTCATGGCGATATTCGCATTGCTTTTACACCGGACGAAGAAATTGGACGTGGTCCTCATCACTTTGATGTTGATGCTTTTCGTGCTGATCTGGCTTATACAGTCGATGGTGGACCTCTTGGTGAATTACAGTATGAAAGTTTCAATGCCGCAGCAGCTAATGTTACGATTCATGGAAATAACGTCCATCCAGGTACAGCAAAAGACAGTATGATTCATTCAACTAAAATCGCTTCTGAATTAATTCAAGCATTACCAAAACAAGAAGCACCTGAACATACAGAAGGTTACGAAGGTTTTTATCATTTGCTAGAGTTAACTGGTGATGTCGAAAAAACTGAGCTATCATATATTATTCGAGATTTTGACAAGGAAGACTTTGCGAAGCGAAAGGAAACCTTTCAAAACGTTATCGACAATTTACAACAAAAACATTCTAAAGCTACTATAGAGTTAGATATGACAGACCAATATTATAATATGCGTGAAAAAATAGAACCAGTCAAAGAAGTAGTTGATATAGCTGAAAAGGCGATGCAACAATTAGATATTACACCGATTATTGAACCAATTCGAGGAGGAACAGATGGCTCCCAAATATCTTATATGGGACTACCTACTCCCAATATTTTTACAGGTGGTATGAACTTTCACGGAAAATTTGAGTTTATTTCTGTACAAGATATGGAAAAAGCCGTTCAAGTCATCATTCGTATATGTGAATTATTCGACGCAGAGTGATATGTCACAAAAGATCATTAAAGCGTAGGAGGTAAAACAATGAAGATAAAAGTAATAATTGTTACCTTACTAACTTTATTTTTAATTGGTTGTAGTGTTGATAATATAAAACAATACATACCAATGCTTACAAAAACTGATGATACTTTACAAAAGCTAGATAGTGGAAAAGCTGTCGTTCAATTACAAGAAGAACTTATCTCATTAGGATATCCAATTGAAGCAACGGGTGAATATGATGAAAATACAGTTTGGGCAGTAACTGATTTACAATTAGAAGAAGATGCAATATACGTAAATGGCATATATAACGATAGTGTTCAATACATCATAGAGCAAGGACTGGCAAAAAAGTTTATTGTACAATCACCTTATTATGTACCTAAACCTGAACAGCCCGATGTTTATACAGCTATAATTGAAAATCCTTATGAAATATTATCTGTAGTTAACAAAGAATTTGCTTTACCTAGTGATTATCAACCCTTAGATTTAAAAGTGCCAAACGTTCGTTTTCCATTTGAAGAAGATCTTCCACAAAAGCAACTAAGAAAAGAAGCCGCGGAAGCTTTAGAAAATTTGTTTGCCCATGCCGAGAATGATGGGCTTCATCTGTTTGCTCAATCAGGATTCCGTTCTTTTGAGCGACAAGAGCAAATTTTCACTGCATTTGCTGAACAAGATGGTGAAGAAGCGGCAAATAAATATAGCGCAAGACCTGGTGAAAGTGAACATCAAACAGGTCTAGTTATGGACATTACTTCTGAATCTGTTAACTTTCAATTAACGACTGAATTTGGGGATACAGAAGAAGGCATATGGGTAGCTAAACACGCACATGAATATGGTTTTGTCGTTCGTTACCCTAAAGGAAAAGAATCTATTACACAATATGATTACGAACCATGGCACCTTCGCTATGTAGGGACAAAAGCAGCTACAGAAATGAAAAATAATAACGAAACATTAGAAGAATATTTATCCGTTACAAAATAAAACCATATAAAAACTAGCCGTCATTAAGTTTCGCAAACGATAATCTTAATGACGGCTAGTTTAATTTTTGGCTATCCTATTAAAATGGCTTTAAAATCATTAGTAAAATAATGAAAAGGAAGAACACATTTGTTAAGTGCTCATACAAATATAAACGCTTTGACAAATCAAAATATATTTGTGGAATAGCAGCTTTATCATTCTCTTCTTCATATTCCTCTAAAAATTGATTAATTGGTTTAGCTTCTTTCCTCAATAATAAGGGACTTGCGGCTAATGCGAGTATGTAAAGGATAAAACTAACGATATACCAACCTTGTTTAAATAAGTACGGATTAATTAATCCCATAATAATACCCGTTACAAGTAATAATGTTCCACCAATCATTACGAAAATATGAATTTGCTTCCTTAATTTATAACCATGTCGTAATTCCGCCATATTTGTTGCTTTCATGACAATATAAGTCAAAACAAATCCCGGCCCTAAACCGACTATAGCTGAAAGTATATGGATAATTACAAGAATCTCATAAAATGTCATTATAAAAAAACCTCCGAATCGTTTCTAGTGTACACTTTATATATACACAATTGCAACAAACGGAGGTGTGACATTGCTCACTTATTTATGATAGTTTTCCGACATATTTATCTAAAATAACATCAATACTTTCTCCGTATGATTCACCAAATAAATTTAAATGTGCTAATAAATAATACAATTGATATAGTGGCTTGATATCTTCATAATCTTCTCGTAACGGATAGCTCTCTTGATAAGCTTGGTAAAACTTAGTTGGCAATCCACCGAATAACTCCGTGTAAGCTAACTCAAAGTGACGATCTCCATAAAGGAATGATGGGTCAACTATAAACGGCTCTCCACCTGGTCCTACAATCCAATTACCAGAATATAAATCACCGTGTAAATGAGATGGCTCTACAAAACTCGGAATCCATTTTCCAAGATTCTCTAATAAAGATTCTAATTGTTTTTGTCTTTCGCCAAAAATATACCCTTTTTCTACTCCGATATCGAGTTGATTTTTCAACCGTTTATCTCGGTAATATTCTAACCAATTTGCATTTAATTCATTCGGTTGTGGTAATAAACCGATATAAGAATCATCTTGCAGGCCATGCATTCTGCCAAAGCATTGATGCATTTTCGCTAATTTATGACCAAATATCTCTTCTGTTTTATCATTCTTCTTACCTTCTATCCACGTAAGCATTAAAAATGCATTTCCTGGTTGGTCTGAATAAGATAAATAGTTTGGAACAGAAATCGTTTTCGTTTCTTTAATGCGGCGCAGTCCTAATGCTTCACTGCGGAAAAAACCCTTCGGTGAATTCGCATGGAACTTCATAAAAAATTCCGCATCAATCGTTTGCACATAAAATGCTTCATTAATTGAACCACCAAAAATTCTTTTCATCGTCTGAATCCCTGAATAATCGCGTCCATTTTCCAATCCGATTTGAGCTAACTTCATCATATTCTCCATACTACTCATGTTGATTACTCTCTTTCCATAACTTCATTGGATCTTCCTGAGTTTGCTCTAGTGGCATTTGTTTCATCACGAGCATACGATTTTCAGGAGGATTTTTTAAATCATTATATAATTTTTGCGATATGCCTAAACCAATCTCTGCTGCATCCTCAAGTGATGCACTATAATAGACATCTTCAATTCCAGAATAAACCATAGATGTAAAGCACATCGGACAAGGTTCGCCGCTTGCATACATCGTAAAGCCTGATAAGTCATGGGTTTGTAATTTCTCTTGTGCTTTTCTTACTGCAATAAGCTCAGCATGACCACTTATGTCATATTGCTTATGCAATTCATTTACACCTTCTGCAATAATGTTGCCGTCTTTTACTAAGACTGCACCGAAAGGACGTCCGCCTTCACCTACATTATCTACAGCAAGTTGGACCGCTCTTTTCATAAACTGATCCATTTCCATACCCCCTAACAATCTACGCTACTTCTATCTTAATACAATTTTAGTACAAGTTCCATTTTTATATAATGAAATGAATAGATTGTTAGATTTTATTAATAAATTCAATTATTCATAGTAAATTTTCATGTCGCCTTGTTTAATCCAACCAATTGATTTTAATATATTGGCAAAAATTAAACTAATAATTGCTGGTGCTATAACATGAATCATTAACACTGCCCAAAATACTGACATTGTAAAACCCATCGTTTCAAATGCCATAATTTGTCCTACTAAACCACTTGTCCCCATCCCTGCTCCTTCCGTATTATTAACCATTTTGAGCCATACTGTTCCTATTGGAGCTAATACGATACTCGCAATCGTCGGCGGAATCATGATGGCTGGATTTTTAATAATATTTGGCACTTGTAACATCGACGTTCCAATTGCTTGTGCTAAAAATCCACCAACCCCGTTTTCACGATAACTTTGCGTAGCAAATCCAACCATTTGTGCCGAACACCCGATAACTGCCGCTCCTGCTGCTAGCCCATCAAGTGACAACATAATCGCAATCGCAACACTAGAAATTGGTGCCGTTAAAGCCCATCCCATCAACACTGCAACAATAATCCCCATAACAAATGGATGTTGTGTTGTTGACCAATTAATAATTTCTCCAAACCAAAGCATAAAAGTATTAATAGGAATTCCAATAAACTTCCCTGTGAAAAATCCGACAAAGATCGTCATAAATGGAGTAACGATAATATCAACATTCGTCAATTTATAAAATAACTTTCCTACTTCTGTCGCAAATAAAACGGCAACATAACTAGCAGCTGGACCGCCTAACTCTGCACCAAAAGCTCCTGCAAACAATGCCGAAAATAAAACAAGTGGCGGTGCTTTTAAACCATAAGCAATCGCAACACCTATTGCACCCCCCATTATTTTCGGATCCATCGCAAACTGACCCATTTCCACAAAAGAATTGATACCTAACTGATCCCCTATCGTCTTAATAATAAGTCCGATAATTAATGATGAAAATAAACCTAATGCCATATAACTTAAAGCAGTAATAATATACTCTCTTGCCGATAATGAAATTCCTTTTTTCTGTAAATATGCTACCACACTTTCCCTCTCCCTTTAAAAGTCTTTACTTTGGTAAACAGGTGTCTTGTCAATGATAAGACGATACTAAGAACTTTTGCAACTTTTATGTTATATAAAAAAAGAATTCATTCATTTTGCTTAATAATCTAATATTCGATATACTTTATAAGGCTAGCATTTTATTGGAGGTCGTATAAATGAGTGTTTTAAATAAATCAGCTCTAGCAAAAACGATTAAAGAGCGACGTGCAGTAAAAAAAGGATATACAGATAAAAAAGTAGAGGAATCTACTGTTCGTGAATTGCTAAATCACGCTATTTGGGCTCCAACTCATGGGATGAGACAGCCTTGGCGTTTTATTTTTGTAGATGAAGAGGCTTTACCTACTTTTGCAAAGAAAGTAGCTGCAACATATGAAGAAGACATGCAACAAAATCGCGAAGATTATTTAAATGAACCTAACGCCATTTTAGTTGTAACGATGGAAGAACCTGAAATGAAAAAACAATGGGAAGAAAACTACGGCGCTGTCGCTAGTATGATTCAAAACTTCTGGTTACTTGCATGGGAACTTGACTTAGGAGTCGTTTGGAAGACAAATCCACATATTTACGATCCAAAGGTAGAAGAGATTTTAGATTTACATGACAATGAAAAAATAGTCGGCTTTATCCATTTAGGTTATTTTGAAAAACAACCTATCAAAAAAGACCGCGTTTCAGTCGATGATAAATTTTCTACATTTTAAGGATAATATCACTCTGAGAAGAATAAAACTTCTCAGAGTTTTTTATTTGCAGTAAACGTAAACTGTGAAGTAACCATCTTCATGCAAAACATTGCACTTTCTATTGGACTGAAAAAGATTTGATTGTTATTCAATAATTAGAGTATAACCACCGCAGTCCGAATATATTCCGCTTTCCGCGGGCGAGTATCAAGTCTCGAAGCTCAGGACGTGCAAATGCAGGCTTTGTCACAGGACGTGACGTTCTTTGCCTGCCTCAGGCTTACGCCTTGCGGGGTCTTGATAGACTCTTACTTCCCGCAGGAGTCTACATATATTCGGACTGCTTTGTATTTACTGTTTACAGTTTTATTGGTTAACAACATTTTTTCAGTGACTTTGCTTCGTTGCCTTTATATTTAATTAAAAATATTATACTTAGCTTTATAATACTTTTAAAAAATATAACGTAATTCAATGATTAAAAATTTAGCGGAGGAATAACACGGAGACTCCTGCGGGTCGACTAAAACCGGTCACGTCCTGTGACCAACATCGACACTTGCACATCGTGTACTTCGGAATGCAACAACCGAAAATCCCCGAAGAAACGGGCTTTGTTTCTGAGGAAATTGAGGTGTTGCCCGCGGAAAGCGTAGTGTTATTCCGCAGCGAAGTTTTATGCAATCATTCTTTAATTATATTTTACATGATTTAGTTTACGGCGCAGTTTCCGTCTACATTCCATCATTCGTGAATTGATTTCAGAAAATTAACATAAACGCTTGACAGATAAAATGTTATTCGTTATGATTATAATTAACTTAAAAACAAGCGATGAAAAAGAGTAGTAATCTATCCGTAAACACCTAAGAGAACTAGTGGTGCTGAGAACTAGTGTGTTTCAATAGATGAATGGACTTTGAGCTTTCAAACCGAACCCTTTGTTAGTAGGCTTTGACGATTTCGTCCTCCGTTACAAGGATAAAATAGAATCATTCTATTTTTTAAAGTGAGCTGTTAAAAGCTAATAAAGGTGGTACCGCGAAGTCCTCGTCCTTTTCTGGATGAAGGGTTTTTTTATTTTCAAAAATAATTTCATAAGCAAATCGTTGCGTAAGAGAAGTACGCTTTCAAAATCATTTCAGAGAGCTAGGGATTGGTGGAATCCTAGTATTGTGCAGAAAGCCGAATGGACTTACAAGAGATTTCCTGAACAGGACGGATTAAGTAGGGAAATACGGCATTCCGACGTTATACGGATATGATATCGAATAGTAATTCTGTATCAGAATCGAGATAAAGAGTAAATATGACATACTCTTTACGAAGAGGTGGCACCACGGTCACATATCGTCCTCTACAAACATTTTACACTATGTTTGTAGAGGACTTTTTTATTTGAATGGAGGATAAACGAATGATTAAAAATCAATTAACATATAAAACAATCCAAAAAAATGCAGATACTTTAACTCCTGTAGGTATCTTCAAACGACTAAAAGGGGAGAAAAAGTTTTTATTAGAAAGTTCTTTTCAACACGAAACAAAAGGAAAATATTCATACATCGGAGCAAATCCTTATGAAGAGATTATTGGAAACAGTAAAGAAACTAAAGTAATCAATGTAAAAACAAAAGAAGAAACAGTTTATCAAGTAGCAACATTAGATTACTTAAAACAACATTTACCAAAAATTAAAACAGATATTCCGCTTCCGTTCACAGGTGGAGCTATTGGATATGTAGCATACGACGCGATTCGTGAGCTACACCCAATTGGTAAAGAATTAGATGATTCATTACACATGCCGGATTATCATTTCATGCTCTATCAAACGATTATCGTCTATGAACACCGAACAGAAAAAGCTCATATTATTACGATGAATATTAACAATGAATCAGACGAAGCATTAGATGCCCGATTACAAACTATAAAGGAACAATTAAGTGAACAAATGACCATTCCAGACCCGGAAACATTTCCAATAACATTTAAACCGCAAATTTCGGAAGCAACGTTTATTGAAAATGTTAAAAGAGCACAACATTACATTGAAAAAGGTGAAGCAGCTCAAATCGTCTTATCACAAAAAATGGAAGCAGACATAACAGGTGATCCATTTACGATTTATCGAGAATTACGAACGTCAAACCCTTCACCATATATGTTTTATATTGACTTTTCCGATTATTTAATTATCGGGGCCTCTCCTGAGAGTCTCGTACAAACGACGAACGATCAAGTCGTTACAAATCCAATTGCAGGAACGAGACCTAGAGGAGCAACCGTAGCTGAAGATGATGAACTACAACAAGAGTTACTAACAGATAAAAAGGAAACGAATGAACACGATATGCTCGTTGAATTAAGTAAAGATGATTTAGCACTCATCTGTGACACTTCTTCTATTCACGTTCCTGTCTATCAAGACGTTGTCAAATATGAACATGTCATGCACATCGTCTCTGAAGTACATGGAACATTGAAAGAAAACAGTTCAAGTATTGACGCTTTAATCGCTTGTCTACCAGCTGGAACAGTTTCAGGTTCACCGAAAGTTCGATCAATGCAAATCATTAATGAAATCGAAACAGAACGAAGAGGGTTTTACGCTGGAGGCATTGGCTACATTTCGTTTAATCACGATATTAATTTAGCTATTTCGATTCGATCATTAGTCATAAAAAATAACCGAGCGTATTTACAAACAGGTGCAGGTATTGTAACCGATTCTGACCCCAAAAAGGAGTTTCTGGAAACATTACACAAAGCGAAATCATTAACAAATTTAAGCAAAACGACATAATCCAATTTTTAAGGAGGATAATGATGAAGATATATTTAGAAAAACTAATGAATAATGAAAATTTAACGATAGAAGAAATGCAAGCTGCAACAAGTTATTGTTTTGAAAGTGGAGTGACCGACACAGAGATTGCTGCATTTTTAACTGCTTTACGTACTAAAGGAGAATCTGCAACTGAAATTGCCGGCATTGCCAATGTAATCCGATCTCATTCTGATATGAGCTCAATCACCCTGTCAAATGTCATGGATAACTGTGGTACAGGTGGTGATCGTTCAAACAGCTTCAACATTAGTACGACGACCGCATTTGTTTTAGCTGGAGCGGGAGTAAAAGTAGCAAAACATGGCAATCGGAGTATTTCAAGTAAGACAGGAAGTGCGGATGTATTAGAAGAACTTGGTATATCGCTTAGTTTCTCAAAAGAACAAACCGAACATTTATTAGAACATAATAATATAACGTTTTTATATGCGCCACATGTACACGAAAAGTTACATCCTTTTATGAAAATTCGTCAAGAACTAGGATTACCGACTATTTTTAATTTAATTGGACCTTTAACAAATCCAATTCATTTAGATTCACAATTAATTGGTGTTTATCAACGCGATAAACTTATGACAATTGCAAAATCACTACACAAATTAGGACGAAAACGAGCATTAGTCGTAAATGGTGCAGGAGAAATGGACGAAGCGTCATTAGCAGGTGAAAATCATTTAGTTTTATTAAATGATGGGGAAATCACTCCTTTTACATTACACCCACATGAACTTGACTTGCCTGTACATGACAATTCGGTCATTCAAGGTGGCGACGCTAAGGAAAACGCTCAGATATTATTAAGTGTATTACACAACGAGCCTAGTCCATATTTAGATACTGTTTTATTAAACGCAGCTCTCGGTTTATATGCCAATGATAAAGCTTCAACAATTAAAGAAGGAGTTAATATTGCCAGAGAAAGCATTGCATCTGGTGCGGCATTAGCTAAGTTAAATACGTTAATTGATTTCAGTAACCCAATGAATGAGGAGGCAACGATTTAAATGACCATTTTAGATACGATTATTCAAGAGAAAAAACGTGAAGTAACACATTTAAAAAATAAAACATTCGAACAAACTGTTTACGAACCTTTACAAACAACATTCGCCGCACAAATAAAAGCACGTAATACAATGGGGGTAATTGCTGAAATTAAACGTGCCTCCCCTTCTAAAGGAATGATTAATGCAGATGTCGATCCTGTTAAACAAGCGAAATTTTATGAAGAAAACGGAGCAAATGCAATTTCCATTTTAACAGATGCACCTTTTTTCAAAGGGTCTATGGATGATTTAAGAGCTGTTCGACAAGCTGTTAACTTACCTATTTTATGTAAAGATTTCATTATAGATACAGTACAAATTGATCAAGCAAAAGCAGCTGGTGCAAACATTATCTTACTAATCGCTGCCGCTTTAGATGACGAATCATTACACACACTATATAACTATGCAACAACCCATCAGCTTGAAGTTATCTGTGAAGTAAATAATGAGGTAGAAATGGAGCGAGTCTTAAAGCTAGGTGCAACATTAATTGGTGTGAATAACCGGGACTTAAAAACTTTCGAAGTTGACCTTAACACAACGAGTCGCTTAGCCCATTTAGTTAACAATGAGGATGTTATTTTAATTGGTGAAAGTGGCATTACGACACCAGAAGATGTCCGTACGCTTGCCAATGCAGGAGCAGAGGCGATTTTAGTAGGCGAGACACTTATGCGTGCTGAAGACGTTGGAGCAACATTGGCTAGTTATCAAGTAGATTTGCCGACAGAATCGAGGTTTTAACCATGCATGTAAAAGTGTGCGGCATTACAACATTAGAAGCTGCAAAAGCTGTAGACAATACTGGTGCTGATTTTATAGGTTTTGTCTTTGCTCCTAGTAAACGACGAATCGCAATCGAGGATGCAAAAGCAATTGCCAAGCAGCTTTCACCTAATATTAAAAAGGTTGGCGTATTCGTCAATACGTCGTTGGTGGAGATTATAGAAATAGCGCAAACAGTGGGACTAGATATTATTCAATTACATGGGGATGAACCAGCTTCCTTCGCCGAACAGATTCCTTACCCAGTAATTAAAGCTTTTTCCATTGATCAAGTTAGTCCAGATGCCATTGCGACATATCCAAGTGAATATTTATTAATTGATAGTCCTGGAGAAGATTATCGTGGTGGATCAGGTAAAACATTTTCTTGGGAGTTATTAGATGAATTACATATTCCGCGAGAAAAGCTTATTCTAGCCGGTGGACTCTCCCCTGCTAACATCGAATCTGCAATTAAAAAGGTACGACCAACAGGAGTCGATGTATCAAGTGGTGTCGAAACAAATGGCAAGAAAGATATAGAAAAAATTAATAACTTTATTATAAATGCAAAACAGACAGAGAGGTTGAACTAAATTGACAACATATACAATGCCTGATTATAGAGGGCGTTTCGGAGATTTTGGTGGACGTTTTGTACCAGAATTATTAATGCCTGCTTTATTAGAATTAGAAGAAGCATACAAAGAAGCTAAAAAAGACGACAGTTTCATGGAGGAACTCGACTACTATTTAAAGGAATACGTCGGCAGAGAGACCCCATTATACGAAGCTAAAAACCTAGCAAAAAAGCTCGGTAGTGGACGAATTTTTTTAAAGCGTGAAGATTTAAATCATACAGGTGCCCATAAAATTAACAACTCGATTGGTCAAGCCTTACTTGCTAAAAGAATGGGAAAAAAGAAGATAGTCGCCGAAACCGGAGCAGGTCAACATGGTGTTGCTACAGCGACAGTTTGTGCATTACTAGATTTAGAATGTATTGTTTTCATGGGAGAATTGGATGTTGAACGTCAAGCATTAAATGTCTTTCGAATGGAACTGCTCGGTGCCGAAGTAAAAAGTGTCGCGCAAGGTTCGGGAACTTTAAAAGATGCCGTAAATGAAGCCTTACGTTATTGGGTAAGTAATGTAGAAGATACACATTATATTTTAGGTTCTGTCGTTGGACCACATCCTTTTCCAAAAATCGTTCGTGATTTCCAAGCAGTTATCGGCCAAGAAACAAAACGACAAATACAAGTTCATACTGGAAAACTTCCAAACCACATTATAGCTGCAGTTGGTGGTGGCAGTAATGCTATTGGTATGTTTCATCCTTTTATCGACGATGAGGCAGTGAAGTTATATGGTGTTGAAGCTGGTGGCTTAGGGTTAGCAAGTGGAAAGCACGCCGCAACATTAAGTGCCGGTGAGACTGGAGTTTTACACGGGACAATGACGCAACTATTACAATCTGAATCAGGACAAATTAAAGAGGCATTTTCTATATCAGCTGGTCTCGATTATCCTGGTGTAGGACCAGAACATAGTCATCTAGCCGCTTCTAAACGGGTTACTTATGATTCAATTACAGATGAAGAAGCACTTGAGGCATTCCAATTACTTTCTAAAACAGAAGGAATTATTCCAGCTTTAGAGAGCTCACACGCTATCGCTTATGCAATTAAATTAGCAAAAGAAGTGCCAGCTAATGAAACAATCGTCATTAATTTATCTGGTCGTGGCGATAAAGATGTACAACAAGTGAAAAATAAGTTAGAGGAGCGTTAACATGGGAAAAGAAAAAATCAATCAATATTTTAATAACATACAAGCAAATGATCAACATTTATTCGTCCCATATATCGTCGCTGGTGATGGAGAAAATGGTGTACAAAATTTACCAGAAAGAATTCAATTTCTGCAAGATTCCGGAGCGGCTGCGATTGAATTAGGCATCCCCTTTTCTGATCCTGTAGCTGATGGACCTACTATCCAAGAAGGCAGTATTCGGGCACTTGAACAAGGGACTACATTAAAAAAGGTCTTAGACGTATTAGCAGAAGATAAAGAAACGCGAACAATTCCAATCGTATTAATGACGTATGTTAATCCAATTTTCGTCTTTGGTATAGAAAGGTTTGCTGCAGAATGTGAACGAGTTGGCGTCGATGGGATTATTATTCCCGACATTCCGTTAGAGGAAGAAGACCTTATTGCAGAAGCACTAACGACACACAATATTGCCTTTATTCGGCTAGCTGCCTTAACAAGTACACCAGAACGTCTACAAGAAATTGCTCGCCGTTCAGAAGGGTTTTTATATGCGGTAGCTGTAAAAGGGACAACTGGAGTACGCACGTCACATGAAGATAATATTTCAACCTATCTAACGACATTAAAAAAACATGCTAGTGTCCCTGTCTTAGCAGGTTTTGGCGTATCGAATCCACAACAAGCACATGAGTTAGGTGCCCACTGCGACGGCGTCATTGTCGGAAGTAAAATTGTCGATTTACTTCATCAAGGTAAAAAAGCAAAGGTTCGCACACTGATTGAAGAGAGCATTAATAAGCAAGAAGTTGGGACATAATTTCTTGCTTATTATTGCATCAAAAAAGGAAATATTCTCTGTATGATTTAACACTACAAGGACGATGATCCCCTAAAGCAAGATTATAACTTTAACTTTAGGGGCTGCCATCAAAATGTAGTGTTTTTTTGCTATCTAATATAGAAACACGTTAATTCCCATGTTAGAAAGAATAAGATAAAAGAGTCTATGGAAAAGGAGAATTGATAATACAGCCAAAAGTCCTTCAAAATTAAGTAACGGGTATAGTTGTTAAATTATTATTTTATAAAAAATCAATATAACACCTTTTTTCATTCATGTGGCTCGATTAAAAGACTTAATCTACAAGCCCACTTATGCAAAATAACGGTGATATAATGTTTTGGCTTTTTCCAGATCATTTGTGCCATGAATTAACGCTCGTCCATCAGCAAACAAAACGAGTCGCTCCTCGCCAATTGTAAAAGACAACAAAAAGTCATTTAACTCAACTACACCGTTTAATTTATCTAATTGCTTTGCAGTTTCAGCTAAGTTACGTTCTTGCTTTTTTGGTGGACGAATTTGCACTGCTTGTCTCCCACATAATACAGCCGATTTCGTCTGGTGATCATATTGTAAAAAAGGATACGTTGGATTAGAGCCACACGACGGGCAATTATCCTTTTTCACTGATTGTACACCCATTTCTATGACTTGATTTTCCCATATATCAAAAGAAATCAACTTACCACGCAAAGCTTGTTTATTGTTCGTTAAAATCTTTAACGCTTCTGCCGTTTGATGAACAACAACTTGACTTGCTGTTGGATGAATTATTCCCGCTGTATCACACGTTGCGCCGCCGACAGGGATGTTTTCAATTAAACAATGCAAACATGGCGTTTCATTTGGAATTACTGTATAACTCATGCCATAACTTCCTACACAAGAACCGTAAATCCAAGGAACATTATGTTTTTGTGCGGCATCATTAATAATCATTCGTATATCAAAATTATCTGTCGCATCTAAAATTAAATCTACACCTGTGATAAGCTCTTCCATTTCTTCAGGTGCAACATCGGCAATATGCGAGATAATCTCTATTTCCGAGTTAATTTCTCGTAATCGTTTTGTCGCAGCTACTGCTTTTGGTACACGATTTTTTGCATCAGCTTCTGTAAATAATTGTTGGCGCTGTAAATTACTCCATTCAATATAATCACGATCAACAAGTGTTAATTTCCCCACTCCTGCGCGAGCAAGTGCTTCTGAACTCAATGTACCTAATGTACCTACGCCGACAATAAGTACATGCTTTTGCGCTAATAATTGTTGACCTGTTTCGCCAATTGGATTAAATAATATTTGTCGCGAATAACGTTCCATTGTCATCACGTCTCCCCCTTGCCATTTACTTGCAAAGCGATAACTTCATCTTTCTTAATTATACCTGTAGTACTGCTGTTTTTCAGTTAAATTGAGTAGTTTCATCGTTTTATTTCAAGGTAGTGTTCATATTTTGTCCACCCTCTTCTTAATATTGTTTGCTTAAAACATCTTCATCGTAAGGGAGTTAAATTAAAAACACGTATGAGTTATAACCATATATAACTCATACGTGTTTAGATTATGATACTAAGTTTTCTTGAATGAAAGCCGACTGACTCTTGCGGGAGAAGCAAAAGTTCTTCGGTGGGTGAACGATAGTGAAACCCATGAGTCCGAAAATCCTTTATACAACACTAACGTGTTGTATAAAGAGTTGAGGCCATGCCCGCAGAATGCAGACGGCTGGAATGAAAGAAAACGAAGCGATTATGCTATCTGATGTGTTTTTTTTCAATTCGAATACGAATGATAAAATTGATTTACTTATTTAATTTTCTCGATAATGGATAGATCAATTAATCCTGAAATATCGTTAGAATCAACGTATCCTGCTTCTTCACTAATGTCTGCCATTTCCTGAATCACTTGTTCATTTACTTCTGTTGTCACTTCTAGACGGCTAAATGCCGCTTCTGTTTCTGCTTTGTCAATTTCTTTTCCTGTTAAATCTTTAATATGTTGAATGACTAAATCTTGCGCTTCCTCTTCATTTTCTTGAATGAATTCAACTGCTCGTTTATGTGCTTGTAAATATTCTTTAGTTTGTTCTTCATTCTCTGTAAACTCGCTACTTGCCGCTACAATAGTGTTAGTCGATTCTTTCCCCCAAGCAAACTCATCCCAACCTAACAACAAATTACCTTCTGCTTGATTCTCTAAAATGTAACCCCAAGGTTCTTGAGTTGCTGCTGCTTCAACAGAATTTTGCACGAATAATGTCGCTGAATCAGCTGGAGCTGCCGCATATAATTCAACTGTTCCGCCACTTGATGTTGTCTTCAAATCTACTTCTTGAAGCGCTTTTCTAAGCATCACGTCTTGCGTACTGCCGATTACAGGTATCGCTACCTTTTTTCCATCTAAATCTTCTAACGATTCGACGCCACCTTCTTTTGCCGCAACAAGCACTGCTCCACCATTTACTGCACCAGAAACAATACGAAATTCAGGATGTTTAGCATAGATATTTAATAATGGACCTGGCCCTACTGTTCCGATATCTATTTCTTTTGTTTGCATTGCTTCCATAAATAATCCACCATTGCTAAAAGTCTTTGTTTCAATTTCAACGTCTTCACCAAACTCTTCAGCAAAATAACCCTTTTCTAAAGCAACAATCGATGCAATATGAGTTAAGTTTGGAAAGTAACCTATTTTCACAGTATTCTCATCGTTGCTTGAGCATCCTACTAACACACCAATTAATACAATAATAGATAGTGATAATTGCACAAACCTTTTCATCTGAAATTCCCCCTTATATTTTTAACTAATTCCCCACTTCGTTTGCACTGATTTTTCTAACCGTATAAACACGACTCGATCCATAATCGTTCCAATAACAGCAATAATAATCATGACAGAAATAACGAGATCCATCTGTCCTAGTGAACGGCCTGTTTCTAACAGTTCACCAAGTCCACCTCCTCCACCAAGCAACTCTCCTGCCATTAAAGCTCGCCATGAGAATGCCCACGCAATTCGTAAACCTGATAACAACTGTGGAATTGATGCTGGAATGATAACTGTTTTAATAAAATGAAAACCACTTGAACCAAACGTCTTCGCTACTTGCTGGTACAAACTAGGTACATTTTTAAATCCACTTGTTGCACTAATCGTCATCGTCCAAGTCGCACCTATTGTAACGATAAATAAAATTGCAAAATCATTTAAACCAAACCAAATAATTGCGAGCGGAAACCACACAATACTTGGGATAGACTGAAGTGCTGTTACGATAAATCCTAAAGTATCTTCGACTAATTTATAGCGCCAAATTAAATATCCGAAAGTTACTCCTAATAAAATAGCAATAACAAAACCGATAGCTATACGTTTCATACTCGTTAGAATTGCTACAGCTATTTGACCTTCTACTAATCCATTAAACAATGTTGCAAATACTTGTGTTAAACTCGGAAACATAAAATCTGGTAACCCCGAAATTCTAGATGTTACTTCCCAAATCACCGCTATGATCGCGATGAATATGATTCGTCTCAAAGCTGTAGTCATCTCCCATTTCCTCCTTTAACACTTTTTCTATTTCTTCTTGTAAAATCTTTAATATTTTTTGTTCTGTATATAGCGTGACAGAGTCTGGCATAATTCCATCTTTTGTTGAAGGTACGGGAATGATTTCCTTAATTCTGCCTGGCCTAGTTGCAAAAACAACGACTTTCTCTGATAATTGAACCGCTTCTCGAATATTATGTGTGACGAAGAAAATCGTCACCTTCGTTTTCCGCCAAATTTCTAACAACTCTTTATGTAATACCATGCGAGTTTGTTCATCTAATGCGGAAAATGGTTCATCCATAAGTAAAATATCTGGCTCCATAACAAGCGCTCGTGCGATAGATACTCGTTGTTTCATCCCTCCAGATAACTGATGAGGATATGAGTCTATATAATTGCTTAAATGAACCATTTTTAAAACATCGATCGCTTTTTCCTTTATCTCTTTTTTGGATAACCCTTTTAGTTTCAAACCATATGTGACATTATCTAAAACGGTTAACCATGGGAATAAGCCATCTTCTTGAAACACAACAACACGATCTGGTCCAGGATTTTTCACCTTTTTACCTGATACAGTAATCGATCCAGTGTCAGATTTTTCAAGACCGGCAATCAAATATAACAATGTTGATTTTCCGCAACCAGACGGACCAACAATAGAAACAAAATCGCCTTGTTCAATATCTAAATTGATATTATCTAGCACTTTTAGTTTTCCTTTGTTTTTTGTGTTAAATGATTTATGAATACCTTCAATTGATAAATACATACAATCCCTCCGAGCAACCCATTCATTATTAATCCTATGAAATTAGTCGAGTTTTTGTTAAAAAATAAAACAGTACATTATTTAGTTTTTAAGTCCGTCTCTTGCTACTACAGACAAATGGACGGACTGCCTTTTTATACATTATCAAATAAATCACTAGTTAAATAGCGCTCTCCTGTATCTGGCGCAATGCAAACGACTGTTTCACTAGCCTCTAATTGACTAGCAACGCGTAATGCTGCATATACAGACGCTCCACCTGATGGACCTAATAAGATTCCTTCTTGTGATGCTAACGCATGAACTGTTTTATATGCATCTTCATCTTCTATTTGAATAATTTCATCATAGATGTCTGTATTCAAAATATCTGGAATAAAACCTGGACTTGTACCAACTAATTTATGCTTACCTGGACTTCCTCCTGATAAAACAGGTGAACCAGCTGGCTCCACGACATAATTTTTTATCTTGCTATCATATTCTTTTAACGTTTCCCCTGTTCCTGTAATCGTACCACCCGTTCCAGCAGTACAGACAAATGCAGCAAGTTGCTTATTCTCTTGCTCCATCGCCGTAATAATCTCTCTTGCTGTCGTAATCCGGTGAATATCTGGATTAGCACTATTTTCAAATTGCATTGGAACAAAGCTATTTGGTGTCGCTGCCGCAATTTCTTCCGCTTTCTTAATTGCAGCTGACATCTTACCAATACTTGGTGTAAAAACGACTTCTGCTCCATATGCTTTTAAAATATTTACCCGTTCTTCAGTAGACGAATCAGGGAGAACGATAATTGCTTTATAACCTCTAGCAGCCGCATTCATTGCTAACCCTATCCCTGTGTTACCAGATGTCGGTTCAATAATTGTCGCACCAGGCTGTAAAACGCCTTCTGCTTCAGCTCGCTCTATCATATAATAAGCTGCCCGATCCTTTACACTGCGAGTTGGATTATATGATTCTAGTTTAACGTACACTTCTGCACCTTTATTATCTGTCACTCGATTTAATTTCACTAATGGGGTTTCCCCAATTAATTGAGCAATATTCGTTACATTCTTCATCAAGATGCTCCCCTTTTATCTTTGTTTTTTTCATTATAGCACACAACTTTATTAATCGCACCTGTTTACCTGGGATTATATTTAAAAAATAAAAAGAAGTAGCTAAACCCTAGGCTACTCCTTTATTTCCTTTATATAATTATAAATCGTATAACGTGATACACACATTTTATCCGCAATTATTGGAATACTTTTATGAATGGAAAATGCTCCTTTATCATACAAGTACTTTATTACTTCTACACGATCTTGTTTCCGCATAAATGGCAATGGTTTTCCTACATAATCAATTGCCTCTGCGAAAACCTCCTCTAACTGACCTTCTAAATTTTCATCTTTTTCTAGTTCGTTTTCTGCTATTGGTTCACCGACTTGGATAAAATCCGTCACAACATTATGCAACACTTCCATATTCGTATAATCATAATTTACACCTAATGCAAAATGATAATCTTCTCCTTCAATATGAAAGGTAGAACTTTTGATTGAGTGACCTGTTTTAGATTGTCCTTTTCGATTTACGAGATCTTTTTCTTTATGAAGTGTATCTAATTCACTTGTACCTAAAAAATCTAATTTATCGCCTATATTTCTTTGTGTAACATGCCCGTTTGCAATATAAAGAATCGACGCTTCTTCTTGTTTCATATCATGAATAACTACTTCACAATCTTTACCAAACATAATTGCAATACCATCTGATAGACGCTTTAAAAAATCCAATATTCTTTCTTGTTCCATGTCACACCTCCTAAGTTGGGAAAAAACTCTACTATAAAGATAAGTATTATTATACAAATAAACTTATATTAATTCAACATATTTTGAAGAGTTTAAATTGTTTGTTTAATTACTGTGAACATATCATGACATTTGCGTATTTATGATTGAACTAGACGTTCGTACAACCTCAGAAAGGATTTCTACATATAGTGTTATTGTAAGTCAAAACATTTCAAGGAGGGCTTCAATATGAGTTGTCAAGTTAGAGGAGGAAGTTATAATTACGGTGGTGGTGACGATTGCGTAAAAGATGTCATTAAAAAAATTCTTGATGCACAACAAAGAGCATCTGATGATGTAGATTGTGTAACAAGCTGTGATAGGTCCATTGATGATTTACTATCACCTGACCGTCATCACCGACCTCGTCGCTACAATACAATTCCATTTATGTTATTTACAAAAGATTGTGTTAAGCCATTTGTCGGATCAGGATTTACGAGCAGAAGAGGCAGAAGAGGTAATAGACGTGGAAACTTCCGCTGTGTAGAATCTGCAATCTTTAAAGTAAAAGGATTCAAGAAAGGTTCAAACAGCTGTGTAACACTTGAATTATTAGAACCAATTCAAAGTAAAGGTGGTCGCGACGGACATAGCCTTGAGGGAGACGTCGAAAGCACGCAACTTCATACTAGCGGTTGTGGCTGTTCAATGTGTAAAGCTTATGGTGACCATTATTTTGATAACTTCTGCTACACAGGAATCTGTATTACAGTTGATTTAGATTGCTTCTGCGGTATTTCTTGCTTAGATCCAGTTCGCCCAGAATCAATGTATGACTAATTTCCTCACACAAAGCTGTGCATTCTTATGATGCACAGCTTTTACTTTACAAAATATACAAACAAATAACAGGTATTAATTACTAATCACTTGTATAATAATAGTAAGGAAGTGGAAAGGGGTATTATTCATGACAGCATTTAAAACTTTAACATCAATCAAGGATACAGAGACGTTTATTGAAGAAAATGAATTAGCATTCCTTTATATTACGATGCCTAACTGTAGTGTTTGTCACGGATTACAACCACAAATGGAAGAAATGTTTAGTAATTACCCTAAAATTAAAACGAGAACGATTGATGCAAGTGAATTGACTGAAATAGCTGGTAAGTTCAACGTATTTACTGCACCTGTTTTGCTACTATTTGTAGAAGGTAAAGAATATGTGAGAGAAGCTAGAATTGTGCACACTGAACCATTTGAAGAAAAAATTGCACGTATATATGAAAACATGGTCGACTAATAGATGTCGACCATGTTTTTTTAATAAACGAATATCTCTTGAAAGTCGTATCTTTCGATGCCTTTTATCGGCTCTTTTGTCGTTACTTCCCCTTTAAAAGTTAACTGTTCCTTCTCTAAATCAATAACATATAAATCTGGTAACGTGGCTTCATCAAATCTGTGATCTAAATAATATAACTTATTATCTTTTAACGTTGCATAAGTTCCCCATGAAGCATCTTCTGGTTGCTTAACATCTACTTCCCAAGTTTCCAGCATATTATCGTCTTTATATACGTACGGAATAATCGTAACATTACTAGTAGTTATGTCCGTAAAATAATATGTCGTATCATCGAAACCAATAAATGGCGCTTTTTCAATTTCTTTGGGCAAGTCAATTTCTTCTTTCTTTTTCGTTTCCGCATTATATTTAATGAGCGCTTTCGTTTCTAATGAATGAGCGACATCTGTAATTTCTCCTCTTGGTGATTCAATATCCTCAAATACATTTTTCTGTTTTTCAATAATAAAATAATCATTATCCCGATCACTTGTATGCACAAAGATTTCTTCATCGATTTGCTCACTTTGACTTAACGTCGTTTCATATATGCGTTCTTCTTCAATTAATACTTCTGTTTCTGTATTAAATGTATAACGATTTACATCTACTTTATTCATTTTATCTTCATCATAATTTCCTTCTGTCACTATTGTAAATTCATCGTTATTTACATGTGTATATAAAATATCTTGATGCCTATATTTCGTATATTCTGGAATGTTCACTGTAAAATAGTGATCCTTGTTTGTAGTTTTATCTAGTATATGAATTTCAAATGTGTCAAACTCCCAAGAAAATGATGAATCAGCTATGACATTTGCATAAGTTAACTCTTTGTCTGTTTCTAAAAAATGACCTTCATAGGCATTTTTACCACGCATGAAGCTTCGAAAATCTTGTTGCCATTGTTCTATTTCTGGACCTTGTGAGAAACCTTCTAATCGTTTAAAATAATTTTCATCACGTAAATAATTTGTTCCAGCTTGGTCTACTCGAATAGATTCAACCCCGTTCATTGCATAATAATATTGTGCATCAACTGCTAAGTTATCTAAGGTCTCCGCTTCACCATCTGTTTTTTCTATAGAAAATTGCGGTAGTTGTTTCGAATAATTAGCATTGTTCACATAAAAAAGCGTTAATACAATGATTGTCATGACTCCAAATGTAATTGACTTCCAATACTTACTCATACATATCCCCCTTATACCGTTACTTTCCGATTTAATAAATAACGACTTAGCAACAATGAACCAACTGTAATAATGATCCACATCACTAAGAATACATAAAATAATTCATTAGCATATAACGGAAATGAAGTATAAAATAACTCAATGATAATCAATGGTGCGTAAAAGGTAATAGCCATTGCCGGGATATATAACGCTCCTAAAAAAGCGCCTAGCCAACGAAAGCTTCTCTCCATTAAAATAGCTGTGAATATAATGATGACGAACATCGTACCTAATCCATAAGCAACGAGAAATTCCATTACTCCACCAGGTAGTACAATTGATAAATAGCTTGATTCCATCACCATTTCTAACACACTAACATCATTTCGAAAAGCAGTCGGTATTGTCCATGATATGATTCCTTTATATAAAACTAATAAAATAAGTTGATAAGCTACTATACTTAATACACCAACTATAATCGTTGCTAGTTTTGCAAATAACAAATTCATTCGTGATGTTGGTAACATAAATAGGCGATAAATAAATGTGTTACGAGCAAACCAATCACGGTACCAAATAAATGGCACATAAAACAGTAGAGCTGCAACACTAATTCCAATTGGTGCAATAAATAATATCGAAATACTTAAGTGATCAATACCAAACATCCCGTACATATCAACAAATTGTTCTGTGCTCATATGGTTTTTCCCAATTTCTAGATTTATCATTGCTTTATAGTCATATATCAAATATGACAAACCTATCATTTGTACGATAAAAACAAGACCAAACAAAATAATATATAACTTAATAAATCGATTCCATTCAAAATTAAATAGTTTCAAGAAATTACTCATGAACGATATACCTCCCTCATCACATCGACAATTGACATTCCTTGTTCTTCTCTTACTTCTTCCGCATTGAACTCTTTCACAACAATACCATCATTAATCAATATCGCTTTATCAATGAGGTGCTCAATATCTTGGATTTCATGCGTCGTTACGATAACACCACGATTTTCAATTAAATGAGAAGTAAACACATTCGCAATTTCCTCACGACTGAAAATATCTATACCCGAAAACGGCTCATCCATCAAGACATAATCAACATCTAATGCAAGCCCGAGCACTAAGTTTACTTTTGCTTTATTTCCTTTTGATAATTCACTAATTTTCATATCAGTAGTTAAATTAAAAAACGTTAACAATGATTGTGCTTTTTCTTGATTCCAAACGGTATAAAAATCATTCATAAATTCGAATGCTTCCGAAATTTTCAATGAGGATATCATCGTCATCGTGTCTGGAATATACGCAATCTTTTCATACATTTCCTTATGTAGTCTTTTTCCATCGATTAAAATATCACCTTTTTTAAATGGGGTTAGTCCCATAATTGCATTTAAAATCGTCGTTTTACCCGATCCATTGACACCGATAAGACAAGTCACTTCTCCTTTATGTGCCGTAAACGACATACCGCTTAGTACACTTTTTTTACCATATTTCTTCTCTACTTCTTTTACTTCAATCATTGTCTTCCTCCTTGCTCTGTACATTTGCCTGCTTATACTTCTCTTCAATTAACGGGATAATTGCTTCTAACGGTACATTTAAGCTTTGAACAGATGTAATAAAGTTTGTTATCGAATCTTGTAATAATGCATCTTTTATTGCTTTAATGACTTCTTCATCTTTCGTTACCTTACTCGGCATATTTCCTTCGGTAAAAATCAATCCCACTTCCTCCATTTCCTTATAAGCTCGTTGCACAGTATTTGGATTTATTTTTAATGTATTAGCTAATTCTCTACGTGAAGGGATTTCTGCTCCTTTTTCCAATTCACCACTAGCAATTTGTACTTTGAAATATTCGATAACTTGTATATAGACAGGCGCACGACTATCTAAGGTCAACCGCATGTTTAATCACCAACTCTCACTTAATAAACTCCTTAGTGTGTTACTCGATTAATACACTGACTGTATTATATGGTTAATACACTAAGAAGTCAATGTTATTTTTTTTCAAAACAAAAAGCTAATCACACTCTTTTAAAGGTGATTAGCTTTTTCTTCATATAATTATACTTGAATCAATTTCATCATTCATATTTTCTAGCTTAAACACGAACTTTACGTTTGAAGTTAAATCCATTTACTTTTATTACAGCTGACCGCTTTCTTCCGGCATGGCCTCAACTTACCGAGAATGTTATACTTATTGTACAAATATAAGTGATTTCAATAAAAACATTTTTCAACAAACGGGCCATTTAATGGAATAAAACTTCTTGAGGATTCTATAAATTTGAATGTGTTCGATAGAAAAGTGGTAAAATCTATTGTTAAATTAATGATTGGAACTTTGAAAGAGAGGTATTCAATTTGACTTTACAACAATTAAAATATGTATTAGAAGTAGCAAGCAAGGGATCCATGAATGAAGCAGCAAGAAGTTTATTCATCTCCCAGCCAAGATTATCGAATGCAATTAAGGAATTGGAAAAGGATATTAAATTTACTATATTCATTAGAACGAATCGAGGAGTTACTGTTACTAATAAAGGAGCCGAGTTTCTGGGTTATGCCAGACAGGTATTGCAGCAGTATAACATGCTTGAAGAAAAATATTTAAGTGAAAAACCAGCTAAGCAGCATTTTGCTATTTCAACCCAGCATTATACTTTTGCAGCCAATGCTTTTGTGGAACTTGTAAAAGGATTTGGGTCTTCTGAGTATGAGTTTACTATTCGTGAAACGAAAACATATGAAATCATTGAAGATGTTAAAAATTTACGAAGTGAGTTAGGGATTATTTATTTAAGTAATTATAATGAATCTGTTTTATTAAAATTATTAAAAGAAAGGAATTTGACCTTTTCAGAATTATTTAAGGCAAAACCACATGTGTTTATTAGCAAAAGACATCCATTAGCTGACAAAGAATCGATTAATTTGGAAGAATTAGATGACTACCCTTGCCTTTCTTTCGAACAAGGAGAGTACAATTCTTTTTATTTTTCAGAAGAAATTTTAAGTACTAGAAGTGTGAAGAAAAGCATCAAAGTCAGTGATAGGGCAGCTATTGTAAATTTTATGATTGGTCTCGATGGTTACACAATTTCTTCGGGAATTTTTCCTAAATATCTTCATGGGGATTATATTATTGCTGTTCCTCTTAATGTAGATGAACTTATACGTGTAGGAACCATACAGCATAGAGATGTCAGGTTATCGCGACTTGGTGAAATATATTTGGATGCTTTAAAAAAGGTTGAACAGGAATTATAAATGAAAATTTGTCTTCCCATTCAGTTTGATATAACTTTTAGTTATATCAGGATATGACTTTTAAGTATTATGCTATACCCGGGAAACTCCCTTATAATTATGGATGTTGATGATTTATATTGGAGAGTGAATGTTGTATGGGAGTTCAAGTATTGTTTTCATTTGTTATCTACGCACTAATAAATGCTTTTACACCGGGGCCGGGTAATATTCTGGCATTAAATACGATGACGAATTATGGATGGAAAAAAGGAAAGCCTTTATACTTCGGGATATTTGCCGGTTATTTTTTTGTACAAGCGTTATGTGCCTTCTTTATTTTTGGATTAGACAACTTAATAAATCCAATTATGAATGTACTTACATATGCGGGAGTTATTTATATTTTATGGCTTGCCTATGAGGTTGCAATCAGTAAGCCTGACAATAAAAAGTCTGACAAACAGCCCTCTTTTTGGATTGGCTTTGTCCTGCAAATTGTTAATGTAAAAATATTTTTATTTGGGATTACCGCATTAACAGGATATATTACACCTTATTACTCATCACTGGGGACGCTTTTATTTTTTGAAATGATTATTGCTACAGTAGGTACGATTGCTACCCTGACTTGGATATTTTTCGGCGGGTTATTACAAAAGACATATTTCAAATATTATCGAATAATAAATATTATATTGGCGTTATTACTTTTGCAATGTGCAGTTGCACTATTACTACAGTGACGAGTTACGTTAATCTAAGAAGGATTAACGCTTATTGGTTGAAGTTATTGAATTAATGGGGGTAATAGTGAAAGAAAATTAATATCGCTGTATAAGATTATCTTGAAAACGAATCTTCTGCAATCGGGCGCGTTTGCTTAAGATTAAAAAGCCTAATTCCTCATTGAAGTAAAAATAAATAGAATGTTTAATATTGTATTCAACTAACATCTATTTTGGTTCAAATTGGTTCAAGTACTATCAATTTCAGTCAATTTTAATCAATCTTTATCCATTTTATAAATCATTGAAGTATTGATACAGATGGATTGTTCTTGATTGAGTATATATGAATTTCATATTGATATTTCTTGAGGCTGGGACAAAACCATATTTTCTGTATATGAAAATGGAGAATTAAAATATAGTGTAGGAAATATACGTAGACTTCAGCGGGAGAAAAGAGCAGGTTGAGACCCTGTAAGGCGAAGCCTGATGCGGCTCAACGCTCGCCCGCGGAAACATACTAAGATTAGTAGTACAAGACATTGGCCGATGTCTTGTGCTACTATTTTTTTATATGTAGAAGTGAGGAAAGACCGAATATCGCTTGAAGCTATAAAGCTTGTCGCTGGAAA
>JAPFDT010000009.1 GCA_026169815.1 Pseudogracilibacillus sp.
GCGTAAAGGTGATAAATCATTAGAAGAGACGAGATCTGAAGGTGAAACGATGGTGACATTGAAAGAAGGTACTACGATAAAGATGTATGATGTGACAGCGAATGTCTTATATGAAACAGAGTTTGATGATTCGAGCGAACTGAACTTATCATCGAAAGAGCGAGTAGAAAACTTGCTTGAACTTACTGAAGACACGCACACGATAGAAAAACAGGAAAACGAAACAATCGCCGGTAGAGAAGCAATCCATTTAATCGCAGAGAAAAAGCCTAATGAAAAATCGCTCTATGGTACACAAGAAATTTGGATAGATAAAGAAAATTGGCTCGTCTTAAAAACAGCAAATCATTCAGCGGATAGTTATTCAATTATCGAATATACGAAATTAGAATTAGACGCACAAATCGATGATGACGAGTTCACACTCGATTTGCCAGACGATGTGACGATAGAAGATTTTTCCGATGAGCTTGGTGATGAAGAAATTACGTTAGAAGAAGCGGTTGAAAAAATGGAAGATCCTTTTTTATATATTCAAGAAGATGACGCCTTTACAATCGAAGAAGTTACCTATTTTGTCAGTTCTGATGATGACTATAATATGGAAAGTGTCGATATTTCTTACAATAAAGACGGTTTACCTTATGTGAATGTATCGATTATAAAATCCGATGATTCTGCTGAAGATTTTACGGATGACGATGAGTTGAGTGACGCCATTACTGTTCGTGACGAACCAGGAAGTTACATTGATTTAGATGAAATGAAAATGATCGATTGGAATGAAAAAGGTTTAACCTACAATTTATGGTTTATTAACCCAAATGTAACGTTAGAAGAAATGACAGAACTAGCGGAAACGTTGGAAGAAGTAGAAACAAAATAATAGACTACGTCCTAATTATGTGTCAATATTTTTATAATGTTTTGACAGTCTCTACAGAAACCTACTTTTCTTTCCGAGGGAACGGCTTCAGCCTCGAAGTACAGGATGTGCAAATGCAAACGTTGCGACAGGACGTCGCGTACTTAGTTTGCCGCGGAGGAAAATCACTTCCTGCGGGGTCTTCGTATGTTTCTTTTGCTATAATTTGTTGATTCAATTAATCTTTATGTATTTCATAATGGGATAATATAATTAAGAACACGAACGTTTGGTATAAAAACTTTTCATCATAGGCGTTTAGCTAGGGAAGAGCATGAGTCAGAAAATCCTTAAGGCTAGATAAGTATATTTTACACATGAAAGATTATAAATTTAAAATTAAGTGTAGGAAATATACGGAGACTCCAGCGGGAAGAGAAGAGCCGATGTGAGACCCCGCAGGGCATAGCCCGAGGAGGCTCACTGCTCGCCCGCGGAAAGCGGAGTATATTTCCGGAACGGTTATTACAGCAATTCAAATTCATGAATAATAAAAGGAGAGAACAAAGATGAATAATGAAATAGATGAACAAGAGCAGCAAGAAGTGTTAGAAAAGCCATCATTATTAGGTATCATTACGGAACCGAGTACACAATTTAAACGGATTAAAGATAATCCAAAAATTTTAGTACCTTTCATTATTGTGACGATTTTATCAGTACTCGGCATGTTACTCATGATGACGCAAATTGATTTTTTAGGTGATGATCCATTTTTCACTGACATGACAGAAGAAGAAGTGATGATTGCGACGATTTTTGCCCAAGCGACATTTGCGATTACAGGTTTATTGATTCCGATATTTGCCATTTTTATTAATACACTCATTTATTTTATTGTCGCGAAAATAGCTAAATCAACAGTCACTTTTAAACAAATGTTTTCCATGAATACCTTTATTTACATCATTGTCGTGATAAGTACTTTTGTTAATGCGATTGGCTTTTTCGGGATGGCGAAGCCAGACCCTGAAGTATATTTAACGAGTTTAAATTCAATAGTCGGCGCTGACGGTGTGTTAGGGGCAATTTTATCATCGCTGGAGATCTTTACGATTTGGAGCATGATTATTACTGCGATTGGATTACAAATTGTCGCTAAACTTTCTAAAGGATTATCGTGGGGAATCGTCATCGTTATTTTCCTCATCACATTAGGATTCGCAGTCGGATCTGCAGTTGTATTAGAGCTATTTGAAGGGATGTAAATAA
>JAPFDT010000056.1 GCA_026169815.1 Pseudogracilibacillus sp.
ACCCGAAGTCGGTGAGGTAACCCTTTTGGGAGCCAGCCGCCGAAGGTGGGACCAATGATTGGGGTGAAGTCGTAACAAGGTAGCCGTATCGGAAGGTGCGGCTGGATCACCTCCTTTCTAAGGATATAGTTACATCACAGTTTCTGTGGTGTAACTTCGGAACACGAATATTATTCGTGAGATATTTTTATTTGTCTGTTTAGTTTTGAGAGAGTATAATAATACATAGCTTTCTAGAATCATATAGATGGGCCTGTAGCTCAGCTGGTAAGAGCGCACGCCTGATAAGCGTGAGGTCGGTGGTTCGAGTCCACTCAGGCCCACCATCTATTTATACATAAGGGGCCTTAGCTCAGCTGGGAGAGCGCCTGCCTTGCACGCAGGAGGTCAGCGGTTCGATCCCGCTAGGCTCCACTACGTAAAAACGTCTGCATACTATTTAGTGTGTAGGTGTTTTTTTATTTAAATAATTTTAAATAAGAGGATACTAGTTTTAAAGGATATAAGTTTTAGTCAAGAATGAATAAAATCGACGTAAGAGCTTATATTTTCTTATAAAGACTCATAATACTGCACGACAACACATGTTTTCTTATAGAGTCTCATAATTCCACGTAACGGCTCGTAGTTCAATAATCTCCAATTTATGAGCCGTAAGGGAAAGAGATGGACCGTTATCAATTTTAATAAATCATCCCATTCATCTCCACAACTAACAAAATGTACAAACTTAGGTTGATATTTATAAAAAGATGTAAAAGAAAATAATCCTCTCAAAAGGTGTTAGATTGCTTTATAATAAGGGTAACTAATCATTAAATGGGAGAGGTGGCGTTGAAGAATGAAATTAATCGATACATTACGTAATTTAGGGGAAAGGTCCAAACATGCCGAAAGAATGTTAAGCGAACCAAATTATGATGTTATTCAAATTCAGATGGAAAAAGATGAAGAAATAACAACGCATCACGCTGAAGAGGAAACATTAATTATTGTTCGCACAGGCAAGGTAGAATTTGTATTAGATGAACAATCCGTTGTTTTAACGAATGAACAAGTTTTTCAAATGGATCCTTTTGAAAAGCATAGTTTAAAAGCGAAAGAAGCAACGGATTTAATTTTAATTAAATTTAAATGAATATGAAAAAAGCATCACATAAAAAGCTCTCTCACATATTGGAAGAGAGCTTTTATGGAATTAATACATCGAATATAATTTATCCGAACATATATCTCTTGTTTGATTTGTGTAGAAAATGTATAATCAATCTAGTATGCTTTTTTAAAGTTGCTCCCATAGTTTAATGGTAAAACGGTGCCATGGTAAGGCATTGCTGTCGGTTCAACTCCGACTGGGAGCTTATGATGTAAAACATTGATACTGTGCAGTTTCTGTTTCCGGCAGAAACTGCTTTTTTGTTTTTTAATTCGAATTGCCGGCATTTTGACGGCAGAAATTGTGAGGTCTAACCTTTTATCCTTCCACTATAGCGTAATAGCTCATAATCTCTCCATCTAATTCAACAAGTAATATATTATGATCTATCTTTTCTTGCGGTTCATAAATTTTAGTTCCAATTGGTAGGTTGTTTGCTGTATTATTTTCAAATGCTGTAGCATTCTGTTTTTGGCTCTTAATTACACTAACTCCTTCACCTTTAGTAAGTGTCAGTTCGTCGACCCAATCAATATTTGTTTTATAAATGACCCCATCTAGTTGAAAAATATCCGCCTCGGAATCCAATTGTAATACTTCTTCAGCATTAGGGTTGTCGGTTTCATGTGTTTCGATGTGATCATTGTTTTGAAAGGATGCACATCCCGATAGTGTGAAGGTACTTATGATAAACATACTTATTACTCTATTAATCATACTAAATGCCTCCTAATTTCATTAATAAAAACTTTGTAATATAGATTTAACTAGTTTGTTACTGCATTTTTTGTAAAAATTTGTTATTCTATAGTATAGTAACATAACATGATTGGAGGAATAATTGCATGAAAAAGGTAGTAACGGCTATCACGACAACAACTATTGCTCTTACGGGTGCAGCAACAGTAGATGCAGCGGAAGAATATGAAATTGTAAAACGAGATACACTTTGGGGGATTTCCCAACAATATAATATGACTGTCGAAAAATTAATGGAGAAAAATGAATTAAGATCAACGTTAATTCATCCTGGACAAAGACTTCTCGTAGATGAAACATCAGCAGCTAAGAAAAAGGTAGCTAAAGAATCTGAGTCAGATACATATACAGTAGTGTCTGGTGATACATTAAGTGAGATTGCAGCAGAATACAATGTCACGTATCAAGAAATTATGGAATGGAATAGCCTCCCATCTACCTTGATTTTCCCTGGTGATAAATTAAAGATAGAAAAAGAAGCAACAGAAGAGAAGGTAGAAACGAAACCAAAACAAGAGAAGCCGAAAGAAGTAGAGTCATCATCTAAACAAGAAAAAGAAATTGTTGAATCTACACCAGATAAAAAGGAAGAAAAGGCTGAAGAGAAAGCAACTGCTACTGAAGAAAAAGAAGATAAGGCAGAAGCAGAAAAGGTAGAACAAGACGATAAGCCAGCTAAAAGTGAATCAGCAACAAATAAAGGCTCTTATAAAGTTGTTGCAGGTGATACGTTAAGTGCTATCGCTTTTGAAAATAATGTTTCTTTTGAAAAGTTAATGGAATGGAATAATCTTTCTTCAACATTAATTTTCCCTGGTCAGACGTTAACGTTAAATGGTGATACATCTGACAAAAACACAGATGTAAAAGAAGACAAGCCAAAAGAAACTGAAAAAGTAGATAGTACACCAACTGAACCTAAAGAGGAAAAGGAAGAACCAGTACCGGAAACTCCTGCTCCTGAAAAAGAAGTAGAAAAGGAAGAACCTAAAAAAGAAGAAAAGCCAACAGAAGAAAAGGTAGAAGAAGCACCGGCTGAAGAAAGTAAGCCATCTTCGGAGTCAGAAGCTAAGACACTATCAATGGAAGCAACGGCTTATACAGCAGAGTGTGAAGGTTGTTCAGGAATAACAGCGACAGGAATTGATTTACTTGCCGATCGTAACAAAAAGGTTATCGCTGTTGACCCAAGTGTTATTCCATTAGGTACAAAAGTACATGTTGAAGGTTATGGAACAGCTGTTGCTGGAGATGTTGGTGGTGCAATTAAAGGAAATATCATCGATGTTCATCTACCAACAACACAAGATGCAATAAACTGGGGTAGGAAACATAACGTTAAAGTTACAATTTTAGACTAAGAGATTAGTAATTATATAATATGCAAAACAAAAATCAGCTAACTACATCACGTAGATTAGCTGATTTTTTATTAGATTACTTGTATCGTTCCTTGTAAATTGGGTGTCACTACTTCATGTTTTTCGATATATTGACGTAGTGCATCGATAGCATGTAAAGAAAGATTGTTACGGTCCATCCCATATTTGCTGGGTATACCTTGAACCGTAACGAATGCAGCATGGTAGGTTTGATCTGGTTCTATTTCTTTTCCGTTAATAAAAGCTACTTGAATTCGAGTGCCAGGAGGGTTTTCTAATTTCACAAATAAAGTCATGCCGAGAAATCGTTTTACATAGCCACCCATTTGATTATATGGATCAGCTGCAAAGACTGCTTCTAAACTAGCTTCCATCATTTCAATAATTTCGCTACCTGTTAGATTAACTGTCGAAACAGGAGGATTCGTTGGGATAATATTCCATAGGTCGTTCATTGTAATTGGTCCTCTTGCGACGGGTGCTCCGTATCTCCAACCATTAGAAAATGCGACATCTGCTTTACTTGCATGTAATAAAGCAGCTAATAAAAGATTATCCATCGTAGTTTCTAATTGTGCATAACGATGAAGCGGAACTTCCGTATGACCAATAATTTCGTTTAGTTCGGTTTTGTTGGGACGAATTGTATCATCTATAAGTTTTTGCATAGGGGGGTCAGGTATAATAGTTTCCGCGACTTCGATAAGTTCATGCGTGAAATGTTTTATTTTATTTTGTTCGACTTCGATATCAAGCCGACCGATAAAAGTACCATGACAACCGGATTGGAATATAATCGTATCATTAACAACAACAGGTTTCGCTATCCTGTTATGCGTATGACCACTTAATAAGATGTCAATACCATCTACTTCTTGAGCAAGTTTTACTTCTTGTGGAAATCCAAAATGAGATAGTAAAACAATAAGATCAACTTCTTCTTTTTGACGCAGTTGTTGAATGATAGTTGGAAGTTCTTCGTTACCCATTGTAAAATAAATACCTTCTGAGAAGTGAGGGGGCATTGTTTTATCCACAATATGTTCTGCAATACCAATAACACCTATTTTTAAATTAGCTCTTTCCACAATAGTATAAGGTGGAAACATTCGTTCATTAGTTAATTCATCATATACATTAATCGCGAGCATTGGATGTTGTAATTGGGAAGCGAGATGCTCGAATTGTTTAGGTCCATAGGCAAACTCCCAGTGCGCTGTCATGGCGTCCAAATGAAGTGCATTAATCATTGGAATTAGCGCCTCTCCTTTGCTTTGTACGGCGGGAAAAGTGCCATGGAATGTATCGCCATTATCTAATGTAAGTACTTGGTGGGGGTATTGCTTACGTATAGATTGAAAGAGAGTCGCAATCCGAGCAAGTCCACCTGCTGGACGATATGTTTCTTTTCCTTGTTCGATAAACATTTCTGTATGAAGATCAATATAAGCGTGTAAATCATTCATTTGGAGAATCGTTAGCGTTTTGGAATGGCTCATTTTATCATTTTCCTTCCTAATAACGTGTTAAAAAATATTATTCCCGAAAAATAATTCGTGTAAACAAATGCGCGATATAAGAAAATAAAACAAGGATATCTCTCTACATGAAAGAATATCCTTGTTTCACTGTACATAAAAAGATAGGATTAATTTAAAAATTGTTCTCGTAACTTATACTTTAATACTTTACCTTGTAAACTCCGTGGTAATTCATCGACGAATTCTACTTGATGAGGCACTTTATATTTTGCCATTTGTTCTTTCGAAAACGTGATGATGTCTTCACTTGTTATGTGTTCATTTTCTTTTGCGACGATAATTGCCATTGGAACTTCTCCCCATTTTTTATGTGGGATACCAATTACTGCGGCTTCTTTAACACTAGGGTGCTCATGCAGTACTTCTTCCATTTCAGCAGGATATACATTAATTGCTCCAGATAAAATCATATCTTGTTTTCGATCGACTAAATAATAAAATCCTTCTTCATCTTGTTTGGCCATATCACCTAAGCCGAGCCATTCTCCATGAAATGCATTGTTTGTCGCTTCTTCATTTTCATAATATTCATCGCATAGTGTTAATCCTTTCACATAAATTTCACCAACTTCACCTTGCTCTACTTCATTTCCGGTGTCATCTAGTAAGCTAACTTCCATACCTAACATAGGTAATCCGACAGAGCGTTCTTTTTGTTCCATATATTCAGGGAATAAATTAGTAGAACCACCATGTTCTGACGCGCCATAAAATTCATTTAAGTCTGTATTTTTGAAATAAGCTAATGTTTTCTTTTTTGTTTTATTTAGTAATGGTGCACCTACTGAAACAATTGTTTTCATAGAACTTACATCGTATTGTTGTTGTACTTCCTCCGGTAATGTAAAAATTGCATCTAACATAGGTGGCGCTAAAAATGTAGTTGTTGGTTTTTCCTTATCGATTGCTTTAATTACTTCTAAAGGATGAAACCCTTCTAATATGTGGACTGGATTTCCAACAAAGAAGTTAGGCATAGCGATGGATAAAGCGGCAGCTCCATATAAGGGACCAGCAGCAAGACCTTTACCATTTCTTCCAATGGAAAACTCAATACTAAATAATAGTGCAACCATATACATACTTCGGTGTGAACGAACTGCCCCTTTCGGCAATCCAGTTGTACCTCCTGTGTATAAATAACAAATCGTATCTTTCTCTTGTATAGGTTCATCAGGTATCGGCTCTGTTGTAGGAAAACCTTCAATCCATTTTTCATAAACATTTTCACTAAACGTATCTTCATCTTTAACAGAAATGAATGATGTTGTCTCACTTACTTGTCCAGCAGCCTTTTGGACATCATTTGTAAATCGAGCATCGTAAATAAGCATAGTCGCATGAGAGTTTTCTAAAACATGTCTAATTTCACGAGCAATAAAGCGTGAATTAATTGGTACGAATATAGCTCCGATTTTACTACAAGCAAAGATTATTTCGAACAGCTCATTACAATTAAATAGCATAAAGGCAACCTTATCTCCTTTATGAATCCCTTTTTCCTGCATGGCATGAGCTAATTGGTTAATACGGTTATTGAATTCTTCATAAGAAAAACTTTCTCCCTCGAAAGAAAGCGCTTCCTTTTCTGCGTAACGTAAAGCGTTTAATTTTACTGGATCACTGAAAATCATTTCACTCATTGACTTTCCCCCTAAGTTTTTTTCTATTATAACTTTATTATATCAGAAAATATGCCATAAAATATATAGTTTCAATTAATTATATAAAACAAACTTGCATACTATACAGGGGTATGGTAAACTAGATGTAGATGAAAGATATTTAGGAGGAATAATCATGGAACAAATTACATTAAAAGTAGAAGGAATGTCTTGTGGGAACTGTGTGAAAGCAATTGAAACAAATGTAGGAGAGTTAGCCGGCGTCAAT
This sequence comes from Pseudogracilibacillus sp., assembly GCA_026169815.1. GTDB lineage: Bacteria > Bacillota > Bacilli > Bacillales > Amphibacillaceae > Pseudogracilibacillus. The sequence continues at coordinate 6,732 of JAPFDT010000056.1, forward strand.
AACGTCGCAGTATCATTAGACGATAAAGAAGTTCAAGTTGATTTTGATCCATCTGAAGCTAGTGTTAATAAAATTGAAGAAGAAATTGAAGATAGTGGTTTTGACCTTGTAAAATAATTGCCAATTACGATTGAGCAATTTAATTATAGAAACCTCACTGTAAGAAAGGGAGGGGAAAATGTTGGAAGAAAAAACATTACAAATTAGTGGAATGAGTTGTACAGCGTGCGCCTCAAGTATTGAAAAAGGTGTCGCTAAAATGGATGGTGTAGAAGAGGCAAATGTAAATTTAGCTTTAGAGCGTACATCTGTTAAATTTGATCCAGAAAAGACTGATGTAGATGCTGTCGTTAAAAAAATAAAAGACTTAGGATATGACGTCGTTCAGCAAGAAGTAGCTTTTGATATTACGGGTATGACGTGTTCGAGCTGTGCAAACAGAATTGAACGCCGTGTAAATAAAATGGAAGGTGTCGAAAACGCTAATGTTAACTTTGCATTAGAAAACATTTCCGTCGTTTATGATGAAGGAGCTGTCCAGCCGGAAGATATGATGGCTGTAGTGAAGAAGCTGGGCTTTGAATTACTACCGAAACAGAGTGAAGAAGAAAGATTATCACATAAGGAAGATGAAATTAAGCAGCAGACCCGGAAGTTTATTTTTTCGGCTATATTAACATTACCTTTATTATGGACGATGGTTGCGCATTTCAGTTTTCTTTCGTTCATTTATTTACCTGATATCTTTATGAACCCCTGGTTTCAATTAGCATTAGCAACTCCAGTACAATTTATTATAGGCGCACAGTTTTATAAAGGTGCTTACACATCACTCAAAAATAAAAGTGCTAACATGGATGTACTCGTTGCGCTTGGAACTAGTGCGGCATATTTTTACAGTATCTATTTAGGATTAGAGTGGGTAGCAGGTGGAAGTGTAGGAGAAGCGGATTTATACTTTGAAGCCTCAGCTGTTATCATTACGTTAATTGTCTTAGGTAAATTATTTGAAGTTCGTGCAAAGGGAAAAACGAGCCAAGCGATTCAGAAATTACTTGATTTACAAGCAAAAACCGCTCGTGTTATTCGAGATGGTATCGAACAGGAAATTCCAATTGAAGAAGTATTAGTTGGCGATATTATTTCGATTCGTCCAGGGGAAAAAGTGCCTGTAGATGGGGAAATTGTTGAAGGTCAGTCAGCTGTAGATGAATCAATGTTGACAGGAGAAAGTATTCCAATTGATAAAGTAGTCGGCGATACGGTCATTGGAGCAACTGTAAATGAAAATGGTTCATTACAAATTAAAGCAACAAAGATTGGTAAAGATACAGCATTAGCACAAATTGTTAAAGTAGTAGAAGATGCTCAAGGTTCAAAAGCAGATATTCAACGTTTAGCAGATAGAATTTCTGGAGTATTTGTACCAACAGTTGTAGCTATTGCAGTTGCGACATTTTTAATTTGGTATTTTGTCGTAACACCTGGAGATTTGCGAGCAAGTATTATTCCGATGATCTCTATTTTAGTTATTGCATGTCCGTGTGCGCTAGGTTTAGCAACACCGACGTCAATTATGGCGGGATCAGGTCGAGCAGCTGAAATGGGTCTCTTATTTAAAGGTGGAGAACATTTAGAGCTAACTCAGGCAGTTGATACAGTCGTATTAGATAAGACAGGAACTGTTACAAAAGGTGAGCCGACGTTAACAGATTTTGTTGTTGCGGATGGTTTTACAGAAGAACGGGTATTACAACTTGTAGCTGCAGCAGAAAATCAGTCTGAACACCCATTAGCTCAAGCAATTGTGCGTGGTGTTGAAGAACGTGGCATTGAGTTAGTCCAAGTGGAACAATTTTCGGCATTACCTGGTTACGGTATTCAAGCAACAATTGCTGGGGAAGATATTTTTGTCGGAACTAGGAAGTTAATGCGCGAGCAACGAATAGACTTGTTATTCGATACTGAAACGATCATGAAACGATTAGAACGAGATGGGAAAACAGCGATGCTCATTGCGATCGGCGGAAGGTTAGCAGGTGTGGTTGCCGTTGCTGATACAGTGAAAGAAACATCCGCAGAAGCGATCGAGCGCATGCATGAACTTGGCTTAGAAGTGATCATGTTAACAGGTGATAACGAACGCACAGCAGAAGCGATTGCTAAACAAGTAGATATTGATGAAGTGATTGCAGAAGTGTTGCCAGATCAAAAAAGTGAAGTTATTGAAAAGTTACAAGCTGAAAATAAAAAAGTTGCAATGGTTGGAGATGGAATTAATGACGCACCAGCCTTAGCGATTGCTGATGTAGGAATGGCAGTCGGAACAGGAACAGATATTGCAATTGAAGCGGCAGATGTGACGCTCATGCGTGGTGACTTGAATAGTGTTGCTGATGCGATAATTATTAGCCAGAAAACAATGCGAAATATTAAGCAAAATTTATTTTTCGCGTTTGTTTATAATACAATCGGAATTCCAATTGCAGCGATTGGCCTACTCGCACCATGGGTAGCAGGAGCAGCGATGGCGTTTAGTTCCGTATCAGTAGTGTTGAACGCACTTCGTTTACAACGAATTAATTTAAATAAAGAATAAGTTAGTCGTTATGAGCCGTTAGCAAAAATTATGAGCTTTTATTGAGAACTATGAGTTTGTGAACTAAAAATATCGTCTAGTAAGAATGTTGATGTAATATACTGTATAGAAAGGGGTGGATAGGATGGAGAAGTTTCTTCATGAAGAACCAGTAGTACCTAGAACAGATGAGGAGAAACAAGCAGTAATTAATCGTTTGAAGCGGATAGAAGGTCAAGTACGTGGCATTCAACGTATGGTAGAAGAAGATCGTTATTGTGTAGATGTATTAGTACAAATTAGTGCGATTAATGCTGCATTGAAAAAAGTCGGTTCCACCATTACAGAAAGGCATTTAAAACACTGTGTCAGTAACGCTGTACAACAAGGTGAAGGCGATGAAGCAATTGAAGAATTAATTGCGGTTATGCAACATATATCAAAATAAATAATTATTAATGAAAAAAACGTTTCCTATAGCTTGAACTTAGGAAACGTTTTTTAGTTTGAAGATTAACTTTTCTTCTTCTGCATCATCCAGCCGTAAGATACAAGAGAAAGGACACAACAAATAAAAATAACAACTCCCATAGGAATGGCGTTATGTTCACCTGCAATTCCTGCTAACGGGGAGACGAGCGCACCTCCGGCAAATGGTAAGATTCCGAGAAACGCAGAAGCACTTCCGGCTACTTCACCTTGACGATTCATTGCTAATGAAAAGCCTGTCGTATTAACGATTCCAACAGTTGAAACGATGGAAAATAATGCAATCATAATTACCCATAGAGGAAGGTCAAATAACACAACAATCATAAGTAAGATGCTTCCAAGAAAGGCAATGATAATACTAGTTTTCAGTAATGCCATTTCACTAAAACGGTGAGCAAGTTTTCCGGCAATTTGCGCGGAAAGGATAATGCCAACCCCATTCATAGCAAAAATAAATGAAAACTGTTGGGGCGATACATTGTATATATTTTGTAAAACGAATGGTGATGCCGCAATGTAAGCGAACATTCCCATCATAATAAATGCTTGTGAAAAAGCAATACCGAGAAAAGTCCGATCTTTAAATAACGTACCAAATGAAGAAAAAGCCGCAAACATATTTCTTTCCATTCTTTTTTCAGTTGTAAGTGTTTCAGGTAAAAATAGTAGAACTGCAAGAAACATAATGAGACCGATAATAGCTAAAATATAAAAAATCGCTTGCCATGTTAACCATTTTAAAATAATTCCACCAAATACTGGGGCTAAAATAGGCGCAGCTCCATTAACGATAGCGAGTAATGCGATGAAACGTGTTAAATCTTTTCCAATATACATATCTCGCGCAGAAGCTCGGGCAATGACAATTCCGGCAGCTCCAGTAAATCCTTGAAAAAATCGCAGCACAACAAACAACCAAATATTTCCACTCAATCCAGCCAATAATGAAAAAATAGTATAAAGAACGAGAGTGATAATTAACGGTTTACGACGCCCGTGCATATCGCTTAACGGACCCAAAATTAATTGTCCAGTAGCAAGTCCAAGTAGACACGTCGTAATACTTAACTGGGCTAATGAAGCGGTTGTATTTAAATCAGTCGTTACCGCAGGCAGTGCCGGTAAATACATATCTAATGATAAGGGTCCAAAAGCAGTGAGTGAACCTAGAATGAGAACGAACCAAACTTTACGCTCTTGAATCGTTTTCTCTTTCACTCCTACATTAGTTTGTGTGTTCATCTTATAATATCTCCTTCTTAGTTAGCGAACTTATTCATACCTTATAAAGCTTATCGGAAATATAGGTAACATGCTAGTGAAATACGAAGCGTCATTTAAAAATATAGACTTTTCCACAAGTTTGCTAGTATGGTTAATCGGGAAAAACAAAAGTAGAAAAGAAACACGTTTTAAGCTAAAGGAATGATTCATTTGGATACAAGTGATGAGCAAACAACGTTAGAAAAAGATATAGGTATGTTTGTGCAACAAAATAAAGCGTATTATGAGGAACAATGGCAGAACCTAGATAATGGAAAGCTAGCGTTTAATGTTATTGCATTTTTCCTTCCGATATTTTGGCTCGGTTATCGAAGGATGTATCGTCATATAGGGATGATTGCCCTGATGTATTTAGTAATTGATATAGGATTATTTATATTTATCTCCGAAAGTTCATCCTTAAATCTGCTGGACTCCTTTTATACTTTAGGAATCGGAATTTTCTATGGATTTTTTGCTAATAAACTTTATAAAAAACATGTACAACGTCGTGTGAATAAAATAAGAACAGTTGCAAGCGACGAACAAGAAAAAGAGAAGATGTTACAACAACAAGGCGGCGGTAGTGGTTATGGTGTTCTAGGAGCGATTGTAATGATCTTCTTAATCTATACAATACCAACTATTATCATTACGTACATCGTTTAAACAATAAATTTCGGATACATGTAAATGATATTCATATCAAAATTAAGCGAAATTGGGTACACTAGATGAAGTAGTTTTAGTGAGAAAAAAGAGGGAGTTATTCGATTGTCAAAAAAACGAAAAAGAAGAAGACCAGCAAGTCAAACGTTAGAATTCACGGTAAAAGAAGAAACGACTTTATTACCGTTTTTATTAGAAGTAATGCCCAATCGTGGAAGAAACTCAGTGAAATCGATTTTAAGAAGAGGACAAGTTTCTGTAGATAATCATATGGAAACGAAATATAACTATGAATTATATCCAGGCCAGAAACTGTCCATATTGAAAAATAAAGCAGCTGTACAAGAAGGCGCGCTCATTGGATTGTCGATTATGTATGAAGACGATGATATTATAGTCGTTAACAAAGAAGCAGGTTTATTAACGATTGCTAATCAAAAAGAAAAGCACCGGACAGCACATCATCAATTAATGACCTATGTACGGAAAGAGCATCCACAAAATCGTATATTTATCGTTCATCGCCTTGATCAAGATACTTCAGGAGTGATGGTATTTGCCAAACATGAACGAGCAAAAAATAAATTACAACAAAATTGGCATGAAAACGTAAAAGAACGAGGTTATTTAGCATTAGTGGAAGGAAAATTTACAAAAGAATCAGGTGTGATCACATCATGGTTAAATGAAACAAAAACACATCGGATGTATTCTAGCTTTAAAAAAGATGATGGCCAGTTTGCTAAAACATATTACGAAGTTGTACAAGGAAATAACGATTATTCATTAGTAAAAGTAGAACTAGCAACAGGTCGAAAAAACCAGATCCGTGTTCATATGCAAGATCTCGAACATCCAGTTGTCGGTGATAAAAAATACGGTGCGAAGACTAATCCAATTCGTCGTCTCGGCTTACATGCCAACACACTATCATTTATCCACCCAACGACGGGAAAGTTAGAGACATTTACTAGTCCAGCGCCGAGAGTGTTTTGGCAAAGGTCAGAAAATAAATAGAGATCACTATAAAAGTGTGCCTTCATAAAGAAAAAGCGTCCAAATTGAATTGGGCGCTTTTTTCTACATTTATTATTTGATGTTTTGCAGTGCTGTCTCGTATTTTTCTGACATAGCAATTAGAGCAGGAGAAAGAGAAGTTTCTGATAGTACAACAATTTCCTCTAAAGCCTCATTTTCAAAAGCTTTCGCGATGTTAGGTAATGTCTGTTCAATTTCTTTCATTTCTTGAACAACATCAATGTCAAAATGAGTCAAAGCTTTAAATACAGCTTCAATGCCTTCAATTAAAGAAGTGAAAATATAAATGCTTTGTTCAAATTCCTCAGCTTTTGCTAATGTAGTTAAATGTTCTGTAGAATTAACGAGTGTATTTAATACATTATGTACTTCTGTCATTTGTTCTTTTACTGTAACAGTCATCATAATCCTCCTATAAAAAGAGATGTATATTTATCATAACAATAATGATATAAGAATTATAGGAGGAAGTAGTTTTATTTAGAAGCATCAATTCATAAAGGAATAATTTAATTCAAACATTAAACTTTTTAAATAAATATACCGATATAATAAATGTGCATGAACTTTTCAGATGTTAGGAGGGTTATGTTTGGATATTGCAGCAATGTCAATGGCAATGAACCAAGCGCAAGTGAAACAACAAGCAAGCTTGTCTGTGATGAAATCAGCAATGACAACAGCAGAACAAGATGGGGCTGCTTTAATTGATATGTTAAGTAGTTCCGGTGTCTCACAAGCACCACATCCGAACCTCGGAGCACAAATTGATATAAAAGCATAACTTATGTTGATTATTGTGGAAAGACCAATAGACGCTGAGCTATTGGTCTTTTTTAGTGTGATATTTATGACAAGTTTTATAGTAAAACGGCCTATTTTAAAACAATTAAAGAAGTGTAGCGAGAAACATTTTATATTTCATCATAAGAACTTTACCTTAAGTACTATAAGGTGTATGATTACGTATAGGTAGTCTGTAAGGACTAGGAGGAAACAATTTATTATATTATTTGTTTAGATAATATTGAGAGGACAAGGATGAAATGGATCAACATAAATCAATAACAAGAAGACTAGGTCTCATTATTATGGGGATTTTATTAATATGTATGTTAATTATCTTTTTTTCTATGTATCGGACAAATTATTCAGAAGTACAAAAAGCAGCAGGGGTTGAAGCGTTTGGTTGTGCGAATATCACGACAGCGTTAATCAATCCAAATGATATAGAGAAAATAAAACAAGGTGATCAGGAAGCGGCAGAAGCACTAGGAAAAGAGCTTGACTGGACAATTCAACATAAAGGTATATTTGAAGGACAATATGTAATGGATTTATCAGGAGAACTTCTAGCCGTAGATGAAAATTTAATGGAACAAGGTTTTGATGTAGGGGATGAATTTTTTATTGACGAGGAAGATTTAGAACGTTTAAAAGTAACGAAATCTCCAGTTTACTCAGACGTTTATGAGTTCGGTGGAATGAAACGTCTAACAGGATATGCCCCTGTTTTTGAAGATCATGATTCAACTAAAGATATTATCGCTATTTCAGCAATTGATTTTGAAGCAAGCATTTTACATTCACGAACGTGGGATATGATTAAAGGTGGGCTATTCTTCTCAGTTATTCCATTATTACTCGTAGGTGGGCTGACGATCTTTTTAATCAATCGAACGATTGCGCCGTTAAAAGAAGTAAGTGAGTTTGCTAGTCAACTAGCAGAAGGGGATTTGACTGTCGAGCCATTAACAATTAAACAAAATGATGAAATTGGTAAACTATCAAAAGATTTAAATATGATGGCACATAATTTAAGAACAATAATTGGTGATGTATCAGAAAATGCGGAGAAACTTACTTATACAACAGAAGAAGTAAGTGCGAGTACACAAGAAATTTCAGCATCGGCAGAACAAAATTTAACAACCTATCAATTAGTGCAATCAGGAGCAGAAAAACAATTATCGATTGTGAATCATACTAATGAAGTGTTACAAGAGATCGCTACAGAAACAGAAAAAATGAATAAACGTACAGAACATCTGCAAGAAACGTCACAACATTCAACAGAAAAGGCAGAAGAAGGCGATAAATTAATTGTTGATTCATTACAGCAAATGGAACAAATGAATCAAGAATCGAGCGAATTAATGCAAGTAATGAACGAGTTAAGTACTAAATCAGGAGAAATTAGTAATATCATTACGATTATTACGCAAATTGCAGAGCAAACAAATTTATTAGCTTTAAACGCGTCAATTGAAGCGGCTCATGCAGGTGAGCAAGGAAAAGGTTTTGCAGTTGTAGCAGAAGAGGTGCGTCGTTTAGCAGAACAATCAACTGAGGCGACGCATCAAATTAGTAGTTTAATTCATGATATTCAATCTGGTACAGCAGAAGCAGCAGAAAAGACAAAATCGAGCATTGAGACGACAAAACAAGGATCGACGATTGTTGAGTCAGCTGGTAAGACATTTTATGAAATACGTGACAGCATAACAGAAGTTGTCACTGATATTGAAAATATGAGTGGAAATATGGTAACTATATCAAATGAAATCAACCAAATCGTTGAAGATATGTCTAATATTGAAACTATATCTACACAAAATGTGGATGAAGCACTAAATGTATTGTCCTTATCTGAGGAACAAACAGCAGAAATTGAAGAGATGACAGCTTCAATGGAAATGTTAGCAAAAATGGCAGAGCAATTAAATAAACGGACAGAACAATTTAACATCTAATTCAAATATAATTTTGTGAGAAGGTTATATAAAAGGAGCTATCTATAAAAAGATAGCTCCAAATTTTGTGAACGGAGAAAATGCCTATTAGTTTGTTCGTAATAAAATTTGCTGTTGCTTCGTAAATAAAAAGTATGTTGCTGCCATACAGATTATCATCGAAGGTACCATATAAGAGATATTATATAATAATGAATATAACCACGCGGGTTGCCCTGTTGGAACAGCATCAGAGAAGAAGATAATTCCAGCTAGAAAATGCATAAGAAATCGAGCTGATCCACCAATTAAGACACCTATCACAACATTGCGGATAATACGTCCTGTTTGTTTATCTCTAATTGCTTGTTGTAACGATACAGCAACAATACCTGATAAACCTAATACCGTAAAAGCAAGAGCATATTCAATTAAACCTTGCCAGAAATTAAGAATATATGCATTTCCTGTTGCAATTTGTAAAATACCCCATAGAAATCCAGATAATAGACCACCTTTCATTCCCCAACGAAAAGCAAGAATGAAAACAGGAATCATCGCAAACGAAATTGATCCTCCCATTGGCCAAATCTTAAATTTCAAAAAAGGAACAATATCTAATATAAGCGCTAATGCAGTTAAGATAGCTATTTCAATAAAAAATAACAAGCGATTTGCCTGCATGTTTAAAACACTCCCCTTAAAAAAATACAACACAAAAAAGCAATGTACGGGGAGGCTTCCGGATGGTACTCCGTTCACATTGCTTTATTTTTATCCATCGCAAGAAAGCTACATCCCTACGTTAGAATTAACTAACAGGTTCAAAGGGTAAGAACACTTCGTTCACTCTCAGCTTCACAGCTCCCCTTGTAGGCATTCGTATTTACTTTTTTGTATCTATACCAAGTGTATAGGAAAGCGCTTCAAAAGACAAGAGCATTTTTACATATTGAACTTAAATAGCGACATAATGGCTGTAATTCATGTTCTTTTAAAAAAAGATACTATGAAACATTTGCTACGGAAAAGCACTACGCATTCTGCGGGCAACACTTCAACTTTCCCAGAAACAAAGCCGTTTTCTTCGAGGGTTTTCGGTTGTTGTATTCCGAAGTACACGATGTACAAGCGTCGGCGTTGATCACAGGACGTGACCGGTTTTAGTCGACCCGCGGGAGTCTCCATGTTATTCCTCCGTTATGTTTATTCTTGCGCGCATAGTCATCCCAAAACAGCTCAAGTATTGCGTGTAAGACCGGTCTCACGCGCATAGTCAGCCCCAAAAAGCTCAAGTATTGCGTGTAAGACCGGTCTCACGCGCATAGTCAGCCCCAAAAAGCTCAAGTATTGCGTGTAAGACCGGTCTCACGCGTAAGGTCAGCTCAAAAACCTTCAAGTATTGCGTATAAGAACGGTCTTACGCGCAGAAGCAGCACAGAACCCTCAAAGTATTGCGCAAAAGAAGGTTTTTATGCAAGTGTAAAGACGTGATTCTCTCTACCTTACAAAATTATGTCCGCATTTTCTGTCTACTATAACCTACGTATATCTATTACCATTTAAACATGTTCCAACATGCGATTTAATGCTAACTTTGCGTTGGATGCTGTTTCGTCATCAACTTGGATGACATGTTTGTACTCTTTTGTTGCGATTGATTCAAGTGACCATAATAAATATGGTAATGTAATTCGATTCATCGTCATACATGGACAAAGGTTTGGGTTCAATGAAATTATTTCTTTATCTTGATGTTGTTTCGCTAGACGTTGCACTAAGTTCATTTCTGTACCAATTGCCCACTTACTACCAGGGGATGCTTCTTCAATTTCTTTAATAATATAACTTGTTGATCCAGCGAAGTCAGATTTAGCAACAGTTTCATAAGGACATTCTGGATGGACAATAACATTCATGTCAGGGTCATTTAATCGGATTTGCTCAATATTTTCTACTGTAAAATTTTGATGTACGGAACAATGACCTTTCCATAAAATAATTTTTGCCTTTTCAATGTCACCTTCATACTCAAATTCATTAGAAATTGGATTCCAAACAGCCATTTCATCTAAAGGAATTCCTAAATCATAACATGTGTTTCTTCCTAAATGTTGATCAGGTAAAAATAAAACACGTTCCTTCTCTTGTAAAGCCCACTCAATGACTTTATGTGCGTTAGAAGAAGTGACAGTTGCACCGCCGTTTTTCCCAACAAAGGATTTAATCGCGGCAGTTGAATTTACGTATGTTAAGGGAATAATTGTATCACCTAGTTCAGCTTGCATTATTTCCCATCCTCGTTCTGTTTGCTCGATATTTGCCATATCGGCTAATGAACAGCCTGCTCGTAAATCGGGAAGGAGCACTTTTTGTTCATGTGTAGTTAACATATCGGCGGTTTCTGCCATAAAGTGAACGCCACAAAAGATAATCGTTTCTGCTTTGTTATTTTGTTGGCAGATTTGTGCTAATTGTAATGAATCTCCAGTAGTATCGGCAAACTGAACAATTTCATCTTTTTGATAATGATGTGCAGGGATGAAAAGTTTTTCTCCTAACTGTGCTTTAATATCACGAACGCGATTTTCCATTTCCTCAATAGATAATGAATGATAATGAACAGGCAGTGTTGTATCATTTTTCAAAACATCTAAAATATTAACCATTTAAATTCCTCCTAAACTAATATCTAGTGCAACAGCAGAGTGTGTTAAGTAACCTAAAGAAATAAGATCAACTCCGGTATTGCGGTATGTAGCGATATTTTCTAGCGTAATATTTCCAGAAGCTTCTGTTAAAATATTGTCAGGAACGAGTGAATTCCATTTGGTAACTGTTTCTGGTGTTTGATTGTCGAACATAATAATGTCGGCACCAGCAGAAACGGCATCGTTTACGTCAGATATAGACTCTGTTTCTACTTCAATTTTTACCATGGGACCTAATTTATGGCGTACATGTTGTACGGCTTTTTCAATAGATCCTGCAAATGCGATATGGTTATCTTTTATCATCACTCCATCATATAAACCAAAACGATGATTAAATCCGCCACCACATGTGACAGCGTATTTTTCAAAAATACGAAGACCTGGCGTCGTTTTTCTCGTATCACAAATCCGGATTTCGGGTTGCCTTAAGCGTTGCACAGCTTCATGGGTAATTGTTGCAATCCCACTCATCCGTTGTAATAAATTTAAAATGACCCGTTCGCCGGTTAAAATACTTTGTACAGGACCTGTTACTTCTGCAATAGTTTCTCCATTTACGACTTCCTCTCCATCCTTTTTGTGTAACGTTACATTTATTTGTGAGTCAAGCAGTTGATAAGTAGTGTTAATGATGTGTAATCCAGCAATAACTCCATCAGCTTTTGCATGAAAAATAGCATGAGCATGTTTATCTTCGGGGAAAATATTTTCCACACTTAGGTCACTTGTGCCAATATCTTCTATTAAAAAACTTTCTAACTTTTGTTTTATTAAAAGTTCATTCATCTAATCTAGCCAACTCCCATCTATTAAAAGTCATTGTGAATGTTTTCACATAAATATAAAAGCTGTTTACTTCACTTGACTTATATCATTACATATAACAATACTAATGACAAGACATATAAAGGAAGTGTGGATATGATTTATTTAGATTATGCTGCTACGACACCGATTAGACGGGAAGCATTAGATGTATATCAAGAAGTTGCTGAACGTTATTATGGTAATGCGAGCAGTTTACACGATATAGGAACGAAAGCTAATGAAGCATTGGCATTATGTAGAAAACAGTTAGCTGACATGGTGAATGGAGAAAGTGAAGGAGTTTATTTTACAAGTGGGGGTTCTGAAGCAAATATATTAGCTGTTCGTTCGTTATTGTTGGGGAATCTTTCAAAGGGAAACCATATAATTACTACAGAGATAGAACATGCGTCTTTATATAATGAATGTAAACAATTAGAAAAAGAAGGGTATGACGTTACATTTTTAGGTGTAGATGAACATGGTAGGGTGAAAATTGATGAGTTGTTTAACTCACTTAGAGATGACACAGTATTAGTTTCGATTCAACATGCAAATTCAGAAACAGGAGTCATTCAACCAATAGAGGAAATTGGATCACTATTACAAGAGCGCGATATTATTTTTCATACAGATACAGTACAAACCTTCGGGAAAATTCCTATCGATATTCAAAAAATGGGAATCGATAGTTTATCGATTGCAAGTCATAAATTATATGGACCAAAAGGTGTTGGCGCATGTTATATTCGACCAGAAGTGCGTTTTAGAAGTGTCCATGAAGGTACAACGCATGAAGCGGGATTTCGTCCAGGAACAGTTGATGCACCAGGAGTAGTTGCTTTTATTACCGCTGCAAATTTGCATGTTGCAGAAGCTAAAGATGAACAGAGTAGATTACACAATTTACGAAGTTACTTTTTGAAAAAATTATCGCGATTAATGGCAGATATTCAACTTGAAGCAAACCCTCACGCTCAATTACCGGGTATTATTAGCTTTACTTCGCAAAAAGTACAAGGACAACATATTATGTTAGAATGTAATCGATATGGAATTGCTATTTCTACAGGAAGTGCTTGCCAAGTTGGTCAAAGTCAACCATCAAGAACAATGTTAGCAATCGGCAAAGAGGAAAATATCGCGAATGGGTTTTTTCGTATATCATTAGGTATGCATACAACGAAAGAGAATATGGACACGACTGTATCTATATTAGAAAAAATTATTGCTGAAATATAAGGAGGAATTATTTGTGCCACAACAGCGAATGCCAGGAGAAGAACGTCGCTCATATATTATTAACAAATTAAAATCACAGACTCGTCCGGTAACTGGAAAGACATTAGCAGATGAAACTGGGGTAAGTCGTCAAGTTATTGTAACTGATATGGCGTTGTTAAAAACAGCTGAAGAACCAATTATTGCGACAAATCGTGGATATTTATATATGGATAAACAAGAAGATGAAACATTACATAGGAAGGTAATTGTTTGTGAACATACTCCAGAACAAACAGAAGAAGAGTTGCAAATTATTGTTGATAGTGGTGTTACAGTAGTTGATGTTATCGTTGAACACTCATTTTACGGAGAACTAACAGGCTCGTTAATGTTACAAAGTCGCTTTGATGTCGAACAATTTATTAGTGTCATATCTAATGAAGAAGCCTCCTTATTGTCAGAGTTAACAGAAGGAATTCATTTGCACACAATAGAAGCCGACGATGAACAGAAGATTATCCAAGCATGTGAACGATTGCGAGAAGCAGGCATCTTATACACGGAAAAATAATAAACTATTCTAATGTCTTGGTTTTATAACAGAATAATGGAATCAATTTCATAATAGGATGAGTAATTAAAAACATGAATGATTAGATACAAAGTGTTATTAACGTACGTTTTTTACTCCTGTAAACGAGTCTATCATCAAACGTAAAATTCGTCTTTGAGATAGTAAAATGAAAGATGAAATTGATTCAATTAGTGTACAATATAAAAGGTTGCGCTTGTCATTAATATGACAAAACGCAACCTTTTTAAATGAAAAGCTATATTTATAATCCCATAATATGGAACCCAGAATCGACGTGAATTACTTCGCCCGTAATTCCACGAGACAGTTCACTTAGTAAAAACATAGAAGCATCGCCAACTTGATCTTGGTCGACATTTCTACGAAGAGGAGCTCTTTCTTCAATAACAGAATGAATGTCATTTAATCCGGAAACACCCTTAGCCGAAAGTGTTCGGATTGGACCAGCTGAAACGGCATTCACCCGAATGTTATCTTTTCCTACATCTTCTGCTAAGTAACGTACGCTAGCTTCTAGTGATGCTTTTGCAACTCCCATTACGTTATAGTTTTTAACGACTCGTTCAGCACCTAAGTAAGTCTGAGTGACGATACTTCCACCTTCTGTCATTAATTTACGTGCTTCATTTGTAACGGTAACAAGTGAATAGGCACTAATTTCTTGAGCAAGTAAAAATCCATCCCTTGAAGTGTCTGCATAATCACCTTGTAATTCATCACGATTAGCAAAAGCAACCGAATGAACAACGCCATGAATGACTCCGACTTTTTCCTTTATGTCTGCAAAAGCATTTGTAATACTTTCATCACTTGCAACATCACATTCAATGATTAACTTTGCATCCATATTTTCATCAGCTAATAATTTTTCTAATCTTTTTGCTGAACGTTCTTGGCGATTTGTGAAAATTAAATTTGCACCTTCGCGGTGTAAAGATTTTGCAATCCCCCATGCAATACTTCTTTTATTTGCAACACCCATCACAACAATGTTTTTTTCTTTCAGTAAGTTAGCCATTTAGTGTGGCACCTCCAAATTTTTATATGTTTCAAAAGCTTGTTTTATAGCGGTAATACATAAGATTCTATCATAATAATAAAAAATATACACATATTCCTTTACAAAAAATAAAAGCTTGTATATAATATAATTTGTTCGCGTCTAAAAGACAGTTTTTTCATGGCCCCTTGGTCAAGCGGTTAAGACATCGCCCTTTCACGGCGGTAACACGGGTTCGAGTCCCGTAGGGGTCATCACAATGCCGGCCTAGCTCAATTGGTAGAGCAACTGACTTGTAATCAGTAGGTTGGGGGTTCAAGTCCTCTGGCCGGCATTTTTTTCTTGTTCTAATATTAATTAAATAGAATAAAGAAGTAAAATATAGTTAATACTATTTGCCGGAGGGGTAGCGAAGTGGCTAAACGCGGCGGACTGTAAATCCGCTCCCTTTGGGTTCGGCAGTTCGAATCTGCCCCCCTCCACCATTTTACATTGGGCTATAGCCAAGCGGTAAGGCAACGGGTTTTGGTCCCGTCATTCCCAAGGTTCGAATCCTTGTAGCCCAGCTAATTTAATTTTATATGAACGACGTAGATAAACAAGGGAGTAGCAATACGACCTTGTTTATTTGCATTTTAAAAGGCAATTTAACATAATAGATACGATATAATGAATTAAATTACTTAAAATACGCAAATTGCGTTTATTTTTTGGTATAATTAAAGAAATGAATGTATGTAAATAAAAAATGTGAAATGTAAGTAGCACGTGATGTAACATAAGTACACTTTTTAAGGGTGAAGTAGGATGACGATTTCTTCTAGAATTCCTGGTTTTTATAAAATGACAGTAGAAGATAGAAAAAAACATATTATTGAATTATTTAATCTGACGGAAGAAGATGCAGAACAATTATTAAATGGTATCTCTTTGCCGGAGGAAACAGCGGATAAGATGATTGAAAATGTTGTTGGAACTTTTTCTTTACCATTAGGATTAGGCTTGAATTTTAATATCAATGATAAAGATTATGTTGTACCAATGGCTGTAGAAGAACCATCAATTATTGCATCAGCAAGTTATATTGCAAAAATTGTTCGTGATGCAGGTGGTTTTACAACAGAAGCTACAGAAAGAATTATGATTGGACAAATTCAAGTAGTAGGATGTCGAGACTTTTCGGCGGCTAAAGAAGCATTATTAGAAAAGAAAGAAATGTTAGTTCAAGCAGCAAATGACGCATATCCAAGTTTAGTTGCGCGCGGCGGGGGGGCCGTAGATTTAGATGTTCGTATGTTGAACGAAGCTGAATCTAAGTATAGCCAGATGCTCGTCGTTCATTTGTATGTGAATACGTGTGATGCTATGGGTGCAAATATTATTAATACGATGGCAGAATCACTTGCTCCTGTAGTAGAACATATAGCAGAAGGTAAAGTGTATTTACGCATTTTATCAAATTATGCTGACAGATGTTTAGCGAAAGCGAAATGTGTCATCCCACCTCGTTTATTAGATTCTGATGGATACACAGGGGAAGAAGTTCGTGATGGAGTGATTCATGCGTATGAATTTGCAGCATCTGATCCATATCGAGCGGTTACACATAATAAAGGGATTATGAATGGTATTGATCCAGTTATTATTGCAACCGGAAATGATTGGCGTGCTGTTGAAGCAGGTGCACATGCTTATGCTTCACGTTATGGACAATATGGTTCTATGACGACGTGGTCAAAAGATGAAGCAGGAAACTTAGTAGGTGAATTAGAATTGCCGATGTCATTAGGCATTGTTGGTGGCGCAAGTCGTGTGCATCCGATGGCGAAGTTAGCATATAAATTGTTACGAGTAACTACAGCTAAGGAATTGGCGCAAGTAGTAGTAGCAGTTGGTTTAGCTCAGAACTTAGGTGCGTTAAAAGCATTAGCGACTGATGGTATCCAAAAGGGTCATATGGCATTACACTCTCGTTCTGTTGCTATGGCAGCAGGCGCGACAGGAGAGATGGTTGATGTGATTGCAGAAAAATTAGTCGAGAAAAAGGAAATTCGTGTAGGTTATGCGGAAAAATTATTGAAAGAGTATTCAAAATGAGCGTAGAAAAAATGCCAATCCAAGAGAAAGTAGCCACAGGTGTAGCGCATAGTAAATTAATTTTAGTAGGTGAACATGCTGTAGTGCATGGACAACCTGCCATATCAATACCATTTCCTTTAATTGGAGTTAAGTCGACTATAGCACCAATAGAAAAAGGGATTTATTTAGAGAGTTCTTTTTATGAAGGTCCTATGGAATCAGCTCCAAAAGTGTTAACTGGTATTGTTAATACAATTAAACAAATGTTAGAGACATTGCATATGGAAGATGCGAACATTTTAATTCGAGTTCACTCGTCCATTCCACCAGGTAAAGGGTTGGGATCAAGTGCATCTGTTGCTATTGCAATTATTAAATCATTGTTTGCTTATGCAGATCAATCTTGTTCCAATGAGCAAATTTTACAATTAGCTAACATATCTGAAACATATGCTCATGGGGCACCAAGTGGGATTGACTCGTTAACAATTACCGCGCCGAGTCCGATATGGTATCGTAAACAGCAACCAATCGATTATATTATACCGCATGGAGATTTTCATTTTGTTGTCGCAGATACTGGTTTAAATGCAGATACGAAAACCGCAGTAGATACAGTAACACATATGATTAAAACAATGCCGAAAAAAGCACACAATGCTATTGAGCGACTTGGTGACATTACGTACCAAGTTAGAGGTGCGTTGGAAAAGTCTAGCAAACAAATGTTAGGTTTTTTACTAAATGAAGCACAAAAGGAATTAGAAACTATTGGCGTAAGTAGTGAGAGCTTAAACCGTTTAATTAACTTTGCTCGTCAAGAAGGCGCATTAGGAGCTAAGTTAACAGGAGCGGGGCATGGTGGCTGTATGATTGCACTAGCTAAAAACGAAACTCACGCTCGTTTATTAAGTGAAAAGTTAAAACAATTTGGTGCACACGCAGTGTGGCCATTCGTACTTAATAACAAAAAAGAATAAACAAGGAGGAAATCGGTAGCATACCGATTTTTTTCCACTTATAAGAATCAATTTTATTATTCATGTTTTTAATTAAGTTATTCCATTATGAAATTAATTTATACATAAAATTTATAGCAAAGGAGATAACGTTATGCGTGCAACTGCAAAAGCTCATACGAATATCGCTTTAATAAAATATTGGGGTAAACGTAATGAGGAATTAATTTTACCGACAAACAGTAATTTATCCATTACGTTAGATGGATTTTATACAGAGACAACTGTTCATTTCAAAGAAGAGCTAGATCGTGATGTTTTTATTTTAAATGAAAAGGAAATTTCTGGCATCCCATACGACCAAGTAACAAATCATTTACAGTTATTTCGAAATTATGCTAATCGCCAAGGTCTGTTTGCCGAAGTTCGTTCTTTAAATAAAGTGCCTACAGCAGCAGGTTTTGCTTCATCAGCTTCTGGATTTGCAGCATTGTCAGGAGCGACGGCAAAAGCATTAGAGTTAGAATTAGATGAACCAACTTTATCAAGGTTTACACGCCAAGGGTCTGGCTCTGCGTGTCGTTCAATCTACGGTGGCTTTGTTCAATGGGAAATGGGTAAATTAGATGATGGTTCAGATTCATACGCCATTCCAATTGCTCCACAAGATCATTGGGACCTTCGAGTTGCGGCAGTTGTTTTAACAGCTAAAGAAAAAGATGTATCCAGCCGAGTTGGTATGAAGCGAACAGTTGATACGTCTGTATTTTATGACGGTTGGTTAGAAAGTTTGCCACGTGATTTAGAAGAGATAAAAGTTGGAATTGCTGCAAAAGATTTTGAAAAAGTAGGTTCGATTGCAGAAGCGAATTGTTTAAAAATGCATGCAACGACTTTAGGGGCGATTCCACCTTTCACATATTGGCAAGATACAACGATGTCAGTTATGGAAACAGTTCAACAGCTAAGAAAAGATGGCACTTTAGCATATTTCACGATTGATGCAGGTCCAAATGTTAAAGTCGTTTATTTACCAGAAGATGAAGAGAAGGTATTAGCGCAACTAAATGCAACAAATGGGGTCGAGGAAGTAATAGTTAGTAAAGTAGGTAAAGGAATTTCTTACGTATAGGAGTGAACGATGCGAATGGAATCAATAACAGTTCAGACACCAGGTAAGTTAATGTTAGCTGGTGAGTTCGCAGTGTTAGAGCCGAATCAGAAGTTAATTGTTATGGCAGTTGATCGTTTTGTATATACGAACTTAGTAGAAAGTGAAAAAAATATCGTTCATTTACCGAACTTTTCTTTAAATCAGTTGCAATGGAAGTTTGTTGATGAGCAAGTGACATTCGCTTCCAAAGATGAACGAATTCAATTTGTGCAAATGGCAATGCAAATAACTTTCGATTATTTGCGAGAAAATAGTATCCAAGTAACCCCGTTTACATTGACGGTGAGAAGTGAATTAGATGATCCTAAGTCTGGAGCAAAGTATGGGTTAGGTTCGAGTGCAGCAGTCGTTACATCAGTTGTAGAAGCAATTTTGACACATGGTTTGAATGACGCCCCAGATAAAGAGCTTATTTTTAAATTAGCATCAATGGCACATGTGCGCACGCAAGGAAATGGTTCAGGAGCCGACATTGCTGCTTCCACATACAGTGGGGTATTGGAATATACATCATTTCAAGCAGAATGGTTGTTACAAGCGATGGATCAAATGGAAAGCGTCACAGCACTTGTAAGGTCTGATTGGATATATTTATCGGTTGAACAAACTGCAATTCCACAAGATGTTGATATTTTTGTAGGCTGGACAGGAAAACCTGCTTCGACGAAAAGTTTAGTAAATGAAGTTTTGGCATTAAAAAAATCAGCTCCACATACATTTACAGCTTTTTTAGAAGAAAGTAGTCGTGCAGTTGAAAAAATTGTGCACGGAATGAATCAAGATGATATTGCTTTGTTTTTAGCAGGAATATCGGATAATCGACGAGCTCTTGCAAAAGTTGGAAACGAAGCA
The DNA here is from genome assembly GCA_026169815.1 of Pseudogracilibacillus sp. Taxonomy (GTDB): domain Bacteria; phylum Bacillota; class Bacilli; order Bacillales; family Amphibacillaceae; genus Pseudogracilibacillus. The sequence continues at coordinate 26,908 of JAPFDT010000056.1, forward strand.
AAGGTACCAATCGAAACAGAAAAACTCGCAACACTAAGTGATATTGCCGAACAATTCGGAGGCGCAGGGAAATTATCTGGTGCTGGCGGAGGCGATTGTGGTTTAGCTTTTGTCGAAGCAGAAGTAAATGTTCCTGCAATGCATAAAGCGTGGATAAATGAAACGATCGAGCCGTTAGATATTCAAATATATTATCGCAAGTGATGAGTGAAAAGTGAATATTTATACATTTTGATGTCGAGTTGAACCAAAGCCTCCTTATTAGGTAAAATATGATAGGGAGGTTTTGTCATGAATAAAGATATTTCGGTAATTGGAATGCCAATGGATTTAGGACAAATGCGACGTGGTGTCGACATGGGACCAAGTGCAATACGATATGCAGGAGTTATAGAACGATTAGAATCTTTACACTTTAATGTAGATGATCTAGGAGATGTTCCCGTAGCTCATCCTAATCGAAAAGCAACGATTCGAGAAGATAATTTGCGTAATTTACACGAAGTAGTAGATGCTAATAAGAAATTAGCTAAAGTCGTATCAGAAGAAATCGAAAAGCAACGTTTTCCGTTAGTGTTAGGTGGCGATCATAGTATGGCCATCGGAAGTATCGCCGGTATTTCACAACACTATAATAACTTAGGCGTCATTTGGTACGATGCTCACGGTGATATTAACACAGTAGAAACATCTCCATCTGGGAATATTCATGGCATGCCGCTTGCGATTAATCTCGGCCTAGGTCATAAGAAATTAACTGACATCATTGGTGATGCGCCGAATATCAAACCAGAGAATATCGTTATGATTGGAATTCGTTCCCTTGACGAAGGAGAAAAGCAATTATTAAGAAAACTTAAGATTAAAGTGTACACCATGCATGAAATCGATCGTATTGGTATGCCTAAAGTGATGGAAGAATCTATAGATTATTTAAAAAATCGAACGGACGGAGTGCATTTAAGTTTTGATTTAGATGGAATGGATCCATCAGAAGCACCAGGAGTTGGAACACCTGTAAATGGTGGGGCGACTTATCGTGAAAGTCATTTAGCAATGGAGATGCTAGCAGAATCAAATTTAATAACATCCGCAGAATTCGTTGAAGTAAACCCAATGTTAGATGATAAAAGCAAAACAGCTATCCTAACAGTAGATTTAATCGGCTCATTATTTGGTGAAAAATTAATTTGAAACCACAGCGAATTGTGCCACCGAGCACAATTCGCTCCATAATAAAAAATATCACTCCACTTTTGTAACATTCACTCCAGAAAAAACATTCTACTAGTAACATGCGCCTATAGATTGTGTTATAATGATTGTACTATTCAATTTGAATTTGTCAGACCAAAGGAAGTGTCTACATGTTTGGTGAAGGATTAGACTTTTTAAACATTTTGAGGATCGCAGTTGATATTGCGATTGTCTGGTATGTTGTATATAAATTAATGATGGTAATACGTGGAACAAAAGCAATACAATTATTAAAGGGTATTGTCGTAATCGTTATAGTGTGGGCGTTAAGTATAATCTTTAACCTACAAACGATTCAATGGATAACGAATCAAGCCTTTTTCTGGGGTTTCCTCAGTATTATAATTTTGTTCCAACCTGAAATACGTCGAGCGTTAGAGCAATTAGGACGAGGAAGTATTTTTACTCGAAGTGCTAAATCGGAAGAAGAGGAAATGGAACAAACAATCGATGCGATTATTCAATCCTGTACATATATGGCTAAACGTCGTATCGGAGCATTAATTACGATTGAATTAGAAACAGGAACTGGTGAATATGCTGAAACAGGTATCCCAATCGGTGGTAACTTAACAAATCAATTATTAACAAACATATTTACCCCGAATACGCCATTACACGATGGTGCAGTTATTATTAAAGGTGGTCAAATTATTGCAGCAGCATGTTACTTACCATTATCCGAGAGTACAGCCATTTCAAAAGATCTTGGAACTAGACACCGAGCAGCGATAGGTATTAGTGAAGTGACAGATGCCTTGACGATTGTTGTCTCTGAAGAAACAGGCGCGATGTCTTATACTAAAAATGGCGAAATTTATCGAGACTTAGATGAAGAAAAACTATCAGAAATATTAAAAGAAAATATAATGCAATTAGTTAAAACCCCTGAAACGAATTTAATGAACTGGAGGGGGAAGAGAAATGGATAAATTATTTCAAAGTAAATGGGCGATACGTGTTATCTCACTCGTCTTAGCTTTAACGTTATATTTCTTCGTTAATATTGAAGCAAATACGAAACAAAATGAATCCCGACTTGACCCAGGAGCCACAACTGAAACACAAATTTTAGAAGAAGTTCCGGTCGATATAAAGATAGATGCAGAAAATTACGTTGTTAGTGGTGTGCCTGAGACAGTCTCAGTTACTTTAGAAGGGAAAAAGAGTACACTAGCACCAATTGTACGTATTCGTAGTTTTGATGTTTATGTAGATTTAACCGAATATGATGAAGGTGATCATACGGTAACTTTAGAGTATGAAGGGTTACCTGATAATGTGACGGCTTATATTGAACCGAAGGAAATTGATATTAATATTGAAAAACGTGCATTACAAGAATATAGTGTCGATGTTGATTTCGTTAATTTAGATAAAGTACCAGTCGGGTATGAGATTGGTGAGCCTGAGATTACACCTGGCTCTGTTACTATCGTTAGTTCAGAAGCAAACATTGAACAAGTCGCCATGGTCAAAGTATTTCTTGACGTTAGAGATATAAAAGAGTCGATTAAAAATCGAGAACTACCAGTCGTTGTCTACGATGCGCAAGGAAATGATATGAGCGTACGGGTAGACCCGGAAACCGTTACTGTATCCGTTCCGGTTGAGCGACCTAGCAAAACAGTACCATTAACAGTAAAAACAAAAGGTGAAATGATCGATGACCTTGAAATTGCTAACATGGAAAGCGAAACAGAACTGGAGATTTTCGGTAAGAAAGAAGTGTTAAATGAAATCGATGAAATTTCAACGAAGGAATTAGATGTTTCAACTATTGAAAAATCAGGTAAGACAGAAGTTGAAATTGATTTTCCGGATGGAGTTACAGCTAATGATGAAGAGGTAGAAGTTGATGTCGAACTTCAACAATCAAAAGAGTTTAAAGGAATACCGATTGATATTGATGGAATGGATGAATCAGATGTCACGTTCGTTAAACCAAAAAATGGTGAATTATCTGTAATAGCTAAAGGAAATGACACAGCTGTAAAAGAATTAAAAAAGGAAGACATTACAGCAATGATTAATCTCGATGGTGTAAGTGAAGGAGAACACAAAGTCGATGTCGAACTAAAAGGGCCAGATGGTATTACGTTAGAGTCGAATGAAGAGAAAATAACGGTTGAAATAAAAGAATAAGTATGATAGTTATTTTCGGTTGGATTTGGAAAAGGAGAGGTATAATTGAGTAAAATTTTCGGAACTGATGGTGTGAGAGGCGTTGCAAATAAGGGGTTAACACCAGAGTTAGCATTCAAATTAGCACGAATAACCGGTTATATTTTTGCGAGAGAAAGTGAACGTCCAAAAGCATTAATAGGTCGTGACACGAGATTATCAGGTCCAATGTTAGAAGGTGCCCTTGTTGCAGGTTTTATGTCAGTAGGTGTTGAAGTAATGCGTTTAGGAGTTATTACTACTCCAGGAGTTGCATACTTAACAAAAGTAACGAACGCTGAAATAGGTGTTATGATTTCAGCATCTCACAACCCATATGGAGATAACGGTATTAAGATTTTCGGTCCAAACGGATTTAAACTAACTGATGAGCAAGAAAATGAAATAGAAAAACTTTTAACGGAAGAAGATACATTTCAACGTCCAGTAGGCAAAGATATTGGGACAGTTAGTAATTACTTTGAAGGTACACAAAAGTATTTATCATACTTACAAGAAACAGTAGAACATGATTTTACAGATGTTTATGTAGGGATTGACTGTGCACATGGTTCGACTAGTAGTTTAGCTCCTCATCTGTTTGCAGATTTAGAAGCAGAAATTAGTACAAGTGGTAATAATCCAAATGGTACTAATATTAATGATGGCGTCGGATCAAATCACCCAGAAAGCTTACAGGAAATTGTGCTTGAGAAGAACTTAGATGTTGGATTTTCTTTTGATGGAGATGGAGATCGCTTAATCGCAATCGATGAAAAAGGAAACATTGTCGATGGTGACCAAATCATGTATATTTGCGCTACGTATTTATACGAGCGTAATCAATTAGAAAAAGATACAGTTGTTGCTACTGTCATGAGTAACCTTGGTTTTTATAAAGCGTTAGAACGTCAAGGTATTAATGTTGTAACAGCAGATGTAGGTGACCGTTATGTCATGGAGAAAATGCGAGAAGAAGGTTATATTTTAGGTGGAGAGCAGTCTGGACATATTATATTCCTGAACAATAGTACAAGTGGTGACGGTATGTTATCAGCAATTCAACTTGTTGATATTATGAAGGAAACAGGAAAACCGTTATCTGAACTAGCGGCAGGTATGAGGATTTATCCACAAAAACTAAAGAATATCCAAGTAAAGGATAAAGAAACAGCCTTACATCATCCGATAATTCTCGAAGAAATTGCACGAGTAGAAAAAGAACTAGGTGAAACAGGACGTGTATTAGTTCGCCCATCTGGTACAGAACCACTTATACGAGTAATGGTTGAAGCTGAAACAGAGGAAGCATGCGAAAAGTATGTAGATGAATTAATAGATGTCGTAGATCGCCACGCATAATAAAAAAGCTAAAAACTGTCCTCGATAATTCAAAGGGGGACAGTTTTTACTTATAAAAATAAGAAAGCAGTTGTTGTTATGACAGAAGTAGTTGCTCTAGGATAATTATTAATCGACTTTACTCCAAAACAATGTATCACGACAAAAACACCTTCCTATACAGCGAATCCAGGAGGAGCACCTGCAAATGTAGTGGTCGCACTTGCACAATTAGGTTATGATACAGCAATGATTGCATCTGTAGGGGAAGATGCTTTTGGTAGGTTATTAATTGAAACGTTAGAGGAAAAAGGTGTACAAACAGAAGGAATTATGAAGACAGATGTTCCAACGACATTAGCTTTCGTTCATATTGCAGCAGAAGGTGAACGTTCCTTTAGCTTTTATCGCCAACCAGGGGCAGATATTATGTTAACGAAAGAAGCTGTATCTGAGGTGATGATAAATGAAGCGAAAATTGTTCATGTTGGTTCTTTGTCGATGACGAGTCAGCCAGTACGAGAAGCAACACGATTTGCTTTGAAACATGCTAGCGCAAAGGGGAAAATTATCTCATATGATCCAAATTATCGTCCAATGCTTTGGCGGAAACAAACAGAAGCAAGAAAATATATGTTAGAAATCATGCAGTATGCTCATATTGTTAAAGTTTCAGACGAAGAACTGAACTTTTTAACGAAACAAGGTACAGTAGTTACTAGAGCAAATGAGCTAATTGAACGCTATGAAATAACATTGCTTTTCATAACATTAGGCGAAAAAGGTAGTTACTGTTTTCATCAAAATGGATTTCACATTTTTATCGAAGGGTTGACAGTGAAATCAATCGATACGACTGGTTGCGGAGATGCATTTTTAGCTGGTGTTTTGTCGAAGGTTTTAAGTCACAAATGTAGGAGATTAACAGATTTAACGAAAGAAGATTTACAAGTTATAACATCATTTGGAAATAAAATGGGCGCTTATCTTGCAACGGAATACGGAGCAATCCCAGCAATGCCAACACAAAAGGAATTACAAAGCTTTTTGAAATAATATTAAACAATGATAGCGTTAACAAGCGTTGAGTCAATAATAAGTACTTCACTCTCGACATCTTGTACACTTATGGTAAAGTAGTAGAAGGAATGGATTGCAAAGAAAGTAACAGGTCGCTTCACCTCGAATACTTCGGTGCAACTATTTTTCCATTAATAGTATATTTTTAGTAAAGAGGGGTTCGACATGGTTTATTATATTGCAGGATATGCATTGAAAATATTTTTAAGTATTTTTGGTTTTTTAAAAGTATATGATAAAGAAAAATTACCAGAAGATAAAGGATATGTACTAGCTTGTACGCATACAGGTTGGATTGATATTTTGTGGCTCGGGGTTTCGGTCTTACCTAAACAAGTTCATTATATGGCGAAGCAAGAATTGTTTGAAACGAAATTTCTTAATTGGTTAATGGTTCATTTAAATGCGTTTCCTGTTGACCGCGACAATCCAGGTCCAAGTTCGATAAAAACGCCAGTCCGGTTAATTAAAGACAAGAATATTGTCGGGATTTTCCCAAGTGGGACAAGAACGACAGAAGATGTACCATTAAAGCGTGGTGCAGTAACTATTGCCAGTCATGCAAAGGCGCCAATCGTTCCAGCCGCATATGTCGGTCCGAACACGTTCAAAGAATTGTTATCATGGCAACGTCCGAAAATTATTTTCGGTGATCCAATCTATTTACAGAAAGATTTACCTAAAAGAGAAGCACTCGATGTCATGGCAGATGAATTAAACGAAGCAATGCATCAATTGAAACAAAGAATAAAATAATTGCATTTAGGTAATAAATGGTAGATTATTCGTTATAATGGTATAATTTAATAGAAATGTTTATACATATATTTTTTAAATTAGGAGGATGGTTTATATGTTGAAAAGATGGTTAGCACTTAGTGTTGTATTAGGCTTTGCTTTTAGCATATTATTGCCAAACTCTTTCGTGCAGGCAGAAGACGATAATGACGACGATGCTGCAACCGAAGAAGAGGCAGATGTAGACGAAGAAGAAAGCAACGATGAAGAAGGTACAGATGAAGAAGAAAGTGATGACGAATCAGCGGCACCTGCTTCAGATGAACCAGAAGATCCTGCAATCTATATTTATGTCATAAGTTTTGTTGTTGTATTAGGTATAGGTATGTATGCATTTACCGAAGGAACACGTAAAGAATAAAGTTATACATAAAATGAAATGACAACTTAATTAAACATGTAATGAAGAGGGGTTTCCAATTTATAATCATTATAAACTGGAGACCTTTTTGATTTGTAAACGAAAAAGTTAGTAAAGCTTGTGACATTTGTCATTGGAAAGCAATTAAACTTCAATACTTCGACAAACAATATTCATAGTTCACAATTTTTTCATAACTAATTGAGTATAAATGATAGAAACCTAGTCATATAAAAGGTATACTTTTAATAGTCAAAAAATTTACAAGCAGATAGAAAGTAGGTGTAAAAAACAAGTGAACTCATTACTTAAAAATAATAGACGTTCAGCATGGATTGCTTCTAGTATCGTGACCGTTATGCTATTCATATTATTACCATTACATATAGTAGATGCTGATCCAGCTGATGGCTATTATGAAATAGATTATGAAGTACTTAACGCCGACAATGACTCTGTTTCCATGGCGAATGATTATTTCGATAAACCAGCTACATTAAGTGTGGAGGATGGTGAACGTACGGTTCAAATCGGAATTAACCATAGTAATTGGGTTGTAGGGTTACAAGCACCAGAAGGCGATGATTTCGTTGATGTTGATGTCGTTTCAGAAGATGAGGAAGAAGATGTTCGCATTGTGCAATTTGTTTTAGATGAAGATGAAAATCTTGACGAACCAGTAGAAATGAAAATGCACATAGTCGTCGATGTACTTGAGGAAGATTATGATCATCATTACACTGCTCGTTTCCAGTTTGATGAAGAAAGCATGACAGAAGTTGATGCACCTTTAGTGGAAGAAGCAGAAGAAGATGAATCAGAAGCGGAAGAGGAAGCAACAGATTCGGATGCAGAGGAAACGACTGAAAAAGAAAGCGATTCAACGAAAGAAGATGATAACGAAGTTAAAGGTGCAGGCGTTAATGCAGGTACAATGATTGTTATCGTGTTGTTAGTCGGGATTGCCGCTGTTTTATTATATTCATTCGTATTTAAAAAGAAAAAATAAAATAAAAATTAAAAGGAGAGTTAACATGCGTAAATTAACAAAGTTCTTTGTACCAATGTTATTAGCAATTTTAGTACTATTACCAGTAACACAAGCGGATCAGGTAGCAGCAGCGTCGAAGTTTGAGGATGGGGAATATAATTTATCTCTCCAAGTATTACATGAAACAGGTGATAAAGAATCACAAGCAGGTGACTACTTAAGTAAAGATGCGACGTTAGTGGTAAAAGATGGTGAGAATACAGTAAACATCTCTATTTCTCAAGAAGCAGATATGGTGCAAGGAGCAACATTAAACGGCATCAAAGGAGAAAAAAACGGTTCAACAATAACGTTTAGCGATGTGGACATTAGTGAAAAGACGAACGGTACGATACATGTAGTAGTACCAAAGGAAGTACTGCCACCAGTTGGTTATGATACAGATCATACAGTAATTTATCAGTTTACTAATTTGTCGGATGTACCAACAACACAAGAAGAAGCTGAAGAAGTAGAAGAATCAGATGATATTGTTGAAGGTAAAGAAACGCCAGAAGATAACCCTAAAACAGGAGATAAAACACCGATTCTGTTATTCTCAGTTGTTTTAATTGCTTCAGGTGTTGTTTTAGTACGTAAAGTTGCTTTCAAATAATTTAAATATTGGAGAGATAAATAAATGAAGAAACTCTTAGTAGGTTTTCTGATTGCAATATTTGCAATCGGAATTAATTTTACAGGGACTAATAATGCATCAGCTAAAGATAAAAAGGTTTATGAAGATGGCGAATATACGGTTGATTATACAGTTGATGTAGAGCATATGAATAATTTTATAGAAAACAAGCCCGAAGTATTTGTAAAAGATGGAAAAAGTTTCGTAACAATGACTTTTAATGCCGAAAGCATGATAAAAGGAATTACGGTAAAAGAAAAGAAAGTTGAAAAAAGCAATGTAAGAGAAGACCTTGCTGATTATACATTTGAAGTAAAAGATTTAGATGAAGAAATAGCAATGATAGTTCATGTAGATACACCTGGTCATACTCAAGACTATTCCTTCAAACTGTCAGTAGACACAACAGATATTCCACTGAAGGATTTAAACGAAGAAAGTACGAAAATAAAGGTATATGACGATGGACAATATGCAGTACCTTATACAGTTGATGTAAGTGCAATGGAACGTTTTATGACAATGGAAGCAGATGTAAATATTGAAAATGGAAAATCTATGGTAACTGTAACATTTAACTCTGCATCATATATAGAAGCGTTCGAGGTACATGGTAATGAAGCAACAAGAGGAACAGAAGATAAAGAAGAGAATACAGTAGAATATACTTTCGCTGTAGAAGACTTAGATGAAGAATTAGCATCGGAAGTATTTATAAGTGCTGGACCTAATCCCTCACATGAATACTCTATTAAGTTAGACACATCAGACATTCCTTATACAATGGTAGAATCAGATGAAGAACAAGGAGAACCAGGTCCCCAAGGAGAGCAGGGAGAACCGGGTTCAGCAGGTAAAGATGGAAAAGATGGTGAGGACGGGAAAGACGGTAAGGATGGTAAGGATGGACAGTCTGGTACAGCGGGATCAGATAATAACGGTGGAAGTGGTACAACAGGTGGTTCTCAAGGAATAAATGGTTCAACAACTGGAAGCGGTGGTGCAACTCCTGAACCAAACCCTAAAACAAGTGATAATGCACCAATTTTATTATTAACAATTGTATTATTAGGTTCTGGAATTGTTGCATTTCGTAAAGTAGCAATAAAATAAGATTCAAAAAGTATTGAAAGAGGCAAAAACATGAAGCGTCTTACCTTAAAATTATTAATATTAACGCTTTTACTTTCGAGTGTTACATCATTTCCAACTATTAATTTTGCCGAGAACAATAATAATAGTTCTTTAAAAGATGGAGAATATAATGTAAAATTTGAACTTCTTACTGAAGATGATGAGTCGTCAGAACAAAAACTGAATGAAGAAAACATAGCTATACTTATTGTAAAAGATAATGAGAATAAAGTTCATATTTCATTAACGAATGAACAAGTATTAGATATTGAAATACAAGAAGATCAACAAGGCGTATTTGAAGATGATGACTTTGAATTTATAGAGATAGAAGAAGAAAAGAACGATAATGATTCTGAAAAAAACAGAACTATTAAGTTCATAGTTAAAAATTTAACTGAGACAATTAACACAAAGATTCATGTTAAAGATAAAGACAACGAATCTCAAACCTATCATATGAAAATCAGTTTTAAAAAACCTGAACTAATCGAAGATGATGAGGACGATAATTCAGAAGACAACTCAGAAGAAGATTCAAAAGATGATAATAAAGATAAAGGTGAAAATAGTGATGAAGATGAAATAGATGATTCGAAAGTAGATGAGTCAGAAACAACAAAAGACGATGAATCTAACCAAGACACTAATGACAAGCAACAATCATCTAAAAAGGAAAAAGGAAAATATAAAGATGGCACTTACCCATTGCCTTTTGAAGTATGGAAAGATGACGAGGATGAAGTTTCAACAACGGAGCAATATATAAAGAACCCAGCAAAATTAATTGTAAAAGATGAAGTATATAAAGTTCGTATGACTTTGACAGATGCTTCTTGGTGGCAATATTTAAAGGTTGAATCAAACAAACCAAAAAAATATAAAAACGTACGATTGATTAAGGAAGATAAAAAGAAAAACACTAAACTAGTAGAATTTACTGTGAAAGATTTAGACAAAACATTAAATGCTAAGGTACATTTACTGGTGAAAGAAATCAACTATAATCATAAATATAAGATTCGTTTTAACTTTGACACGAGTAAACTTCCACTAAATCCAGACTATAAGATAAAAGAAAGTAAAGATAGTAAAGAAAAAAAGAAAGCGAAGAAAAGTAAAAGCACTAAAACACTATCAACAATAGGTTCAACTAATTCTTTTCAGAGTAATGTAGGTAATCAAACTCCTAATGAATTTAGACATATGTCTAGCACTGCTAATCAGCTAAGTATGAACTTAAAACAGAGTTCATCAAGGAGTGAAGCAAAAAGTAATGTTCAAGCTGAAATTCCAAGCAGTAATAAAGAAGAAACAGGAGATCATTCTTTAGCATTTGACCGAGATGCAGATGAAGCAATGCCGGAACAAGAAACAGTTGAAAAAAAGGATAAAACTCAAGAAGTGCCACAACAACAATTGGCAAGTCTCGATATGTTAAAAGTGAGTTTGTTTTCGATTCTACTTCTTTTATCAATAGGATTATTAATCTTTCAAATACGAAATAAAGCAAAGAATAAAGAATGATAGACACAGTCTTAGTCTTGTCGCCAACTTGGCGGCAAGACTTCCTGTGTTTCATTATGGTACTATAAATGATGGGAGGAGGCGTAAGATGAAGAGGAGAATTTCATTATTAAGTTTCATTACATTGTTTAGTATATTATTTATTATTACAGGTTGTTCATCAAATGGTGATGTGACAGCAGATCAAGTGAAGGAAAATAATGATCCAGATGATCATCGAATTATTGGAACGACAGTAGCGATTGTAGAGATTATGGATGCTTTAGAATTAGACTTAATAGGTGTACCAACAACGTATAAAGACTTACCAGAACGTTATGATGGTTTACCTGATGTTGGAAATGCGAAAAGTCCGGATATGGAAACAGTTATGTCATTACAACCGAAAGAAGTCATGTCGGTTACGACGATTCAACACGATACAGAAGAGTTTTTTGAACAAGCAGATGTGAACGCTAGATATTTAAATTTAGAAAGTATAGATGATATGTACGAAGATATTTTGCGAATCGGTGAAGATTATGACCGAACAGAAGAAGCAGAAGTAATCGTGCAATCTTTTGAAGATAAAGTAGAAGAAATTGCTGAAAAAGTAAAAGATAAAGAGAGTCCTGAAGTATTAATTTTACTAGGTGTACCGGGAAGTTATTTAATAGGAACAGATGAATCCTATATTGGTGATTTAGTAACTAAAACTGGTGGAGTAAATGTTATTAAAGGTGAAGATGTCGATTTCGTTTCTTCGAATACAGAACATTTACAGCAAACAAACCCAGATATTATTTTACGGGCGGCTCATGGGATGCCTGATGAAGTAGTTGAAATGTTTGATGAAGAGTTTAAAGAAAATGATATATGGAAACATTTTGACGCAGTGAAAAATGGTGAAGTATATGACTTGGAAGAAACATTATTTGGAACGATAGGTAACTTAGCTGCTGAAGAAGCGTTAGATGTGTTATACGAGATGTTTTATGAGTAAAAGATGTTGTAGTAGTGTCGTATAGAAAAGGAAGTTCGAACATATGGGGAAAAAAATTATCAGTTTTATAACGGTGATTATATTATTAGTTATTGCAGTGCTTTATTCTGCGGTAACAGGAAGTATCGATATATCAATGATGGAACTTGTACGTGGTTTGTTTACAGGTGGTAATCATGAAGTCGAAGTCATTAAAGATTTACGATTTCCGCGAATTATTATTGGTTTATTTGCTGGTGCGGCATTGTCTGTTTCTGGTGTTTTATTACAAGCAGTCATGCGTAACCCATTAGCAGAACCAGGGATTATCGGGGTGTCTTCAGGGGCGGCATTTATGTCAGTATTGATGATATCTATTTTCCCAACGTTATTCTTTTATGTTCCGTTATTTGCGTTTCTAGGTGGAGCGTTTGCTTTTATCCTTGTTTATTCTTTTTCATGGAAATCAGGACTAGATCCTTTGCGGATGATATTAATTGGTGTAGCAATTAACGCTGTCTTTACTGGACTGCTTCAAGTATTTAGTTTTACCGGGAGTAGTATGATTCAAGCGGTAGGTGATATGACAATATCGAATTTATCGATGAAAAATTGGTCTGACGTTAATATTATCGTGTTATACGGTTTAATTGGCTTAATTTTATCTTTATTTGTATTTGGCTGGTGTAATTACTTAGCATTAGAAGATAAGACAGCTAAAAACTTAGGATTAAATGTTAACTTAGCTCGTTTTGTTATTTCAGCGATTGCTGTTTTGTTAGCGTCAGTTGCTACTGCAATTGCGGGTATGTTTGCATTTGTAGGATTAATTGTTCCACACATTGGACGTGCGTTAGTTGGAACAGACCACAAATTGTTAATTCCTTTTTCGGCGTTATTAGGTGCATTATTAATATTAATTGCCGATACGTTAGGTCGTACATTAATCTCGCCAAATGAAATTCCAGCATCAATTATTGTTGCGCTTATCGGTGGACCATTCCTCATATTCTTATTAAGAAAGAGTGATCGTATTTATGGAAATTAAGCGAGTCATTTATTCTCATGATAAAAAGAAAAATCACGTAAATGATGTAAATGTTCAAATTGAACCAGGTAAGATAACGACGATTATTGGTCCAAATGGATGTGGTAAGTCAACATTACTCGGTCTCATGTCTAATAATTATCTACCACAACATGGAGAGGTGCTATTAGAGGGAAAAAGTTTACGAGCTTACAAGCCGAAAGAACTTGCGAAGAAAATAGCTGTCGTTCATCAAGAAAATAGTGCACCAGCAGATATGACGGTGGAAAGATTAGTTGGATATGGGCGTTTGCCTTATAAATCTATGTTTAAAACAGATAAAGCAGAAGACGATGCGGCAATTGAATGGGCGTTAAAAGAAACGAATCTAACTGAGTGGAAACATGTTACAATTGATGCGTTATCAGGTGGACAGAGGCAACGAGTATGGATTGCGATGTCATTAGCGCAGCAGACACCATATTTATTTCTAGATGAGCCGACAACGTATTTAGATATTTATTTTCAATACGATATTTTAGAGCTAATCAAACGTTTGAATGAAGAGCATGGATTAACGATTGTGATGGTATTGCATGATATTAACCAAGCAATTCGCTACAGTGATGCGGTTATTGCGATGAAGGCTGGTCAAGTTGTTGTCCAAGGTGATCCGAAAAAAATTATTACAGATGATTTAATTCAAGAAATTTACGGGGTAGATGTATTAGTAAGAGAAGATGAGACGGCAGGATTATACACGATTCCAGTAGGGATTGGATAAATGTAAGAAAGTTTTTTATGAGGTGAACGTATGAGTGCGAAAAAGCAGCCTAGTAAAGGAAGAAAAGTAGTATCACGAGTCATTACGACACTAAGTTTAGCCGTTTTTATATATTCTGTATATGCTTTAGGTAGTATTTTTTATGATTATTATCACAATCGTCAAGTATTAGCTGAAGTACAAGATATCTATGAAGCAATTGAAGTACCAGAAGATGTAACATATGGAGAGTTTCGTAGTCAGTTTCATGATTTACACAAAATCAATGAGGATATTGTTGGGTGGATTACGATAGATGATACGAAAATTGATTATCCTATTTTACAGGCAGAAGATAATGACTATTATTTAACCCGTAATTATAAACGAGAAGATACACCGGCGGGAAGTATTTTTATGGATTATCGAAATAATGTAGGGGAATCAAATCGTAATACAATTGTATATGGTCACCGAATGAAAGATGGGACGATGTTTAACTCACTGACGAAATATTTAGAGGATGACTTTTTTGAAAATCATAAAAAGGTAAGTTATGACACAATGTATGGAAGTTACGATGCAGAAGTATTTGCAGCATATTATACGACGACGGAATTTGATTATATTCAAACTGATTTTACTTCTGATATGGATTATGCATTCTTTTTAGATGAAATAAAAAGCAAATCAGAAATCCAAGCTGATTTCGATATCAGTCCTGAAGATGACATTGTGACATTATCGACTTGCGATTACACGTTAGATCCAGATGAAGGACGTATTGTCGTTCACGCTAAAATTGTAAATAAGCACTAAAAAGACTTGTAGAGAAATAACTTTACAAGTCTTTTTTTCATTTTGAAAAAGCCATAAGTCTGATATTATCAAATTAATTTACTTTAATTTTATTGGTACAAGCTCAACGTCAGTATTATTCCACGCTTTTTGTAATCCTTCTTCTTTTATCTGTCTTTTGGACACTACTTTTTGTTGGAGTTTTATTGTAATGGATTCTTGAAATAACGTACGATCTAACAAAATAGTCTGCTCTTCCCATGATAAATTTAACTTTCCTCCACCATATAATGCTGGAAGAGCAATTCCCCTTTTAAAAAAATAATGAATATCATCCGGTGTTGCATTTATTTCATGTAAACAAATGTATAAAGAAAAGTTATCAAAAAACTGGAGAATTTCATAATGAGTTAAAAAAGTATCTTGGTTAAACGATGAAAAAGAATTAATTAATGCTTTTTGTCGTTTCCGTTCCTTTTTAACGAATTGCTGGGAAAGCGGGTGTGAATCTTTCTCTAAAAAGCGAGTGTAATGTTCACTACATAATAATGCCGCATAATCATTTGTTTCAGCTACTTTATTGATGCCATATTGATAAAGGACAGTTTTAATCGTATTTGGATATGTAATGAAATCATATGGTCTTGCATTTTCATCATTCCAAATCGGAGATAAATCAAACGGACTCCACCCAATATCGTGTAAATAAATGGCTTCTCGGACAGCTAAATGGTTAATTTCTTCTTCTAATTTTATATGTTGAGAGATATGATCATAAAGTTGACCAGATAGTGTGGCATGATGGTTTTGCTCAATCATAACGAATGCATCATCTCGTTCACGGATAATCAATTTTTACCCTCCACCTCTTTTTAAAGTCTTTACCTTACACCATTTAGGTCATTTGCGACTTTATAAACAATACTACAAACGTAAATTTAACAGGATAGATAATTAATATAATGGTACTAATCGTTTTTATCATTCCAGTTACATGTAATATATTTTTGATAAAGTAACTCGTTAATTGAATAAGCCAAAATGCAAGAGCTACTAATGCGACAAATGCAAACAAAATCACCCGGAGTTTACCTAGCGATACTTGTTTTATTTTTTAATACTATCATCATGAATGGAAAAAGATAAATACGCAAGCGGCAGTAGTAATAAGTACCAACTGGAGTACACGAACACTATCCACGAAATTCCCATCCCAAAAAGGATGATCCATTCAATTACGTTAAATATCTTTTTACTTATATCATCACTCACCTTAATAAAGGTAGTTACTATTTAGTGTAACATAGAAATATGAACCTTTAGTTATCAACTAAAAATGTATTACAAATTGTTGAAAACTATCTTATCTAACAACAGTAAAAACTTAGAAGACAGAGCATTATTACACTATAAATGATAGAATAGCATATATAAGAGTCGCTAGATTAAAGGGAATTGAATAAAGTATTAAGTTGATAGTTAGCTAGTGAAATTGCTACATAAATTATCCATATTAGAAGCGGAGGAGTTATAAATGGAAAGAACACCAATAACAGTAAAAGCAGCTGTGCAGGCAGTAATGGAAAATAGTAAAAAACGTACGGATATAGAAACTGTACCATTGCAAGCTTCATATGGACGCGTCTTAGCTGAGGCAATTATTGCTAAACATGATGTACCTCCATTTGATCGTTCAGCATATGATGGATTTGCGATTCGCTCAGAGGATTCGGAAACAGCGACAAAAACGAACCCCGTAACTTTTCGCGTTATTGGCGAAATTGGTGCAGGGCACGTTGGCGACCAACCATTACAAAAAGGAGAAGCATACCGCATTATGACGGGTGCTATCTTACCACCTCATGCTACTGCTGTTGTTATGTTAGAAGAGACGACAGAAGTAGAGGAAGGATTTTCGATTACAAAATCCTACGAAAAAGATTCGAACATTTCTTTTCAAGGAGAAGATGCACAACAAGGTAAAGAACTGATTCCAAGTGGAACTATGATTCACCCAGGCACGATTGCACTACTGGCAACATTTGGATATGCCCATGTTCAAGTAGCTAGCTTACCAAAAGTGAGTCTTGTTTCAACAGGGACAGAACTCCTTAATGTGGATCAACCATTAGAGCCTGGTAAAATCCGTAATTCAAATGGTCCAATGTTAGAAGGACAACTAGCTCGCATGGGGGTTCCCTATGAGTCATTAGGTATGATGGAAGATGACTTAGATGCTTGTACGACATTGATTTCAGATGCATTAGACAAGTCAGATGTTGTCATTACAACAGGTGGTGTATCTGTTGGGGATTATGATTATTTACCAGAAATATATCGCCGCCTCAGAGCGAAAGTATTATTCGATAAAGTGATGATGCGTCCAGGAAGTGTCACAACAGTAGCGGTACTAGGGGATAAGTTTTTATTCGGCTTGTCAGGTAATCCTTCCGCTTGTTTCACTGGATTTGAATTGTTCGCTCGTCCGGTGCTATCAGCTATGATGGGTTCAACTACACCGTATATGTCAAGAAT
This sequence comes from Pseudogracilibacillus sp., assembly GCA_026169815.1. Taxonomy (GTDB): domain Bacteria; phylum Bacillota; class Bacilli; order Bacillales; family Amphibacillaceae; genus Pseudogracilibacillus. The sequence goes on from JAPFDT010000056.1 coordinate 44,320, forward strand.
GAAAGCAGAATTAGGAGCAGACTTCCCTAAGAAAAACCCGTTTACACGTTTCGTTCGAGCCATTTGGTATATGGATAATAACGTCGTAAAAGCAGTACCAGCTGGATTTAATAAATCAAATGCTGTTTCTTCTATAGCTAGAGGGAATGGAATTATTGTGCTCCCAAGTGAGTCAAGTGGCTTTATGAGTGGTATGGAAGTAGATGTATTGTTATTAGGCCAAGAAGTAGGTGCTAGTACATGGAACATATAAAAACATTACACGTTATCGGTTTTAAAAATAGTGGGAAAACGACACTCGTATCTAATTGGGTTCGACTTGCTAAAGAAAAAGGCTTAAATGTTGCGGTGCTTAAACATCATGGGCATGGTGCGAAATTAGCGATGCCAGATGAAACAAAAGATTCTATGCAATATTTACTAGCAGGAGCAGATGCATCACTCGTAGCAGGTGCGGGCTTTACACAGCATATGCTTCAAAATGAACTGAATTACGAGCAATTATTAACATTAGCTAAGTGGCAAAATCCTGATGTGATATTAATTGAAGGGTATAAAGCTGAAGCTGGAGAAAAAGTTATTCTCGTTCGGAATGATGAAGACTGGGAAGATTTACAAAAAGTGGATGACATTTCATTAGTAGTTGGCTTAGGTGAAGCGGTACATTACGACCAAATTGCTAATCGTACAGAGAAAACAGAACTCGATACATGGTTTGCAAATTGGTTACAAGCAGAAGATTAAAAGGATGAATTTTTTTATGAAGAAGACGGTCGGGATATTGTTAGCAGGCGGAATGTCGCGTAGGTATGGTTCAGATAAAGCCTTCGCTAAAATAAATGACTATTATTTTTATGAAAAGGCGTATCATGCATTAGAAACTGTCTGTGATGAAGTTATTATTGTGACACGAGAAGAATTACTTACTTTATTTCCGTCACATTATACTGTCATAACAGACCTTGAGACATATTCAGGCTGTGGTCCATTAGCTGGAATTTACTCGGCAATGATGTATAAAGAAGCGGAACGTTATGTTGTACTTCCTTGTGACATGCCACTAATCGATGCAGCGATATTGGAGCAATTACTTTACCGTCATCAAACAGAAATTACCATCGTTGAAGTAGCTGAAAGGTTACAACCACTTATTTCTGTTTGGGATAGATCTGTAAAAGAAAAACTAGCCGAATCATTGGAAAAACAACAATACAGATTGCGTGATGTTTTTGACAGTACTAGTATAATGAAGGTAGCTGGGGAAGCATTGACAGAATATGAAGAAATATTTATGAATGTCAATACACTCAAGCAGGATAAGGAGATGAGAAGATGGCTAAAGTCATAGATAAGTTCGGTCGCCCAATTCGTGATTTACGAATTTCTGTGACAGACCGTTGTAATTTCCGTTGTACGTATTGTATGCCGAAAGAGATATTCGGTAATGATTATCAATTTTTACCACAAGATGAACTTTTAACATATGAAGAAATGGTAAGGGTCGCTAACATATTCGCTTCCCTTGGTGTAGAGAAATTACGGATTACTGGTGGAGAACCTTTAATGCGAAAAAACTTACCAAAACTTATTGAACAACTAACAGAAATTGAAGGAATTAATGATATCGGATTAACGACGAATGCAGTGTTGTTAGGTCGTTATGCCGAAGATTTATATAAAGCAGGATTACGTCGATTAAATATAAGTTTAGATGCGATGGATCCATTTCTATTTGGAGAAATAAATGGACGTGGAACACCCCCACAAACAATTTTAAAAAATATTGAACTAGCAAAAGAGTTAGGCTTTGAAATAAAAGTAAACATGGTCGTGCAAAAAAATCAAAATGTGTTAGAAATTTTACCAATGGCAATGCATTTTAAAGAACGTGGAATTACATTACGTTTCATTGAATTTATGGACGTAGGTAATGATAACGCATGGAGTTTTGAGAAAGTTGTTACCAAAAAGGAAATATTAAATATTTTGCAAGAGGAGTTTGAATTAGAACCTGTCGATGCAGATTATTTTGGTGAAGTAGCAAAACGTTATTGCTATAAAGATAATGGTGTTGAAGTTGGGTTTATTACATCTGTTTCTGAATCGTTTTGTTCTTCATGTACGCGTGCGCGTATTTCTTCAGATGGGAAAATTTATACATGTTTATTCGCTTCAGATGGTTTCGATTTGCGTTCATTAGTCCGCTCAGGAAAATCAGATGAAGAGTTAACTGAAGCACTTGTATCTGTTTGGGAGCAAAGAGATGATCGTTATTCTGATGAACGAACAGAAGAAACCGCAAAAAAACGTAGTAAAATTAATATGAGTTATATTGGTGGCTAAGTTAGAAAGCGTATATTTCGAGTATGAACATGACTTGGAAATGCGCTTTTTTATTTTTTTCGCAAAATGAATGCCCTACTGGTCTCATTCTGCTAAACTATAAGATACAGGATTATCGGAATATTTATACTATATAAAAGATAGGAGTGGAAAAATGGCAGATACATATATTTTATCATTAGATCAAGGGACAACAAGTTCACGTGCAGTATTGTTTAATCATGATGGACAAATTGTTGCAATTGCTCAGCAAGAGTTTGAACAATTCTTTGAACAGCCTGGTTGGGTAGAGCATGATGCTAATGAGATTTGGACATCCGTGTTAGCTTGTATTGCAGAAGTGTTAAGAAAGTCTGGTGTCCAACCACAACAAATTGCTGGCATTGGGATTACAAATCAACGAGAAACAGCTGTTGTATGGGATAAGGCTACAGGTCTTCCAATCTACAAAGCGGTTGTTTGGCAATCTCGTCAAACAGAGGGTATTTGTAAATCGTTGCGAGAAGCAGGATATGAAGAAACATTCCGTAATAAAACGGGTTTATTAATTGATGCATATTTTTCGGGAACGAAAGTAAAATGGATTTTAGATCATGTAGAAGGTGCACGAGAAAAGGCAGAAAATGGGGAGTTATTATTCGGTACAATCGATACATGGCTCGTTTATAAATTGTCAGGTGGTAAAGTGCATGTTACTGATTATTCGAATGCATCAAGAACGTTAATGTACAATATTTATGACTTAAAGTGGGATGATGAATTATTAGATATACTAGAAGTACCGAAAGCAATGTTACCTGAAGTACGTCCGTCATCGGAAGTATATGCACATACGGTTGATTACCACTTTTTCGGTCATGAAGTTCCAATAGCGGGGATGGCAGGCGATCAGCAAGCTGCTTTATTTGGACAAGCTTGTTTTGATAAAGGGATGGCTAAAAATTCATATGGAACAGGTTGTTTTATGTTAATGAATACAGGAGAAGAAGGAATCCATTCTAATAATGGTTTGTTAACGACATTAGCATGGGGTGTCGATGGTAAGGTTGAGTATGCATTAGAAGGCAGTGTATTTGTAGCAGGATCAGCTGTTCAATGGTTACGTGACGGGTTACGTATGTTTACATCGTCACATCAAAGTGAAGCGTATGCTGAACGAGTAGAATCGACAGATGGTGTCTATGTTGTTCCTGCATTTGTAGGATTAGGTACACCATATTGGGACGGGGATGCTCGGGGTGCAGTATTTGGTTTAACGCGTGGAACATCGAAAGAACATTTTGTTAGGGCAACATTGGAATCGCTTGCTTATCAATCAAAAGATGTTTTAGAAGTGATGATTGAGGATGCAGGAATCGATGTGAAAACGTTACGTGTCGATGGAGGCGCAGTAGAAAATGACTTTTTAATGCAATTTCAAAGTGATATGTTAAATGTTCCGGTTGAACGTGCAACTATTCAGGAAACGACAGCGTTAGGAGCTGCCTATTTAGCAGGTTTAGCTGTAGGTTACTGGAAAGATAAAGCATCGCTTGCTGAACATTGGAAAGTTGATAAAGTATTTAAACCGTCATTCTCAGAAGAAAGACGCGAATATCTATATGATGGCTGGAAGAAAGCTGTAGCGGCTACCCAGATTTTTAAACGATAAAAGGAGGGAACAAATGGAAAAAATAATGAATCATCCAGAAACGATTGTTAATGATATGATAGATGCAATGGTTTTAGCTCATCCAAACTCATTACGGCGTATCGATAATCAGATGATTATTGCGAGAAAGGAACAGCCAAAGGGTAAAGTTTGTATAATTAGTGGTGGAGGAAGTGGACACGAACCCGCCCATGGAGGATATGTTGGCAAAGGCATGTTAGATGCAGCTGTATTAGGCGAAGTATTTACTTCACCGACAGTAGAACAAATATATACCGCTATTAAAGAGTTAGATAACGGGGCAGGCGTTTGTTTAATTGTAAAAAATTATACAGGTGATCGGTTGAATTTTGATATGGCAACAGAACTTGCGACAGCGGAAGGTATTAAAGTCGAACAAGTTATCGTAAATGATGATGTTTCTTTAGATGATGACGAGGATACTTCAGGAAGACGTGGTATTGCTGGAGTGATATTTGTCCATAAAATAGCAGGTGCTAAAGCAGAACAAGGGGCATCATTACAAGAAGTAAAAGAGATAGCCCAAAAAGCAGTACAATCGGTTCGTTCCATAGGCTTTGCTACATCCTCTTGTCGAATTCCAGCAGCTACAGAACCTAATTTTACATTAGAAGAAAATGAAATGGAATTAGGTATTGGTATTCATGGTGAACGAGGAATTACCCGTCAAAAAATGGGTTCCGCTAAATCGATTGCACAACAATTAGTAAAAGCTATTTTAGACGACATGCTTTTAGAAAAAGAAGCAGAGATAGCGCTAATGATTAATGGTATGGGTGCAACGACGAAAATGGAACTGTATCTTTTATATAAAGAAGTATCTGAATTGTTAACAGATCGAGATATCAACATATGTCAGTCGTTCGTCGGCGAATACATGACATCACTCGAAATGGGTGGAGCCTCTGTTACGATACTAAAATTAGATGAAGAGTTAAAAGCGTTATTAAATGCAACATCAGAAGCGGCTAGTTTTATAGTACGTTAATAAAATGGGAGGATGTAAAATGATTTGGAAAGAAGTTGATATAGTTTCTTGGATGGATAAAACAAATGAAAAGATTCAAGCAAATAAATCCGAATTAACTATTTTAGATCGTAATATTGGTGATGGTGACCACGGTATTAATATGTCGCGGGGCTTTCAAAAGATAGTTGATCAATTACAGGAGACGAATTATTCGTCTGTGTCTGCCGTTTTAAAAGATGTTGCCATGTTAATGATTCGGCATATTGGCGGTGCATCTGGGCCACTTTATGGCACTGCGTTTTTACGATTATCTTTAGCGACAGAGAATATCCAAACAATCGATACAACTACTCTAGCAAAAGGTTTTCATGCAGCAACTGCCGGAATTAAACAACGAGGGAAAGCAAAGTCAGGCGAGAAGACATTAATTGATGTATGGAGTCCTGTTACGAAATATATGAATGATACGGAAGAAATTAATCCAACAAAATTAGTGCAAGTAGCTGAATTAGCTATGGAAAATACAGAAGATATGCTAGCAAAGAAAGGACGTGCAGCGTATTTAAAAGAACGTTCAATTGGACATATTGATCCAGGTGCGATGTCGTCTTATTTATTATTTCAATCATTGGCAGAAGTACTTGAAGGAGGAAGCACAACATGACGTATGTGGGGATTGTTCTCGTATCACATAGCGAGAAGGTGACAGATGGTTTAAAGGAAATTATAAGAGAAGTAATTGAAGATGTGCCAGTTGAGTCTGCTGGAGGTATGGAAGACGGTCTAATTGGAACGAGTGTCGATAAAATAACAACAGCTATTCGACAAGCAGATCAAGGTCGAGGTGTATTAATTTTTTATGATTTAGGAAGTGCAAAAATGAATACAGATCTCGCTATCGAATTAGCGGACTTACAAGAAGAAGTTGAACTTGTCGAAGCGCCATTAATTGAAGGTGCATATGTCGGAGCAGTAGAAGCAAGTATTGGTCGAGATATGACGGAGATATTAGCGAGTATTCATGCATCATTTCCGAAAATTGAAATAGGTTAATAAGAATTTAAAGTTGGAGGAGCGTTTGTCACTGGTGAAAAAAGAGACGAGAAGAGCAGCTATTACCGCAATTATTCCAGGAATTATTATTTGTTTTATCGTGATGATGCTCGGGATTTTTGGAGCTGAACAAATCGGACGATTATTAGTTGCACTGGATGTGTTACCCCAAGGAAGTGCCAGTCCAGTATCAGGAATATTTGTTGCAATTATAATAGGAATTATTATTCGAAATACAATTGGTTTACATACACTGTTTCAACAAGGTGTTGCATTTTCAGTGAAATACGCTTTACGAGCGGGAATTGTTTTACTAGGTTTACGTTTAAGTTTAAGTGAAGCGTTAAAATTAGGTGCATGGGGTTTACCACTTATCATTACATGTATAGCAAGTGGTTTGTTTATTACTCTTTATTTTACGAAGAAGTTAGATCAATCGAGACGACTTGGAACATTAATTGCAGGCGGAACTGGAATTTGTGGTGTTACTGCAATTATGGCAATCTCACCAGTTATTAAGGCAAAAGACAATGAAATATCGTATGCAGTAGCGAATATTACTATTTTTGGACTAATTGGTATGTTGTTATATCCTTACGCTGCTCATGCCATGTTTGGTGACGATCCGATAAAAGTAGGATTATTTTTAGGAACAGCCATTCATGATACTGCTCAAGTAACTGGTTCAGCACTTATTTTTAGCCAGATTTATGATATGGACAAAGTAATCGATGTAGCAACTGTCACAAAACTAACACGGAATTTATTTATTATAGCAGTTATTCCTTTTGTATCGTATTTATACTATAAACAAAGCAATCAGCAAGAAGGTGGACAAACATTACCAAAATGGTATAAGTTTGTACCGATTTTTGTTTTATTATTTCTCGGTTTATCGCTTTTAAGGACGATTGGAGATGTAACGTTAGCAAGTACAGGACAAGCATTTGGTTTGTTAGCTACGTCAAGTTGGGAACGATTTTATGAGTTTTGGAGTAATGTTGGTTCTACATATATGTTAGGAATTGCGATGGCAGGAGTAGGCTTGTCTACTGACTTTTCCATGTTTAAAGGATTAGGAATGAAACCATTTTATATCGGTCTAACAGCAGCGATAACAATCGGTATCATAAGTTTAACACTTGTGTCCTTGTTCGGTGATTATGTTCAAATATAATAAATGATTAACTCGATAAAAGGAGTATGTAGGAATGGTGTTAAATTTTGCTCATAGAGGTTCGGTAACAGAAGCGCCAGAAAACACAGTGTCAGCGATGGAAAAGGCATTAGAACACGGTGTTCAGGCGATCGAGTTAGATGTACAATTAACAAAGGATCATGAACTAATCGTCATTCATGATCATCATTTACGTCGTTTTAATAAGCGAGCAAAAAGGCTGGTAAACCAATATACATTAGCCGAAATAAGGCGAATTGATGTAGGGTCTTATTTTTCACGAGCATTTACGAAAGAAAGGTTAGCGACCTTAACAGAGCTGCTAAATGTTATCCCAGAAGATATTTTAATCAATATTGAAATAAAAAATGCACCTATTATTTATGAAGGAATTGAGAAAATATTACTCGATACATTACAAGCAGAGAGACGGATGAATAATGTAATGATTTCTTCGTTTGATCATGTTAGTTTGCAATATGTTCAAAAAGAAGCGCCAACGATTCCTTTAGGCTTATTATTCGAACATCGTATAATACGCCCATGGGAATATGCAAAATCAAGTGGTTTAGATGTTTGTTCGATTCATCCGAAGAAGACTCATGTAGATAAACAGTTTGTTGAAGGTTGTCATCAAGATGGATATAAAGTATTTCCTTTTACCGTAAATGATATAGAAACATATGAACAATTTATCCAGTGGGGCGTTGATGGTGTCTTTTCAAACAACCCAGCTATTTTTTCACAAACTTAAAAAGGCAGGGACATTTGCTGTAAACATGTCCCTGCCTTTTTAAGTATTTATATTAAGAAATTAATTGTTTTAAATTAATACGCTTTGCAATAAAGTAGACAATCGGGATAGCGACGACCATCGTAATAAATTCGCTCACTCCACTTGTAACCCATAAGAACATAAACGTATCTTCTAAATGTAAAAACACTTTCAGCATATATGCGATAATAAACATGTTGAATGAAAATATAAATGAGTTAATCAACATAAGCAACAATTTATTCGCAATAAAACGACCAATGAGCATCGTAATGCATAACGAAAGAATCGTATGTGCTAAGCCGAAAATTAAATCGACTTTCGTTGGAGATAGAAATAGGTTTGCTAAAAAGACACCCCCAACAATTCCCCAAAAAAACTTCTTGTTAAACACAATAAAGTGGTTAAACAACTCGGAAATACGAAATTGAATATTCGTAAATCCAAAAGGCGCGATTGTTGCTGTAATAACAAAATAAAGCGCAGCAATGACCGCATTCATAATTAAAGTATTTACTTTCATATGACTTCTCTCCCTAGTATTTTTTTCGTTGGATGGTTGCGAACAACGTTAAACTTGCACAATGAATAAGTATAATAGAATATCGTTATTTTTACAATCGTCATCCCTTATAAACATCTACCTCTAACAATAGACAGATATTAAATCAAAGTTTGTGCCTTTTTTCACATTTCATTTCCTTTACTTGATGTAGGTCAAGGATAACCTTAAAAAACTCCCCTATACTAAAGTTGAAGATGATAAGAAAGTAATCCAACGCGGACAGAACAGAGTCAGTCTGTGAAACATACAATCTAATCATTTGATAGAAAAAACATCCTTTGCAGTATGTTTTAAAGGAATGGATTAGAAGTATCAAGATGTTTTTTCATATTAATTTATATCAATCGTTATTCTAGAAATAATTTAAACTAGAAGTCAAAAGTTTGGAGGGTTTATTATGCAAAGGTTTATTTTAGGAAAGAAAAATCATATTACACTTATTAGCGCAATATTAATTGTTCTTGGTTTTTTCGGGAGATTTGGTTTAGATAATCTTGCCCTATTTAATTGGTCACTCATTATTGCATCGATACTTGGAATCGCACCAATTGCAATTCAAGCATATCAAGCACTGAAGGTTAGAGTAGTCAGTATTGATGTATTAGTAACGATTGCGGTTGTCGGAGCTGTATTAATTAAAAACTATGAAGAATCAGCAATTGTTACGTTTTTATTTTTATTTGGTGCTTATTTAGAACAGCGGACATTAAATAAAACACGTTCTGCTATTAAGGAATTAACAGATATGGCACCAGAAATTGCTATGAAACAAATCGAAAATGGTGAATTTGAAGAAGTCGATGTGTTTGATGTAGATGAAGGGGATGTATTGTTAGTAAGAACTGGTTCAAGTGTGCCAGTCGATGGAACAGTACTTTCTGGTGAAGGACATATTAATGAAGCGAGTATTACAGGGGAATCTGTGCCTGTTAGTAAAAGTGAAGGATTAGAAGTTTTTGCAGGAACAATACTCGAAAATGGTACGATTCAAATTCAAGCAGATCGTGTAGGAGAAGACACAACGTTTGGTCGAATTATCGAACTTGTAGAAGATGCACAAGATTCTAAATCGGCAGCAGAACGTTTTATTGATCGTTTTTCAAAATATTATACACCTGCTGTATTAGTGTTCGGTATTATTATTTATCTATTTACACAAAATATTGAAATGGCGATAACAGCATTAGTTCTTGGATGTCCAGGAGCATTAGTAATTGGTGTACCTGTCTCAAACGTGTCTGGTATTGGAAATGGTGCACGAAATGGCGTCCTATTAAAAGGTAGTGAAGTTATCAATGATTTTAGTAAAGCAGATACGATCGTTTTTGATAAGACAGGAACATTAACAGTTGGAAATCCAGCAGTAGCAGAAAAGGAATTTTACGGAGATGGCATCGAAGAAACGCTAGGTTATTTAGCAAGTGTAGAACGTGAATCAGATCATCCATTAGCGAAAGCAGTTCTTAATGATATTGGTGAGGTAAAACTTTCAACAGTTGAAGCAACAGAAGTCGTCAAAGGTGAAGGAGTAGTTGCAACAGTCAATGGTCGTCGCCTAGCTGTTGGTAATGTCGCATTAATGGAAAGAGAAAATGTTATTTTACATGAACAAGCAACAAAAGATGTAGAAATTTATGAAAAGAATGGTAATTCACTCGTCCTTACAGCTGTAGATGGTGAATTGAAAGTGTTAATGGGAATTCGTGATCAAATTCGCCCTGGAGTAAAAGAAGACTTACAACAATTGAAAAAATTAAGTGTTAAAAATTTAATCGTTCTTTCAGGAGATAACCAAGGAACAGTAGATTTAGTTGCTGGAGAATTAGGCTTAACAGAAGCTCATGGAAATATGTTACCAGAAGATAAATCAGCTTATATTGAAAAAATGCAAGAAGCGGGTCATATTGTTGCCTTTGTAGGAGATGGGATTAACGACAGTCCATCATTAGCTTTAGCAGATATAGGAATTGCGATGGGTAGTGGAACAGATGTAGCAATCGAAACATCAGATGTTGTTTTAATGAACTCAGATTTTAAGCATTTGGCACATGCCCTCGGTTTAACTAAAGCTATTTCTAGAAACATGATTCAGAATATCGTCATTGCAGTAGGTGTCGTTATTATTTTATTATCCGGTTTACTATTTAGTGATTGGATGAACATGTCGATTGGGATGTTAGCTCATGAAGCAAGTATCTTCGTAGTAGT
>JAPFDT010000042.1 GCA_026169815.1 Pseudogracilibacillus sp.
ACTTTAAATAATTTCCGTTCACCTGTTTCATGCTCTATTTTATATTCCAGAACAACGGCACAGTCTTTCACTCGTTCTGCTTTTTTAAACTCTAGTATATGCAATAACTCAAAGTAATTTATATTAGATATCTTTTTTTCTCGCCACGGTCTCACTTTTCCTGTTTTTGTTTTATCGACTAATACATTTGATTTTTTATTAGTATTAATGCTATGATTATGGCACATATTAATACAGAAACCCCCTCTGATATTTTGTTTTTTGCTAGTCACATAAAACTATATCACAGGGGATTTTTATTTTCCACCAATTTAAACAAAAAAAACAACTACAAACACTACAATGACAAGCGTTCTAGTGAAAAAGGTAAAAACGACGTTGTTTCTATATGTATCAAGATAAGAAAGAACAAGTTCAAAACCATAGAAAAAAGCACCCTTTCAGGTGCTTTTTATCTTTCCATTTCCCAACCTCTATTTTTCTTTTTTGTTTTTTGTTTTTTAGTCTGCTGATCTAATTCCTTTAAACCATCCAATGAAAATTGATTCGCTTTATTTTTACGTTCTTCCGTATCGTATAACCGCTCAAATTCGCCTTTAGGTGCTTTCCCCCTCACTTTATCTATAAAACCCTTAAAAACACCCTTAAAATCGTTTGTACGCTCTTTTAAGAACTCCTTAGTATTTTCATACAACATTTTTATTTCGTGCCTTAAATCGCTATTTTCTTGCTTTAAAGCAAGATTTTCACTTTTAAAGTGTTGGTTATCATTTTTAAGTCGCTGATTCTCTTTCGCTTTTTCAGTTGCAAACTTACGTAATTCAATATTTTCCTGTACCAAATCCGTTTTTACTAAACGTTCGTAACCACTTCTAACAGCCATCGCTGCATTAATTTTCTCGTCCATTTTTTTCATATGGTTGGGCGAAAAAACAAAATTTCCTGTTTGCTTTTCTTCCGTTTTCATGAAGCCAGTTTTTACTGTTTTGGTTTCCTTTTTTAAAAAAGGCATTTTCTCTTTTTCTTCTGGCAATGCTTCAAGGTTTTTTTCAAGTGTAGAACTTACTTTTTTCAGTTCATCACTTTTTTTCAATAAATCAGTTTCAACCTCTTTCAACTCTTTTTCAGCAGTTTGCTTTTTAAATTCCTGTGTTTCAATGTGTTTACGGTCTGAACCTTTTTCGCCACGTTCCAACTCAAAACCTAACTCCTGCATATGCTTAGGAAATTCATTTTGTAGCCATAAGAGTTCTTGACGATTAAACACATTTTTTCCTTGCAATCTTCCATCACGCATAGGAATGACCCCTAAATGTAAATGCGGTGTTTTTTCGTCATTATGAACCGTTGCATAAGCGATATTTTGTTCACCGTATCGCTCCGAAAATAACTTGAAACTTTCTTCAAAAAATTTTTTTTGTTCAGCTGGATCAAGTCGCTCAAAAAAATAACGGTCAGACGTTATCAGCAATTCATTTACCAGTACCGCATCTTTTCGTGTTTTTCGTGTACTCGTTTTTTGTGAATCAATAATTTCTTTGACATGCTCGTTATAATTTATTTGCTCATCATGAATCAAATCATAATTTTCTTTTGATTTTTCTTTATCAATATCGGGATTCGTTTTGCTTTCTCGTTCTCTTTGATTATGAAATTGTATTCCTTTTAGGTCATGCGATTTCATTTTCTGCATTCGTACGACAGCATAACTCATGTATTTTCCGCCCCCGTTTCGTGTGCGAATTTCGGCAACACTTCCATGTAAAGTATAACACACTATACTTTACATTCGTAAAGTGTGTGCTCTGCGAGGCTAAAACCGTTCCAGCTAATCGCTGGATCAAGTGGGAAATTCCCACTTGAAAAACCTAAAACCTTTAAGACCTTTCTTTTTTTTTCGTGAAAAAAGAAACAAAAAAACCCGACCTCTGCCACCTCAGCAAAGGGGGGTTTGCTCTCGTGTCCGTTTGAAAATCAGCAAGGGACAGGTAGTATTTTTCAAAACGCTACGCTGAAAAATCTCCACCTTAAACCCTTGCTGATTTCCATTTTGTCCGCTCTGATTTTCGTACCGAAAGCCGTACTCAGCAAAACTAAAAATAGCACGCTTTCGGTGTTTTAGTTTAGCGGACAAAACCACTTAATAATCTGATTCCCTGTAAATGTCCTCGGCTTCGGGAACAGATTTAAAATCAAATTCGCCATAAATAGCCCGAACTAATTCATTAATTTTTTCATCATCATATCCTAGCTTTTTTGCTCCTGCGATTGCATAACCAAGACATGCGTAATTGCTCCATTCGCTTTCATTCCCTAAAGCATTCCAAACAATTTCACGTAAAAAGCCTGAACGGTTGCCCTCTGCTTTTTCATCTAACCATTCCCAATTGTCTTCAGATAACGTCAACGACACTTTTTTTGTTATGCCAATTGCTGGACGACCAACCTTTATATTTTCTAATCGTTGCAAGTATTCATTTAAAGTTTTTCGTTGTGATTCCAACGTGATTTTTAAATTTTCATCATTTGGATTTTTTTCAAGTAATGATTTTGCCAAAGATACATTATCTTTTAAAGTTGGAATCATAGCTTCTAATTGTTCTTTTGTGAACATCTTTATCGCTCCCTTTTTAAGTTACTTATATTATAACATTTAAGTAACCTAAATACAAGTAATTTGAGTTACCTAAACTAAGGGAATAAAAAAAGAATAGCAAATGCTACTCTTTTCTAATTAAATTTATTCCACAATCGCGCCCGTTAACTGATATATAGATATTAATTAACCTTCAACAATTGCATAGTATTTTATAATTTCTCCCTCTGACTCCACAACTAAAAACATTTCATCTTCTTCCTTGGTTGTAAATATCTTTGCACCAACTGGTAACTTATTAGACATTTCGTTTTCAAAATTTGTATCTGTTTCATTTCTTGTTTTTATTTCTCCAACTTGCTCATCTTTCGTTAATGATTTTTCCTCTACCCAGTCAATATCCGTTTGATAAATCACGTCATTAAATTGAAAAATATCAGCATCCGAATTTGATGTTAGCACTTCTTTAGCATCAGGATTTTCTGTTTCAACAACCTTTTCTTCACCTGCATCTAATGCATTCGAACACCCAGTTATTGTTAATAAAGCAATGAAAATTAAAACATATAAAAGTTTGTTATCCCCTATACGTTTTACCATAATAAGCGTTCCCCCCTCTCATAAGACTATTTACCACAATCTGGCCCGATTGTTGAACAAATTCATTTAATAAAATAATTTTTACGTTCCCAATTCCACATCGCAATAATTGAAAAACCATCTTCACTAGCTTTTTCTTCATCATCTGTATGAATTAAATCGCCATCTTCCACATCATCTAAATTTAATTCTCTATGTATTTCTTTCAACAAACCACCATACGAAATTAATCTTTTGCGATGTAAACCCTCTTCTAAATCTTTTACAATTTGTAAATTCCTTTCTTCATCATCTGTCATAAAATCTGTATGCTTCACAGGATATTTAGCAGTTTCATCAATTGCTGATTTAATATCAGATTTAGATTTATTTTTAGGTTTAATTGCTCGAACATCAACAATTGGATCATAATCTAATTTCATTGCTCGTTTCCAGAAACTTGTCCATTGTTTTTGTGAAATATAATTTTCTGTATCCTTGAAATATGTACTTTCAACACAGAGTAAAACATGCATATGTTGATTATAAGAGTTATCTACTCGATTAACCGTTACTTCTGTCGCTCTCATAAATCCAATTAAATTCTTTTTAACTTTTTTATAATCCATCATTCTTCTGAATTTTAATGCCATTTCAGATAAACTTTTATTTAATTCTTCACCGTCATAAACGTTTTTCACACTCAATGTAAGAAACAACCAACGTGCTTTCGGTTTCCTCTTCACAACTTCAGCAACCACTTTTTGAGTTTGAATTCCATGTTTCATAGTTCTCCTCCAATTGCACATAGGACACAATCGAGATTTACAAAACCACACTTTAAATAATTTCCGTTCACCTGTTTCATGCTCTATTTTATATTCCAGAACAACGGCACAGTCTTTCACTCGTTCTGCTTTTTTAAACTCTAGTATATGCAATAACTCAAAGTAATTTATATTAGATATCTTTTTTTCT
>JAPFDT010000033.1 GCA_026169815.1 Pseudogracilibacillus sp.
ATCAAACTCTCCATAAAAGTAAAGTTTGCATTGTGTTTTCATTACCGAATGAAAACTCTTAGCTTCAAAATCAAAATTGTTTGACGAGATTGAAAAACATGTTGAATGATCAACATTCATTTTCGTTCTCTTGACATTTATATTGTCTGTTTAGTTTTCAAAGAGCAAATGCGTCATATGGAAATGACAACAGAAATAACTATACCATGGATTAAAAATCTTAGCAACTGAAATGAATGTTTTTTATATAGCTTGTTCATATTTTAGCTTTTTTTACATACATTGTATTAGATACATTCTTCTTAAGGAGGTTTTGAATGGGACATTTTTACGTTTGGAAATTTCAAGCACGCCATCGATTATTAACGCTTTTATTACTATCTTTTATCTGTGCAACATTTATCTTTTTGAAATCTCCATTATCGTTACCAACTTTTACCGAAGACAAGCCGGTTGCTATCACGAAAGGTAATAATAAGGAAAAAAACCTTGCCCTAACTTTTAATATTAGTTGGGGTGATACGAAAGTGTATGATATTTTAGCTGTTTTAAAAGAACATAAGCTTCGGGCGACCTTTTTTGTTAGTGGAGAATGGGCAGAGCGTCATCCACATATATTAGAAGAAATTACAAAAGATAAGCATGAAGTCGGAATGCTTGGTTACCGTTATCAAAGTTATGTCGAACAAGATATCGAAGACGTGAAAAAGGATATCCAAGAAGCGATTCAAGTTTTTAATAAATTAGGGTTCGATCATATGACATACATTCGTCCTCCAAGTGGACACTTTAATAAAGAAGTCATTGAAACAATTGAACAAATTGGATTAGAACCAGTTCATTGGAGTGTACATCCGAATGATTCAGAAAATCCTGGTACAAAGGCGATTACTGATCAGTTAATTCAAGAAGTAAATAATGGTGATATTATTTTATTACATGCATCGGACACTGCTAAACAAACAGCTGAAGCTTTAAAGGCGGTTATACCAGCTTTACGTGACAAAAAATTACAGTTCGTTACTTTGTCTGAATTAATTCATGAAGTTTCTTTGGAAGAAGAGTTAATTGAGTAAATAAAAGGAAAAAGCTAATTCGGCGTATAATCAAAACGCCGAATTAGCTTATTTTTTTGTTTTTTCTTTATGAGATTGTTGTTTATTCTTGGCTTCTCTTGCCTTACGATATTGTTCACGACGCTCTTCAATTCGACGTTTATGTTCTTCATCAACATGTGTCACTTTTTGTAATGTTAATAGTTGATAACTATTTACCGCTAGAGCTGGAATCAACATTAATAAAATAAAACTAATATCTGCTGCTCTTAATACTAATGATAATTCTAGCGCTGTTATGACAACCATAAAAAATAACGCCGGTATAAATGCAGTACCATTAGATTGCTTCATTTTAAAATATGCTACGATTAATCCGATAACTAAAAGGCTTATAGTAGTTGTAATTTTAAAGCCGAGTGAAAGTTCATCACTTGTAAAATAAATTAAATCAAATAAGGCAAATACAATTAGTAACACTTGAACTGTCGGCCAAAACGACTTAAAAAACCCTTGTCCATAACGATGAACAAATAAATATGCAAAAAATCCAGTTTGGGCAATAACCGTAAAGACAAATGCATATCCTAGAAAAAACAACGCTACTCCTAATAATTCCTTCGCATCAAATGGACTTAATACTGCTCCATATTCTGCACTCTTTATAAAAAAACTTGCAATAAAACCTACAATTCCACCGATGAAAAATGTTTTAAAAAAGAAATGAACGATTTTACGACTATCCACAAATTGTCCTCCTACATCCTAGTTAGCAGTTCATACGTTCATATTTTATCACGAACCAATATTTATTTCTTCTTATTGCGCATATAATTGGTCGTCTTTTAACATATTAAAGATAATAAGGAGGATAAAATGATGAAGCGTATTTTTTTATTATCTTTTTGTCTTATTTTCATCTTAGCAGGTTGTTTAAACGAAAGTTCTTCCAAAAAAGAATTAGATTACGATCAAACGAAAAAGATGGTCGTCGATATTTTGCAAACAGATGAAGGTAAAAAAGTGTTACGAGAGATTATTGCCGATGATAAAATGAAACAACATTTAATTATGGATTCTGACACTGTGCAACAATCAATGACAAAAATCCTTGATACTAAAGCAAGTACAACAATGTGGCAGCGATTATTTGAAGATCCTGAATTTGTAAAAACGTATCAAGCTTCTATGGAAGATGAACAAAAGGAATTATTTAAAAGTTTAATGTATGATGCGACATTTCAAAAACAATTATTAGATGTGTTACAAAATCCTGAAATGACGAATCAAACGTTAACTGTTTTAAAGAGCCAACAATTCAGGAAACATTTAGAAGAAACAATTCAAGAAACTTTGGACACACCTTTATTTCAATCGAAAATTCAACACCTTTTATTAGAAGCTGCGGAAAAGACACAAGAAGAAAACGAAAAAGAAGATAGCAAAGAAGAAGAAACCGAAACAAAAGATAAAAAGGAGGACGAACAAGAGGAAGAGGATGAAAGCGAATCTAAGGAAGAAAAAGGTGAAAAGGAAGAAGAAGCATGATTATAAAGTTGTGACATAAAATTACCAATATATATAGCTAAAAAGACTGCCAACACACTCGTTGACAGTCTTAGTTTATTATCCTTATTTTACTTCTGCTTCTTCTGTTTGTGCAACTACTTTTGCTGCAATACGGTGGTATTCTTGACCATTTGGATGATCTTCCTGATAAACAGCAGGTGCAAACACATCTTCTTCCTCATATGGCTGTTGTAAAGATAAACGACCAAGCACTTTTGTTTCTAGTACTTCTGCTAATTTATCTCCGCCACCTTTTCCAAAGACATACTCTTTTTCACCTGTTAGCTCACTTTCAAAGTAAGACATATTTTCAATTACACCTAAAATAGTATGGTCTGTTTTCATCGCCATTTGCCCAGCACGCGCTGCTACAAAAGCTGCAGTTGGGTGAGGTGTTGTAACAATTATTTCTTTACATGAAGGAATTAATTCATGTACGTCCATGGCAATATCACCTGTTCCTGGTGGTAAATCGAGTAATAAGTAGTCTAAATCACCCCACTCTACTTGTTGGAAGAAACTACTTAATACTTTACCTAACATTGGTCCACGCCAAATAACTGGCGAGTTATCTTCAACGAAAAAGCCCATTGAAATTACTTTTACGCCAAAACGCTCAACAGGAATAATTTTTCCACCACGTTCTACTGGACCTTTTTCAACGCCCATCATTTCAGGAATACTAAATCCATAAATGTCAGCATCAATAATCCCTACTTTTTTACCTAAACGTTTTAATGCCATTGCTAAGTTTACAGTAACGGTTGATTTACCAACTCCACCTTTACCACTAGCAATAGCAATAAATTCTGGTTGCTTTTCTTGTGATAAAATAGAACTGTCTTCTTCACTCGCTGGTTGGAGTTTTTTAATAACATCTTCTGGTAACTCTTCAAAACGTAAACCGACCGTACTTGCACCATTACGTTTTAAAATACCGACAATTTCTTGTTGTAATTGCATTTGTTCGGCTGTGTTCGGCTTACCGATTGCTAACTTAACACTAACGTGACGCTTTTCTTCATTTACAGAAACAGATACAATACCTTCCGTTTCTTCAAAACTTGTATGTAAAAACGGATCTTGAATTGGATTAAGAAGCTGAATGACCTCTTCCTTTGTTATCATGAAAATACACCATCCCTTTTTCGACATTAAATAGTACTCTTATTTACATGTAGTATAACATAAATTAAGACAAATCTTTATCCTCGAGACTTTCCCTGGGTATTTATTCATGATTACGACATTTATGATCCACTCAGCTACACTCCTTATTGACTTTCTTCTAACGTAAATTGAAGCATGCCTTGATAGACACTTGCGGCTAACTTCTTTTGATAACTTGTCTTCTCCAATAAAGCTCGTTCCTGTTCATTCGACAAAAAGCCCAATTCTACTAGTGCACCTGGTACTTCAGCATGTTTCAACAAATACACTGTGTCAATTTGTAATGGTGTACGATCCGTATTTTTCATATTAGCAATTAGTTCTGTTTGAATTGATTCAGCTAATAGTTTATTTTCTGTAAAACTCGGATAAAAAAACGTCTGTGACCCTGACCAGCGTGGATTTGGTATCGCATTTAAATGAATCGTTAAGAAAAGATCAGCTTCTTTTTCTTTAATAAATGCTAAACGATTTCTAATATCCTCTGATTTACGACGGGATAAACCTTTCGTATCTTTATTTGCCAAATCACGATCATCTTCCCTTGTTAAATAAACTACTGCGCCGGCTTGTTCTAAATAATGGCGGATTAACTTAGCTACTTCAAGTGTGATGTTTTTTTCATCTAGATTGTTTGAACCTTTAGCGCCTCCATCTGGTCCTCCGTGTCCTGGATCAAGTACAATAGTCTGTCCAGCAAATGGTTGAGGTATCGCTTTGTAATTTGGTAACACTTGTTGTAGCGGAAATTGAATTAATAACCATAAGATGACACATCCTAAACTCCATAACACTATTTTATAATATCGTTGCATCTTCCTCACCCTTTCTCTTACTAGAATATGAAGATAACAACTTGATATGACAGTGAATCTATATAATTTTGAATGATTACGAAAATCATATTTGTGGTATAATAGTTAAATATAAGTAACTAAATACGTAGATTAATATAAAGTGCTCTTATTCTAGAGAGGAGGATAACATATTGTGACCAGAAAATTATGGTTTCAACTAGCCGTTGGTATTTTACTTAGTTTATTTATTATTAAATATTTTATTGAGGTTAAATGGATCTTATCTCCTGTTATTATCGTGTTAAAAACTATTTTTTATCCGTTAATAATAGCGGGTGTACTATTTTATGTAACGGTTCCTGCTCAATTGTTTTTAGAAAGTAAAAAGTTCCCACGATGGGCAAGCATTTCGACGATTTTCATATTAATTAGCGCTGCAATTTGGGTAGGTTTCTCCATTGTCGGGCCACCGATCATTCATCAGATTAATAATTTAATTGAAAATGCACCTGCCATTGTTAACGAGTCAACTGTTTTCGTTGTTGATTTACTAGAAAAAGCAAGTATCTTACCAAAATGGTTAAATGATGCGATTGATGCATTCAAAGATACACTCACAGCTTTACCAGCTGAGTTTGGTAAATGGACTGTTTCGCTTATTCAATCAGTATTTTCCGGAGCACTCGTCGCTATTCTTACGCCGTTCTTTTTAATTTTCATGTTAAAAGATCACGAAAAACTTGTTCCATTTGTAACGAAGTTTTTTTCAGGGGATACAAAAACATGGATAGAAAAAACACTAAAAGATATTGATGATGTTTTAAACTTATATATACGAGGACAAATTTTAATCAGTTCGATTTTAGCTATTTTGTTATTTATCGGTTATTCGATTATCGGACTAAATTTTGCATTATTATTAGTTGTTTTCGCCTTTTTCATGAATATTATCCCGTTTATTGGACCATGGATTGCATTTATTCCTGCGTTAACGATCGCCTTTTTCCAAGATCCGATTATGGCGATTTGGGTTTCTGTGATTACACTTATTGCTCAACAAACCGATGCAAACTTAATTACACCGAACATAATGGGAAAAACATTAAATATCCATCCATTGACAATTATTACCATTTTATTAGCTGCTGGAAATATTGCTGGTCTCATCGGAATATTACTCGCAGTACCAGGCTATGCAGTTGGTAAAGCGATCATATCTAACATTTACGAACAGCGAGTCAAAATAAAACGAACAGCTCAAAAAACAATTTAACTTATACAAAAAACCGCAATCAACATAATGATTTATGTTAATTGCGGTTTTACTATAACATGATGAATTTTTATCCAGCAAAGAAATCTAAGAAAAGATAAACTAAGCCAGCAATGAGTGCTGAAATTGGCATCGTAATAATCCACGTTATAATCATTCGTTGAGCTGTATCCCATTTTACTCCGCGCACTCGGTGAGATGTACCAACACCTAAAATTGACGAAGAAATAACATGCGTTGTACTTACTGGTAAATGTAAAAATGTCGCACCAAAAATGACCGCAGCACCGGTTGCATCTGCCGCTACACCATTAATAGGACGAATTTTCATAATTTTTCCGCCTACTGTTTTAATAATTTTCCAACCACCCATTGCGGTACCTAATGCCATTGCTAAAGCACAAGCAAATTGTACCCACAACTGCACATCATTGGAACTTTGATATCCATTAACAATTAGTGCCATTGTAATAATACCCATCGCTTTTTGCGCGTCATTTGTTCCGTGAGAATAAGCTTGCATTGCTGCAGTAAAAATTTGAATACGACGGAAACGACGATTCGTTTTAGATAAATTATTGTTTTTAAACACAACTTTAAAAATACTATATACAATAAATCCTACTGTAAAAGCAATAACTGGCGAGATAAGTAATGCTTTAATAATCGATGTAAATCCACTGTAATTAAGCATGTTAAAACCTGCCGCAGCTATAACCGCACCTGCAATAGAACCAATTAATGCATGTGATGAACTACTCGGAATTCCAAAATACCATGTAATTAAATTCCAAGCTATTGCAGCAATTAACGCTGCCATAATGACGAGCGAACCATTATCTAATGCAAATGGATCGACAATATCTTTTGTAATTGTTTTCGCAACCCCAGTAAACGTCATCGCCCCTGCAAAGTTCATCACAGAAGCTAATATAATAGCATGACGAGGTTGTAGAGCTTTAGTCGATACAGATGTTGCAATTGCATTTGCCGTATCATGGAAACCATTTATAAAATCAAAAATAATTGCTAACGCGACAATTGAAATTGTCACTATCAAAATAGTGTTCATATGTCCTAATTACTCCTTAAGCATTTTTCATAATAATCGCTTCAAATGTATTCGCCACATCTTGGCAACAGTCTGCAATTTCTTCTAACTCTTCATATATCTCCTTATATTGGATAATACGAATTGGATCTTTTTCTGTTTTAAATAAATGCTTAATGGACTCTCGACGAATTTCGTCACATTGTGATTCATAATCTTTAATTAAAATAGCATGTTCACGCATGTCTAATAACTTTTTCTGATTCAATAAGTCTACCGCTTTATCAATCTCAATTACACTCAATTGTATAGCTTCGACAAACTTTATCATATAATCATCTGCATTAATCATTTCATACATTTCAAACATCGATGCAGCACTTTCTAACCCATCTAAAACGTCATCCATATGCATGGCTAATGATAAAATATCTTCACGCTCAATCGGCGTAATAAACACTTTATTTAAATTATGAATGACTTTATGAACAAGTGAATCGCCTGTCGTTTCATAATTTTTTACCGTTTTGAAGAACTCAACTACATCGGCTTTATTTTTCAACTTATATTCAGCAAAATAATTAGTACTTTCTACTAAGTTTGCAGATATTTCTTTTAAATATACGGAAAACTGGTCTTCTTTTTTAAAAAACACTGTTTTTGCCGCCCTTCCTAATCAGGTTCATGTTCTCAGCATAAGTAAGTCATTACTCAGCACAAAACATGGGTAATATTTCTTCATTTTTACCATCACTATCATAACCTAAAATTCGACTTTGTTATAGTTTTTACACTTAAATGTAACACAAATTTTACAATTGAATCGTTTTGTCAATACAATGAATAGCATCAATATTCAATCCATTCGTAATTCGCCTTCTATTATACAGTTAACCATAGCAAAAAGTAGAAAAGCATTTGCTCCTCTACTTGTTTTTTACCATCTATTTTTCATCATTTATTATTTGTAAAACGTTTTTGGAATCGCACCTAGATGACGCTTATGATATAAAAGTGGCGCTTGATCTGTTGCAACAATATTTTTCACTTCACCGAATAAAGTTGTATGATCGCCTACTTCTACTGCTTTAAATGTAGTACATTCTAATGTAGCTAGTGCATCTGCTAAAACAGGTGCACCGTGTTCTGATAATGTCCATTCACAATTATCAAATCGTTCTTCTTCTTTTGTTGAAAAAAGTAACGCTAAGTCCTTTTGATCTTCTGCTAATATATTTACAGCGAATTTATCAATATTCTTAAACGTTTGATAAGTCGAGACATTTTCATCAATCGACCATAAAATTAATAATGGATCTAATGATACAGATGCAAATGAATTTACAGTTAATCCAATCGGTTCGTTTTGTTCATCTAAAGCCGTTACAACTGTCACACCTGTTGGATAACTTCCTAACGCTTTACGAAACAGCGCTTCTTGCTCAACATGCTCTCCCATTTTCCCAACTCCTAAATATTTTAAATTGCAAGATTTCAACTTGCGATGATTAATTTATATCTATAATAAATAGTATAGCTGTTTTTCATTGTGATTAAAATAGAATTGCGTTATCAAAACCTTGATATTCATCGTATGTTAATAATAACTAAATGTTAAACGTGATGATAATAATGATATAATCGACAATCATTTTCTAAAAAGCGACCTAATATGTTCGACAAAAACTTCCACAATATTTCCCGGGAAATGAAAAACTCAGAAGTCGACACAATTGTGCCTTCTTCTGAGTAAATCATTTATTAAGCTGCTGGATTTGCTTCTAGTTCAAGCGTAATCTTAATTTTACTTCCTACTACAAATCCACCTGTTTCTAGTGCTTGGTTCCAAGTTAAACCAAAGTCTTCACGATTGATTGAACCATTTACTGTGAAACCAGCTACTTCTTGCTCGCCTCCTGGCATTACTGCCTTTCCTTCAAATTCAGCTTTAAATGTAACTTCTTTTGTTACACCTTTAATCGTTAAATTACCTACTAGATCATATTCATCTTCAGATGTTTCAACTATTTTCGTAGATTCAAAATCCATTGTTGGATACTTTTCTACTTCAAAAAAGTCTGCTGAACGTAAATGATTATCACGGTGCTCATTATTCGTATTAATCGAATCCATATTTACTTTAAACTGAACTTTAGCGTTTGCTAAGTTTTCTGGATCTCCTTTAATTGTTCCTTCAAAGTCGTTAAAATTACCACGCACTCTCGATACCATCATGTGTTTCACTGTAAAACCTACGTTTGTATGTGCTGTGTCAATATTCCAAGTTGTCATTACTTTTCATCTCCCTTTCCTTTTTTAGACTAAATACATCATATAATACAATTACCTCGAATTCAATATATATGCTTTAAGGATAATTAGTTTCGTAATTTAAAAGGCAATCCTTCCAATAAAATTACTAATACTAATTCAATTCCCTATATAGAGAAACTAAAACAGGAAATTTAACTGAATCAATTTCATAATTCATATTTTCTAGCTTAAACACGAACTTTACGTTTGAAGATAAATCCATTTACTTTCATTCCAGCCGACTGCTTTCTCCGGGCATGGCCTCAACTCTTACAACAACACTAACATGTTGTTGTAAGGATTTTCGGACTCATGGGTTTCACTATCGCTCACCCACCGAAGAACATTTGCCTTTCCCGCAAGAGACAGTCGGCTTCTATTCAAGTAAACTCAGTTACATAACTAAACGCGAATTTTAAGGAATATAATACATTATCGTTCGTGTTTTTAACGAGAATTCCCTATTATGAAATTGATTCAACTTTATAAAAAAACTAGCACACAACTTTTTGTCATGTACTAGTTTGTTAATAAATCAATTACTTATCTCATTTTCTATTTGTTCACCTTCCACTATTTGTGCTTGCTGAAGTAATTCTTTCTTTAACACTTTCACTCCTGTTGCGATGTCTTCAATCGATGTGAATTCATCTTTATTATGGCTAACTCCACCTTGTGACGGGACAAAAATCATGCCTGTCGGGTAAAGTTGTGCCATATTCATGGCGTCATGTCCTGCACCACTTGGCATTTCTAAATATGCTAATTCTAAGTTTTCACACGTTTTTTTAATCGACTGTACGATATTCTTTTTTAATTTTACCGGTAACTCATCAGAAAGTTCTGTACATTCAATTTTTAGGTCTCGTTTATTTTCTACCATTTTTATACTTTTCTTTAATTCTCTTACTACTTTATCTTTTGATGCTTTAAAAATACCTCGAATATCGACTTGGAGTACTACTTTGCCTGGCACGACATTCATCGCATTAGGAAATACGCGCGCACTTCCAATAGTAGCTACTGTTCCATTTAACGCTTCTAATCTAGCTGATTCTTCAACAGCTAAAACAAGTTCCGTCGCACCTGCAAATGCATCTTTTCTTAACCACATTGGAGTTGCTCCTGAATGTGCCGCTTGACCAATCACTTTTATTTCAAATCTCGTTGGAGCCGCTATTCCTGAAACGACCCCAATTTGTTTTTGTTCATGTTCTAAAACAATTCCTTGCTCAACGTGTAATTCATAAAATGCTTTTAATTCCCTTTTATCGCGCACAACTTCCCTTATATCTTTAAAACCTAATCCTTGAACTTCCAATGCTTCAAAAAAACTCATCGCATTATGATCTGACAATCTAGCTAACTCTGCTTTTGTTACAAGTCCTGTCATTGCTTTACTACCAATAGTTGCTACTCCAAAACGCGCTGACTCTTCACACGCAAAAATAATAAGTTCAATAGGATGGGCTGTTGTAATACCTTTTTCATTTAGCAAGCGAATGACTTCTAATCCTGCAATGACACCAACTGTTCCGTCATATTGTCCACCATCATAAACTGTATCAATATGCGAACCACATGCTACCGCTGGCAAGTGGGGTTGCTTTCCTTCTCTTCGCGCAATGACATTGCCAATCGGATCTATATGGACATCAAGACCTTCTTCTTCCATTAACTTTATTAAATAACGTAAAGCAGCTTGCTCTTCATCTGAATACGCAATCCGGTTCATTCCTCTATCTGAATAACCAAACTCATTCAATGAACGCAAGGTTTTCTCTATTCGTTCTAAATCCACCTTCATCCCCCTCACTAAAGACTTCTCTATTATAATCTAATCAAATATCATCAGGTGATTGCTTAGGAAAAAGTGTATAAGACCAATTAACAATTGTATCGACTATATAAATAATCACCCATAAACGGATAACCTGATTCAACATCTCACTAGTAAAAGGTTGTAATAATGCCTCATCATTAAACCAACTTCTCTCTTGTAAAAAATAAACCCACGACGCTTCTGATGTACCATATGCATTCCAAAAATAAATAAGCGCTCCTAAAAAAATAATCGTATGCGCATAAAACCAATAACGTGCTTTTCTTGCTACTGTTTTTGGATGTTTTAATCGTGCCATTTCTTCCACTTCTTCATCTTTAAGAAGTGATACATTACGCCACTTACCAATTTTTTCACGGGCTGTATAATCAAGCTTTTTAAAGTCTGTTCTTCCAAATGTAGCTGCATAAATCAAAAAAATAACGATGACAATTTGAAAAGTTGAAATAGTCCCTGTCTCTTTATAGACAAGAAAAGCAAGGATCCCCTCTAATACCATCGTAAATAAAAATAAGCTTAAAAAAATCGTACTTACTTTACGTAAAGATAATATATATCGTGCACCGATGAAACATAATAAACAAATTAGGGCAGCAATTTCGATCGCAATAAAAATACCCCAAGAATTTTCTGCAATAAACTGCATCTATCCTCAATCCTTTAATGAAATTAACGTATTTTTATTATCATACTATATTTTACGATTTTTCCAAACTATTATTTTTAATAAAGAAAAAACTAATTAAATATCCAACACATGTCAGAGCGAAAAGAGAGAAAATACTTTCAGTCAATAAAAAATAAAAACTAATCGGCAAGGACCATAAAAAAGCAATAAACAAAAAGATACGTCGCTCAGTTAACGCAGCTACTCCCGCTAAAATAGCAGGCAAGAGTAAAGTTACTATTGTCTGTCGAAACGGTAATATTTCACTCACCTCAACTGAATATGGATTAAAGAAATGTAATACAATCCACAATATAATACTGATACTTCCTGAAATGACACCTATGACAACTCCTGTTTTCTGCATCATCACACCACTTTCCTCATTTTTTATTTAGTTTGCGTGACTTTTCTTGAATCATGCTCAACTTTTTCTAATAAAAAATCAGCTCTAATACTATATAAGCATTAAAACTGATTTTTAATTACATTACGTTTGATGAAAACGTTCAGAACTAATCGTTCGTGTTTTTAATTATGTTACCTTTTTATGAGATTGATTTTCATACATATCTTTACATACTTTTGGCGCTGTCCAAAATGTCGTTAACAACAACAACACGACAGGCACAGCTGTTACGACAATAAATGATTGAAGCGCATTGACACTACCTTCTCCAATCGTTACTAACACAATCGCAACTAATCCCATGACGAGTGCATAAAACGCTCTTAACCAGCGAGGTGGGTTACCATCACCTGAAATCGCCATCGAAATCGTCAAGGACATTGAATCTGTCGTCGTTAAAACAAACACAATTGTCGCTAATAAAAATAAGAACCCAAAAATAGTACCAAATGGTAATTGTTCCGTAATTGCCATCATGGCTGCTGGAGGCCCTGCTTCATTTAAAGCTTCAGAAACAGATCCTGGTATTTGTAGCTCTTGGAAAATACCTGTTCCACCAACAACTGTAAACCAAAAAGTTGTAATAACTGGCGCAATAATCGCTACAGCTAATACTAACTCGCGAATCGTGCGTCCACGTGAAATTCGACTCGTAAAAACAGCCATCATTGGACCATATCCTACAAACCACGCAAAGAAAAACACTGTCCACATTCCGAGCCAAGCTTCATCTCCACGATATGTGTTAAATGAAATAAACTCATTAATATAAAGACCGAACGCCTCAAAATAGTTGTTAAAGATAAACATACCTGGTCCAAGTATTAAAACACCGATAATTAATCCAACAGCTAAAATAACGTTCGCACTACTTAAAAATTGAATGCCTTTGTGAATACCTGTTACCGCAGATATCGCCGCACCTATTACTAGTAAAATAACAATGATGATATGAACAGATAAGTTGTTCGCAATACCTGTAATCGTACTAATTCCATAACCCGCTTGTAGTCCTAAAAATCCAATCGGTCCAATTGTTCCAGCCGCAACTGCAATAATCGAAAATGAATCGACAATCGTTCCGAACGCGCTTTTTTTCATGATCTTTTCACCAAAAATTGGATACAGCAAGGAACGAGGTTTTAATGGCATACCTTTATGGTAATGTGCATACATTAATACGATCGTTCCTAATGTACCTAAAATCGCCCACGATAAAAATCCCCAATCAACAAAGCTCAATGCCAATGCTGGTACAATAGCTTCGATTGAACCATCCTCAATGCCTGAGAAGTGAGGCGGCACAGATAAAAAGTGACTTAACGGTTCAGCCGCTGCCCAAAACACTCCGCCACCAGCTAATAATGTACACATAATAATTGATATCCACTTAAATGTACTAATCTCCGGCTTTTCCATATTACCTAAACGGATATGACCGTATTTAGAAAAAGCCAATATCAAGGCAATAAAAAATGTACCAAGTAACACAACTTGATAAATCATCCCAAAATAAGTTGCCGATAGTCCAAATAAATAATCCACCATTCTCGCGATAAAATCTGGATTAATCACAGCTATTAAGACAAATAAAAGCAATGCTCCGCCACTTATAAAAAAGGATGGTAAATCTAAGGATACTTTTCCTTCTTTCAAATCTTTCATGTTTCTTTCCTCCAATATATAAATTACTCTACTTACTGTGTAGAAAATCAAAAACTACAATGCAACTCACTTTTATTTAATAAGATACAATTAGTTTGTTCAAAAAACTGAATATCATTTACAGCAAAATAAAGAACGGGTTTCACATTATAGTAATTTCTAGTTATTGTCAATGAAAAACAGAAAGATTTTTTTATAATAAAATGGCGAATAAATAACATCAAAAAAACCTGTACATACATTTCGTATATACAGGTTCTTCCATACTTTATTATGCAAATGGTTTTTGGCCGACAAATTGGATAACGTGCGACAAACCATTATGTAATTCCCCTTCATGACGCGTAACTTCACCTGTAAAAAAGTGAACAATACGCCAATCAGCAAAAGTCGTTAGAAACTCTTCTGGGCGATATAAAAGATCAATATTTGGCGGCCCGCCACTTTTATACGGTAATTGATAATGAGAATAAACTTCCGTTAAAAAGTACCCACCTGGTTTCACCGCTTCTTCAATGCTTGTTAACGTTTTTGTGCGTAACTCTAATGGAAAGTGGCCGAACACGCAAATAATTTCATCCCATTCTTCCTTGCCCCATGCCGCTTCATTTAAATCGACTAACTTAGTCGCCACTTCCACCCCACGCTCATTAGCCAAGGCGTTTGTTTTATCTAAACCTGACTGAGCGTAATCCCATGCTGTTACATCCATCCCTTGTTCTGCTAAATAAACAGCATTACGCCCTTCACCTTCTGCAATGGCAAGCGCCTTTCCAGTGATACCTAGTTTATGATGAAATTCCGTTAAAAAAGCATTTGCCTCTTTACCGTAAACATAATTTTCAGCTAAAAATCGTTTATGCCAATAATTCATTCAGTCATACACCTCTTTTTATTATATTTTCTCACATAAAAAATCCTATCTTATATTATCGCATTTTTTAATATGAACAGATACAATTTTGCTTAAAGTCAACTTTCTTCTAGATAAGCTAGTTAATTGCCTTCATACCCTTCCCCGTATATACTGAGTTATACTATCATTAATTATATAGATAAATGAGGAGAGAGTTGTATGACAGCAGAACGAGGCCTACGGTATTTTCCCATCGCATTATTTGCTAGCGTAATGGGACTTTCAGGTGTAACAATGGCTTTAAAACATGCCGAAAACTTATATGGATTTAAACATGTTACTTCTACTATCTTTTTAATTTTAACGACATTATTATTTTTCGTAAATGCACTTATTTTACTTTATCGTATGATCCGTCACCGTGATGAGGTGAAACTTGATTTCAATCATCCAGTCAAAATGAATTTCTTTGCTGC
Organism: Pseudogracilibacillus sp.; assembly: GCA_026169815.1. Lineage (GTDB taxonomy): Bacteria > Bacillota > Bacilli > Bacillales > Amphibacillaceae > Pseudogracilibacillus. The sequence continues at coordinate 15,145 of JAPFDT010000033.1, forward strand.
GATTTCCATTAGTATGTTACTAATTGCAACAGCATTTCTTGAAATAAGTAATCCAATCTCTTTTAGCTTTTGGATTTTAGGTGCTATTTTACAAGCTATACTTACATTAGTTATTTTATCAAAATTAATTTGGACTTTTTCTTTTACAATTGAACAATTTAATCCTGCTTGGTTTATCCCGATTGTAGGAAACATTGTCGTTCCTTTAGCAGGTAGTTCCCATGTGGCACCTGATATAAACTGGATATTTTTTAGTACTGGAATTGTTTTTAGTATTATTTACACGACTGTATTTTTTAATCGGATCTTTTTTCATCCACCATTACCACCTATGTTATTACCGACATTCTTTATTTTAATGGCACCACCAGCTATTGGATTTGTTTCTTATGTTAAATTATCCGGTGGCATTGATACATTTGCTTATATTTTATATGGAACAGCATTTGTTATTGGATTATTATTGTTGTTCCAAATTAAACGTTTCATACAAATCCCATTTTTCGTATCATGGTGGGCTTTCTTATTCCCGTCTGCCGCAATGACCATTGCAACTGTAGAAATGTTTCTAGATCATGGGAGACCAATGTATGAAGTGTTATTTATTATTCAAGTGTTTGGCTTGTTATTTTTAGTAATATTTTTATTAGGAAAAACAATTCAGCTCGCATTGCAAAAGAAGTTATGTGTAAAAGGGTAGAAAAGAAAGAGACTGGGACAAAACTGTTTTCATCTATGGATGTGGATTGATTAAATAATCGTTTCGGAAATATGGTTTTGTCCCACCCTCAATAGTTGAAGTCATGCCTACAGAATGCAGGCGGTGTAATGAAGATAAACGGTTTTGACTTCAAACCTAAGGTTCGTGTTTGATGTACTGAAACTAAATGATGAAATTGATTCAATTATTTAATATATTAATATTAACCAAAAGTACAGTCCTGTTAATGTGATGAATAAGGTTGGTATTGTTAACATAACGCCAATTTTAAAGTAATACCCCCACGTAATATGAATACCTTTCGTTTTTAAAACACTTAACCATAATAATGTGGCTAGTGATCCAATTGGCGTTATTTTAGGGCCTAAATCTGAGCCAACAACATTCGCATAAATGAGAGCCTCTTGCATCATGCCATCTATATTTGTATCAGCGATAGCTAACACATTAATCATGACTGTCGGTAAATTGTTCATAACAGATGACAATCCTGCCGCTAAAAATCCCATCCCAATCGTACCGATAAATTCCCCTTGATTTACTAATAATTGAATGTACGTTCCTAATTCATTCGTTAATCCAACATTTCTGAGTCCATAGACGACTACATACATCCCTATCGAGAAGAAAATAATTTCCCACGGTGCTCCTTTAATCATTTTCCGAGGTTGGACAACGGGACTTTTCCGGGAAATAATTAGAAAAATAATCGCAACTATACTGACAATAATTGAAATCGGCACATGGATAAATTCACTAATAAAATAACCTAATAATAATACAGCTAATACAATCCATGAGAGACGGAATAATAACTTATCCTTAATTACTTCTTCAGGTCGCTGTAAATTAGTATCATCATACGTTTTTGGTATTTGTTTACGAAAAACTAAAAATAGGACAAACATACTTGCTCCTAAACTAATTAAATTAGGGATAAACATGTTAATAGCATATTCTAAAAAACTTATATTAAAGTAGTCCGCTGATACAATATTAACTAAATTACTCGTAATAAATGGTAAAGAAGTTGAATCTGCGATAAAACCTGTCGCCATTATAAATGGTAATATTATTTTTTTATTAAAATTAAGTGATTGTGTCATCGCTAGCACAATTGGTGTAACGATTAATACAGCCCCATCGTTTGTAAATAAAGCAGATACAATCGAACCTAATAAAATAACATAAAAAAACATCTTTAACCCATTTCTTTTTGCTAACCGAACCATATGTAATGCTGCCCATTCAAAAAATCCAATTTCATCAAGAATGAGAGAAATAATAATAATAGCAATCAAGGTTAATGTCGCATTCCATACAATACCCGTTACATCTACTACATCTTGCATGTTGACAACACCAAGTAATAAAGCAATCAATGCTCCTACACATGCTGATATTCCAATTGATAAACCTTTAGGTTGCCAAATGACAAAGAGTAACGTAATTAAAAAGATAATAATGGCTTTTAGAATCAAGCTTACCCTCCTCTCGCCCTCCAACCTAGCCATCATTTGTAAATCGATAAAAAAGGTTAGAGTATAACTATTTTCATAAAAAGGAAACTTAATAGAAACTGCTTCGAAAATAAGTCTGTATAATGGACATTTTCGAAGCTCGTTTCTATTATAAGCTAATTTTGCTATGATTTTAAGTTATACTCTAACCTTTGTAAATATATTTTATTTTAATAACTCAGGCTTATTGTTCCCCATTGGATTTGTTTGTTCAAATGCATAGCCTGCATTAAGGATTGTAGCTTCACTGAATGCTGGGCCCATAATTTGTAAGCCTACTGGTAGGCCATTACTAAATCCGCACGGTACTGACAACCCTGGTAGACCTGTTAAATTTCCTGGTCCTGTAAAGCGAATAATATTATCAATTAAATCTACCTTTTTACCATTTAAATCAGCCCAGTCGTCCCCGATATCATTTGGCAATACTGGTAAAGTCGGCATCATTAATATATCTACTTCATTGAAAGCCTTTTGGAAGTCTTGCTTCAACTGTCTTCTTACTTGTTGAGCTTGTAAATACTCAACAGCTGATGGTAACTCTCCTAACTCGAATAACATTCGAATATCATTTCCAAAATCATCTGGACGAGTTAACATGTCACTATGGTGGATTGCCGAAGCTTCTGATAAAGAAGTAACTAGTTCCGCCCATTCAGCATATTTTAACGTAGGAATCTTAACTTCTTTTACTTTAGCTCCTTGTTTAACTAGTTCATCAATAGCATTTCTAACTAATTTTTCGATACCACTATCTACTTCATTAAAGAAATATTCTTCATTAACCCCGATAACTAAGTCCTTTACGTTACCGGTAATACTTCCGACATAATCATCAATCGGAGCTTTTACACTTGTAGGATCTTGTTTATCGTATCCAGCAATTATTTGTAATAATCCAGCCGCATCTTTGACCGTTTTTGTCATTGGTCCAACATGGTCAAGCGACCAAGCTAATGGATAGACACCATATTTACTAACTAAGCCATGTGTTTGTTTCAAACCAACAATTCCACAAGCAGATGAAGGAATTCTAATTGAACCTGCCGTGTCTGTACCAAGTGATGCGACACTTGAACCTACTGCAACTGCCGCACCAGATCCTCCACTTGATCCTCCTGGAATCTTTTCATGGTTCCATGGATTTTTTACTGCACCGTAATGTGGGTTGTTATTCGTAATTCCCCATGCATATTCGTGCATACTGACCTTTCCTGTAAAAACAACGCCAGCTTCTCGAAGTTTAGTAATCACGGTTGCATCATGGTCAGATACGAAGTCTTTATGAATTTTTGAAGACATGGTAGATACTTTATCTTTAAAATATACATTGTCTTTAATGCCCATTGGAATCCCGTGATACATCCCTTTATAATTACCATTGTTAATATCTGTTTCAGCTTGTTTTGCCATATCTAGTGCTTCATCTCGGTATATTTCCATATAAGCATTTATCTCACCTTGAGTGTCATCAGCTTGTTGTAATACCGCTTCTGTTAGTTCAACTGGGGAAAGAGACTTGTCCTTAATAAGAGGCGCTAATTCCTCTACTGATTTTGCCGCTAACTCTTTACTCAACGTGATCACCTCCAGGGATATTTCTCATACCGATATCTGCATCATCAATTGCTACACCTGATAAATCGCCTCTTAACTCCGCCATTCCTTTACGACGTCCTTCTAATATTTCTAAATGTTCTTCTCTTGGCTTAATTCCTTTGTTCTCCAACAACTGTTTTATTGATAACGACAATCTATACACTCCTTTATATAATATTTATCTAACATAGGCTCAACACCTACATAGTTAACTTAGCACTTAGAACAGCGCTTACAAAATACTAATGCAACTTATATGCCAACTTTAGTAATCACCATCATAAGCTTATTTAATTTGGCAATAAAACCCTCAATAAACTTAAGTACTACCAATAACTCTAAGCGTTTTAAGAATAAGATATCTGTCAAAATCATGGATAAATAAATTGAATACTCGAGCTATAAAGGCTATGATATTTAAAAGGTTTATTATTATAATGTCCCATATTGAAACCGCTTTCTCATATTGGGACAAGTAGGAGGAGTAAATTGTGCAAATAAAAGTAGGTCTGTTGTTTTCTTTTACCGGGACAACTTCTGTTACTGAAAAAGGACAGTATGATGCAGCTTGTTTTGCAATTAATCAATATCATACAGATGAGTACAAAATTGAAGCCATTCCCAGAGACATTTGCTCAGATCCCAATCAAGCCTATATAGAAGCAGAATCACTTGCCCGTGAAGGTGTCAAAATTTTTATTGGTTGTTACACTTCTGCCTGTCGTAAAGCAATTTTACCGATTTTAGAGACATATGACTGTCTCCTCGTTTATCCTACACTCTATGAAGGTCAAGAAGACCATCCAAATGTATTTTATACTGGGGAAGTTCCGAATCAACAAGTTCATACATTAATTGATTTTTTAATGAGCCAATACGGAAAACGCATCTACTTAATTGGCAATGATTATATATATCCACGCAAAACAAATGCTCAAGTTAAAGCATATATAGAAGAAAAAGGTGGAGAAGTAATAGAAGAGAAATATGTCCCATTCGGGCATCGCGAATTTTATCAAACAACACAAGATATAATATTGAAAAAGCCTGACGCTGTTTTCTCGACACTTGTCGGTCAAAGTGTTGTATCATTTTACCAAACATACTCACAAATGGGGATCAATCCCGAGATCATTCCCATTTTTAGCCCGATTACAAAAGAGACAGAACTAGAAGCGATGGGATCAGAAGTTGGAGTCGGTCATTATAGTTCAGCAAGTTATTTTCAGTCATTAGATAACCCTATGAACCAATCATTTGTGAAAAGATTCCAATCCCATTTTGGGGAAGAAAGTGTCATTTCGTCAGTAATGTTTAACACATATATCGGAACAAAACTTATTTTAGATTCAATTTTTGAAGTAAACAGCTACCATTACGAAGCTATTTTTCATCATTTAAAAGCTTCCCAAATTGATACCGAATGCGGGACATTATTAGTCGATATCAAAAAGCGACATCTCTCCCGTCCAGTAAAAATTGGCAAAGCTCTATCAAATGGACAATTTAAAATCGTATGGGACTCAGACAATAACATTCAACCAAGTTCATACAAAGCCAATCAACAAAAGCAATTATCTGTACATGAAATTATTTTACAAGCATGGGGGCAAATTAGCGAAGATGCGCTCATCGTTTTATCAGCAAATCAAACTATTCAATATATGAGTAAAAAAGCACAAGAAGTCACAGGTCTAACTCAAGGAGACACCGTATCATCTACAAAGTTACAAGAAATAAATTATCATTTTGATGTACAATCGTACGATACGAAAACAAAAAATGTACTATTATTAAAACCTCGGAAGTTTGAAACAGCGAATCCTATATTCCAAATTGGCAACATTCAAACCCAAAATAGTACTTTTCAGCAAGAGCTTGAAACAATAGCGGTTGCTGCCAACACAACAGCTAATGTGTTAATTATGGGTGAAACCGGAACAGGTAAGGAAGTGATAGCTCGTACGATTCATGAACAAAGCGAACGGAAAGATGGTCCTTTTATCGCGATGAACACTGGTGCCATCCCAAAGGATTTAATCGTTAGTGAATTATTCGGATATATGGAAGGAACCTTTACAGGTGCTAAAAAGGGTGGTGCCATCGGAAAATTCGAAAGCGCTCATCGAGGTACTTTATTTTTAGATGAAATTGGCGATATGCCCTTAGAATTACAAGTTGTTTTATTACGAGCGATTGAAACAAAACAAATTGTTCGCCTCGGCGATACGAAAGAACGAGATGTTGACATTCGTATTATTGCTGCAACAAATAAGAATTTGGAAGAAGAAATCGCTTATAATAACGCCTTCCGTTCAGATTTATATTATCGTTTGAATGTACTTTCAGTTAACATTCCTCCATTACGGGAACGACCGGAAGATATTGAAGCGCTCATGTGGACATTTATGAATGAGTTCCATAACATCTACGGAAAAGGTCCAACTGCTGTTAATCATGAAGTAATGCAATTATTTATTGAATATCCGTGGCCAGGTAATATACGAGAACTACGAAACATAACAGAAAGAGCCTATTTACTTGCGCAAAACAATTCAACCCATATCATGCAGCATCATTTACCTAAGAATATGAAAGGTTTTTATCAACGAAAAGCACAGACAGGTTTATCACTTAAAGACGTAGAAAAAAGAACGATTTCCCAAGCTCTCAAGGAAACCAAAAACGTCAACAAAGCATCTAAAAAACTCGGCATTGGACGTAGTACCTTGTATCGTAAAATGAAGGAATTTGACATAAGTCTCTAACCAAATAACTGGACTGTCTAAATAAGACGGTCCAGTTTATTTATTTAGAAGAGTTTAATGTAGCAAGTTAATCTACTTCTAGTGAAAATGACAACAGATCCACTGGACGGAAATAGTTTAAGTAAACTAGCGAAAAATACAACTTGGGAAGGATTACCCGAAAATACCGTTATGGGACATATTCATCTTCATATTGCTAATTTACAACGGTCACAGCTCTTTTATGAAGCATTATATTATTCTTTAATCTTCTTTTGAATGATGTTTGTCTTTACTTTGTTTTACTTCCACATTTGATTCTTCCGCAAATTCTGTTTGAAATCGGGTTGGTAAAGGTGCAGTACGGGGAGGCTCATGTAATCTGTCCATCACATAAATATGATAAATCATTTCAGCTAAAGTACCAAAATATGCTGCAGTTAATGCCGGTAATAACAGGGAAACATTAGCTTGGACGACAAGGTTTCCCAACAGATAATACATCGCAAAATAACCGACAAAATCTCCAACAGCTGCCATAAACTGATTGATTCTAGGTAAAATAAATACATCGCCAATAAACGAAATACTTGCAACTATAATCGTCATTAAAAACAAACGATCAATCGTCGCATGTAAAAAAACGCCAAACAGCGAAAATGTTAATATACCAACTCCGACAAACTTTACAACAAATGCCCAAATATATTTTTGCATTTCCTAACACCTCTTTTAAGTCATAGTGTTAGGAAATGTGGAGAAATTATACAATAAAATCTACTTCTGTATCTCAAACACGAAGTTTACGTTTGATGAGAGATGCCTTTTCCACAAGACTCAGTCGGCTTGCATTCAAGTAAACATAGTTTCATCTACTTAACACGTATAATCATGAAGGTTTATAGCTATTTTTTCGTGCTTTTACTTAAATTTCCTTATGATGAAGTTATATGTCAATATAGCTGAAAATTTTTTGATAAAATTCTTCTATTGTATCTCCGGAATCTGGATAGTCTGTTAGCAATCTATTTTCCAATTCTTTTGTTATTCGTTCATATTTTTCTTCAAATAATCTTATTTCGTCAGGAAATAGCGAAGTCAGACGTTTTATACTTCCTGAATAATTCGTTTAGCTCCTGTATATATGTTGAACGAATCATTGCGAATGAAACCGACTATCGTTATTCCTAATGCTTCGCCTAATGTTAATGCTAGTTCAGTAGGTGCTGATTTGGACAAAATAATTTCACAGCCAATTTTCGCTACCTTTAATAAAATTTCTGATGAAATCCGTCCACTGAAAACAATAATCTTTCCTTCCATTGCTATATGATGTTTTAAACAGTAACCGTAAATTTTATCTAACGTATTATGACGGCCGATATCCATTCTGCTTAAGATAACACCTTCTGCATCACATAAAGCAGCATTATGAACACCACCAGTATTTTGATAGGTTTGGGCTAAACCTTGTAATTCATCCATTAAGTGCAAACAAGTTTCTGGTGTAATGCGCACATTAATATGATGAAATTGCTCAGCTATTAACGCATCATTAGCAAAGACAAATCCTTGTCTACTCGCCCCACAACATGACGTGATATAACGTTTATTTTGTAACGATTGCACATATGGGTTCACGTCTTTTGTTGCTACATGAACATAGCCTTCCGCTTCTTGTATCCAAATGGAAGTGATATCATCGTACTCTTTAATCACAGCTTCAGCTGCTAAATAGCCAATTACCATATCTTCTATATATTCTGGGGTACAAACAATTGTCACGAACTCTTCGCCATTTAATTTAATCGTCATCGGCACTTCAGTAACAATCCGATCCTTTTTAGAATAAAATGTACCTTGTGAAAACTGGATAATATTTCGTTCGATTTCATTAGGTTTCATCTTACATACCCTCTTCGAGATTTTGATCAAAAATAAAGACAGAAACCGCCATATCTTCTTCGATTTTAAAATCAGAAAAAAGATGAACTAACTTTGCCCCAACTAACTCTTCCATCTCCTCAGGACAATCAGTAGCGTACATTGCTTGAATCATCTTCGTTCTTGCTGAGTGGACCATCTCTTTTCCTTCTGACGTTTTAATAATAAACCGCTCGGTAGGGGTTAAATTACCATATAATTTCGTAATCGCCATATCATCGACAAAAATCGTCTGAATTCGCTCTGGCCCTTTTCCGAAGCAATCCTTTCGTAATTTTCGTATGATGTCATTAAATTCATGAATCTTCTTTGACATGTTCATCCGACCTTTCACTTAATTGCTGTCCCATGCCTTTTAGAAAATGGATTCCGAAACCAATTGCACGATTAATGTCAGGGTCGTTTAACATTCTCATTAAATCGAATAATTTTACCTTTTGTTCTGTTTCAACAAACTCATGTCCTGAATCGAGCCCTTTCATCGCACTATCGATTACATTTTTAGCCTTTTCTGGATCAGTTGCCATCAAACTACTTGTAGCACCTATAATAATATTAAGTAGATTCGTGACAGGTTCTCTAGATACTTGGTCTAAGGTGATTTTTGTAATATCTTCTTTCGCTAACAAGATCGCCTCTACTGCTTCTAACATACCTGCTTCATTTAACTCTTCAATAATATCTAATACTTTGTTTAAACTAGCTTCATTATGTGAAAAACGTTGCTTTAAGTTATCCCATTTTAATTGTACTTCTTCTTGCTCGGTCAATTGCTTGCGATGAATATTCGTAATTGGTTCAGCCATCATTACACATCCTTTTTATTTAGTCGTCAGATGAACATAACCTGGACGGTTCCATTTACGTTCTACTTCAACACCATCTTGTGGATAACGCTTTTTATTACGTGGATTCGTTTTTGGCAATGGATTACTGCCATCTGTACTGATAACTTCCATACGCACTTTTGTCTGTTTATATGCTGGAGTATTTGTACGTCCATCATATATAGGACCAGTTAGAAAGTTAATCGCCGACTCTTTTTCCACTGAGTTCATTGGTAGAAATAGTTCATTTTTCTGAACTCGATCTGTTACAAGCGCTGATAATTTCACTGCACCAAATGGAGAAATGAGTCGAACAATCGCACCTGTTGCAATGCCACGCTCTTGTGCCAGTTCTGGAGATACTTCGACAAATATTTCGGGCACTTCAGATTGAATGCCTGTGGATTTATTCGTCAGATTTCCTTCATGGAAATGTTCTAACATTCTTCCATTATTAATATGAAGATCAAATTCCTCTGCAAAGGTAAATGGTTCTACCCAATCAGATAAAGCAAATCGTGCCATTTTATCAGGAAAATCAAAACCATCTTCATATAGAAGTGGCGTACTTTCTCCATCATGACTACCCCACAAGAAACTATTCCAGCCTTCTAATACATCATAATTTGCCTTACCAAAAATCGGCGCTAAACTTGCCATTTCTGAAAAAATATCGCTCGGTGAATCATATGTCCAATTCGCACCTAAACGATTAGCAATCTCTTGAATGATCCACCAGTCTGGTTTCGAATCACCAAGAGTCGGTAATGCTTGATATAATCTTTGTACACGACGTTCTGTATTCGTAAATGTTCCTTCTTTTTCGAGTGAAGGTGCTGCTGGTAAAATAACGTCAGCATATTGAGCAGTTCTTGAGAAAAATATGTCTTGTACGACAAAAAAATCTAAATCAGATAATACTTTATCTACATGGTTAGCATCTGAATCTACTAACGCCATATCTTCCCCTACAAGGTACATTGCCTTCATTTTTCCTTCTTCAATCGATTGCAACATCCGAATATTATCTAGGCCAGGATTCTCATCAATTGTGACACCATAAGCAGTTTCAAACTTTTCACGAGCAGTTGCATCACTTACATGTTGATATCCCGGAAGCCAACCTGGGAGCGATCCCATATCACAAGCGCCTTGTACGTTGTTATGACCACGTAATGGATAAGCACCCGTCCCTTCACGACGATAGTTACCTGTAGCAAGTAATAAATTTGAAATTGCAGCTGACGTATCAGAACCACCTGTATTTTGTGTAACACCCATTCCCCATAAAATACACGTTCCAGCTGCATCACGAATCATTTCTGCTATGTCGATGAGCGTAGTTTGGGAAATACCTGTTTTTTCTTCCGCATACTCTAATGTATATTTTTCTAGTATTTCTTTATATTCCGTGAAAAAGTGAACATTGTCATCAATAAATGATTGATCATGCCAGTTTTGTTGAATAATATAATTTGTTACCGCCATTAACCAAACTTGATCTGTTCCTTGTTTCGGACGGACAAATGTATCGGATAACTCAGCCATTTCATTTTTACGAACATCGGAGACGATCAGTTTTTGACCGTGTAATTTATGAGCACGTTTAATACGAGTTGCCAGTACTGGATGTGCTTCTGCAGGATTTGCCCCAATAATGATGACTAAGCCAGCTTTAGCAATATCCTTGATCGTACCAGAGTCTCCTCCCATTCCTACTGTACGCATTAAGCCATCTGTTGCAGGGGATTGACAATATCTCGAACAGTTATCCACGTCGTTCGTCTCAAACACTTGGCGAGCTAATTTTTGCATGAGGTAATTTTCTTCATTTGTCGTTTTAGACGATGAAATAAACCCAACTGAACCTGGACCATGCTCTGCTTGAATGCCACCTAATCTTTCGGAAATGACAGTAAACGCCTCATCCCATGTCGCTTCTACAAACGAGTCTCCTTTACGAATGAGTGGTTTTGTTAGACGTTCTTCAGAATTAACAAAATCCCAACCAAATTTCCCTTTAATACATGTTGATATTGCGTTTACAGGACCTTCACTTGGTTCGATTTTTAGGATATCGCGACCTTTTGTCCACACTTCAAACGAACAACCGACTCCGCAAAACGTACATACTGTCTTCGTCCTTTTCGTTCGAGTTTCCCGCATGGACGCTTCCATTTCAGAGACAGCTAAAATGCCACTATATCCCGGCTCAAGATATTTTACTAGATCAATCATCGGTTCTGTTAACTCGGATTCCATACCTGTCATAAATCCAGCATTTCCGATCATTGATTTTTCCATTAATGCATTACACGGACAAACTGTTACACAATGTCCACAACTAACACAGGAAGACTCATTAATTGGTACACCATCATCCCAGATGACAAGCGGTCGATCCGCTTCCCAATCGATCGATAATGTTTCATTTACTTGTAAATTCTGACATACTTCGACACACTGACCACAAGCAATACATTGATTCGGATCATAACGATAAAACGGATGCGACATATCTACTTCACTAGTATCTACTTTAGGTGTGTATGGATATTTTTGATGTTCTATTCCCATCATATCAACAGTGTTATGTACTTTACAATTTCCATTATTATTATCACACACTGTACAATACAGTAAATGATTTGCCAAAATTCGATCCATCGCCTCGGTTTGTGATGCTTTTGCTTGAGTAGATTGTAAGTTTACTTCCATTTGCGGTTGAACTTTTGTTGAACATGCTCTAACAAGCTCTCCATTTGCCTCAACTATACATGTATCACACGTTTCTATTGGGTCCACTTCAGGTAAATAACAAATTTGCGGATGCTCGATATGATGTTCATTTAATACTTCAATAATCATTGCATCTGGGCTTACGTCATATTCGACTTCGTTTATTTTTATTTTGAAAACGGAATCCTTCATGATGCTTTTTCCTCCCTTTTTTTGATAAAAAAACCACCACGATCAAACCCACAACAAATATTGTGTGATCATGGTGGAATAGTTTAATAGCAGGACTTGCTAGGATACCAATCCAGTCATATACAAAAATTGCACTTCCATTAGATAGATTTATAACAACACGTTATTATAAATCCATCACCTATAATTATACATATATTACCACTAAAATTAATAAGAAGCAATGTGAATTATGGAGTAATTTTCACTTTAAAAGAGTTAAATTCAACTGGTTGACGAGCATCTTGTTTAAACTCTATTTCCTCTTCATTCTCATCTTCATCGAATTCTACACCGCCACCGTCAGTTGGAAGAGCTAAATATGGTGTAATCGTCACTTCGGTTACATCGGAATCAAGTGGATCAAATTGTTTGTTACTTGTATAAATCATGTCCTCTTTTACACGTTCGCCTGTGACTCCTCCTGAATGACTCTTTATTTCATTCCCATCTTGATCTTCCATCTTAAACTCTATCCAACTTGCTCTGTCACGTCCTTCATCTACTAATTTAGCATCCTCGACACTGTTAAATGAGATACTAGCACCTGAAGCTCCATAAGCAAACTCTGTCACATTCAATTCGATTCCTTCAACCGTTTCTTCATGTTGAACTGGTATCGTTTCAATATCATTTGCTTGATTAACAGGTGTTGAGAAATACCACTTTTCACCGTTTTCACCTTGTACTAATAATCCTAAATCAAATTCATTTGGCATCTCGTCTGTTACCGAAATTGTTTCAATAGCTGTACGAGACGTAGGTGATAATATTTCTTCCCCGTATGAACCCGAACCAGAACTTGGCACCCTTCCATCAATTGTAAAGTCTATCCCTGAACTAAAATATGCGTCATCCAACGCTTCCTCCGACTCCATTTTTAACCCGATCGTAATATTATTTTTATCATATAACACTTCATCTAACGTTACGGAAACGCCATTAATTGTCTTCGTTTCTCCGATTTGGTTTGTTAATCCTTTTTCTTGTGCTTGTTGTAAGCCAATTAAATCTGAATCTCCGAAAACAGAACCGATAATAGGTATTTTAGATAAGTTACTTGCTACAACTGGTGATTGGTAGGAAATACCAAGTAATATTATAAAAGCAGCCGCAATACTGCATAATACATAAATCGAAGTACGTATTTTATTCCTTTTCTTAGCTTGATTACCTTGTTCCTTTTCAACTACCGCTTTTGCCACACCGAGCTGTATAGCCGTGCGTACTTGTTCTTCTGGAAAATGATCATCTTTTTCATATTGATTTTTCATTAAATGGATAACTCCTTTCTATTTCTGTTTTTAATAGCTTTCTCGCTCTTCGTAAATGTGTTTTTACTGTTCCTACAGGTTTCTCGACAATTTCTGATATATCTTTTATCGATAAATCATGGTAATAAAATAAAATGATTGACGTTTGATAAGACGGATTTAATTTAGATAATGCCTCACGCACATAGGAAGTGTCTAATTCCTTTTCATCTTTCGTTTCTAGCTTTTTTAATAAAACGTCATCCTCATAGGGAATCATTTTCTTCTGTTCACGTAATAATTTATAACATTCGCGAATGAGTATTCTAAATAACCATGTTGAAAAATATTCTGGTTGTCTCAATTGGTGAATGGATAATAAAGCATGATACGACGTTTCTTGTATCGCATCTAAGGCATCTTCCTTAGTAGAAACATACTGTAACGCCTTGTAATAAAGCATTCTTTGTTCTAAAAAAAGTAATGATTCTAATGCTTCTGTATTTCCTTTGATTGCCTTTTTAACTGTTGTAATATTATGTTTCAATCAGTATTCCCTCCTCTCACCTATTAGAGTAATGAAACGTATGAAAAGTTTCATTTTAAATAAAAAAATATGCTTTGATTTCGGAATCAAAACATACTTTTTAAGATATCGCTACTTTATTTTATTTAAAATCACTATTTTTCAAATTGTAATATAATTGTAGTAAAACTTTTAAAATCATTAAGATGCTTATCTAAAATAACTTGTAAAATATCAAGATTCAAAGTTTGGTAATCATGAACTGCGATATTTCGAAAGCCAACCATATTCATTAATGACTGTGCCAAGTTCCTTTCTATAATATCTGCTTTGTATATTCCTCTAAATTCGCTTTGTCTCCGTCATATACTTCATTTGTTCGATTAATTCCTCGTTCAATTGTCCTTATTTTATTTAAGACAGTATCATCCATCTCCAAAAACACTGCCCCTTATCTGCACCGCTTCAAGTAGTGCTGCACGTTGCTCATTTAATGATGCATACATACTATAGGCACGCATTCTTTGTCGATAAAATTCGTTTTCTAACATATGAATCCTGCTTTTTTATATCATGCATTCATTCCAGTATTTCAAGCACGAACTTTTTGTTTATCGATCCCCATATATAGTTTCAGTATAACATGTAAATACAATATTCAAACCTCTCTAAATTCACATGTTTTTAATCAAACACTCTCTTTTTTAACTCTTCTTTCACCCTATCTAAGTCCTAAGGCGTATATAAAAATACGTCTAGCGCTCATTACTGATTGTGCGTTTATTGCCTACAATGAATATAAGATTCAGAAAGGAGGAAGCACATGAGACATTTCTTATTGTTTTTAGGTGGACTTGCTGCTGTAACAGTATTGATACTTAATTTAGGGCCTATGATTATACTTGGCGTCAGCATTTGTTTACTATATCTCATTTTTAAACAATTCGTAAAAGCATCATCAACAACTGCCAAAATCATTTGGATAGCACTTGGATTGATTGTCTTAACAATCAGTTTCTCTAATTTATACGCGCTGATTGCTGTTGTTGCCGTGTTTTTATTGTATTGGATTTATAAAAATTGGAATAAACAGGAACCAAGTATGCCAACTTCAACAGTCGAAGATAACTATGACCCTTTCATGAATTTTGAAAAGGAATGGCAAGAACTTTCTAGTAAAAAACTATAAAATAAGGAGCGATTCTTTTGGAAAATATATTTACGAGAATTAAAAATTCAATTTCTGCAGATATACATCAGTTTATGGATCAAAAAGAGGAGAAAAACCCAATAGCTGCTTTAAACAACTACTTGCGTCAATCAGAAGCAGAGAAGGAAAAGGTGAAAAAATTACTAGAACGACATTATAAATTAAAAAAAGAATTCGCAAATGAATACGTTCTAGCTGAAGAACAAGCTGAAAAACGCCAGAAACAAGCAGATATTGCAAAAAAGGCTAATGAAGAAGAGTTATATCAGTATGCAACAAAAGAATTTGAAGAATACAACAGAAGGGCAAGTAGAATGAAAGTATCTCTTGAAAATACGGCTCATCAAATTGAACAATTAGAAGAAAAATATAAAGAAATGAATCATAAATTAAAAGACATGCACTTGAAACGAATGGAATTAATGGGACGAGAAAATGTTGCACGTACAAATCAAGAAATGAACCGTGTTCTTGAAGGTGATGGACAAAGTGCTTATAACAGATTTAATGAGTTAGAAAACTTTATCGATCGCATCGAGAAGCAAGTAAACAAGGCATATTACGAGAGTACTTTTGATCAAAGAATTGCTGAGTTAGAACGTGAAATAGATTTCGACAATTCCCAAGGGGGAAAAGGTAATTTATAAGTGAAAGAATTCTCTATTAAAACATGTTATACTGAAAAAGGATAAGTTATAAACTATAAATAACTGAAATATTGTCGGATACAAAGGGGGTTATTTCCATATTTGATCGATTATCAACACAAACTGTTAATTGGATTTTAATTATTGGATTAATCCTCTTTGTGCTTGAAGTTTTATTTTTCCGGGGTGGTTTAATTATAACCGCCGTTCTGCTTGGATTTGCTACTTTCTTCGGTTATCGACACCGGACAAAAACGTGGGGAAAAGTCGTATTCTGGATAGGTGTTATAGGAGTAATTATTACAGTTTTAAATATGTTAGCTGTACGATTCCTAATTCTCGTCTTTATTATTTTATTTTTACTTGATTATAGTCGAAATAAAAACCAGACATATATAATTCCTAAACAGAGTATGGAAGAAACTCCAGAGCAAGATGGCGTACTTGTCGACATCCACCCCATCTTTAAATCTATGATGCGTGGTAAACAAGAAACCCCAAAAAACGCCTACGAATGGCGAGATATCAATATCTTTAGTGGTATTGGTGATAAAGTTATTGATTTGAGTCAATCTATCACTGTAGATGATACAACGATCATATCGATTCGTCATGGTATTGGCAATATAATTATTTATATACCTTATGATACGGAATTTATGATTCATCATAGCGCTGTCTTTGGGCGTGCCTATATTTTAAATAAACGACATGAACACTTGCTTAATCAACAATTATCTTATCAAACAGAAGATTATCCTCACGCACAAACACGCGTAAAAATTGTCACCTCTGTTTTTTCTGGGAATGTTGAGGTGAAACGCATATGAAAATTATATTACGCCATATCGTCTCAAGCCTTTTATTTATGACATTAACTGTGGGAATTGCTTTAAGCGTTACCTTCATTATATTTCCATTTGATAATTTTGGTGAACTTATAGACGCTAAGCTATTTAATGTCAATTATTTATATTTAATAGCTATCATTATATTAGTTACTGGAACAATTCAAGGGATTATCAGCGGACTCCTAAGAAAACAACATATTAGTTATGTTGAAAGGCAACTTCGCCAACTATACGAAGGACAAGGACTTGTCGAAGAGGATTACAAGGATTTAAAGGAAATTGACAAACTAATAGAGAATGTACACTCCAAAATCACCCAACACATTGAACATGCGCAACATTTGGCAACAGAACAAGCAAATGAAAGAGAAGCGAGTTTACAAGAGGTTGTTGTAGAAGAACGGAACCGGTTAGCAAGAGACCTGCACGATGCTGTTAGTCAACAATTATTTGCCGCTTCTATGATGATGTCAGCAATTAATGAGGCAGACTATGATATAACTCCTGAATTAGACCATCAAATGTCCATGGTTGAGAAGATGATTCAGCAATCACAATTGGAGATGCGCGCATTACTGCTTCACTTACGCCCTGTTCAATTGAAAGGGAAACAACTTCAAGAAGGAATAGAGGATTTAATTTCTGAATTAATGTCAAGGCTACCCATTGAAGTAGACCATCAAATTGAAGAGTTCCCGATTGATAAAGGTATTGAAAATCAACTCTTCCGTATTTTACAAGAAGCTATCTCCAATACATTACGACATGCTGATGCAAAGTCAGTAAAAATCACCTTAATTAAGCGTGATGGATTTATTATTATGCGTATTGTTGATGATGGTAAAGGTTTTGAGATGACTGAGACAAATACTAGCTCATATGGTCTTGACACAATGAAAGAAAGAAGCGAGGACCTTGGTGGGGATTTTAAAGTAGTTAGTTTACCTAACAGAGGTACTCGCATTGAAGTCAAAATACCAACCATACAATGAATGAGGTGAAAATATGATTCGTATTTTATTTGCTGATGACCACGAGATGGTCCGAATCGGTCTGAGCGCATATTTATCTGCACAAGCAGACATGGAAATCATTGCTGAAGCAAATAACGGAAAAATAGCAATAGAAAAAGCGCTAGATCTAAGACCTGACATTATTTTAATGGACCTTGTCATGGGTGATATGGATGGTATTGAAGCGACTAAACAGATTATTAGCGAGTGGCCTGAGGCAAAAATTATCATCGTAACTAGCTTTATAGATGATGAAAAAGTATATCCAGCATTAGAAGCCGGAGCAACTAGCTACATGTTAAAAACATCTAAAGCGACTGAAATTGCTGATGCTATAAGAGTGACCTTTAAAGGAGAATCTGTGCTTGAACCAGAAGTAACTGGGAAAGTAATGAATCGCTTTAGGCAAAAGGCATTACCCCATGAAGAGTTAACCCCTAGGGAAATGGAAGTTTTATTATTAATTTCTGAAGGTAAATCTAACCAAGATATTGCTGATTTATTATTTATTGCTATAAAGACAGTTAAAGTGCATGTGAGTAATATTCTAAGTAAATTAGCAGTAGATGACCGCACTCAAGCTGTTGTTTATGCTTATAAACATAACTTAACTCAATAATTCTCTACAACTCTGTTTATCGAACTAATATAGACGGGGTTGTTTTTTTACCTCTCTTAATTCGCATCTTAATTCGCAAATTAAAAAATAAAAAACATGTCAAAATATACTTCGTCTATAACCTTTTATAGTTATGGAAAGTAACTCTAACATGTCTTAAACTATTCTTATCACGACGGAACTGAAATCCACTGTTAGATTCACGAAGTGTTTGTTTCACATCACCTTTTTCGCATCTGTCACGAGGTTTTCTAAGTCTTCTTTCGACAAGCCGTCATACCATTTGACGACTTCGCCTTCTGGATTAATTAGAAAGAAAGATGTGCTATGTGCGTAGGCATGGTCTTCGGGCCCTCCTCCATCTAATACTGTTTCAAATGATGTATTAGCTAATTCCTTAATTGAGTCAAAATCATAACCTGTTAAAAAGGTCATATTGTCAAAATGGGCATCATACATTGTTGCGTAATCTTGCAATACTTCAGGTGTGTCAAAATTAGGATCTACACTAAAGCCGATAATTGGTGGTGTGATACCTTCGTCATTTAATGTCGCTTGCACATTGACGATATTGGCTGTTGTTTGTGGACAAACCATTGTACAATTCGTATAGAAAAAGTAAGCAATCCACCAGTCGTCCTTTAATTGTTCTGATGAAAATACTTCGTTATCTTGGTCTGTAAATTCGAAGTCTTTCACTGTCGCGGACATGTTAGGGTCAATTGAAACTCCGCTACAAGCGACAAGTATGAGTGTAAAAATGAGTAGTATAATATGAAACGATGTGTTCTTCAATGTAGCAATCCTCCTTTCAAGTAAACATTGATATTATAAAAATAAGGACGTGAGTGTCATACTACATCGATAATTCTACGTAGTATGACTTTCCGTCCTCTTGCATGTATGCCTATTAATCAGCTATTATGCTTTTAATTTGTTTGATTTCTTTTCAACTAATAATCCGCTACCGTCTGATAAATACTTATCAATTCCTTCAGCAGCACGGTATGCTAATGCACCGATTGTACCTGTTTGTTGAGGTATTTTGTGCGGTAAAGCAGATGCACCAATAACGAATAAATTTTCCATATCCCATACTTGAGAATAGTTATTTACCGCTGATGTTTCTGGGTCATCTCCCATAATTACCCCACCACTTGTTTCACCATATCCTTGTGTATGGCTCCATGCTTCAGGTGGACTAGCCTTCTCAACAATGTCCGCCCCCATTTCCTTCATGATTTCTTCTGCACGATCATTAAAGTATTCAGCATACTTCTTATCTTGATCTGTAACAGAATGGGTAATTCTCAATAAAGGATCATTAAACATGTCTGTATATTTTGGATCTAAGTCAAAGTAGTTAAACTTCCAACCAAATGATGGTGACATGAATCCAACACTTAACATACGATTTGCATAGTGAAGTGATTTTTCTTTAAATTCTTTACCCCAGCTAGGAGTGCCTTGTGGTACTGGGTTTGAGCCAATTGGACCTGAACCACGTTGACGAATTTCACAAATTCCCCCACCGATAAAGTCTACGTCTGAGTTATCGATATTATCACTATCAAGGTCACTAAACGTACCTCCTAATGCACCTGAACCCATAAATAAGTTGAACTTCTTATCTTCAAAGAAACCAGTCGCACTTCCACCTGGAGATGTTAATCCTGCTGAGTTTTTACCGATAACTCCTTCACCTGTTTTCGGATCATATGGCTTCCCAATTTCTGAAAGTAACATTAGGTGTGTGTTAGAAATCGTGTAACCAGCTAAAATAACTACATCAGCAGGTTGCTCATATTCAAGTCCTGTACGCATGTCTACATATAAGATTCCTGTTGCTTTTCCATCTTTATGGATAACACGGCGTGCATAAGCGTTTGTACGTAACTCAAAATTGTCCGTTTTCTTAGCTGTAGGAATAACTGTTGCAACTGGATCTGATTTCGCACCAAAGTCACAACCATACATCATACAGAATGAACAATATTGACAAGCATTAATTGTTTCACCGTCTGGATTCTCATAATGTTCAGAGAGGTTAGCAGATGGTACCATCACTGGATGATATCCTAATTCTGATGCCGCTTCTTTAAACAATCTTACAGGATACGATGGACGCATAGGTCCAGTAGGGTAACTATCACTACGTGGAGGCCCCTTTGGATCATCTTCACCTGACGTTCCAGCTGTTTTTTCGAATTGGTCAAAATAAGGTTCTAATTCATCATATGAAATCCCCATATCTTGTAAATTCATATCTTCTGGAATTTTATCTTCTCCATATTTATCAATTGTGATTGAGCGTGCTTCTAGGTCAAATTTACGTCCTCGCTGTGTAACACCTGACCAGTGTACACTACTTCCTCCAACGTTATTTCCTTCAAAGTTTTCACTCTGTGTACGTAATGGGAATGCTTCATCATCTAACGTACCTCGTGCTGTAACAGTTGAAATAGAGTTATCTGTCATAATTTCATAGCGAGCATCATAACGTAGCTCATCTTTAGAACCGACAAAGTCACTATGGTCATGATCTCTTCCTCGCTCTAAAGCTACTACTTTATATCCTTTTTTCGCTAACTCTGCCGACGGGATTCCACCAGCCCAACCAGTTCCTACTACGACAACATCTACTTTGTCTAATTTTTTAGCCATAAGAATCCTCCTACCTTTATTGCGTTATTTATGTTTTAGGCTTGATAATCTTTTAAACTCATTTGTTCAACAAGTTGGAATTCCTCTTCTTCGATTAAATCACTATAACCTGGGCGAATTCCCGGATGTTCTTTCATTTTCCAACCCATCATATCTTTATTTCCACCGTAAAGCGGATCAGCATATGCGCCTTCTATCGTCATTTGACGTAACAAGCCAAAAAATGTCGGACCTTCAACACCACGTAAATCAATTTCTCCAGATTCCATCGCTGTTAAAATTTCGTCTTGTTGCTCGCCTTCTAAGTCATAGAATTTTTCATCATGGCTTTTTACACTTTGTTCATTTAACTTTCGAACACCTTCAATAAACACTTCACCACGTGACATTAACGTCTGATAAGATGAAGCTACATCTACTTCTTGAACAGGACCTTTCATATAATCGAATTTATTCGAACCATATGGACCTGCTAACTGTTTATCTATAAAATATGGGACCCCTAAACCAATTGCACCTGGGCCATTATCATCCTCTGGATAAATTCTTTCTACTGCCGCTTCTAATACTGAAAAATCTTCGACTCTAGTGAAAAACATTCTAGTTTCTGTAAGATTCTTTTTCGACTCTTCGACATTATTAGATGCTGTATCATCTTTTGTAAATGGATTATCAATAAACGAACCTAATAAACCACCACCTATAATACCTCCAGCAAATAGTCCAGAGTTTTTCAAGAAACTACGTCTAGATTGTTGTCCAGGCTGATTATTTTCTTGTTCTTTGTTTTGATTTTTCTCGTCTGACATTTGCATCCCTCCTAGTTTATCTTGATGTGAGTTGCCATGATTATACCATACTGTGAACACTTTATGAACATCATTGTTAGATTATAGCAAAGTGTGACGAGTCTAAAAATTCCCTTAAATGAATCAATTAAATGACTGATTTTTCACACTTAATATCTTGTATTAATTTGTTGAGTTATTTACTAAAATTAGCCTTTTTATTTTCTTATGTCAGATTCTGTCGCCATGGAAATTAAAAAAACTCTCCCACAGATGTGAGAGAGAGTGGAAAATACAGATAAGGGTCCCAGTGGATAGGTATTGACTGATATGCATATCTTTTGCATCTTTATTCCATCATTTATAGTAGTTGTTAGTTAGATACAAAGTTAAACAGCTCTATACTTAGTTCTAGTTTTTATCCTTTTGGAGAAAAAGATCACTTCGCTCCCTTTAATATCACGTTTCACAGATATAATGACGACTTCACTCGATTATTCATTCTTTATGTCACATAAGAATGCATAACTTAGTTTCCTCACTCTTCACTTAATATGACAGAAAAGAACTTGATATTATTTTTCACGTGATTTATTTTTCCCTTAAATTATAAAACGAATGCCTATATAGCTAAAAATGATAATAATATCATACTAATTAAAAGTAAAATAATAAATCCATAAATAAATAACATCACTTTATGAAAAGGTGTTGCATTGATAATGAATTTATCGATATAATATTTAAGCGGCTTTGTCGGTTCCTTTTTACGATCCCTAGGTGAAACATCATCTATTTTAGCGCCAACTACTCCGACAATTCCAATCATTACAGCGAATGAAATCGTTTCAACATTCATTGATAAGATAGATTCTTCCAATAAGGCATATCGTATAAAAGATATAAGTAAATATGCAACAATCGAAGTACCTATTGGAAAGACAATATAACGATATTTCTTCTCTTTCCTATCCATTTTAACTAATGATTGTATCCATGAAACCCCCATGGAAAAAGCAGCAATCATAACAGACATCCCTATTACAATTGGTTTAACAGACAAAATGGTTTCATCATATATAAAGAATCTAAATAAGGATATGAATACATAAAATAAAAGGAAATCTACAAATAAAGACTTAACAAAGTCTTTTAAGTCTTTTTCTTTACTTATTTGTTGAATCTTTATTCACTCTCCTGACTTCAGTTTCTGTTCAGTCTATCTAGTTTCTATATGCTGCTGCATTATTTACATAACTGAATGTTATCAAGCTTTAATTTTTGGATAGACTATCCATCAGAATCCCGTTGTATCCTCATTTTCAATTCCATAACACGTATTGATAAGGATATATGGAATCATACCGATTTGAGTTACATCTTTCTGCATCATTATATAAACATTTAGTTAGCTATCTTTTGAATAGCCTATTTGATTTTTTATGCTACGATAAAAAGAGTATAAATCTTGGATGATTTATATCCTAATTTCATTCGCCTTATTGTATTGTTTGTAAATAAAGATCTAGTGAATCTTCTACTTCCGCTTCCACTAAGAAAATAAAGTCACGAAAGTCATTTGTCGTATGTGCTTTATCCAATGCTTCATAATAAGCTAATCGATTTTCCACTTTAATAATGACTGGTGGATATCCACCTTTCATTAACTCTAAATTAAGCAAGAGTCTTGCTGTTCTTCCATTTCCATCAATAAAAGGATGAATGCCCACAAATATTGCATGTAACATTGTTCCACGTTCAATTGCATTCAAATGACTTCCTTCATTCCGATACCAATTCATCATATCTTCTATTTTCTCTTGAATCAAAATCGCTGCAGGAGGCACATGCTCTGCACCGGAAATAAACACTTGTTCTTCTCTATATACACCTGAATTTGCATCATCAATTCCTTTTAATACAAGTCCATGGATGTTTTTTATTTGCCATTCTGAAAGAGGTTCTTCACTTTTAACAATTTTCTCTACAAAAAAAATCGCTTCTTGATGGTTGATCACTTCCAAATGTTCTCGTAACGTTTTTCCACCAATCGTTATCCCTTCTAATACAACTTTCGTTTCATTTAACGTTAACGTATTTCCCTCTATTGCATTCGAGTTATATGTCCACTCTAAAAATAATTTTTCTTGGAGCGTTCGTAATGTATGTTTTGGTAATGGACGTGCTGCATCTAACTGTTCTTTCTTTTTTAAAATATCATTTAACAAGTGTCTCACCTCTTATTAATCCTTCGTTATGACATTATATTTATCTCGTTATTGTATTGTTTATTATAGCATAGACAAATTGTAAAAAAATTTATACATACAAAAACCCTCTCCCACAAATGTGAGAAAGGTCTCGATTACGTAATGTAAAGTTATTGTAAAGATTAACGTTTTGAGAACTACGAACGTAGGTTTCATGCATACTCAGTCCATCTCAACCCCATCATATCAAGATTTAAAAATGCACAAAAGGAAAACAATTAGAGTGTTTTTTTATGTTACAATAAATAGTAAGAATAATAAGAAAAGTCATTCGGCAAACGGTCATATGTAATATAAGCAAGGGAGTAGATTGTTATGTTATTTAATAAAAAACATCCTTGGCGTTTTACTATCGGAGCTTGGGGAGCGTTTATTGTAGTAACTATTTTGTTCTTAATATTTGATTATAATATATATACAATATTTGGATTTTTAACTGCTGCTATAATTATAACGATTGGAAATATTATTTATTTACTTTACAAAAAATCTAGTAAATAAAACGGGAAAGCGAGGCTCAGAATCGATGAATGTAACCTTTTATCTAAAGATAAAACACTCACTCGACAAGTACTGAGTAGTCAGGAAGATCGTGAAAATGGACGGATTTATAATAAAGAACAAGGACTGAAATATCTTCAGCACAAAATAAAGAAGTGTACAAACATTGATTTCGTGATATAATAAACATAGAAATTAAAAAAACTGCATATGATAATAAGGATCGCTCCATGCTAGAACATGAAACGGTCATAATAGACCGAACCCCATCAAGAGGGGCAAGGCGCATTATCGGAAAACAACTCCCTCTAAGGCCTGTGCAAGCACATGAGGGGGTTATTTTTTATCTTTATCGGGCATGATAAACGCAATCAACATGCCGAATGAAACCATCAGCATTAGAACGCTTATTATATCCATAGGCGCCACCTCCCTTCTCGAGATTACGAAGAAGGTTATTGCTGCGCCACCCCTCATGTGAAGCTAGTCTATTAAATTTTATTATAACATATCACAATCATTTTACAGTCAATTCATTTAAATAAACATCTAACATTATTTAAATTTCCGCTTCAACTTCGGTACAATCTCCGGCAATGCCTTCAAAAGTTCCATGTTATGTTCTAATTGATTGCTCGTTTGTGGGTTCTCGATCGAATGATAATCTACCGTTCTCGTGAGATCATCAATATAAGGTATTTCTTTTGGATTAGCAGTGGAATAGGCTTCTACCGTTTTTTCAAATATGACTCCATCAATTCCCCATTCTTGTGAAATCTGATAAATTTCTATACGTAGTTTACTTCGCTTCCACTCTTCATATGCTTCATCAAAATTCACATCACTCGAAATATTCCCAGGCTCTAACTCTTCTTCCACAAATCGTTTCAACAATTCAGCTTGTTCATAATCCCCCATATTACTAAGTTCTTCAATATTTTGATAGATTAAGCGCAATGTTTCGGCATTGACGATTTGTTTTCCATCTGTTGTAGTCGCCTTATCTCCAATTAATTGGATAATATAGTAAGCATCAATCTTTTGTGTACCTGCTAGTTTTGCTTCGCCTAATGGTAGTACAGGTAAATCCTCACCTTCATCTCCGTCATCATCTCTTGTTATGTTACGAAACGCACCGAGATAACGTAGCCATTCATGTTCCGTGATACCAAACACTTCGTCTACCCATGCGAATTCATAATATTGCTGAATTGTATTTAACTGGGCGTTCGCCTTTTTAAAAGATTCTACAAAAGCTTCCTTCGCAGCTTCATCTTTTTCTAACTCTTGCCAAGCTGTTGGATCTTGGAGTGTTCTCATTACATCTTCGGAATGTTTTACGAATTCATCAACAGCAACAGGATACGGCTCGACAATCGCTTTACTACTCTTACCACCACTACCATATAAAATTAACGCTTCATTTACTGTTTCTTCCGTAATTCTTGGGTATTGGAAATTGACAATCGAACCAAATTCCTTTTCTTTCCCGTAAATTCTATTCGTTCGTGAATATGCTTGGATTAACCCTTGTAATGCAAGTGAACGATCGACGTATAAGGTGTTAATATATTTAGAGTCATAACCTGTCAGTAATTGATCAGCTACAATAACTAAGTCGATATTTTTCGGATTTCGATCGCTTCCCCCACGTTTTGCACGTTCAACGATATCTTCATAATAGGCATCTTCTCCACCACGTTTATCACCGTATGCATATTCAATCCCTGTAAATGCCGCATAATCTTTAAACATCGTTTGAATGAGCGCTGGATCTGTCGGTTCTGTATCCGCATCTGACCCGAAGCTAAATGTCATCGCAACATTAATCACGATATCATCACGTTTGGCTAATTGTTTCTTAAATTCCTCATAATAAGCAATGACTCGATGTTTAAAAGCGACTGTTAAAATCGCATTGAAATATTTATCCTGAGACTGATCTAGCCAATTATTTAAAATTTCCTCTACTACTCTAGGAATATGGGTTTCATCGTGATAATAGAGTAACTTTTGTTTTTTCGCTTCTTTTTCTACTTCTAACTCAGACAGTTCATACACATCTCGTTCTAGTTGTCTTCTTGGTGTATCTGGTTGTGCTTCCACTAAATAATCAACAATTTGTTCCCGTAATGCTTCATAGCTTTCATATTCACCAGTATTAATATAATCTACGTGAAAACCTAAGACGTTTTTGTCCGCAATTGCTTCATCTATCGTATATTGATGTAATAATGGTCCAAAAAGTTTTTCTGTCGTGTCAATGAGCTCACTTTGTTCATTAATCATGCCAGCACTTTTATTTTCATCAAATAAAGGCGTTCCTGTAAAACCATAAAACAGTCCATTTTTACGGAAATAATGTCGAATGGTTACCATCATGTCACCCATTGTCGTGCGATGGGCTTCATCAATAATGAAGACGATTTTCTTTTCAGCTAATTGATCATCTTTCGCTTCGGTTAATTCTTTTACAAGGTTATTTAATTTAAAAGTCGTTGTTACAACAATGCCCGTTCCTGCAGACGTTAATTGTTTGCGTAATTGATAGGTATGTTTCGTATCATCTACTGTGACCGATTCATATACGGAATATGCTTTAAAATTATCGCTCGTATTCTTATCTAGCTCTTTACGGTCAAGTAGGAAAACAACTTTATCAAAACCTGCCCGCGTGGATAAAAATAAGGCCGTTTTAAAACTGGTAATCGTTTTTCCTGATCCTGTCGTATGCCAAACAAACCCACCATGAGGGACTTTATCTTCGTTATCCCATCCTAGTGCAGCACCCTCAACAGCTTGTAAGGCATGTACTTGATATGAACGTAATAACATATGCTTCCTATTTTCCTCTTCTTTTGCTTCATCAATGACTAAATAATCACCAACCATTTGATGTGCCATCGGAATCATTAAGAACTGTCCAACAACATCTTCCCATTTGTTAACAGGTTCATTTTGTTTATTTGCCCAATGAAATGCAAAACTAAGATTAAAAGCATTATGTGATTTCGGTGTCGCAAAATAACGTGTCGCCACTTCTGACGTCATGACCATCATTTGTGAAAATGCCATAAAGTTATTAACATATTCACCATCGGAATAATATCGTTTAAATTGGTTAAATGCTTCTTCTAATGATTTATCCGTCCGTTTTTGTTCAATGTTAATAAGTGGTAAGCCATTAATGAGCAGTACAATATCAAAACGATTTCCGTTCGCAGATTCTACTTCTCTGGCGATCTTGTAACTTGAATCTCCACCACGCACTTGTGCCTTTTTAAAAATTGTCAGTGTAATTTGTTCACGTGTCACATCTGGATGGGTATCTCGATAAATACCATCAATTTTACCAGTCGATTGTTCCATCGCTAGAATTTTAGCCGCTTCATAACTATTATCAATTTGAGACACCTTTGCCATCACTTGGGCAAATTCCCCATCCGTTAATGCAACGCCTTCTAATACATCTGAATTCATACGGTTTAGTTCACCGCGCCAATGACTCACTAAATCTTGAACCGTTACCTTTTGTTTGTTGCCATCCAGAAAATCCGGTGCATTCCACTTGTATTGTTGTAATTTTTTAACGAACTTTTCTTGAAAATTTTTCTCTGCCGCATTTTTACGTCCATTACTCAAACATTAGCCTCCTTCCTAGACAAACATTTCTTCTAAATACGCCTCTTTCATTTTCTTTAACTTCTCTAACTTAAATTCTTCTGTTGCAATTTGATCGTCTAGGTTTTTGAAGAATTGGCCGATCTTTTGTTGTTCTTTAATATTCTTAGGAATTGTGACTTTCAATTCCTCTAATGTTTTTTGACTTACTCCTTGAGCGGTCCCACCACTCGATAATGATAGTAACCTTTTATACACTTTACTACTTCTTAATAATACAGATAAAAAGTCATCAGTTAAATTTCCTCTATTGGTAACAAATGCTATTGTACGTTGACTTAATATATACCCTCTATTGTCTGGCACCTGTGCGACATTTCCCATTGGAGCCTCTGTAGTAAATAATACTTGACCCTTTCTTAATTCTTTTCCGCTCATCCACCTATTATATAATTCTTGATTTCCATAATGTGCGTCAATTGTAAAATCGATATGTCCATTTTTTACATTTAATGCTGATAATGCTAAATATCCATCTTCACTCCAATCTGAACCCAGTTTTTTAGGAGTTCTACCACGAAAATCAATAATCGATTCAATTTGATTCAAAAACTTACATTCATACCATGTCTCTTCAAATCCTTTAAACCTTCTTTTTGGTACGGTTTTACCTTCTTGTGGGAACATTTCGGTTAAATAAGCAGATTTTAATGCTTTTACTTTTGCTATCTTGCGTTCTTGATTTGCAATTCGCTCATCTAAAATTTTGAAAAACTCACCGATTTTTTGTTGTTCTTTTTTACAAGGGATAGATATAACGCACTCTAATATCTTTTCTGGGGAAGAATGCTTCACTGTCGTTCCCGATGCAGTCATAATTATTTGTTGATGATACAACTTTGTACATAGTGATTGAAAAAGAAAATCCTTATTTCCATTATAATTGACTAGTTTTCCTAAACGTTGATTATGAAGGTATACATTACCATCATTAGGTACTACAGCTGGATATCCGAGAGTTTG
Source organism: Pseudogracilibacillus sp. (assembly GCA_026169815.1). Classification (GTDB taxonomy): domain Bacteria; phylum Bacillota; class Bacilli; order Bacillales; family Amphibacillaceae; genus Pseudogracilibacillus. Next base: position 44,459 of record JAPFDT010000033.1, read on the forward strand.
TGCTGATGGTGTTAAATCAGTCATTGTCACAAACATATCACCTGGTTTCAGAAAAAAATTTTGTGGGATTTTTGCAGATTTATTATAATTATGACCTTTTCCAACTTGAAACCCACCGCCAATTTCAACGTTACCTGGTGTAAGTACAACCTTACCAGTTTCTTTATCTTGAAAGTATTTACTTTGAAAGGAATATCCATTGTTGAGCTCAAGCACTTCCCCTAACTTCCTACTTCTCCAACTTTCTCCAAACCCTTCAAACCTTCTCTTCGGCACTAACCTTTGCTCTTCCATCACTCTGTCACCACCAGTTCGGCTAACATTGCTTCAAATTGTGCTTCTAGTGATTTACTTTCTCCATCAATCGTTTCTAATGTGTCGGCATATCTTTCTTTTAATGCTTTCAATGTGTCTAGTTCATCTTTAAGAGGAATTTCTATCAGTCTTGTCATATTCCCTATTAAATGATCAAACCACTTCTTGTACATAAGTTGGTCGATTTCTTCATTCGTTAAATTTTCGATTCTGTCTTCTACTAGTTCTGTTAATACTTTCTCTTTTTCCCTAATCGCTCTATTTAACTTTGATTTTTCATCTAACTGTTTGCGTACTTTTTCTAATAAAATATATTCTTCGGTATCTTTTTCTACTTTCTTTATTTCTGCTCGTACTGCAGAAATCGTAAAGTCATCTTCTCGCGCGTTTAATGCATCTCCTAGTGCTTCAGCTTCTTCACTTTCTTCTACTTTTGCCGCTTCGACTAGTTCATTGATTTCCTCATTAATAGCTGCTAATGTTTCTTTTTTCGCATCGACATCGTTTATTTCTTCGGTATATAATTGTTTTAAAATGAGTTCATTTGAAACAATTGCTCCTACCCAACCATCTTGTTCCGTACGTTTCGTCTTTCCTGAACCTTTTGTTACCATATTTGGTTCACGAGTTTTACCGACTTTGTAAAAGTCACTAATTGCTATTTTTTCTGTATCCTCTGTTAACATGTTTTCCCATAATTCAGCAATAATTTGATAGCCTGCATAGGTACTTACGTGATTAAATTGTTTTAAGGTCTCTTTTATTTCTGTTAACATAGCTTCTTTTAACGGGCCAATTTCATTTACATCTGCGACTGTTTTTAATTTCTCCCAATAGGTGTCGATATACGTTTGAATCATTTCTGTTAAAGCATTCGTTTGTCTTATAACATTTTCATGGGCAATCACTTTTTCAGTTAATGCTTCCACTGATTTCGTTAATTCCACATAACCTGGACGTACTTCTGTCAATGCGTCATATAAGGCATCTTTTGTCATATCGTGTAAAACAGTTAATTTTTCGATTTGACCTAATGGGATACCGCCATATAAATGTGCATCAACATCATGGGCAATTTCTTCATCAATCGTTTCAATATAACGTGGAATATTTAAATTGTATTCATTTTCTTCTATTTCCTTTTGACTTGCATTATGACTATACCCCGCTACGCTTGTACGGGTAATATATGTATCGACAATTTTTGCAATATCCTTTTCTTGGAGTACGTTTTGTTTTCCTTCTTTAACAAAGGCTTTTGACGCATCGATCATTAATACAGGATCCGTTAAGGCACGACTCTTTTTCAAAATCATTACCGTTACTGGAATACCTGTATTCGTAAATAGTTTATCTGGCAGACCAATGATAGCATCGATATAATTTTTTTCTAATAATCGTTTACGAATTTCTCCTTCTGCGCCCCCACGGAATAAAACACCATGTGGGAGAACAATCGCCATTGTCCCTACTTGACCTAAGTGGAATAACCCATGTAATAGAAAGGCATAATCCCCTTTTGAATCTGGTGGCAGTACACCCGCTACTTCAAAACGTGGATCCGTTACTTTTAAGTCTTCTTGGTTCCATCCTTTTAAAGAATATGGTGGGTTCATTACAACAGCATCAAATTGAACTCCTTCATTTGGTCGTTCTGGATCTTCCGGCCAATCTTGTCCTAGTGTGTCTCCATTTTTCATAGTCATTTTCTCTGGTCTTACACCATGTAGTAATAAGTTCATGCGAGTTAAGTTATAAGTAGCTGTATTCTTTTCCTGTCCGTAATAATGGAGGTCTTTACGATTTGCTTCTGTTAAATGTTTACTTACGGTTAATAGCAAGGAACCTGAACCAACTGTCGGGTCATATATCGAGTTTACTTCTGTTGTTTTTGCAACAATTTGTGCCATTACTTCACTCACTTGACGTGGTGTGTAGAACTCTCCAGCCTTCTTACCTGACTCCATGGCAAATTGACCGATTAAATATTCGTATGCATCTCCTAAGACGTCTCCCTTTTGAAGTGCAACCATATTTAAATCAGCAAATAATAAAATTAATTCACGAACATTTTTACTTCTTGCATTTAAATTACTACCTAGTGCTGTATCTGTTAAGTCAATTGTCGAACTGGCAAACAGTCCTTTAAAATCGTCAATATCTCCGGTCGTTGCAACTGTACGCTCAAAACTTTGTAAACTTTCCGTTACTTTCTCCAGTTCAAATGTACCTTCACGAATATCTTTTAACCATGTTTGGTATAAATATTGCGGTAAAACATAATATCCTAGGACATTTTGAATCATCTGAATGAGATTCTCTCCGTAACTTTCATAAGCCGTTTCATACGCTTCGACAATTTCTTGTTCTGTTCCTGTTGCGCCACTCGTTGTGACAAATGTTTCGAGGGTTTTATCACTTAAGAATTTATAGAACATTAACCCTAACATATAATCTTTATAACGGCTGGCATCCATGGATCCACGAAGGTCATTGGCACCATCCCATAATCTTCTCTTAATATCATCTGATGTAATCATTTTATTTCCTCCTGATTTTATGTAGAACATTCCGACGATCTGTTTCTATTTTTGATTAAACTTTTGCATGTGTGATTCCTTTTCATTATAACATAGAAGAAATGTAGCAGGATTGCGGAAAACACAAAAACCCTCTCTCAGCGAAGTTAGGGAGAGGGTGGGAAATGTTCTTTATCATACTCATACATTTTATTTACTTAATTTATGGAGTGCTTCATCATTTTTATTACTTGCTTTTTCTACTAAAGACAGAATGAGATCCTTACGTATTTCCTTAGAATTTTTCTTTTTCACGACGATTCACTTCCTTTACTCATATTTACAAAACACTATTTCTTCCTCTTAAAAGGCATCCCCCAAGTTCCGATGAATTTTTTAATAATATAAATAAGCAGACCAGCGTTGAGCAATAAAGGGAAATTAGAAAATCTAAATAGAGTACTAATCACTTCCCCAACTGATTGTCTATCAATAAAAGTTTCATAAGGGAACTTCTTGCGATAAGAAATTGAAATGTTAGAAGCATTGGCATATTTATAATATGTGTAACTCGAAACATCCTTTTTTGTTAAATATGATTCATTGTTTTCGTCCTTAAATGTATAAGTTAAAGTATAAGTATTACTTAGTACCCTATACCTTCTCGATTTCACAACTTCACTATCTTGTATGTCCGCTATGACACTCTCTTTTCCTACAGGCATTACTTTAATAACGACATTTTTCGTCATAAAGATATAAGGAATACTTAGTGCAATAATTAGTACGAGAAAAGATCCTTTTTTCCAACGCTCTCTCGTCTGTTCGTTCTTTTGAAACAGGGCAAGAAATGAGGTAATTATACTTTCTCGTATGTTTTCTAGTTTCTGAAACAGTTTCGTCTTGCGAAAAATTTCTAATGCAAAAAAGTAAGCTAGACTTATAAAAAGGATGAACAATAAGCTTGTGATAAAAGTAATCGACCAAAAATCCTTCCAAGATAGAGCTTGAAAGAATGGTTGGTAAGAATCGCCTTGCTCCAATGTGTTAAATTTTCGCTTAAATACACTGTGCGTCTCACCATTTGAAAGCTTCACAAGATATTGCTTCGAAAAATAAAGCCCTTTATGCATAAGCTTTTCCTCTACTTTTTGTGCTTCGCTTTTTTCAAATATTCCAGATGTTTCTGTGATAAATATATATACCATTGTCATGGCGAGCACTGTAAATCCCACTACAGCAAGCCATCTTAAAATATATAAAAGGAATTTTTTTATTGCATCCCACATATAGGCACCTTCTCGAGTTTTTTTGTAACGAATTATTATACATCAGTATAATTAGAAATAAGCGAGGAAATCAAACGAATTTTTAATCATAGCGATATTTTCTATATTCACGGTTTTCGTTTATATGTGATTTGATTGCCTTCTATCACAATGGTATATTTAGTTTTCTATTAAATAACCATCCTTATCATGAACAAAATCATTTACCACTGCAACATTTCTGTTCAAATCTCTAGCATATAATTCGTCCAACGCATGAAATTTTCCCGAAATTTCTAACTTCATATTATCATAACACTAAAAACATTAATAAAAGTTTATTTTGTCTATCTATAACTATACATAAAGTTTTTATTAAAACACAAAAACCCTCTCCCACAAATATGAGAAAGGGTTTTAAAAAACAATATAAAATTAAGCTTATTTACGTAACTGGATTTCGAGATTGATTTTAACATCGTCACTTACTACAACGCCGCCTGTTTCAACTGCAGCGTTCCACGTTAAACCAAACTCTTTACGATTAATTTTCGTATTAGCTGTAAATCCTGCCGCTTCATCGCCGCTCATAGGATCTTTAGCAAGTCCTTCAAATTCAACTTCAAAAGTTATCGGCTTAGTAGTTCCTCTAATTGTGAAGTCACCAGTCATATCATATTTATCTTTAGATGTCTGTTTGATTTCTGTTGCTGTAAACGTTAATTTAGGATGGTTTTCTACATCGAAAAAGTCATCCGAACGTAAATGGTCATCTCTACCTGACATACCTGTGTTAATTGAGTTTGCATCGATAGTGAAATCAATCGAAGCATCTGTTAAATCTTGTGGATCCAACTCAAAGTTTCCATCAAAATCTGTGAACTCTCCTTTTACAGTTGAAATCATCATATGTCTTACTGAAAATCCTACCTCACTGTGTACTGTATCTACGTTCCATTTTGCTTTTGTCATTATAAATCTCCTCCAATAATTATATATATAAAAACTTTTAAAAAAGTTGTTCCCTATATTCATATGGTTAATGTATACCCTTTTTGGTAACTATTAAACCTTTATTACCCAGAAGCTTAGTTATTCAACCAGTTTTTTGCTTCCATCGCAACTTCCTGTGTCAGACTATGCCCCATTACCCAAGCTGTTGTAACATCTGCGGCTCTATCGTTAAATATACTGATGACCCGTTCACTTTCTACTTCTGGCACAACTGGATCACCTTTACCAAGCGATAAGAATACCTTCACATCGCTAAAATCATGTTTCTCTGCTACGTCTGCCGGGTACATAGGTGCGAATAACGCTGCTTTTTTGAACGCATCTGGTTGTTGAAGCATCATTTTCATTGCGATATTCGAGCCGTTTGAAAATCCGACAAGGACAGCATCTTCTAGCTTGAAATCATACTCTTTTGATTTTTCCACAATAAAGTTAAATAGTTCCTTTCCGCGGAAATCAAAGTCTTCCCAGTCGTAATCTCCTTCGCCATGACGTTTGAAGAATCTGTTCATGCCATTTTCTTGCACATTTCCACGAATACCGAAAACATTGTACTCAGGATTTAGCAATTCAGCAAGTGAGATTAAGTCTGACTCTGTGCCGCCTGTACCGTGTAATAAAATAAATACCGGCGCACCTTTTTTCTTTTCTTGATAAATATACTTCATTTATTTACAACTCCTTTTTTATTACTTAGGTCGTTCTACCGTAAACATGTTGCCTATTTCAGCATAATCATTTCCAGCAAGCCTGCTAACCGCGTCTAATTTATCCGGATCGATATAGCCATTATGATAAATCGATTCATCGATATGATAATGTTTCACTTTCAATAATAATAGATCCGTTGTCGCGATATTGTCCGCATTGTAAATGATAACTGATTCATACAACTCTGTTTCGAATCTAACTTTCGTTTCCTTTACACCCGGAACGTTGACAGCTTTTGAGTCTACCGGTGTAAAACCAGATATATCTAGCTCACTTTCATCCCGTCCGAGAGAGGCCGAACTTTTATTCGTCGCCTCTACGTTCTCCATATCAACAACTTGGACGACCGCTTCTTTATTTTCTAAAACATTTCTTGCCGTATCCTTCGACGCGCCAGCCTCACGCTGGACTGCGATGGAGAACATCGGTGGATTATACGTAACAATATTAAAATAACTAAACGGCGCTACGTTAACGACACCAGCATCAGACATCGTTGAAACTAATGCAATCGGTCTTGGTATAACCGAACCAATTAGAAACTTCTTCTTCTCTTTTTCCGTAAGTTCCTCTGGTGAAAAGTTCAATATTTTATTCATACACTTATATCTCCAATTTCGGCAATAATGTTTCATATTCCTGTCTTCTATGCTCATATTGCTCTGGCAACTTCAGTGCTGTACCAAGTGAATCTTTGTCTTCATCCACATCAAACCCTGGCGTGTCTGACGCAAATTCGAAAACAACTTTTCCTTTTTCAGCAGTATAAATCGAATTAAAGTAATTTCTATCTCTGACTTCAGTCACACGAAATCCTGCTTTGACAAGTTCCGATTGCCATGCTTTCAACATATCAAGATCTGGTACAGACCAAGCGATATGATGCACTGTTCCAATCCCAAACCTACCCATTGGTTGTGGTGGGATAGCTGTAATAATATGATGCTTTTCCGCACCTACTGTTTCATAGTGATGATTGTCATCTTCTACATCCAGCTTCTTAAGTCCCATAATATTTGTTAGCAATTCTTTCGTACCTGCCGGATCACCAGACAATAATACCGAACCGTGGAAACCAACGATATCATGGTTATCTGCCGTTTCTTCGCCTTCAACCATTGCTAGTTCAAGACCATGTACATCATCAAACTCTAACGTATCTTTACCAAAAAGCTGTGTCACAGTAACATCAATACTTTGTTCGCTTAACTGTGTTTTCCATTTATCAAGACTGCCTTTAGGTATTCTAAAAGCAATCCTACCAACTTGGCCACTACCTATTTTACCTTGATTATTATTCGTCCAAGGGAAAAATGTAATGACCGTCCCTGGCGTCTCGTTATGATCGCCGAAGTATAAATGGTACACACCAGGGTCATCAAAGTTTACTGTTTGTTTAATCAAGCGAAGTCCTAATACATCTCTATAAAATTTCAAGTTCTGATTGGGATCTCCAACTATAGCTGTTATATGGTGAATTTTTTTAATAGGCTCCATGTAAATACCTCTCTGATTAATTATTTAGCTCGCCTCGTATCAAACGGACGAATTTGTGATTCAATATATTCACGTTTCGGCTCTAGGAACGGTGGAAGTGCTAGACTCTCGCCTAACGTCTCATATGGTTCATCACCCATAAAGCCTGGACCATCTGTTGAGAGCTCGATTAAAATATGGCCCACACGTGTATATAACGCTTCAAAGTAAAAACGATCTACATTACCTGAATGCTGCATACCCATTGTCTCGTACTTTTCTTCCCACTGTTTAATCGCATCGTGATCTTTCACTCTAAACGCTACATGATGCACTTGTCCGTAACCTTGTTGGCTAGGTGTAGAGTTGTCATTTCTTACAATAACTTGACCCCCATTACCGCCTTCGCCTACATCAAACAAGGCCACGTCTTCTTCTTCCAAAATGGATTTCATACCATACACTTCGGTAAGTACCTTTTTGAAATCTTCAAAATAGCTAACCGTAATTTCAATTGGACCTAAACCATAAATCGCTTTATCTTCAGGTACCGGACCGTTTTTCCAAGGGATACCTGGTGCGACACCTTCATTATTTTCATCAGAGAACAGTTGATACTTCTGACCGTCAGACTCTTCAAATGGAAGTACCTTTTTACCGAAGCGTTCCTGTATACCGTCATGTTTAACATCGAATTGTTTAAAACGCTCTAAATAATATTCAAGCGCTGCATCATTAGGCACTCTTAGTCCAGTTCTAGAAATGGAATTCGTTCCTGGTGTCCCTTGCGGATTGTTCGGGAAATCGAAGAACGTCATATCCGTTCCAGGTGAACCAACATCATCAGCGAAAAATGTGTGATACGTGTGAATATCATCTTGGTTCACTGTTTTCTTAACTAATCTCATCCCAAGTACTTCTGTGAAAAATTTATAATTACGCATTGCATTATCCGTCATTGCTGTCACATGGTGAATACCTAATAATTTGTTTGTCATATATAAAAACCCCTTTGTTTGTATAATAATTTACATTTAACTATATACCCAATTAATATATTACTAAACCGAGATACATGTGTTAAAAAAATTACATGCTTTGTGCATTTGTGCATGAAATCCTAGTTTTTTTAACTGTTCAATTAGTATTTCCCTCTTATTCATATCTAATCCACTTAAAATCTCATTTAAAGCTTCCTTATGTTTAGGAAATACTTTATTCATCAATTTAAAACTATAAATAGCTTTAATAACAATTGAACTTCTTTCTCATGATTTTCTGTCGACATAACATCTAACGTTTCTGAATCAGATATCTCGAACCTGAGATAAGTATATAACGAAAATGATATGATTGTCAATAAGGTTGCTTGAAGTTTTTATTTATTTGTTTGGCTCTGTTAAAGCGTAATGTTATTTTTTATTGTTTTTTGAAAAGATTCATCCAATAAATGGAGGGTCTATTGATTTAATGTAGTCCGCTTCCATCATTCAACCTTCAACATTCAACGGTTCTGAATTATATAATGCATCTGTTATCGGAGATTCAACAGCAGGTTCTATCTCGTTTGATCGTCTTTTGAATTCGCTAATAAATCCTTCCTGATCATTTCTCTATAACTCTTCCATTATTTATTCTGTAAAATAGTTGTTATCGGACTCCACATTTCGGATTACCCATCGATTGCTATGCAATTCAATGATAGCTTCTTGTCCCATACCTAATTTATTTACATACTTTTATTACCTTAAGCAAAGATCTAGAGCATATAAGGAGTTTGTTACACTTATTATGAATAAATATAAAAAACCCTCTCCCACCAAAGTGAGAAAGGGTTTTGAATACGATAATATAAAATTAACGTTTTGAGAACTGTCCACGACGACGCGCACTGCGTAGGCCTGGTTTTTTACGTTCTGTCATACGAGGATCTCTTGTTAAGAATCCTTCTGCTTTTAATGTTCCACGATATTCAGGATCTGCTTCTAGTAAAGCACGAGCAACACCATGACGGATAGCTCCAGCTTGACCAGTGAATCCACCACCGTTTACGTTAACTAGTACATCATACGTACCTTCAGTTTCAGTAGCTACAAGTGGTTGTTTTAAAATAGTACGTTGTGTATCATATGGGAAATATTCTTCCGCATCACGTTTGTTAATGATTACACGACCAGAACCTGGTACTAAACGTACACGAGCTGTTGATTTTTTACGGCGACCTGTTCCATAATATTGTACTTGTGACAATTGATTAACCTCCCTTAATTATCCTTTTAATTCGTAAACTTCTGGCTGTTGACCTTGGTTCTTATGCTCTGGACCACTGTAAACGTGAAGTTTCTTAAACATTTGACGTCCTAAAGCTCCCTTAGGTAACATACCTCTTACTGCGATTTCAATCATCTTTTCAGGATAGTTTGTTTTCATTTCAAGTGCGTTACGCTCTCTTAATCCACCAGTGTATCCTGAGTGGTTATAATACATTTTATCATTTAATTTGTTTCCAGTAAGTTCAATCTTTTCAGCATTAACAATAATAACGTAATCTCCAGTGTCCACATGCGGTGTGTACGTCGGCTTATGCTTCCCACGTAGGATAGATGCTACTTCTGTTGATAGACGACCTAAACGTAGATCTTCTGCATCAATCACATACCACTTGCGCTCTACATTACCATCATTTGCCATGAATGTTGTACGCATGGTTATTTCCCTCCAAAATTCTGTTTCATTTTTACTTGTTCATCTATATTCACACAATTAGTTTCCGGGGCTAATTATGGATTAGAAACAATTTGCCATACACTATAATATATCAAATACGTATCTTAAGTCAAGGAATTACCTCTTTAAATTCAATTATCTTTTTCATATATAACATCCCACAAATATAAGCCTTCTGGTGGAATTGTCATACCTGCATATTCTCTGTTTTTCACTGAAAATAATGTATCAATTTCTGACATTGACATTTTCCCTTTTGCGACATCCAGTAAAACACTGACGATAATACGTGCCATATGATATAAAAAGCCATCCCCTCGCAAAATCACCATAATGATATCTTCTTGTTTATGACAACTCACTTTATACAGCGTCCGTACACGACTTCCTTTTATCGTCGTTTTTGCTGAACAAAAAGATGTAAAATCATGTGTTCCTTCAAATTTCTTACACGCAGCTTGAAATTTCTCTATATTTATTACATCAGGGTCAAAATGTGTGTAATTTCGCTTGAATACGTCAGGCTCATTCGTATTTAAAATAAAGTAGCGATATTCTTTTTCTATTGCATCGAATCTAGCATGGAAATTCTCTGACACTTCTTCTACTGCGACAATTCTTATATCACTTGGTAAAAGAGTATTTAAAGCTTTTTTCCAACGATGTGATGGAATAGTTAATTCTGTATTAAAATGGAATACTTGTCGTTTGGCGTGAACGCCTTTGTCTGTGCGACCTGACGATTGAATGCGAATGTCGTTTCCTTTATGCATTCGTTTTAATGCTGCTTCAATTTCTGCTTGTACGGTTCGACTTTTAGGTTGGATTTGATAGCCTGAGAAGTTCGTGCCGTCATAACTTACTGTACATTTTAATTTATTCATCTTACTTCGTCCTTTACACTAATTACGTAGAAAAAATAAGCCGATGACCATGATGATGAAAATAACAAACATGACTATATCACGTGTCACATACGTTAATTCACGCAATTTAGTACGTCCTTCCCCACCTTGATATCCTCTTGCTTCCATTGCCATCGCAAGCTCCTCGGCACGTTTAAATGCACTAACAAAAAGTGGGACAAGTAGTGGTATAATTGCCTTTAAGCGTTCTTTAAATTTTCCTGTTCTAAAATCAACACCACGGGAGGCCTGCGCTTTTGAGATTTTATCCGTTTCTTGCATTAATGTTGGAATAAATCGTAATGATATTGACATCATGAGCGCTAATTCATGCACTGGAAATTTCACTTTGTTTAATGGGTGCAATAAAGCTTCAATAGCGTCCGTTATTTCAATCGGTGTCGTCGTTAACGTTAATAAAGAAGTCATTAAAATTAACAACAAGAAACGTAATGAAATAATTAATCCTTGAATAATACCGCCTTTATGGAAGGTAAATACCCACCAATCGACAACAATCGGGCCTTCTTTCGTTAAAAACAAATGTAATAAAAAGGTGAAGAAAATTAAAAACCATATCGGGGTGAGTCCTTTAATAATAAAACGTAATGGAATTCGTGTAATCGCAACCGCAAGCAACACAAATAACGTTAACAAGCCGTAACTTAATGCATTATTTGCAAAAAATACGACAATAACGTAAAAGAATATAACGATAATTTTCGTTCTGGGATCTAATTTATGTATAAAAGAATCACCTGGAACATATTGTCCGATGATCATCGAGTTTAACATAGTGTGTACTCCTTATAATGTTGCATTTACCTTTATTTATTTCGCTTGTTCTAACGTTTCGGTAATGAGATTAGCGATTTGTTCTGACGACTGTTTTATAAGTGGATATGATGTATTGAATCGTTTATTAAAAGCTTTTATAAAGCGAATCGACTCTGGTAATTCTAAATCCACTTGTTTAATTACTTCTTCTTGCGCAAAGATTTCCTCAGGTCGGCCTTCCATATATTTTTCACCTTCATTTAAAATGATAATATAGTCGGCATACTGTAGTGCATCTTCCATACTGTGCGTAATGAGAATCGTAGTTTGATTTTCTGCTTCATGGTGCAATGTGTAAAACATGTCCATTATTTCTTGTTGTCCTCTTGGATCGAGACCTGCTGTTGGCTCATCTAAGACGTAGATTTCAGGATTAATAGCTAATACACCAGCAATTGCGACACGACGCATTTGCCCACCACTGAGTTCAAATGGAGAGCGTGCTAACATTGCTTCACTTAAGCCAACTTGCGTGATGACTTCTTTTACCCTACTTTGAATAACTTCTTCAGGTACAGCAAAATTTTCTGGTCCAAAGGCTATATCTTTCTCAACTGTTTCTTCGAATAACTGATGTTCTGGATACTGAAAAACAACGCCAACATGGCTGCGTAATTCTTTCATTTCTTTCAGCTTTTTATCAGGTGATAATGTATAAGGTCCGATTGTTATTTCACCTTCAGTCGGACGAATGATTCCATTTAAATGTTGGATTAACGTTGATTTACCTGAACCTGTATGGCCAATAATTGCAACGAATGAGCCAGATGGAATATGAAGGGAAATGTCTTTTAAAGCTTGGTGTTCAAATGGTGAGTTCGGTTGATACGTATAACTTACGTTTTTGAATGTAATGTCCATAGTTCCTCCAACATCTCTTCTGTCGTAAAAGGTTCTTTTTGTAGGGAAATTCCTCGTTGTGCTAATTGATTCGATAATGTCGTTATAAATGGCACATCAAGACCAATATCCCTTAATTTATTTCCGTTTCGTAAAATGGCTTGCGGCTGATCAATCATCCAAACTTCCCCTTGATTTAAGACGATGACGCGATCTGTTTGCGTTACTTCTTGTAAATCGTGCGTAATCGTCACTAAGGATAATTGTTCTTCCGTAATTAACCGACTAATTGTTTCCATAATTTCTTTCCGTCCACGAGGATCGAGCATCACTGTAGCTTCATCTAAAATTAATACTTTTGGCGAAATAGCAATGACACCAGCAATTGCGACACGCTGTTTTTGACCGCCTGAAAGACGATGTGGTTCGGTTAATAAATACTTTTCCATATTAACAGCTTTTAACGAAGATTTTATTCGTTCTTGCATCACAGTTCGAGCTACACCACGATTTTCCATTCCAAATGCAACATCATCTTGTACTGTAGCGCCAACAAATTGGTTATCTGGATTTTGAAAAACCATGCCAACATTACGTCGAATATCCCAAATGGATGATTCTGTTAGTCGTTGATCATTAATCCAAATTTCGCCTTCTTGTGGAAATAATAAACCGTTCATTAATTTAGCTATTGTTGATTTTCCTGAACCGTTATGACCGATAATCGCAACTGATTCTCTTTCGTCTATGGTAAAAGATACATCCTTTAACACCCATGGTCCGTTTTCATCGTATCGAAATGAAACGTGCTTAAATTCAATTAAAGGTTTCATCTGCTTCTCGCCTCCTCGCCGCATTATTCTTCGTCTATCATAGCATATTTTGATGCCTATTTTCAGCTTCTTCCTACCTAAATTGGCTTAATAGAAGAATTAATACTAAAATTTTCGACAAATGCTACTGATTTTAATTATTTTAGATAAGTATTAATAAATTGAGCATTCCATTGGCTCATAGTAGAGGAAAATGATGTGAGGATGAACCGGTAGGACATGATAATACACTAAAATAGACACTTGTAATCAGACATAGTGAAGATAACATTTTGCAATTCGATTATATTCATCATTATTTATTCTTACGCGTAGAAGATACACAAGTCACCACGTGTATTGCGCGTAAGAACAGTCTTGCACGCAAAAGATACACAAGGCACCACATGTATTGCGTGTAGGAACAGTCTTGCACGCAATAGATACACAATACACCACATGTATTGCGCATAAGAACGGTCTTGCACGCAAAAGATGCACAAAAAACGCCAAGTATTGCGCGTAAGAACGGGCTTGCACGTAAAGGATACACAAGGCACCACATGTATTGCGTGTAGGAACAGTCTTGCACGCAGAAGATACACAAAACAACACATGTATTGCGTGTAAGAACGGTCTTGCACGTAAAAGATGCACAAAAAACGCCAAGTATTGCGCGTAAGAATATTTTATAAGAGGATAAAAGCAAAATTACATCTTTAATCTATTATTATGTCGCATTTTTTGTTTACAATGATTGCATTTTAACCAAATAAAAAGGGCTTGGAGCTATCTCATAATTGAGACGTTGTCCTGCCCTTTTTTAGAAGTGTTATTATTCAGCGTTTGCAGCTGAAGAACCAGCTTCCTCATTATCATTTAATTCTCTTAGTTCGATAATTGCCATGTTAGCACCGTCTCCACGACGAGGTCCTAATTTAAGTACACGAGTGTAACCACCTTGTACATTCTCATAGCGTTCAGCGATTTCGCCAAACAATTTATCCAGAACAGCTACGTCGTTTTCATCCTTCTTCTTATATAAGATAGAAGCTGCTTGACGACGGGCATGTAGATCTCCACGCTTACCTAATGTTACTACTTTATCTACAAGCTTTTTTAACTCTTTTGCTTTAGATTCAGTTGTTTCAATACGTCCGTGTAAAATAACATCAGTAGTTAAATTACGTAACAGAGCCATACGTACATCTGTAGTACGTCCTAACTTTCTAGGCATGAGTTTCCCTCCTTTTCACTCCATGACGATTAGTGTAATTTACGAATTAATCGTCACTACGCAAGCTTAAATCTAGGTCAGCTAGTTTATTTTTTACTTCATCTAGTGATTTTCGACCTAAGTTACGCACTTTCATCATGTCTTCTTCTGTTTTCGTTGACAATTCTTGTACTGTATTAATACCAGCACGCTTTAGACAGTTATACGAACGAACGGATAAGTCTAATTCTTCAATTGTCATCTCTAACACTTTTTCTTTTTGGTCTTCTTCTTTTTCTACCATAATCTCAGCTTCTTGAGCTTTGTCTGTTAAATCTACGAAAATGTTTAAGTGTTCTGTAAAGACTTTAGCACCTAAAGAAACTGCTTCTTCTGGTCGAATACTTCCGTCTGTCCATACATCAAATGTTAATTTATCGTAGTTAGCAACTTGACCAATTCGTGTACCTTCGACTTGGTAGTTAACTCTTGAAACAGGAGTGAAGATAGAATCAATTGGAATTACACCAATTGGTTGGTTGTCTTGTTTGTTCTCTTCAGCTGTACGGTAACCACGACCAGTTTCAGCTGTTATTCTCATATATAACTTTCCATTACTGTTTAATGTTGCAATCGGTAGATCTGGGTTTAACACTTCAACATCACTGTCGAATGTTATATCTTTAGCAGTTACTACCCCTTCATCTTGAACGTCGATTTCTAATGTTTTTACATCATCAGAGTAGATTTTGAGAGCCAATTGTTTTAGATTTAAAATAATTGTCGTTACATCTTCTACTACTCCTTCAATCGTCGAAAATTCATGAAGTGCTCCATCAATTTGCACAGATGTAACAGCGGCACCTGGAAGTGAGGATAAAAGGATGCGGCGTAAAGAGTTACCTATTGTAGTACCATATCCTCGCTCAAGTGGTTCAACTACAAACTTACCAAATGTAGCATCCTCACTTATTTCAATCGCTTCTATGCTTGGTTTCTCGATCTCAATCATTCCATTAAGCCCTCCTTTAAAAAACTAACGCCTTTATTTAAAAGCATGCGTACGGCTTTTAAATTAAATAATTACCATTCTATCTGCTTTTACTGTTTATATAGTTAAAGTTACCTTTTATTAGGTGTTTAAAACTTAGTATCATTTGATGACTTAGTGGTTCACAACAAATTGTTCAATGAATCCTTTATTACATCCTTGATATAGCTTTATAGTAACCATTATAGACAGAGTACCAAATTCTAAACGGTAAAATTATACACGACGTCTTTTTGGTGGGCGGCATCCGTTATGTGGAACTGGTGTCTCATCACGAATTGCTGTAATTTCTAAGCCTGCAGCTTGTAACGAACGAATAGCAGCTTCACGACCAGCACCTGGACCTTTAACAGATACTTCAAGGTTTTTCATATTTGTTTCTTCAGCAGCTTTTGCAGCTACTTCAGCAGCCATTTGTGCAGCAAATGGAGTTGATTTACGTGATCCTTTAAATCCTAAAGCACCCGCTGAACTCCATCCAAGTACGTTTCCTTGTAAATCTGAAATTGAAACAATTGTATTGTTAAATGTTGAGTGGATATGAGCTACTCCAGTTTCAATTGTCTTTTTTACACGTCGTTTACGTGTTGTTTGCTTTCTTTGTGCCATGTTGGTTATTTCCCTCCTTTATTAGTCTTTCTTTCCTGCGATTGCTATACGAGGACCTTTACGTGTGCGTGAGTTATTTTTCGTTTTTTGACCTCTTACTGGAAGTTTTCTACGGTGTCTAACTCCTCGATACGAACCGATTTCAGTTAAACGTTTAATGTTTAATGAAACTTCACGGCGTAAATCACCTTCGATTGTATAATTACCATCGACTTCTTTACGAATTTTTCCTAGTTCTTCTTCTGTTAAATCTCTAACACGAGTATCTTCAGAAACTTCAGCTGCTGCTAAAATTTTCTGTGCACTTGTTTTTCCGACTCCATAAATAGATGTAAGTGCAATAACGATACGTTTATCTCTAGGGATATCAATACCTGCTATACGTGCCATATGTTAATTCACCTCCAAAAGATTATCCTTGTTTTTGCTTATGCTTAGGATTTTCACAAATGATCATGACTTTTCCTTTACGTCTGATAACTTTACATTTTTCACAAATTGGTTTGACTGATGCTCTTACTTTCATCTTTTTACCTCCTCTAAGAATCGGAGCTTACAACTATTTGTAACGGTATGTGATGCGACCTTTAGTTAAATCATATGGTGACAACTCTACTGTTACTTTATCTCCTGGTAAGATGCGGATGAAATGCATACGGATTTTACCTGATACGTGCGCTAAAACCGTATGTCCATTTTCAAGCTCAACATGAAACATTGCATTTGGTAATGTTTCTGTTACAACGCCTTCTATTTCAATTACATCGTCTTTAGACATCGTTTACGTCTCCCTTCTCTAAAACAGTCACAACTTCACTTGCATATTTTGCGAGAGCAAATCGTAACTTCCCGTTGGAGACACGATTAGTCTCCAAAAGACTCGTTCTTACTTCATTCGATATGAATGGAGTAAATTTAATATGAAGCACATTTTTCTTCTTTGGTCGATCGTACTTTCGCTTTTCTCCGTCTGCTAAAAGTACAAAGCGATCTTCTATGATTTTGATAATTACTGCGTATTGATCTTTTTCTCTACCTTTCGTAATTCGGACAACTTGCCCAATTACTGGTTCGGTATGGACATCATTCAACAATAATCACCTTCACTTACATGATAATTAAACTTACTTATCAAGTTGTGCTTGAATATCTTCAAAGACTTTGTCAATCGCTTGATCACCATCAACTGTTATTAAAATACCTTTTTCTTCATAAAAATCGAGTAAAGGTTGAGCTTGTGCTACGTTCACATCTAGACGCTTTTGCACAGTTTCTGCTGTGTCATCATCACGCTGAATGAGAGCTGAGCCATCTTTGTCACATACCCCATCAACTTTAGGCGGGTTATAAATAACATGATAACTTGTGCCACACGTTGGACAAACTCTACGTCCTGTTAGACGTTCTAATAATTTTTCTTCTGGTACATCTACATGAATGACATAATCTAATTTACGATCTAATTTGTTCGTAATGTCCTCTAACGCTTCTGCTTGAGGTATTGTTCTTGGAAAGCCATCTAATAAGTAGCCTTCTTCACAATCATCTTTAGCTAATCGTTCTTCGACAATTCCGTTAGTAACTGAATCAGGTACTAATTCGCCATTATCCATGAAAGATTGTGCTTCTTTACCTAATGGTGTTCCCTCTTTTATTGCTAAACGAAACATATCTCCCGTTGAAATATGAGGAATACCATATTTTTCATTAATTTTCTCGGCTTGTGTTCCTTTACCTGCACCAGGTAAGCCCATTAAGATTAATCGCATGCTCTCTCCTCATTTCACGTTAAATACTATTTACGACCTGATAAATCCTTTGTAATGTCGCTTAACTAATTGACTTTCTAATTGTTTCATCGTTTGTAATGCTACTCCGACTACAATTAGTAAGCTAGTTCCTCCAATTTGAACTGCTGTAGGAAGATTAGCAACCCCACCTAAGATCATCGGTAACACAGAGATAGCTGCTAAAAATAGAGCTCCAACAAATGTTAATCGATACATAACACGAGTTAAATATGTCTCTGTATTATGTCCTGGTCGAATTCCTGGAATGTATCCACCTTGTTTCTGAAGATTTTCTGCCATTTGCTCAGGATTAACTTGCACAAATGTATAGAAATAAGTAAAGGCGATAATTAAAACTACATATAAGACCATTCCAGCTGGTTGTGTATAGTCGAATAATGATTCAATTACTGATGCGGCTTTACTTCCTTCAAAAAACGTCGCTACAGTTCTTGGTGCCATAATAAATGCAACAGCAAAAATTACAGGAATAACTCCAGCAGCATTTACTTTTAATGGTAAATGTGTTGAATGTCCACCAACTGGTGAGCGGTTTACTAGTTTCTTTGCATATTGAATAGGAATTTTACGTTCTGCTTGCTGAATGTAAATAACTCCTACTGTTACTGCAATAATAACTAAGACAATTAAAGCTACAATAACAATGTTAATGAACAATTCAGGTCCTGGATTAATAAAGTATTGTGCATAAATCTGCTTCACACCATTCGGTACAGCTGCTACAATACCTGCGAAAATGATAATTGAAATACCATTTCCAACTCCATTTGCTGTAATTTGTTCACCTAACCACATTAAAAATGCAGTTCCGCTAGTTAAAGTAATAGCTATTACTAACACTTTAACAACCGTCATATCTGCAATTAAAAGTCCGCCTGCCATCGCGTTAAAGCCAATTGACATAGCGATTCCTTGTACAAATGCAAGGACAATTGTTCCATAACGAGTGACTTGGGCTAGTTTTTTACGTCCCATTTCACCTTGACTTTTCCATTCTGTAAACTTTGGTACAACATCCATCTGTAACAACTGCATAATGATTGACGCAGTAATGTATGGCATAATTCCCATCGCTAATATGGAGAAGTTTTGGAGTGCTCCCCCACCAAACGTATTCAGAAATCCAAATACGTTTTGCTGGTTCATGAAGTCAATTGCCTCTTTATCTGTATATGGTACAGGAATAAATGTACCTATTCTAAAAACAACTAGCATTAATAGCGTGAAAATAATTTTTCTTCTAATATCCGCAATTCGCATAAAATTCGAAATTGTACGGAACATTAAATCACCTCAGCTTTGCCGCCTGCTGCCTCAATTGCTTCCTTCGCTGCATTTGAAAATTTATGTGCTTTTACGTTAACTTTTTTATCTAGAGATCCTTTTGCTAACACTTTGATTCCAGATTTTTCATTGTTAACAATGCCTTCTTCAATTAATAGTTCAGGCGTTACTTCTGTGTTTTCGTCGAAACGATTTAACACGTCTAAATTAACAATTGCATATTCTTTTCGATTAAAGTTAGTGAATCCGCGTTTTGGTAAACGTTGGAATAAAGGAGTTTGTCCTCCCTCAAAACCTAAGCGTGTGCCGCCTCCAGTTCGAGCGTTTTGACCTTTATGTCCTTTTCCTGAAGTTTTACCATGACCAGAAGCCATTCCTCGTCCTACACGTTTACGTTTCGTACGAGTTCCTTCGTTGGATTTAAGCTCATGAAGTTTCATCATTCGCGCCTCCTTTTCAATATAGTCCTACTTACAGTTCTACAACTGTAATTAAGTGTGATACTGTGTTAACCATTCCTCGTAGAGTTGGTGTATCGTTATGTGTAACAGTATCGTTTATCTTTTTCAGCCCTAAAGCTTTTACTGTGTTTTTCTGATTTTCTTTTGCGCCGATAACACTTCTGTTGAGGGTGATTTCTAATTGTTTAGACATTGTCATTCCCTCCTTATCCTAATAAATCTTCTACTGATTTTCCACGTAATTTAGCAACATCTTCTGCTGTCTTTAAGTTTTCTAATCCATTTAACGTAGCGCGAATCATATTAATTGGATTGTTCGAACCTAATGATTTAGTTAGAATGTCACCAACACCTGCTAATTCTAATACCGCACGAACTGGTCCACCAGAGATAACCCCTGTACCTTCTGCTGCAGGTTTCATTAAGACATTACCTGAACCGAACTGACCGTTAATTTCATGTGGAATTGTTGTTCCTACAATAGGTACTTCAACTAGTTCCTTCTTCGCGTTATCAATAGCTTTTTTAATCGCTTCAGGTACTTCTAGTGCTTTTCCGATACCGAACCCTACACGACCTTTTTTGTCTCCTACTACAACTACTGCTGCGAATCGGAAACGACGTCCACCTTTTGCAACTTTAGCTACACGGTTAACTGTAACTACACGTTCTTCAAATTCACTTTTGTTTGCATCGAATTTTCTACTCAACGTAATGATACCCTCCTTTATTTAAAATTCTAATCCTGCTTCACGAGCTGCCTCTGCTAAAGCTTTAACACGTCCGTGATATAGATACCCACCGCGGTCAAAAACAACTGTGTTATAGCCTTTTTCAATCGCACGCTCTGCAAGTAACTTACCTACTTGCTCTGCTGCTTCAACGTTCCCTTTAGAATCTAGATTAAGCTCTTTTTCATTTGTATTTGCACTTGCTAATGTAACGCTATTTTCATCGTCAATTAGTTGTGCGTAAATATTTTTATTTGAACGATATACGTTTAAACGTGGACGGCTTGCTGTACCACTAATTTTCTTACGTACACGACCATGGATTCTTTTACGTACATGGTTTTTACTAGGTTTTGTGATCATTTAGTTGCCACTCCTTTCAACACTGCTATTTATTACTTAGCAGTTTTACCTTCTTTACGACGTACAAATTCACCTTTATAACGAATTCCTTTACCTTTATATGGCTCTGGAGAACGAATCGCACGAATGTTAGCTGCAACCGCACCTACACGTTCTTTGTCGATACCTTTTACGATAATCTCCGTGTTTTTAGGAACTTCAAACTCAATATTCTCTTCAGCTTCTACTTCAACTGGATGTGAATAACCTGCTCCTACGACAAGTTTGTTACCTTGTAATTGTGCTCGGTATCCAACCCCGATGATTTCTAACTCTTTTTGGAACCCTTTCGATACACCTTCGACCATGTTATTAATTAAACTACGAGTCGTTCCGTGTAATGAACGAGTTTCTTTATCTTCACTTTTACGTTCAATTGTGACGATGTTATCTTCAATATTGATTCCCATGTTTTCTGATACGTCCTGGCTTAGTTGGCCTTTAGGACCTTTAACAGACACTGTCGAACCGTCTACTTTGATTTCGACTCCTTCTGGGATTTCAATAAGTTTTAATCCAATACGTGACATTCACTGCACCTCCTAAATTAACGGTATAGTATTACCAGATATAAGCTAACACTTCTCCACCAACATGTTGTGAACGAGCTTCTTTATCTGATAAAACACCTCTTGATGTAGATACGATTGCTGTGCCTAATCCGTTTAGTACACGTGGTACTTCATCAGCTTTAGCAAAGACTCGTAATCCAGGCTTACTAATTCTCTTAATTCCTGTAATAACTTGTTCTTCGTTCGAACCATACTTTAAGAATATTTTTAAAATACCTTGTTTATTATCTTCTACTACCTCATAATCACGAACATAACCTTCACGCTTTAAAATATCAGCGATCTCAGCTTTTAACTTTGATGATGGTAGTTCTAGTACTTCATGACGTACTACGTTAGCATTACGAATACGAGTTAACATATCCGCAATTGGGTCTGTCATAACCATTGATCATTACCTCCTTCCCGAATTTACGATTACCAACTAGCTTTTCTTACGCCAGGAATTTGACCCTTATGGGCAAGTTCACGGAAACAAATTCGGCATAGTTTAAATTTTCGAATCACTGAATGTGGGCGGCCACAACGTTCACAACGTGTATATTCACGAACTTTGAACTTTTGCGGGCGTTGTTGCTTAGCTATCATAGATTTTTTAGCCACAAATTTTCCTCCTTGCAAGAAATTCGGTACTTATTTTTGAAACGGCATTCCTAACTGTTGTAATAACTCATGAGACTCTTCATCTGTATCAGCTGTAGTTACAATTGCAATGTCCATTCCACGGATTTTATTAACATTATCATAGTTAATTTCTGGGAAAATTAATTGTTCTTTAACCCCTAATGTATAGTTACCTCTACCGTCAAATGCTTTGTTTGAAATACCTCTGAAGTCACGTACACGAGGTAATGCAACACGGATAAGTTTTTGTAGGAATTCATACATTCTCTCACCGCGTAGTGTTACTTTCGCGCCAATTGGCATTCCATCCCTTAAGCGAAAGCCTGCGATTGACTTCTTCGCACGTGTGACAACTGGTTTTTGTCCTGCGATCAATGTTAACTCTTCGATTGCATTATCTAACAATTTCGAGTTCTGCACTGCATCACCGACACCCATGTTAATGATGATTTTCTCTACTTTTGGTACTTGCATTACTGATTCATATTCAAATTTGTCCATCATTGATGGTACAACTTTCTCTTGATAAATTGATTTTAATTCGTTCATTTATGTCACCCTCCTTTCGCTCTATTTATCTAAAGGTTCACCAGATTTTTTAGCGATCCGGACTTTTTTTCCATCTTTAACTTCATAACCTACTCGAGTTGGTTCGCCAGTCTTTGGATCGATTGGCATTACATTTGAAGCATGAATTGGAGCTTCAATGTTTAAAATTCCACCTTGTGGATTTTCTTGTGATGGCTGAGCATGGATGTTTACCATGTTTACACCTTCAACAAGAACACGTTCATTATTAGGGAAAGCTTCTAGAATTGTTCCTTGCTTTCCACGGTCTTTACCAGAAAGAACCGCTACTTTATCTCCCTTTTTAACATGCATTAATAACGCACCTCCTGTTATACACTACTTAATTTGTGATCGTATTGTGTAATTAGAAATTACAATACTTCTGGAGCCAGAGATACGATTCTCATAAATTTAGCATCACGTAATTCTCGCGCAACTGGTCCAAAAATACGAGTACCTCTTGGACTTTTATCTTCACGGATAATTACAGCTGCATTTTCATCAAAACGTATATACGAACCGTCTTTACGACGTGCACCTGTTTTTGTTCTTACGATTACCGCACGAACAACTTCACCTTTTTTGACAACGCCTCCTGGTGTTGCTTCTTTTACTGTACATACAATAACATCACCAATATTAGCTGTCTTCTTACCTGTTCCACCTAATACTTTAATTGTCAAAACTTCACGCGCTCCAGAGTTATCTGCAATCTTTAAACGACTTTCTTGTTGTATCATAAGTCTTTACCTCCTCTCGGCAACTTCACTTATCATCAGATAATAACGGATTCTTCGACCACTTCTACAAGACGGAAATGTTTTGTTTTTGAAAATGGACGAGTTTCCATAATACGTACGACGTCACCGTTCTTAGCTACATTGTTTTCATCATGTGTTTTCATTTTTTTAGAATACTTTACACGTTTACCGTATAAAGGATGCACTTTATAAGTTTCTACTACTACTGTAATTGTTTTGTCCATTTTGTCGGATACAACACGTCCAGTGTATGATTTACGATTATTACGTTCACTCATAATTGTGGCAACCTCCTCTCAAGGTTAGTTATTTACACTTATTTCTCGTTCACGTACAACAGTTTTTAAACGAGCAATGTTAGTTTTTACACTTTTAATTCGTGCAGTGTTTTCTAATTGCCCTGTTGCTAACTGAAAACGTAAGTTGAATAGTTCTTCTTTCATTGATTTGACAT
This sequence comes from Pseudogracilibacillus sp., assembly GCA_026169815.1. GTDB lineage: Bacteria > Bacillota > Bacilli > Bacillales > Amphibacillaceae > Pseudogracilibacillus. Next base: position 68,429 of record JAPFDT010000033.1, read on the forward strand.
TTTGTTCAATTTCGGCAGTGGTTAGTTCTCTAATTTCTTTAGCCTTCATTGATTTCACCACCAATTTCTTCACGTTTAACAAACTTAGTCTTGATCGGTAACTTGTGAGAAGCAAGACGTAGTGCTTCACGTGCAACCTCTTCTTCTACTCCAGCTATTTCAAATAATACTTTTCCTGGTTTAACTACCGCTACCCAACCTTCAAGGGCACCTTTACCTGAACCCATTCTTACTTCAAGAGGTTTAGCAGTATATGGTTTGTCTGGGAATATTTTAATCCATACCATTCCACCACGCTTCATAAAACGAGTCATTGCGATACGAGCTGCTTCAATTTGACGAGCTGTAATCCATGACGCTTCTGTTGCAATTAAACCATAATCTCCAAACGATACTTCTGTTCCACCTTTAGCATGACCTTTCATACGGCCACGGTGTTGTCTACGATATTTAACACGTTTTGGCATTAACATAATGTATTTCCCCCTTCCTTAATTTTTTGGTTTTTCTGGAAGGACTTCTCCACGGTAAATCCACACTTTAACACCTAACTTACCATAAGTAGTGTCTGCTTCAGCATGTGCATAATCAATGTCTGCACGTAATGTGTGAAGTGGTACTGTTCCTTCGTTATAATGTTCTGCTCTTGCGATGTCTGCTCCACCTAAACGACCAGATACTTGTGTTCTAATTCCTAATGCTCCCGCACGCATTGTACGTTGGATAACTTGCTTCTGTGCACGACGGAATGAAATACGGCTCTCTAGTTGACGCGCAATGTTTTCTGCAACTAATCTTGCGTCTAAATCAACCTTTTTGATTTCCACAATGTTAATGTGAATTCTCTTGCCTGTTAGTTTATTTAAGTCTTTACGTAACTTCTCTACTTCTGAACCGCCTTTACCAATTACCATTCCAGGCTTACCTGTGTGAATTGTAATGTTTACGCGGTTTGCAGCACGTTCAATTTCAATTGTTGAAAGAGAAGACATTTTTAGACGTTCTTCTAAATATTCTCTGATTCGAATATCTTCATGTAGTAGATCTGCATATTCTGCATCTGCATACCACTTTGACTCCCAATCTTTAATAACTCCTACTCGAAAACCAATTGGATTTATCTTCTGACCCACAGACTATCCCTCCTTCTTTTCTGAAACGACTACCGTAATGTGGCTAGTACGTTTATTGATTCGGCTCGCACTACCTTGTGCACGAGGTCTGAATCTCTTTAGTGTAATTCCTTCATCTACATACGCTTCTGAAACAACTAAGTTATCAGGATCCATCTCATAATTGTGTTCTGCGTTTGCAATTGCTGAGTTTAATACTTTTTCAACAACAGGTGATGCCCCACGTTGTGTATGACGTAAAATTGCTACTGCTTCGCCAACTTGTTTACCACGAATCAAATCGACTACTAAACGTGCCTTACGAGGAGCGATACGGATTTGTTTTGCTACTGCTTTAGCTTCTGCCATGAAAAGCGCCTCCTCTCATTAATTTGTCTTCTTGTCAGCTCCAGAGTGACCTCTGAACGTTCTTGTAGGTGCAAACTCACCTAGTTTATGTCCTACCATATCTTCTGTCACATATACTGGTACATGTTTGCGTCCATCATGTACTGCAATTGTATGACCTACAAATTGCGGGAAAATTGTTGAGCGTCTAGACCATGTTCTGACTACCTGCTTTTTATCAGATTCATTTAATTCATTAATCTTTTTAAGAAGGTGATCATCAGCGAAAGGTCCTTTCTTTAAACTACGACCCATATATAAGCCTCCTCTCACATTGAGATCTTTTTATTACTTCCTACGCTTACGTACAATATATTTATTTGACGGCTTGTTAATCGAACGAGTAATCTTACCAAGAGTTGGTTTACCCCAAGGTGATACTGGTGATGGACGTCCAATCGGTGTACGACCTTCTCCTCCACCGTGTGGGTGATCTACTGGGTTCATAGCTGAACCACGAACTGTTGGTCTAATACCCTTCCAGCGTGAACGACCTGCTTTACCTACACGTACAAGTTCATGTTCGATATTTCCAACTTGACCAACTGTTGCACGGCATGTTGATAATACTAAACGAACTTCACCTGAAGCTAAACGAACTAATGTATATTTACCTTCACGTCCTAAGATTTGTGCTCCTGCACCAGCTGAACGTACTAATTGTCCGCCATGACCTGGCTTTAATTCTACGTTATGAACTGTCGTACCTACTGGGATATTCACTAATGGAAGTGCATTCCCTACATTGATATCAGCTTCTGCTCCTGATTCAACCTTTTGGTCTACTTTAATTCCTTTTGGAGCTAAGATATAACGCTTTTCTCCATCTGCATAATGAATTAATGCAATGTTTGCAGAGCGGTTTGGATCATACTCCACTGTGGCAACGCGTCCTGGTATGCCATCTTTATTTCTTTTGAAGTCAATAACACGATATTGACGCTTATGTCCGCCACCGTGATGACGTGTTGTAATTCTTCCTTGGTTGTTTCGGCCAGCATTTTTAGGAATTGGTCTCAATAATGAGCTTTCTGGTGTATCAGTAGTAATTTCCGAAAATGTTAGGCCAGACATGTTTCTTCTACCATTTGATGTTGCTTTATACTTTTTAATGGACACGTTTTTTCCCTCCTTCTTTTATATTATCCTTCGAAAAAGTCTAAGTCTTTACTATCCTCAGATAGTTGCACAATAGCCTTTTTAACATCTGGGCGGTATCCACCGTAACGTCCCATTGTTTTGAATTTACCTTTTTTATTCATTGTGTTTACTTTTCTAACTTTAACACCGAAAACAGATTCGATCGCTTGTTTAATTTGAGTTTTGTTTGCTGTTGAATCAACTTCAAATGTATAACGTTTTTCAGCCATTAAATCTGCAGAGTGTTCTGTAATGACAGGGCGTTTAATAATGTCTCGTAAATCTTTCATTATGCAAGCACCTCCCCTGCTTTTTCAGCTGCATCCTTCGTTAAAACTAATTTATCGTATGCGACAATGTCTAACACATTAATCTCAGCGATTGAAATTACTTTAACATTTTTTAAGTTATTAGCTGAACGGATTACATTTTCGTTTGTTTCCGCTGTTACAACTAATACTTTCTCTTGAACGTTTAATGCATCTAACACTGCAATAAAGTCCTTTGTCTTTGGCACGTCAAACGCAATGTCATTTAACACGATTAAATCTTCGCTTTTAACTTTGTTAGTTAACGCCGATCTAAGTGCTAATCTACGTACCTTCCTAGGTAGTTTATATTTGTAATTACGAGCTGTTGTTGGACCGAACGTCACTCCTCCACCAACCCAAATTGGCGATCTGATTGAACCATGACGAGCTCTACCAGTTCCTTTTTGTCTCCAAGGTTTACGTCCACCACCACGTACTTCTGTTCTGTTTTTAACAGCGTGGTTTCCTTGTCTTTTTGCTGCACGTTGCATAATTACTGCTTCATGAATAACGTGATTATTTGGCTCAATACCAAAAACTGACTCATTTAATTCAATGTCTCCAGCTTCTGTTCCATCTTGATTTAATAATGCTACTTTAGGCACGATGATTCCTCCCTTCACTTATATAATTAATTTCCTTTAACTGCTGTTGTTATTTTAACAAGTGATTTTTTCGCACCAGGAATATTTCCTTTTACTAAAATTACGTTGCGCTCAGCATCTACTTTAACAACTTCTAAGTTTTGAATTGTAACTTGTTCAGCACCCATTTGTCCTGGTAATGCTTTTCCTTTAAATACGCGGCTTCCGTCTACAGATCCCATAGAACCACCAGTTCTGTGGAAACGTGACCCGTGAGTTTTAGGTCCAGTTGAATAGTTGTGGCGTTTAATTGAACCAGCAAATCCTTTACCTTTTGATGTTCCTGTAACATCAATAATATCGCCTGATTCGAAAACGTCTACGCCTATTTCCTGACCAACTTCAAACTCGTCAACTTTAGACGTACGGAATTCACGAACGTAGCGCTTAGGGGTAGTGTTTGCTTTTTCAGCATGCCCTTTCTCCGCTTTGTTTGCGCGATGATCCTTCTTTTCGTCGAAACCTAATTGAATAGCCTCATATCCGTCTGTTCCTAATGTCTTTGTTTGTAAAACAACGTTTGGTTCTGCTTGCACTACTGTAACAGGTACTAGCTCCCCATTGTCTAAAAACACTTGTGTCATGCCGACTTTGCGACCTAAGATTCCTTTCGTCATCCGTTACACCTCCTGTAAAATTTATATTATAATTTGATTTCTATGTCCACACCAGATGGTAAGTCAAGTCTCATTAGAGAATCTACCGTTTGTGGTGTTGGATTTAGAATGTCGATTAATCGTTTATGTGTACGCATTTCAAATTGCTCTCTTGCATCTTTATATACGTGTACTGAACGTAATACTGTAAAGATGTTCTTTTCCGTTGGTAATGGAATTGGTCCTGAAACTTCAGCACCTGCTCTTTTTGCAGTGTTTACGATCTTTTCAGCTGATTGATCTAAAACCCTGTGATCATAAGCCTTTAAACGAATACGAATCTTTTCTTTTGCCATTTTTTCCCCTCCCTTTCGCCCATTTTATAATAGACATTTCTCCGTGAAAATTTTCTTAGCATGGCACATGGCAATGTGTTACACACCAACAACCTCTCACTTCATCGCAAATCATCTGTTGTTTCTATTCAATGAAAATAACCAATTACATTTCATTGAATTCGGCAATCCCTACATATGATTGCACGATTATATATTATACAAACAAACTATCACAAATGCAAGTGTTATCTATAACTTTCTTACTTTTTGTGTAGTTATTTCTATAATTTTATTCTGAATGTGTTCAACTAGTATATTATAACATTTTATACAAAGGATTAAAACAAAAAGCTCATATAAATAAACTCTGCAATATGCTTAGTAGATGGAAAATTATTTATATTAAAACTAAACTATCTACTAAGCTGAAAAAGATGTTATTCAGATTTGAAAATTAGGATGTAAACATCGCAGTCCGAATATATTACACTTTCCACGAGCGAGCAGTGAGCCTCAAAATATTCGGCCTGCTTTGTATTCGTCTCTGTAGTTTTCTTTACTGACAATTATTTTTTTCATTAACTATATTTCAAATTTATTTGATTTAACCTTGTCCATTGTAAACTGTAAATATTTAATTAAAGATATGATATTAGCTCTTATAACTTCTTAAAAATAAAAAGAGATCTATTAGATTAACTAGTGCTCTTGATTGAATATCTATGTTTTAAATGATTTTAACTCTAAAAAGGTATGTCAATTCACCAAAAAATTGGTATCTTTAACAATTGACAATGTTATTATGCCAATCGATCTAGTAATCGCTATACTAATTGAGCTACGATTTAAGTCAATTAAAAACACCAAGAAGTTAAAAGCTCTAAGTGCCAGTAGACATTGTAAGTTTAATGTATTCTTCTACAATTGCCCCCACTTGTAACTAATCATCTTTTCTATCATCAAGTTTTCCAGATAAATAAAAAAGAAGCAAACCTAACACCAAAGAAATTATAAAAGGAATGATAAGAATCATTGACGTTATTGTCAAATAAAGGAAATAGGCACTTATTGCAAACACAAACCAACTAAGCATAAGCGATAAACTCGATAAAAACTCTTTCATTGCCATCAAATAAATCATCTACCTTTTGTTTTTTTGTTTATATTATCCTAGTAGTTATTATTCGATTTAATAAAATCAGCTTATTGTTGAATAACTTATATTACTATTTAGCTTAACACATAAAATAACAAGCTTTTAAAATAGGTAGTAAAAAGCACTTCGAAACACAGTGCTAATCTCCATAAAAACATAATGCATTTTGCACGCGAATTGAAATGTTATTTACTCGTTTTCACTTTTGAAGAAAACTGTTACTATCTTATAGCAGATTATTTTTATTATAAAAAAGAATTTTAAAAAACGAGCAAGGCAGAATGACCTGCTTTGCTCGTTTTGATTAATTATTTTTCTAATGCAGTTACAACACCTGAACCTACCGTACGTCCACCTTCGCGGATAGAGAAACGAGTTCCTTCTTCTACAGCGATTGGTGAAATTAGGTTAATGTCCATTTCAATGTTGTCTCCAGGCATTACCATTTCTACGCCTTCTGGTAATTCAATTACACCAGTTACGTCCGTTGTACGGAAGTAGAACTGTGGGCGGTAGTTAGCGAAGAATGGAGTATGACGTCCACCTTCGTCTTTTGATAATACATATACTTCTGATTTAAACTTAGTATGTGGAGTAATTGAACCTGGCTTAGCTAGTACTTGACCACGAGAAATATCTTCACGTGACACACCACGTAGTAGCGCACCAATGTTATCTCCAGCTTCAGCGTAATCTAGAAGCTTACGGAACATTTCTACTCCTGTTACAGTTGTTTTCGTAGCAGCTTCTGCTAAACCGATAATTTCAACTTCGTCTCCAACGTTAACTTGTCCACGCTCAACACGACCTGTAGCAACTGTTCCACGTCCAGTGATTGAGAATACGTCCTCAACTGGCATCATGAATGGCTTATCAGTGTCACGCTCAGGCTGTGGAATGTACTCATCAACAGCTTCCATTAATTCTACAATCTTCTGCTCATACTCTTCTTCACCTTCAAGTGCTTTTAGAGCTGAACCAGCGATTACTGGAATGTCGTCACCTGGGAAGTCATATTCAGATAGAAGTTCACGAACTTCCATTTCAACTAATTCTAATAGTTCTTCGTCGTCTACCATGTCAACTTTGTTTAGGAATACTACGAATGCAGGTACTCCAACGTTACGTGATAGTAAGATGTGCTCACGAGTTTGTGGCATTGGACCATCAGCTGATGATACAACTAAGATCGCACCGTCCATTTGAGCAGCACCTGTGATCATGTTTTTAACATAGTCAGCGTGTCCTGGGCAGTCTACGTGTGCATAGTGACGGTTGTCAGTTTCATACTCAACGTGTGATGTAGCGATTGTAATTCCACGCTCTTGCTCTTCTGGAGCACCATCGATTTGTGCGTATGCCATAGCACCTTCTGTCCCTTGTACTTTGTGCATTACAGTTGTAATTGCAGCTGTTAATGTAGTTTTACCATGGTCAACGTGACCTAAAGTTCCAATGTTAACGTGTGGTTTTGAACGATCAAATTTTTCTTTTGCCATTTTTAATTTCCTCCTCAAAGTATATAAAATATATCTAATACTAAGAATGAATCATCCTTAGCATATTAATAAATTTGTTGATGAATAAAAATTATTCACCAGAGTTTTGCTTAATAATTTCTTCAGAAATTGCTTTTGGAACCTCTTCGTAATGGTCAAATACCATTGCGTATGTTCCACGTCCTTGTGTGTTAGAACGTAATGCTGTTGCGTAACCGAACATTTCTGCTAATGGAACGAATGCTCTTACAAGCTGTGCGTTTCCACGAGCGTCCATACCTTCTACTCGGCCACGACGTGATGTAACGTCTCCCATAATATCTCCCATGTATTCTTCAGGTATTTCAATTTCTACCTTCATCATAGGTTCTAATAAAACAGGGTTACATTTGTTCTTAGCAGCACGTAATGCAAGTGAACCTGCAATCTTAAATGCCATCTCATTCGAGTCAACATCGTGGTAGCTTCCATCATATAATGACGCTTTAACGTCAATTAATGGATATCCAGCTAATACTCCTGTCTCTAGAGCTTCTTCAATACCTTGCTCTACAGATGGGATATATTCTCTTGGAACTACTCCACCAACAATTTTATCTTCGAATTCAAAGCCAGCACCTTCTTCATTTGGTTCAAACTTAACCCAAACGTGTCCGTACTGTCCACGACCACCTGACTGACGAATGAATTTACCTTCAACTTCAGCAGCTGAACGGAATGTTTCACGGTAAGCAACTTGTGGAGCACCAACATTTGCTTCTACTTTAAACTCACGCTTTAGACGGTCAACAATTACATCTAAGTGTAACTCACCCATACCGGCAATTAATGTTTGACCAGTTTCAGTGTTCGTTTCAGTTGTAAATGTCGGATCTTCTTCTGCTAACTTACCAAGTGCAATCCCCATTTTATCTTGGTCTGCTTTTGTTTTCGGTTCAATTGCTACCGAAATAACAGGCTCCGGGAATTCCATTGATTCTAAGATAACAGGATGCTTCTCATCACAAAGTGTATCACCTGTTGCAGTATCTTTCAATCCTACTGCTGCGGCAATTTCACCACAGTGAATTTCAGCAATCTCTTCACGAGAGTTAGCGTGCATTTGTAGAATACGTCCGATACGTTCACGTTTATCCTTAGCTGTGTTTAATACATATGAACCAGCTTTTAATGTACCTGAGTACACACGGAAGAACGTTAACTTACCTACGAAAGGATCTGTCATTACTTTGAATGCTAACGCTGAAAACGGTGCGTTATCATCAGCTGGACGCTCTGTTTCTTCTTCTGATTCTGGAACGATACCTTGAATTGCCTCAACATCAGTTGGTGCAGGTAGGTAGTCGATTACCCCGTCTAGAAGTAACTGTACGCCTCGGTTTTTAAATGCTGAACCACAGAAAACTGGGTATAACTCAACATCTAATGTTGCTTGACGAATCGCTGCTTTCAATTGATCCTTTTCAATGTCTTCTCCTTCAAGATACTGCATCATGATGTCTTCATCAAAGTCTGCAACAGCTTCGATTAATGCACCACGTAATTCATCTGCTTGATCTTGTAATTCTGCTGGAATATCTTTCGGCTCATCCATTGTACCAATTTCATCTAGGTAGTAGTAAGCCTTCATATCAATTAAATCGATAATTCCTTCAAAGTCATCTTCAGCTCCGATTGGGAATTGAACTGGATGTGCGTTTGCACCTAAACGATCTTTTAATGTGTTTGTTGCATATAAAAAGTCCGCTCCAATTTTGTCCATTTTGTTAATTAAAACAACTCTTGGAACTCCGTATGTTGTAGCCTGTCTCCAAACCGTTTCAGTTTGAGGCTCAACACCTGACTGTGCGTCTAACACTGTGATAGCACCGTCTAGTACACGTAATGAACGCTCTACCTCAACAGTAAAGTCTACGTGACCTGGTGTATCAATAATGTTGATTCTGTGTCCATCCCACTGAGCTGTTGTAGCAGCTGAAGTAATTGTAATACCTCTCTCTTGCTCCTGCTCCATCCAGTCCATCTGAGATGCACCTTCGTGTGTTTCTCCAATCTTATGAATGCGTCCTGTATAGAAAAGAATACGCTCAGTTGTAGTTGTCTTACCAGCATCAATGTGTGCCATAACTCCAATATTTCGCGTCTTTTCCAAGGAGAACTCTCTAGCCATGTATTCTTCTCCTTCCTTTCAATGCAATATTTGTCTTAAATATTACCAGCGGTAGTGAGCAAATGCTTTGTTTGCTTCTGCCATTTTGTGTAATTCTTCACGCTTTCTTACTGAAGCTCCTGTATTGTTAGAAGCATCTAGAATTTCATGCGCTAGTCTTTCTTCCATTGTTTTCTCCCCACGTTGACGTGAATAGTTAACAAGGTAGCGAAGACCTAATGCCTGACGTCGCTCAGGGCGAACCTCCATTGGTACTTGGTAGTTTGAACCACCTACTCGGCGGGCTCTAACTTCCAGAACTGGCATAACGTTTTTCATTGCTTCTTCAAAAACGTCCATTGCGTTCTGACCACTCTTCTCTTGAACTGTTTCAAAAGCATTATATAAAATCTTTTGTGCTTTACCTCTTTTACCATCTACCATAATTTGGTTGATGAAACGAGTAACAAGCTTTGAATCATAAATCGGATCTGGTAGTACATCTCTTTTTGCTACTGGTCCTTTACGTGGCATATGTCTTCCTCCTTTCTACCAACATCTATATCTTTATATATGTTTTATTGTTTGGGTTTCTTTGCACCGTATTTAGAGCGTCCTTGCTGACGTCCTTCAACTCCTGCTGTATCTAACGCACCACGAACTACGTGATAACGTACCCCCGGTAAGTCCTTAACACGTCCACCGCGTAGTAATACTACACTGTGTTCTTGTAAGTTGTGTCCGATTCCTGGGATATACGCAGTAACTTCCATGTTGTTTGATAAACGAACACGTGCATACTTACGTAAAGCTGAGTTCGGCTTCTTAGGTGTTAATGTACCAACACGTGTACAAACTCCACGCTTCTGTGGTGAGTTTAACTTTGTGAATCTCTTCTTAAAAGAGTTATATCCCCACTGTAAAGCTGGTGAGTCATACTTTTTAGGCTTGCTTACGCGTCCTTTACGGATTAATTGGTTAATTGTAGGCATTTATTTTCCTCCTTCCATTTAGTTTAGTCAACTTGTATGAAATGAGCGCCAATGAATGGTTCGACTTTTTATTCTTAGCCCACACATCCTGGTGGTTCATTTTTAGACATACTTTTGTTTACGAAGTAATGGTTCACTCATGTTTTATCGCTACTACCGATGCACTTACATCTATATTACATGCTTTTCCTAATTTCTTCTTTGAATCAACAAGTGTATATGGAATATCCAATCGCCTTGCTTCTTCCATAAGATTATTAGAAATAACTTGATCAACATCTTCTGCAATAAAAATTTCTGCTACTTCATTATTGTTCATCGCTTTTAACGTTTGTTTTGTTCCGATAATTATTCGGGATTGCAGTTGAGTTACTCTATTGTAAGCCATAAGATTTTCCTCCGTTACAATCATTACTCCTTTTCGGAAACACCTTCAACATAATATCATCTATTCATTTTGTTGTCAACTACATTTAATATATTTAATGAAATTGGGCAAAACAATATTCATAGTTAAAAACGGTTTGATAAACTAATTGTTCCGGAAATATACTTCGCCTTGCAGGGCTCCGACGTGCAGGACGCACTAGCTCAGGCGTTGCGACAGGACGTCGCGTTCTGAACCTGTGTTCCTTCAAGCTTGCTCCCACAAGTGTCTCCGTATATTTCCTACACTTAATTTTATTCTTTCGTTTTTTCATGCATAAATATGTTTTGTCCCAGTTTCAATAATTTATAATTAATTTGTTACTTCTTCTTCCTCTTCAGCTACTGGCTGTTCGGCTAGTTCTGATTCTATTTTACGATAACGTTGCATGCCTGTTCCAGCAGGGATTAATTTACCGATGATCACATTTTCTTTTAATCCTAACAGTTCATCTGTCTTACCTTTAATTGCTGCATCTGTTAACACTCTTGTTGTTTCTTGGAAAGATGCTGCTGATAAGAATGATTCTGTTTCTAGAGATGCCTTTGTAATACCTAGTAATACCGGCTCTCCTACAGCTGGTTCTTTTCCTTCTAGCAATACTTCGTTATTTATTTCTTTAAACTGATGCAATTCGATAAGTGATCCTGGTAATACATCTGTATCTCCAGATTCTAACACTTTCACTTTACGAAGCATTTGTCGAACCATAACTTCTACGTGTTTGTCGCCAATTTCTACCCCTTGCATACGGTAAACTCGTTGCACTTCTTGAAGTAGATACGCTTGAACACCTTCGACACCTTGAACTTTTAATAATTCTTTCGGGTCAATCGAACCTTCCGTTAACTCCTGACCGGCAATTACTTCATCACCTGCAACAACTTTTAGTCGAGCGTTAAACGGTACAGTGTACGCTGCACTGTCTACTTCATTTTCTACTACGATTTCGCGTTTGTCTTTGTTTTCACGAACTTCTTGAACAACCCCTGCAAATTCAGTAATTACTGCTTGACCTTTCGGGTTTCTTGCTTCAAATAGTTCTTGAATTCTTGGTAGACCTTGTGTGATGTCATCTCCAGCTACTCCACCTGTGTGGAATGTACGCATTGTAAGCTGTGTACCAGGCTCACCAATTGATTGAGCAGCAATAATTCCTACTGCTTCTCCTACTTCAACGTCTGCTCCTGTAGCTAAGTTACGTCCATAACACTTGTTACAAACACCGTGTTTTGTATTACACGTAAATACCGAGCGAATTGTTACTTCTTCAATGCCTGCTTCAACGACATGCTTCGCTTGATCTTCCGTCATAATATCTTCTTCTTCAACAAGTACGTCTCCTGTATTCGGATCTTTAATTGTTTCAAAAGCCGTTCTTCCAACTAAACGGTCAAATAGTGGTTCAATGATTTCAGAACCTACTGCAAGCTCTTTAACAGTCAAGCCGCGGTCTGTACCACAATCTGCTTCACGAACAATAACGTCTTGAGCAACGTCAACTAATCTTCTCGTTAAGTAACCTGAGTCTGCCGTCTTAAGTGCTGTATCTGCTAGACCTTTACGGGCACCGTGTGTAGAAATAAAGTACTCTAGTACAGTTAATCCTTCACGGAAGCTAGATTTAATCGGTAACTCGATAATTCGTCCAGCCGGGTTTGCCATTAGTCCTCGCATACCTGCTAATTGTGTAAAGTTAGATGGGTTACCACGTGCACCAGAGTCACTCATCATGTAAATCGGGTTAGAGTGGTCTAATGTTTCCATTAACTTATCTTGAATAACGTCTTTTACGTCTGACCAAATAGTAATTACGCGATTGTAACGTTCTTCGTCTGTAATTAATCCACGTCTGAATTGACGTAACACTCCATCAACTTTTCCTTGCGCTTCATCTAATAGTGCTTCTTTTTCATCTAATTCAACAATATCAGAAACTCCAACTGTCATTCCTGCTTTTGTCGAGTAGTTAAACCCTAAATCTTTTAGACGGTCTAACATTTTAGATGTTTCACTAATTTTGTAACGCTTGAACACTTCCGCAATGATATCTCCTAAGATACCTTTCTTAAATGGAGTGATAAGCTCACGCTTAGAAATCTCCTCTTTAATATCTGCTCCACGATCTAAGAAGTAATTTGCTGGTGTTTCTACTTCTAAATTAGAGCGTGTTGGCTCGTTAATATACGGGAACGCTTCTGGAATGATTTCATTAAAGATAATCTTTCCAATCGTCGTAATTAAATATTGGTTGTTTTGCTCTTCAGTAAATGTAGGGTTATTTAAACTTCCTGCATCTATTGCTACACGTGAGTGTAAATGAACGTGTCCGTTTGCATAGGCAATCAATGCCTCATCTGCATCCTTAAAGACTGATCCTTCCCCTACAGCTCCAGCGATTTCCATCGTTAAGTAATAGTTTCCTAAAACCATATCTTGAGATGGTGTTACTACTGGTTTTCCGTCTTTCGGGTTTAGAATATTTTGAGCTGCTAACATTAATACGCGAGCTTCTGCTTGAGCTTCTGCTGATAATGGAACGTGAACAGCCATCTGGTCACCATCAAAGTCAGCGTTATAAGCTGTACATACTAACGGGTGAAGACGAATCGCTCTACCTTCTACTAACGTCGGCTCAAAAGCTTGAATACCTAAACGGTGTAATGTAGGTGCTCTGTTTAACAGTACTGGGTGTTCTTTAATTACTTCTTCTAAAATATCCCATACTTCTGGATATACGCGTTCAATCATACGTTTTGCTGACTTAATGTTGTGAGCAATTTTCTGTCCGACAAGTTCTTTCATAATGAATGGCTTAAATAACTCTAATGCCATTTCTTTCGGTAAACCACACTGATACATTTTCAGTTTTGGTCCTACGATAATAACCGAACGACCTGAATAGTCTACACGCTTACCTAGTAAGTTTTGACGGAAACGCCCTTGCTTACCTTTTAACATGTGAGAAAGAGATTTTAATGGACGATTTCCTGGTCCTGTTACTGGGCGACCACGACGACCGTTATCAATCAGTGCGTCGACTGCTTCTTGTAACATCCTCTTCTCGTTTTGTACGATAATTCCTGGTGCTCCAAGGTCTAATAAACGCTTTAATCGGTTGTTACGGTTAATAACTCGACGATATAAGTCGTTTAAGTCTGATGTTGCAAAACGTCCTCCATCTAATTGAACCATTGGACGAATTTCTGGTGGGATAACCGGTAATACGTCTAACACCATCCAACCTGGATCGTTACCTGAGTTACGGAATGACTCCATTACTTCTAGTCTTCTTATCGCACGAGTCCTTCTTTGACCTTGTACTGTTTTTAACTCTTCTTTTAACTCTTGTACTTCTTCTTCCAAATTAATGTCTTGTAATAAGCGACGTACTGCTTCTGCACCCATATCTGCTTTAAAGGAATTACCATACTGTTGATAAAAATCACGGTATTCTCCTTCAGATAAAAGCTGCTTCTTCTCGAGCGGCGTATCTCCAGAATCTGTAACAACATATGCAGCAAAATAAAGTATTTCTTCCAACGCCCGTGGAGACATATCTAAAATTAATCCCATACGGCTTGGTATCCCTTTAAAGTACCAAATATGTGATACTGGTGCTGCAAGTTCAATATGTGCCATACGTTCACGACGTACTTTTGACTTTGTTACTTCAACACCACAACGATCACAGACTACACCTTTATAACGAACACGCTTATATTTTCCACAATGACATTCCCAGTCTTTTTGCGGTCCGAAAATTCTTTCACAGAAAAGTCCATCCTTTTCTGGCTTTAGCGTTCGGTAGTTGATTGTTTCTGGCTTTTTTACTTCTCCATATGACCATGAGCGAATTTTGTCAGATGACGCTAGACCTATTTTCATATATTCGAAATTATTTACATCTATCAAGGGCCCTACCTCCCATATTTTCCGTTCTACTTTGTTGCAAACTCAAATATGAATTAAATAAGCATTGGGGAGAGGCTATTCTTTACGTTTCGCCTCTCCTACGCTTAATTAATCTTGTTTAACTTCTAAGTTTAGTGTGTCTTCTGTTTCTGAATCGTCTTCTTCTAATACTCGTAAGTCGATTTCTTCCTTATCGCTCGACAGCATTTTAACGTCCATACCTAAACTTTGTAACTCTTTAATTAGTACTTTGAATGACTCAGGAACACCTGGGTCTGGTACGTTATGTCCTTTAACAATCGATTCATATGTCTGAACACGTCCGACGATATCATCTGATTTAACCGTTAAAATTTCTTGTAACGTATAAGCTGCACCGTAAGCTTCAAGTGCCCAAACTTCCATCTCACCAAAACGCTGTCCACCAAATTGTGCTTTACCACCCAGTGGTTGCTGCGTTACTAATGAATATGGTCCAGTTGAACGAGCATGTAACTTATCATCTACCATGTGAGATAACTTAATTAAATAAGAAACTCCTACAGAGACACGGTTATCAAACGGCTCTCCTGTTCTTCCATCATACAGGACCGTTTTAGCATCAGCTGCCATCCCAGCTTCTTTTATCGTTTCAAATACATCTTCTTCAGTCGCACCGTCAAATACTGGTGATGCAACGTGAATACCTAATTCTCTAGCTGCCATTCCTAAATGAAGCTCAAACATTTGTCCAATGTTCATTCGGGATGGAACACCTAGTGGGTTAAGCATTACATCAACTGGAGTACCATCCGGTAAGTAAGGCATATCTTCTTCTGGTAGTAATTTTGAAATTACCCCTTTGTTTCCGTGACGACCTGCCATCTTATCTCCTTCAGAAATCTTACGCTTCTGAACGATATAAACACGGATTAATTTATTAACTCCTGGTTTTAGTTCATCGCCATCTTCACGATTGAAAATTTTCACATCATGAACAATTCCACCTGCACCATGAGGTACACGTAACGATGTATCACGTACTTCACGAGCCTTCTCTCCGAAGATAGCATGTAATAGACGTTCTTCAGCCGATAATTCTGTTACCCCTTTAGGTGTAACTTTACCTACTAAAATATCACTGTCTTTTACTTCCGCTCCGATTCGGATAATACCTTCTTCATCTAAGTTCTTTAACGCATCTTCTCCAACGTTTGGAATGTCACGCGTAATTTCTTCAGGTCCTAACTTCGTATCGCGGGCTTCAGCTTCATATTCTTCAATGTGAATAGAAGTGAAGTCATCGTCTTTAACTAGACGATCACTCATAATAATCGCGTCTTCATAGTTATATCCTTCCCATGTCATGAAGGCAACAAGCACGTTACGACCTAAAGCAAGTTCACCTAGTTCCATAGACGGACCATCAGCCAGAACTTCTCCTTTTGTAACACGATTTCCTTCACTTACAATCGGACGTTGGTTATAACATGTTCCTTGGTTGGAACGAATAAACTTCTGTAACTGGTACGTATCCGCATCACCTGAAACCTCTTTTCCGTCGACATTTGATACACGACGAACGATAATTTCTTTTGCTTCTACTTTTTCAACAATTCCATCATTACGACAAATAATTGCTGCTCCTGAATCTTTTCCTGTAACGTACTCCATTCCCGTTCCAACTGTTGGTGATTCTGGTGTTAATAAAGGTACTGCTTGACGTTGCATGTTCGCACCCATTAACGCACGGTTCGAGTCATCATTCTCTAAGAATGGAATACATGCCGTTGCACCTGAAACTACTTGCTTCGGCGATACGTCCATGTAATCTATTTTATCGCGTTGAACAATCGTGTTTTCACCGCGGAATCTAGCAATAACTTCATCTCTAACAAATTTACCTTCTTCATCTAACTGTGCGTTCGCCTGAGCGACGACATAGTTATCTTCTTCATCAGCTGTTAAGTAATCAATTTCTGTTGTTACTTGACCTAACTCTGAATCAACTCGACGATAAGGTGTTTCGATGAAACCAAATTTGTTAACACGAGCATAAGACGATAACGAGTTAATTAACCCGATATTCGGTCCCTCTGGCGTTTCAATTGGACACATTCTTCCGTAGTGTGAATAGTGAACGTCTCGAACTTCCATTCCAGCACGCTCTCTCGTCAGTCCCCCAGGCCCTAATGCAGATAGACGACGCTTATGCGTTAACTCTGCTAATGGGTTCGTCTGGTCCATGAACTGTGATAACTGAGAACTACCGAAGAACTCTTTAATCGACGCCGTAACAGGTCGAATGTTAATTAACTGCTGTGGCGCAATGCTCGCTGTGTCTTGAATCGACATTCTTTCACGAACAACTCGCTCCATTCGAGATAGTCCAATACGGAACTGGTTTTGTAGTAATTCCCCTACTGAACGTAAACGACGATTTCCTAAGTGGTCAATATCATCAGTATGTCCTACTTCAAACAGTAAGTTAAAGAAGTAACTAATTGATGATAAAATATCCGCTTGTGTAATATTCTTTATATCGTTTGGAACATCAGCGTTACCAACTACGTGGAGAACTCTTTCTCCTTCCGAATCAGTCGGGTCTAATATTTTAATCATTTGAACAGGGACGTCAACGTCTTCAACGCCGTTATATAGTTCAATTGTTTCTAAGTTTAATTTATGGTCATCACTTTCCAAATGTGGAATTAATTGATTCAATAACCTACGATCAATTTTATCCCCATGCTCAGCTAAAACTTCACCTGTCTCTTTATTAACAATCGTTTCAGCTAACGTTTGGTTTAGTAATCTATTTTTAATATCTAATTTTTTATTCATTTTGTAACGACCAACGTGTGCTAAGTCATAGCGCTTCGGATCAAAGAAACGTGACACTAATAAACTTTTAGCATTTTCTACTGTTGGTGGTTCACCTGGACGTAGACGCTCATAAATTTCTAGCAAGGCTTTTTCAGTCGTTTCAATATTATCTTTTTCTAATGTATTTCTTAAATATTCATTATCCCCAACGAGATCGATAATCTCCTGGTCTGTATTCATTCCTAATGCTCGTAGCAAAACAGTAATCGGCATTTTACGCGTACGATCAATTCGTACATAAGCTACATCTCTTGCATCTGTTTCAAACTCTAACCAAGCTCCACGGTTCGGAATTACTGTAGCTTCAATACCACGTTTACCATTTTTATCGAACTTTTCATTGTAATATACACTTGGAGAACGAACAAGCTGAGATACGATAACACGTTCAGCACCGTTGATGATAAACGTACCTGTATCTGTCATTAATGGGAAATTACCCATAAATACTTCTTGCTCTTTCACTTCACCTGTCTGATTATTGATGAGACGTACCTTCACGCGAAGTGGTGCATTATAAGTAACATCTCTTTCTTTCGCTTCTTCTACAGGATACTCAATTTCACCAAAACTATAATCGACAAATTCTAACGACAAATTCCCAGAGAAGTCTTCAATTGGTGAGATATCTGAAAACATCTCTTTTAATCCTTCTTCCAAGAACCATTCATATGAAGCTGTTTGAATCTCGATTAAATTAGGTAAATCTAATACTTCACTTATACGTGCATAACTGCGACGTTCGCGATAACGTCCATATTGAACTAGTTGTCCTGCCAACTGCTTCACCCCTAAAATCAAACATTTTTTATTAAATTAGGTTTGTTATACCTCTATATAACAACACCTAAACATCCTACTCATTCATTTAAATTATACAATGCGCAACAAATAAAAATTTACCAAACACTTGTTTTTTTATCCTTTTTGCGTTATTCTTTTTAAGAAAACATCTTGAAAATGGTTTCTAGTCCAAACCTTTTCTTTTGTTATATTAGAAAGACGCATCTCATTTCAATGCACAAAAACAGGAATCAATGCACACTTCGTCATTCACTCCATCATTCCCTATTCTTTCAAACTATATACATAACATTTAATTAATAACACTTGACAAAAGATAAGCATTGTAGCATTTAAATATTTTACCATACTGGTATATCGAAGTCAAGTTTACTTCCAATTTCTAACTTACTTAAATAAAGGTATCAAGCTAACTTTTTTCTAGCACGAATAATATGATAACCTTTTTTCCTTCCTATTACGTCTACTTCTGAAAAAAGAGTCGATAAATAAGAAATTACTGAAGGGGCACCTTGTTTCTTCTGAACAACGACCCATAATTCGCCACCTTCCACCAAATGTTCAGCACTTGTTTTAAAAAAATGTTGAATCACTTTTTTTCCAGCTCGAATTGGCGGATTCGTTAAAACAGCTGCAAATGTATGATCTTGCAAATGTTCAAATCCATCACTTTGTTTAATGTCTGTATTTTCCACATTGTTTCGCTCTGCGTTCTGTTGAGCAAGCTCTATCGCTCGTTCATTAATATCTACTAAATGGACTTGGCGGTCTTGATGGAAATGGGCAACGGAAATACCAATTGGACCATAGCCACAACCTAAATCTAAAAAATCCCCCGCAACCTCCGGAGCTTGGAACGTCTCAATTAATAGACGCGAACCAAAATCAATACCCTTTTTTGAAAAAACTCCCGCCCCTGTAGTAAAGGTAAAAGGATGATGCTTCAACGTACATTCAACTGACGATGACTTTTCTTTTGATTGTGGTTGTTTTGAATAATAATGATCTGACATTGTTTAGAGCACCCACTTTTATATACTAGAGAAGATAATTATGAGGTAAAGAAAAGCTCGTCACACAAATATGACGAGCTTTCACTTTTTATTACTTAAGTTCTACTTTTGCTCCAGCTTCTTCAAGCTTCTCTTTTGCTTCTTCAGCTTCTTCTTTAGAAACTCCTTCTTTGATTGCTTTAGGAGCTGCATCTGTTAAGTCTTTAGCGTCTTTTAGACCTAGACCTGTAATTTCACGAACTGCTTTAACAACTTTAATCTTAGAAGCACCTGCGTCTTCTAATACTACGTCAAATTCAGTTTGTTCTTCTGCTGCTACTTCTCCACCACCTGCACCTGCTACTGCTACTGGAGCTGCTGCTGTTACACCAAACTCTTCCTCAATTGCTTTTACTAAATCGTTTAATTCTAAAACAGTCATTTCTTTTACTGCTTCGATAATTTGTTCATTCGTCATTTGTATTTCCTCCTATTGGAATATCATTTTTTATTTTTTCGTTATATGGCAAAGCTTACTCTGCCGCTTCTTCGTCTTGTTGATCTGCAATCGCTTGTGTAGCATAAGCTAAATTGCGGATTGGTGCTTGCAGTACGCTTAGTAACATAGATACAAGACCGTCGTAATCTGGTAGTGTCGATAATTCTTTAATTTGATCAAGTGTTGCTACTTCTCCTTGAATTACACCTGCTTTAACCTCTAACGCCTCATGGTCTTTAGCAAAGTTATGAAGGATTTTTGCTGGTGCAACTACATCTTCAGATCCAAATGCAATAGCAGTTGGCCCTACTAAGCTCTCTGTTAATGATTCAAGATCAGAACCTGCGATCGCACGACGAGCTAATGTATTTTTATACACTTTATAGTCGATATCGTTATCACGTAGTTCTTTTCTTAATGCTGTAACTTCCGCAACTGATAAACCACGGTAGTCTACTAATACAGCTGACTCACTCTCATTAAACTTTTGAGAAATCTCATCTACTACTAATTGTTTTTCCGCTATTTTTGACATCGGTCCACCTCCTGTGAGCATGTTATACGGTATGTTCGTGATGTATGTTCATCATACAAATAAAAAACCTTCATATCCGAAGACATGAAGGTATAATTATAGTACGTTTCATTTATAATACGATAATTAAACACCTCGGTAGGATATTAAGCAGTTACGCCCCTACTGTCTACGGTATAACATATACAATTTTTAAATACTTTGTTAGTATAATACAGTTATTTCACACTGTCAATACATAATGATTATTCGTAACTTGATACGTCTAACTTAATTCCAGGTCCCATTGTTGAAGTAATAACAACGTTACGTAGGTAAGTTCCTTTTGATGATTGTGGTTTTGCTTTCGCAATTGTATCCATAATCGTTGCAAAGTTTTCTACTAACTTTTCATCTTCAAATGAAACTTTTCCAATTGGAACGTGTAAGTTAGATGATTTATCAACACGATATTCAACTTTACCAGCTTTAATATCGTTAACAGCTTTTTCTACTTCAAAAGTAACTGTTCCTGTTTTCGGGTTTGGCATTAAACCTTTTGGTCCAAGTACTCGACCTAGTTTACCAACTTCAGCCATCATATCTGGTGTAGCTACAACGACATCAAAGTCGAACCAACCGTTATTAATTTTAGCAATAACGTCAGCATCACCGATATAATCAGCACCTGCCGCTTCTGCTTCTTTAACTTTATCGCCTTTAGCGAACACTAGAACGCGTTGAGTCTTACCTGTACCATGCGGTAAAACAACTGCTCCACGAATATTTTCATCTGCATTTTTAGGATCTACGCCTAAACGATATGCAACTTCGATTGTTTCATCAAACTTAGCTTTTGAAGCTTCTTTTAATAAAGCAACCGCCTCAGCAATACCGTATTGCTTCGTACGATCAACAAGCTTCGCTGCTTCTTGATAGTTTTTACCTCTTTTTTTCAATTTAGTTCCTCCTTATATGTGGTATTAGCGGATATACCTCCCACGTATCAGGCACGGCAATTAGTCTTCGATTGTAACTCCCATACTACGTGCTGTACCTTCTACCATACGCATAGCTGCTTCGACGTCAGCAGCGTTTAAGTCTTGCATTTTCGATTCTGCAATTTCTCTTACTTTGTCACGCTTTACTGTCGCAACTTTATTTTTATTTGGCTCTCCTGACGCTTTGTCAATACCAGCAGCTTGTTTTAATAAAACTGCAGCCGGTGGAGTTTTTGTAATAAATGTAAATGAGCGATCTTCAAACACCGTAATTTCAACTGGAATAATTAAACCAGCCTGGTCTTGTGTTTGAGCGTTAAACTCTTTACAGAACCCCATAATGTTAATTCCTGCTTGTCCAAGTGCTGGTCCAACAGGTGGTGCTGGGTTTGCTTTACCAGCTGGGATTTGTAATTTAACAATATCAATAACTTTTTTAGCCACGAGACACACCTCCTCACTAGTCCGTGATGTGGTAATTGGGTCTTTTCTTCCAAATTCCCTCCCACTCATATCGTGCACATAATGTTGCTTAAAAGTATGCGCAACAAGAAAATCTTAGCATACATAGGTGGTGATTGCAAATGAAATGTGTGTGATTTAATCTTGTTTCTTTAAAAAAGATAATAAATGAAGAGTACATATGCAAATATAGAATAATCCACTGAGTCATTCAGAGTAGACAGGAATGCTGTGACGTAATTGTTATTATTCATAATATAACAAAACAGATACTGCGAAACTCTCGCTACGGAAAAGCACTACGCTTTCCGTGGGCTCGCGATTAGCCTCCTCGAAAGAAAATCACTTTCTGCGGGGTCTAATCGTCTTCGCTTTCCCACAGGAGTCTTCGTGCTTTTCCTTCGCTATAGTTGATGCATTGAATATTATCAGAGGTTTCATTTAATTTTTTAAATATGTAAATTAACAACATATTTCTACTATAAATATTAATAATTAAAAAGTGTAATTTATTCTAGAAACTAAATTTACAGTCACTGAAAAAGTGTTATTAGTAAATAAAACTTTCAACAGTAAATACAAAGCAGTCCGAATATATGTAGACTCCTGCGGGAAGTAAGAGTCTATCAAGACCCCGCAAGGCGTATGCCTGAGGAGGCTTGATACTCGCCCGCGGAAAGCGGAATATATTCGGACTGCGATGGTTCTTCTCTAACTATATAATATAAATTGAACCTTTTTCAGCTCAGTAGAAAGTACGATGTTTTGCTTGATGATAGTTACGTCGCAATTTACGTTTACCACGAATGAACTAAATAAAAAACATCCTAAACTACATGCTTATGTCAGCATATAATTTAGGATGTTATTATTTATACTTTTTCTACTTGTGTAAAGTCTAATTCAACTGGTGTTTCTCTTCCGAACATATTTACGTGAACCTTTAACTTTCTCTTATCTACATCAATATGTTCGATTGTCCCCATAAAGGTAGCGAATGGACCTTCCATCACTTTAACATTCTCTTTTAACTCATACTCAACCTTCACTGAACTATCTTCCATACCTATTTTTTTCAATAAAGACTCTACTTCATATGGTAATAATGGTGTTGGCTTTGTCCCTTGACCACTTGAACCAACAAACCCTGTAACACCTGGTGTATTTCGGACAACGTACCATGAATCATCTGTCATAATCATTTCCGCTAACACATACCCAGGGAAAAATTTCTTCATCGTCGTTTTTGTCTTTCCGTCTTTTATTTCTGTTTCTTCTTCCTGAGGAACAATTACACGGAAGATCTTATCATCCATCCCCATTGTTTCAACACGTTTTTCCAAATTCATTTTAACTTTATTTTCATAACCTGAATACGTATGGATAACGTACCAGTTTGTTTCCATTGAATCCATTTTCATCCTCCGTTCATTTATTTATTCGTTTATTCGATGCTTTCAAAAACTATCACTTTTTCTATCGTCATCAACAAGGGGCATCTAAATTAATAATTGTTTAAAACAAGTTAAAAAACCCGACATTCCGGGTTCTTTAACTTGTTCACGTATTTATTATCTACTATAACATAGATTATTATTAATTATTCACAAATGGTAGGTTATTTAGTAATTGTGAAATCCCTAAATCGACAACCGAGAAAAACACTGCTACAAAAGCAACTGTTGCAATAACAGTGACTGTATAGCTTGCTAATTCAGGGCCTTTTGGCCAAGATACTTTTTTCATTTCACGCGAGACATCTTTAATAAATTTGAAAATATTCACAGCAAATATTCCTCCACTACACCTATTTCGTTTCTCGATGTTCAACATGTTCATTGCAATGTTTGCAAAACTTCTTCATCGTTAATCGATCAGGGCTTGTCGTTTGATTTTTACTCGTTGTATAATTACGATTATGACATTGTGTACATGCCAATGTTATTTTTTTCTTCATTTTCTCACCACATAACAGTTTCATTATCTCTTTAAAAGATAGCACGCATCTACTGTCATGTCAATTATATCAATTCATAACTAATCTCTTCATTTTCAATAAGTTGCCCTACTTTTCGCTTTACTCTTTGCAATGCGTTGTCTATCGACTTTTGTGAGCGGCATAATTCTATCGCTATTTCCTCATACATAAAGCCTTCTAAATAAAGGTTTAATACATCCCATTCCAGGTTTGTAAGCACTTTCATCAATTCTAATTTTATAGATAAAAAATTTTCTTTCATAATTAACAAATCTTGTGGTTTAGCAGCATCGTAATATTCAATTGTATCAATTAATGGTTGTTCAACTTCTTCTTGGACTGGTTTATATATCGATATATAGCTATTTAGTGGTGTATGCTTTAATCTAGTTGCTGTTTTTATCGAGGTTATAATTTGCCTTGTTATACATAGCTCGGCGAAAGTTTTGAACGATGTTCGTTTACTTTCATCATAATCACAAATTGCTTTATACAATCCTATTAACCCTTCTTGCACAACATCTTCTCGGTCACTTCCTACTAGAAAATATGTACTAGCTTTTTTATGAACAATGCCTTCGTACTTATTCATTAAGTAATCAATTGCTAGCTTGTCCCCATTTTGACCTTCTAATAAAATAGTTTGATCCATTGACGCATCTTGAAACAATCTGTTCTCTACGCTCTCCACAGTTTTATTCACCCCTGTAACTTATTTGTAAGACTATTTCTCTTTTTTTTATCTGTTTATCAAACTTAAGTATTGAGTATACAGTAAGGGCTTTCATTCAGTCAACACTATATCACCGGTTAGACAAAACATATCAAAATGCGACAAGCATCAGCTAATTATGCATTACCACGCCTGATTTTCTCTAACTTTTTCCTTAATTCATCATCCATATCAAGACCCCTTTTGGGTTGTTTTTTACTTTGTTGAATAAGTTCGTCACTAATATTTGCATGCATACTATTAATTTCAATTAATAATTCACGTGCCGAAATACGCAGTGCTCCACGACTAAAAATAGTTCGTTGCTCTAAATAATCCGAAGTCGCAACATATACTTGGTTTTTCACTGTCTTTAGTGATTTAACTAAACGTTCGATACATTCATCTGCTGTTTCATCTTCTTTTGTATAAATTACTTCTATATTATTTACAGACTGTTTACTTTCTTGCCCTTTTACATATAAAGCATCAAAGACAACGATAACTCGCTCGCCAATATAAGCTTTGTATTCTACTAAAATTTCAAGAAGTTGGTCACGAGCTAAACCAATATCTTTGCGCTTTAAATAGTTAAGCTCGTCCCAGGCCCCAATAATATTATATCCATCAACAACTAGTACGTTCATCGCTTTTCTCCTAAAGGATACCTTTTACGATAGACTTCATACATCAATAAACTACTTGCTACTGATGCGTTTAGTGAAGGTATCGCACCATGCATTGGTAAATGAACCATCCAATCACACTTATCCTTTACTAAGCGACTAACTCCTTTACCTTCATTTCCAATTACAATTGCTAACGCAGTTTCCCCGTCTAATGTTCTATAATCGTCTGAACCCGCTTCGTCTGTTCCAACGACCCAGATATTTTCTTTCTTCAACTCATCAATTGTTTTTGCAACATTTGTTACCCGAGCAACTGGGATATGTTCAATGGCACCAGCTGAAGCCTTTGCGACAGTTTCAGTTAAACCGACTGCTCGTCTCTTTGGAATAATCACTCCATGAACTCCTGTTGCATCAGCTGTTCGTAGTATCGCTCCTAAATTATGCGGATCTTCTATTTCATCTAATATCATGATAAGAGGTAGCTCTTCTCTTTCAGTTGCACGTTGTAAAATATACTGAACAGACACATATTCATATGCCGAAACATAGGCAATAATCCCTTGGTGTTTTCCATCTGTCATTTGATCAAGTCGCTGTTTCGGTACAACTTGCATAATGGTGTCCGCCTTTTTTGCCGCTCGACGCAATTGATTTTCCGTCTGTTTATTTAATTGATCAGAAACAACTACTTTGTTAATCGCACGCCCTGATTGCAAAGCTTCCATCACTGGATTTTTTCCGATTAGCATTTCTTCATTCATTGTCTTTACCTTCCTCGTCTGTTGTCATATTTACAATAAATTGTAAACTAAGCTCTAATAACTCTGTTAATCTTGTTTCATTTTTCATTAAAAAATGATAGCCAATCAATGCTTCAAAAGCTGTAGCATATCGATAAGCATGAATTGGCATGTTCTTCGGAGTAGAATGCGACTTTGCATTTCTACCCCGTCTTACTACACCCGCTTCTTCTTCTGATAAAATTTCCTTATCTAACCAGTCATGAATAATCGCCGCTTGCGCTGTTGCTGATACATAGGAAACTGCTTTTTGATGGAGATCATTCGGTCTAATACTACCAGATTCAATTAAGTGATGGCGCACATGTACTTCATAAACTGCATCACCAATGTAAGCAAGTGCTAAACTATTTAATTGCTTCACATTCACTCCCATACTTACGCACGTCTCCAACGCACACCTTGGGCAGTGTCTTCTAGTATGATTGACTTTTCTTTTAATAAATCACGGATTTCATCGGCTCTTGCAAAATTCTTTTCTTTTCTAGCTTCATTACGCTCTTCTATAAGTGCATCAATTTCATCATCTAATAATTCCGCTTCTGTTAACTCAATTCCCAAAACAGCTAAAAGATTATCAAAAATAGTTAAATATGCATCAAGTACAGCTGTATTCGTTTGATTTTGTTCTAAATAAACATTCGCATCTCTGGCAATATCAAATAAAACCGTAATCGCATTCGCTGTGTTAAAGTCATCATCCATCGCCGATTCAAATGCTGCTTCATGAGCTGTTAATTTCTCAAACCACTCTGTTTCATCACTTCCCAAGTCTGCGCTCGTTTCTCTACGGTGTGCTACATTCGTATATGCCGTTTTAATTCGCTCAAAACTATTCGCTGCACTTTCAATTAATTCCTGAGTGAAATTAATTGGATTACGGTAATGGACACTTAGCATAAAGAAACGTAACATCATCGGATCATATTGTGCAATTAAATCTTTCGTTAAAATGAAATTACCTAATGACTTTGACATTTTTTCGTTATCAATATTCATATACCCATTATGCATCCAATAGTTAGCAAATGTCGTTTCATTGAGTGCTTCTGATTGCGCAATCTCGTTTTCGTGGTGAGGGAATGTTAAGTCTTGACCTCCCGCGTGGATATCAATTGTCTCTCCTAAAAACTTCTTCGCCATAGCAGAACATTCTATATGCCAACCTGGACGTCCTTTACCCCAAGGTGAATCCCAAGCAATTTCGCCTTCTTTCGCCTTTTTCCATAAAGCAAAGTCTAATGGATCTTCTTTGTTCTCTCCGACTCTAATTCTTGCACCTGACCTTAACTCATCAATTGATTGTGCAGATAACTTTCCGTATCCTTCAAAAGCTCGTGGTTTAAAATACACATCGCCATCTACCTCGTATGCATAATCTTTGTCGACGAGTCCTTTAACAAAGTCAATAATTTCATCCATTGTTTCAGTTACACGAGGATGATATGTCGCTTCTTTTACCCCTAAAGCTTTAACGTCTTGCAAATAAGCATCGATAAAACGGTTTGTTACATCTTGCACTTTTTCCCCTGTTTCGTTTGCTGCGGCAATAATTTTATCATCCACATCTGTAAAATTTAATACGTAATCTACTGTATATCCTTTGTACTCAAAATAACGTCTGACCGTATCAAATACAATTGCGGGACGTGCATTTCCGATATGAATGTAGTTATACACTGTTGGTCCACATACGTACATTTTCACTTCATTTTCAACTAATGGCTTAAACACTTCTTTTTCTCTGGAAATTGAATTATAAATTGTGATTGGCATGTTTTTTCCCTTCCTTCAATGAATTCACTTCTTCGTTTAATCGGTCAATTTCTTGTTGTAACTTTTGCAAACGATCTGATACTGGGTCTGGTAAAATATGATGGTCAAGTTTTTGACTAACCTTTTTACCGTCTTGTTTAACAACTCGACCAGGAATACCTACTACTGTTGCTTTATGTGGCACGTCTTTTAATACAACTGAGCCACCGCCAATTTTGGAATATTCCCCTATTGTTATGTTACCTAACACTTTAGCTCCAGTTGCTACAAGAACATTATCCTGCAATGTTGGATGACGTTTGCCTTTCTCATGACCTGTTCCACCTAATGTAACGCCTTGATAAAGAGTGACATCATCTCCTATTTCACATGTTTCTCCAATTACGATTCCCATCCCATGATCAATAAAGAGTCTTCTCCCGATTACTGCCCCTGGGTGAATTTCAATTCCTGTTAAAAAACGACTCACTTGTGAAATAGCCCGTGCAATGAAGAACATTCTCCATTTATAAAAGCGATGGGCAATTCGGTGATTCCAAATTGCATGGAGTCCTGAGTATGTTAAAAAAACCTCCATATAAGTTCTTGCTGCTGGATCTTGTTCAAAAACAACGTCCATATCTTCTTTCATTCTTTTAAATATGCCCATTAATTGATCCTCCCTTTTTCAAAAAAATATCTTGTCGATGATTTAGTTAAGAAGATAAAATAAAAAAGCATCCCTATGTAAAATATCATTTACACAGAGACGCTGTTATACGCGGTTCCACTCTGTTTAGAGAATGCTTCTTCTCTCAACTTGATCTGATAACGGTAGTCTTCCGTCGTTATATACTGATTTCTATAACGAACTCCGAGGTGCATGTTCAAAAGGAGCACTTATCATCACTTTCAGCCGCTGGTGATGTTCTCTTTTATAAATGATACCTTCCTACTTTTCCTCATCATCATGTTGACACTATATTGTATTCTTACTATATTATAGTTTCTTAAAAATGTGAATTAATTCGCTTACATGTCGTATTTACTCAAGACGCAAAGAACGTAAACTGTGATGTTAAAAATATTATGTTATGTACTTAGCCGAAAAGGTTTTATTTAGATAAGAAATAGAGAATATAACTATCGCAGGTTGTTTATGTCTTCTTTTTCACTATATTTAATAAAAGCTAGGAACAAAATGCGTTTTGTCCCTAGCTTTTATACTATAAATATTTATTTTTCAATTTGGCCTAATACTTGATCTAAACGAGCTAAAATAACTTGTTTGCCTAATAATTCAATTGCTTTTGGTAATTCTGGTCCGTGTGTCTGACCTGTTGTCGCAACACGAATTGGCATAAATAACTTTTTACCACGATGTTTTGTTTCTTTTTGCGTTGCTTTAATTTGCTCTTTAATTTGGTCTTGTGTGAATTCATCTAAGTGAATTAGTTTATCAGTTAATACTTGTAACACTTCAACAACTTGTTCTTCTGCTAACACTTCTTGTGCCGCTTCATCATAGTCAATCGCTTCTTTGAAAAACAAATCTGTTAATTCGACAATTTCTGCACCGTAACGTAATTGCTCTTGATATAAAGCAATCACTTCTTTTGCCCAAGTCATTGTTTCGTCATCAGCATCTGCTGACACGCGATCTGCAGCAATTAAGTGTGGTAATGCTAATTCAATCACTTCTTCGACAGGGAGAGTTTTAATATATTCTCCGTTCATCCATTCTAGCTTTTTATCATCAAACACAGCTGCTGAAGTAGATAATCTTTCCGGATTAAATATCTCAATTAGTTTTTCCTGAGTAAAGATTTCTTCTTCGCCACCTGGAGACCAACCTAGTAACGTAATAAAGTTAAACATTGCTTCTGGTAAGTATCCCATATCTTTATACTGTTCAATAAACTGTAAAATATGTTCATCACGTTTACTTAATTTTTTACGATCTTCATTTAAAATAAGCGTCATATGTCCAAATGCTGGTGCTTCCCAACCAAATGCATCAAATATCATCATTTGTCTTGGTGTATTCGAGATATGTTCTTCCCCACGTAGTATGTGCGTAATCCCCATTAAGTGATCATCAATTGCTACTGCAAAGTTATACGTTGGAATACCGTCTTTCTTTACAATAACCCAATCACCATAATCGCTTGATTCAATAGAAATATTTCCACGTACGATATCATTAAATGTATATGTTACGTTTTCCGGTACACGAATTCGAATACTCGGCTCACGGCCTTCAGCACGAAATGCCTCTTTTTGTTCCTCTGTTAATTGACTATGTGCTCCCGAATATTTCGGCACTTCACCATTCGCACGTTGTTCTTCACGTTCTGCTTCTAACTCTTCAGCAGTCATAAAGCACTCATATGCAAGGTCTTTCTCTAATAATTGATCGATATATTTATTATAAATATCTAAACGCTCCATTTGACGGTATGGTCCATAATCTCCGCCAATATCAGGACCTTCATCCCAATCAATACCTAGCCAGTTTAGAAATGTAAGTTGACTTTCCTCTCCGCCTTCTACGTTTCTACTAGCATCTGTATCTTCTGTTCGAATGATAAACTTACCATCAAAATGTCTTGCATATAAATAGTTAAATAAAGCTGTACGTGCATTCCCTATGTGTAAATTTCCTGTCGGGCTTGGTGCGTAACGTACGCGTACTTCTTTCGTCATTATTGTATGTTCCCCTCTCTACGTTGCACTTGCTATGTTGCAAGTTCACTTCTTACGTATATATTCTACTAATTATAATAGCTTATTTTTCATTAAAAAGCGATAACATAGCCTGTTATCACTTTTCTATTTCATCATATAAAGTACTACAAATCAATTACATTATTGTGCTTTTTCAATTAGCTTTGGCTTAGCAAAAATCATTCTACCGGCAGATGTTTGTAGTACACTTGTGATTAATACTTCAATCGTTTCACCGATATAATCACGACCTTCTTCTACAACAATCATCGTACCATCATCTAAATATGCAATACCTTGCTTCTGTTCTTTTCCATCTTTAATAACTTGAACTACTAGCTCTTCACCTGGTAATACAACTGGCTTTACTGCATTAGCTAAGTCATTAATATTAAGTACTTCTACTCCTTGGAAATCACATACTTTATTTAGATTAAAATCATTTGTAACGACAACTCCATCAATTACTTTCGCTAACTTTACTAATTTACTATCAACCTCTTGTACATCTTCAAAGTCGCCTTCATACATTTCAACATTCACATCTATTTCTTTTTGCAGACGATTTAAAATATCTAAGCCACGCCTCCCGCGATTACGCTTTAATACATCAGAAGAATCTGCAATGTGTTGTAATTCCTCTAAAATAAATAACGGGATTAAAATCGTTCCTTCTAAAAAGTTCGTCTGACAAATATCAGCAATTCGTCCATCAATAATAACACTTGTATCTAATATTTTAGGTTTTAACGGTGAGTTTACAGGCTCAACCTCTTCTCCATCCGTTTTTTTACCTCGTTCTTTACGTGCAATTGATAATAAATTCATAAACTCTTCACGACGACGAAATCCGACTTGGAAACCTAGATACGCTATAATAATCGTTAAAAATAATGGAACAATTTCTGAGACGATTTTCAAACTTATATCTTGTAACGGAATATTAATAAGATATGCAACAAACAACCCTACTAAAAGTCCAATCGTTCCAAAGAATAAATCTACGATAGGGATTTTTATTAATCCTTCTTCTACCCACTTTAAAAAGCCTACGATATAATCTGCGAATAAATATGAAAGTATAAAAAATATGATTGCACCTAACACTGAACCAAGATATGGTGAAGTAAGTAAAGAGTAGTTAGACATATCTAATAAACGAACAATATCAGGAAGATAAAGAAATCCTAACGTTCCTCCAGTGATAATAAAGAATATGTGTACGATTTTTTTCATCATATAACTTTCACCTCCTTACGAGCATTATACCCCTATTGAAAAAAAATTAATCACAATTAATCCAAATGAGGTACTTAGGTTTTATATAGTATAGCATGTTTTCAGTATTATTTTAACAAAACGTGAAATTTTATCATACACATTACTCTTTGTCAATGACCTGTCACCTTCTTGTTACATAAATAACATATAAATTATTCGCCTAAACCTAACTTTAATGCTTCTTGAACCGTCTTAACACCTACCACTTTTATACCTGCAGGTACTGTCCAACCATCTAAGTTATTTTCTGAACAAATGACACGTTTGAAGCCTAATTTTGCCGCTTCTTGCACGCGCTGTTCAATTCGCGAGACTCGTCTAATTTCTCCAGTTAAACCAACTTCTCCAATAAAAATGTCCTCTGGGTTAGTCGGTTGATCACGAAAACTCGAAGCAATACTAATGGCAATTGCCAGATCAATAGCTGGTTCATCTAATTTTACTCCACCCGCAACTTTAATATATGCATCTTGATTTTGTAACATTAATCCAACTCGTTTTTCCAAAACTGCCATTAATAACGGCACACGATTGGAATCAACTCCTGTAGCCATACGACGTGGATTACCGAAGCTAGACGGGGAAATTAATGCTTGAATCTCAACTAAGACAGGTCTTGTTCCTTCCATTGAAGCAACAACTGTTGAACCGGCCGCTCCACCTGAGCGTTCTTCTAAAAAGATTTCTGACGGGTTCATTACTTCTTGTAAACCTAGTTCTTTCATTTCAAATATACCCATCTCATTCGTACTTCCGAAACGATTTTTTACCGTTCGTAAAATGCGGTAGGTATGATGACGTTCTCCTTCAAAATAAAGTACGACATCTACCATATGTTCTAACATACGTGGGCCCGCGATTGCCCCTTCCTTTGTAACATGCCCAACAATAAAAATAGGTATGGCGCTTGATTTGGCAATTTTCATTAATTCCATCGTACTTTCTCGAACTTGAGTAACGCTTCCTGGAGCACTTGTTACTTCTTCTTTAAACATCGTTTGAATCGAGTCAATAACTACAAAATCTGGCTTCACTTCTTCGATTTGATGTATAATTTGATGCATGTTTGTTTCTGAAAGTACATAGAGCTTATCTGTATTAATAGCTAATCGTTCTGCACGTAACTTAGTTTGCTGCATAGATTCTTCTCCTGAAATATAGAGAACGGTTAGTTTTTTATCAGCAATTTGTGCAGAAGTTTGTAATAATAAAGTGGACTTTCCAATACCTGGGTCTCCGCCAATTAATACGAGTGATCCTGGTACAATACCTCCACCCAAAACACGATTGAATTCACGCATAGACGTTGTAATTCTCGGCTCTTTCTCTGAAACTATTTCATTAATTTTTAGTGGCTTAGTAGACTTTTGTGTTGTACTCGCTCCAATGCCTCTTTGTTCTTTTGGCTGTTTTACTTCTTCTATAAATGAGTTCCAACTATTACAATTTGTACATTTTCCCATCCAGCGAATCGATTCATATCCGCATTCCTGACAAATAAAAATAGTCTTCTTTTTCTTCGACAATCGTTAACCCCCTTATATAGTTAAAGAAGCTAGTGAGCAATTCACTAGCCTCTTTATTTATTCTCTTTATGGAAGAACAATAAAATCTCCCTTATTGTTTAAACCAACTTTCACAGTAGATCCTGGTTTAATGCTCCCTTTTAAAAATTCCTCTGATAACATATCTTCAATATTACGTTGAATTGATCGACGTAATGGGCGTGCCCCGTATTCCGGATCAAAACCTTCTTCTGCTATTTTTTCGATAGCTCGATCTGTTATAGAAAATTCAACTTCTTGCTGTTTCATACGTTCTTCAACTTCACGCATCATTAACTTAACAATATCTTTCATATGTTTTTGTTCTAATGAATGGAAGACAATCGTTTCATCAATTCGATTTAAAAACTCCGGTCTAAAAGTCTTTTTCATTTCGTCGGTTACTTTTGACTTCATATCTTTATGATCTTGTGACTCATCGCCAAGATTGAAGCCGACAAAACGGTCACGCTGTAGTTCACTTGCTCCAACGTTTGAAGTCATAATGAGTACAGTGTTACGGAAATCAACAAGACGCCCTTTAGAGTCTGTTAAACGCCCATCTTCTAATACTTGTAGTAGAATATTAAATACCTCTGGGTGAGCTTTTTCTACTTCATCTAGTAATACGACTGAATAAGGTTTACGACGAACTTTTTCTGTTAATTGTCCGCCTTCTTCATACCCTACATATCCTGGAGGTGAACCAACTAGACGTGAAGTAGCATGTTTCTCCATGTATTCCGACATATCGATTCGAATCATCGCATCTTCATCGGCAAACATAACTTCTGCTAATGCCCGAGCTAATTCTGTTTTACCTACACCAGTTGGACCTAAAAAGATAAACGAACCAATTGGACGTTTAGGGTTTTTCAATCCAGAGCGTGCTCGACGTACAGCTTTTGATATAGCATTCACTGCCTCTTCTTGACCAATTATACGATCATGTAGAATGTCCTCCATATTAAGTAAACGATCACTTTCATCTTTCGTTAACTTTACAACTGGAATTCCTGTCCATGTCGAAACAACCGCAGCAATATCCTCTTCTGTTACTTCAAGGTTTTCTTGGCCTTGTTTTTCTTTCCATTTATTTTTCGTTTCATCTAATTTTTCGCGTAATTTTTGTTCTTTATCTCGATAAGAAGCTGCTTTTTCGAACTCTTGAGCTAAAACAGAGGAATCCTTTTCTTTACGGACTTCTTCTAACTGTTCCTCTAACTCTTTTAAGTTAGGTGGGATTGTATAAGATTTTAATCGCACTCGTGAGCCTGCTTCATCTATTAAATCAATTGCCTTGTCAGGTAAAAAACGATCCGTAATATAGCGACTTGATAATTCAGCTGCAGCCTCAATTGCTTCATCTGTTATCGTGACACGGTGGTGAGCTTCATAACGATCACGTAACCCTTGTAGGATTTGCACCGTTTCTTCTTTAGATGGCTCATCTACTTGAATTGGTTGGAAACGACGTTCTAATGCCGCATCTTTTTCAATATATTTACGATACTCATCTAATGTCGTTGCACCCACACATTGAATTTCACCTCGAGAAAGAGCTGGTTTTAAAATGTTAGACGCATCAATTGCACCTTCTGCTCCTCCTGCGCCAATTAATGTATGTAATTCATCGATAAACAGAATAACGTTTCCTGCATTACGAATTTCATCCATTACTTTTTTCAAACGATCTTCAAACTCACCACGATATTTTGTGCCAGCGACAACTGTTCCCATATCTAATGTCATGACTCGTTTGTTAGTCAGCGTTTCTGGTACTTCGTTATGCACGATTTGATGAGCTAACCCTTCAATCACCGCTGTTTTACCTACACCTGGCTCACCGATTAATACTGGATTATTTTTAGTACGGCGACTTAAAATTTGAATAATCCGTTCTATCTCTTTACTTCGCCCAATAACCGGATCTACTTTTCCATCTTTTGCACTGACTGTTAAATCTCTTGCTAACGAATCTAACGTCGGTGTGCTTACATCAGATGCTTGCCCACGCGATTGTTGTGAAGACTGAGACTCACTACTTCCTAGTAGCTTCAACACCTCTTGGCGTGCTTTATTTAAGCTTACACCTAAGTTGTTTAATACTCTTGCAGCTACTCCTTCTTCTTCACGGATTAATCCTAATAAGATATGTTCTGTTCCTACATAAGAATGACTTAATTTACGTGCTTCATCTTGTGAGAGTTCGACTACTTTTTTCGCTCGTGGTGTGTAGTGAACAGACTGCATCGTGTGATTACCTTTACCAATTAACTTTTCTACTTCTTGTTGGATTTCACTTACTTCTAAACCTAGTTTCTTTAGAGCTTTTGCCGCAATACCTTCACCTTCACGAATTAATCCTAACAAAATATGCTCTGTACCGATATTGTTATGACCTAATCTAATTGCTTCTTCTTGGGAAAGCGCTAAAACCTTTTGCGCTCTCTCTGTAAACCTACCAAACATCATCTTGTCCCCTCCTACTATTTCTCTAACATTAGTCGTTCCCGAATTAATGTCGAACGCATTTTATCTCGTTCACTAGACGTTAACGTTTCTTCTGCATATAGTTGTAAAAATCCTGGTTGAATTAAAATCATTAGTTCATTCAATATATTATGACTGACATGTTCAATCATGCCTAAATCTATTCCTAATCTTACATTCGAAAGTCTTTTTGCTGCTTCATTTGACTCCATAATACGGCTATACTGTAATAAGCCAAAGGAGCGATATATTTGATCTTCTAACATAGAACTAGAGCGCTCTATCAAGCGTTTTCTAGCTTCACGCTCTTGCTCTATTAAATTCATAATAATACTTTCTAAATCAGCAACAATCTCTTCTTCCGCTTTACCTAATGTAATTTGATTAGAGATTTGAAACATATTACCAACTGCTTCTGTACCTTCACCATACATACCTCTAACGACAAAACCTAGCTGATTCACTACTGGAATCATACGCTTCATTCGCTTCGTAATAACCAATGCAGGCAAATGTACTAAAACAGATGCTCTCAATCCTGTACCAACATTTGTTGGACAACTTGTTAAGTATCCCATTTTTTCATCATAGGCATAATCAACCTTTTCTTCTATCCAATCATCTATGTAAAATGCTTCTTCTAATGCTTTTGATAATTGCAAGCCAGGAAAGTATAATTGCATCCGAATGTGATCTTCTTCATTAAGCATAATCGATGCCTGTTCATTTTCTGACATTAAAACTGCACCCATATTTTCATTAACTAAATTCGGACTAATTAAATGTTTCTCTACTAGGGCTCGCTTTTTTATTTCAGATAAATCTCTCATATAAATTAAATCGAAATTTTTATACGTTTGAAATGACGAACCATGATATTCCTCATGGAAGAAATCAGTAATTTTTATTAACTCTTCTTCCTTTTTTAATGTGGGGAAAATATGTTGATTAAAATTTCTCGCCAAACGTATTCTGGAACTTAATACAATATCATTGTTTGGTCCTTCTTCACGCATCCAAGGGCTGATTGCATCATTCATAAAATTTTCTAAACTCATGAATGATCACCCTCTTTCTTTTCTTCTATCGCTTTAATTTTATCTCTAATAACTGCTGCTTGTTCAAATTCCTCGTCTTCTATTAAGCGTGCTAATTCCTCACGATGATTATCCAATTCTTTTTGTACATGTAACTTCTGTCCTTGACGTTTTGGAATTTTTCCATGATGTTTTAAGCTACTACTATGAATACGTCTAAAGATAGGAGCTAATCGTGATTTAAATGACTCATAACAATGAGCACAACCAAACCGCCCTATTTTTCGAAACTCATGAAAGGACATTTGACATTGCTTACACTTAATAGCCTCTTCTTGAATCATGCGCTGACCCTGCTGTAAATCTACTTGATTAACACCAAATAGCCCTGTTATTAAATCATGTAAAGAATATGCTTCTTCTTGATTTGCGACATAACCTTTTTGTTGGGCACATTGTTCACATAAATGACGTTCCCTTTTTGTGCCGTTTACAATTTCTGTTACATGTAACGCAGCAGGACGCTCATGACATTCCATACACTGCATATTATTTCCCCCTTACTTTTTAGAATACTTTAACGACGACAACATCGCCGTCAATATACGAGCACGTAACACATCTCTTTCTGGTAATGGATAAACTAGCACTTCCCGATCCACTACACTTAACATTATATTTTTCTCACGTGAGGAAATGATTTCTTTTTCATGCAAGCGCTCCAAAACATCTATTGCACTTTGCTGCGAAACTTTTGGATTGATTAAATGAATAATATCATCAATTAATTCCAATTTATCATGATGTTGAACTCTGCTAATTCTAATATATCCTCCACCACCACGTTTACTTTCAATTAAATAACCTTTTTCTATTGTAAACCGCGTATTAATTACATAATTAATTTGTGACGGAACACATTCAAATTGATTCGCAACTTCACTACGTTTAATCTCAATCATCTTCTTCTCGTTTTCTTGCAGAATTTCCTTTAAATACTGTTCAATAATATCAGAAATACTCATTATGTCACTCCTTCCCAATTTCACATCAACATAAACCTATCCTTGACCTTATTTGACTATAATTTTATTATACGCTACTTTTTCCAGATTGAAAAGGGAATGAATGTATAGCATCGACAGTTAGGAAAAATATAAACTTATTTATACAAAAAAACAACAGTTTACTAACAAATGCTGTTAATAAACTGTTGTTTAAATGCCTGGCGACGTCCTACTCTTGCAGAGACAAAGTCTCAACTACCATCGGCGCAAAAGAGCTTAACTACTGTGTTCGAGATGGGAACAGGTGTGACCTCTTTGCAATAATCACCAGACTATATTCACTTATGAAGTATTTA
>JAPFDT010000006.1 GCA_026169815.1 Pseudogracilibacillus sp.
ATGTGATAATATGATAGAGCAAAGTTTAAGATTGTAGAGCAAATTTTAAGATGGGAGAGCAAATTATAAGATGGGAGAGCAAATGTTAAAGTGGGAGAGCAAAGTTTAAGATTGGTGAGCAAATTTTAAGATGGGAGGGCATATTTTAAGCTGGGAGCGCAAATCCGCTGTGCGAATTTGCTCTCCCTTATTTTACATGAATAGATGATACTCCTTCATAGTCTTCGTAGAATTGATTCGGATAGATAAAAAATGATTGCACAACAAAGATTATAAAACATAATGCAACGAGTAAAAAACTCCAACCTAATGTACGTTGATCGACAATTAAATAGTTATTACATAATTGATCAGGCGAAAATATATACAACCAAGACATAATCATGTACAACAATGCTAAAATAACTAAGGCAATATTTTTTGCTGTTAACGACACTTTAGCCCAACTATCACGTAAAGGCACACCTATTAAAAATGGCCAACTAATAAATTTAAATACTTCCATATATGTTGTTGTCATCGCATCATCCATTGCTCTTGGAATAAGCCAAAAACTAAAGACTATAATAAATAACAACATACCGGGAAATCCATTTTCATTCCATTTACGGAAAAAGTTTGGGATCTTTTTTTGTAATAATGGCGTCATAAGCATCCCAACAACTGCAAGTAATGGCATTTGAACATGCATATGAATTGCCATAATTGATTCAGATAAATGTATAACAGGAGGTGCCATTAAAAATAAATATATGATAAGACCATAAACGGCTTGTTTCATTGTTATACCTCCTTGTCTTTATTTAATAAATCAATTACTTTTTCCGTTGCCCCTTCAATATCTTGATAATCCATTACGTCCATTAAATAACCTTCACGATCGACTAAATAAAACGCAACATTATGAGCATAATCACCATTTCCATCAGGAATTACGATTATATCAAATTCGTCTAACATCTTATCCAACTCTGTCTCATCAGCAATTCTCGCCATGCGCCAAACATCACCATCTCCACCAATATTTTCTCGGTAATTATCTAGTATTTCTGGTGTATCTCGCTCAGGATCAAAGCTGACACTTAAAAACATTAAATCATCGCCTAAATATTGTTCCGGAATTTCCTCATAGATTTCTTTTACATTCATCTCTAACTCAGGACACACTGTCGAACAAGCAGTATAGATAAAAGTCATTAACATATACTTTCCTGTGAATTCATCAAAATCATATTCTGCCCCTAAACTATCTTCTAATGTCACTTCAGGTAGTTTAGGTTTTTCATCTAATAAAATATTTGTCCGTGCTGTCTCAGCTGTATATGCGCTAAATCCATCTGTTCCAACATAAAAAATAATCAAACCAAATATCAGTACTACTGCAGTTGCAATCCACTGATTTCTATGTTGTTTCATTTCTATCACATCCCTTCGAAGTTATCATAAATGTGAGGAATAAAATATAGGGGGAACTTGAGCACCGTTCACCATTACTACCGTGATGATGCTCAAGCTTGTTGCAAATAAAACTACCTAATTTTTACCATGTTTTAAATGGTGGTGATCCTGGTGGTGCATTCATAATAATATCAACAAGTGGTATGACATATCCCATTGAGATAACAGCAATCATTAAGACTACCCATAAACTCCAACGCTCTGTCCATTTTGGTGTTGGTGATGCATCGTCTTCTACTTCCGCTATTGGGAATTCCGTTTCTCCCTTTGGTGCTTTAAACATTAGATGAAATACTAGGTACACCATCATAAATACTGAAATTAATAATATTGTTGCTCCAATCCCAACTGCGATTAAATATGGATCCCAACCTGCTGCTACTGAACTTCCAAAATAATCACTAAATGACGTTCTTCTAGGTGCTCCGAATAATCCGACTGTATGCATTGAGATAGATAGAAATGCCATCCCGACCATCCAAAGAATAATTTGCCAAATAGCGAATTTGTTCATTTTTGGTGTCATAATACGTTTTGCTAAATGTGGGACAAGCCAATAAGCTACTCCAAAGAATGTTAATGCAACCGAAACACCAACAGTTAAGTGGAAATGTCCTGTAACCCATAATGTATTATGCACAACCTGGTTTAACTGGAAGTTTGTTTGGGCAATTCCACCAGCACCTGCTGGGATGAATGTTGCCATTGCTAAAAACGGCGCAAGGAAACGTGCATCTTTCCAAGGTAATTTCTTAAACCAACCGAGTAATCCTTTTCCACCTTTTTTACGACCAGTACGTTCGAAAATTGCAAACATCGCAAATGCTGTCATTAATGAAGGGAATGCAATAGATAAACTCATGAATACGTGCATATATTTTAACCCTTCCGTAAATCCTGGATCGATGATTTGGTGGTGAAATCCACCTGGTACGTTTAAAATAACGATTAATATGGCAACTACTCTTGCTAATGTGTCACTAAATTGACGTCCACCGATAACTTTTGGAACAATCACATACCATGCCGAAACTGCTGTAAAATACCAAACGTTTACTAACGTATGTCCAAAACTCCAGAATAGTGTCCGACTTAATAAAACGTTAACGCCTTCTGTCCAACCAAACGCCCAAGGAATTAATGTTAATACTTCATACGTAACACCAAGTGTTGCGGTAAATAACAAGATGAAAATTCCTGTGGCAAAGAATGAGAATAATGGTACATGTTTTCCACGATTATTCTTTTTCCAATGTCCAACATTGATGAACACTCCAATTGCTGCTGACCAAACTCCTAATACAATTAATACTAATCCAATATAAAACCAAGGAGATGCCGCCATTGGTGGATAGAAAGTGTACAGTACAGACGCTTCACCAATAATAACTTGAGATGCTGCAAGTGCCGTACCAGCTACCATTAACCAAAATGCCGTCCAACCTAACTTTCTAACGGAAGGAATGAGACCACCTAATGTATGTGACACTCCTGCATATAAATATCCTGCTAAAAATGTCCCCGTAAAAACTAGAACTAGTAAGATTCCGTGTGCGGTTAATGTTTGATAATAGTCAAACCAAGATGGCATTGTAATTAAATTTGCTCTCTCTAACCCTTGAAAAAGACCTAAAATCCCTCCAAGTAATAACGCCGCAAATGAAACTCCTAAAAAAGATAAAGACAATTTTGAGTCTTGTGGATTTGTTGCAATAAGTTCACTAGCTTTTGATTTTGACTTTTGAATAAATGATTGATTTACTGCTTCCATTTTCTTTTCCTCCTTTCCTTATTTCACTGTTATAGTCGTACTCATTAATTGGTGACCTGCTCCACAATATTCGTTACATAAAATTAAATATTCTCCAGGCTCATTGAATGTTTGTTTAATTGTTTGAATATGTCCTGGTAAAACCATTGCATTCACGTTTGTATCAATGATTTGCATGCCGTGTACAACGTCTTTTGAAGTCATAATGAACTCAACCTCTGAACCAACTGGAACTTCGATATCACCTGGATTAAAACTGAATACTTCTAATGTCATGACGACTTCATATTTATTGTCTCCAACTTCATAGACACCTGGTTCATCAAATGGTGCTGTTTGTTCAACTTGTTCTGGATCAATCGTTTCCTTATGACTTGGCGGTCCCATTTCCTGAGCAAATGCTTGATAACCTGTAACAATCATTGAACCGATAATAATGACAACTGCAAATATAAGCCAAATTTCTTCAAATCGATGTAATTTCAATTTCTTCCCCTCCCTTTATACTCGCGTCATATAAAAATAAAATAAAACTAATATAAAGAACAAAATACCGCCTCCGACAAATACAACTGTCGAAAATAATGTTCCTTTTAAAGAGTTAATCTCTTCATGGTCAACTTGAACGTCTACTTTTTCTACATCAGATGTACGCATGAAAACCCCTCCTAAATTATTATTGATTGATTGCTTCTCTTACTTAAATACAGTATAGACCGAATTAAAGTCGCCTAAAGTGATAGAAATCACATGAGGATTTTTCTCATTTACTATATTTTTCACGTAACAAGGAGAACGCTTTAATTATAAAACATTGATAACTCAACCTTTTCAATCAAAAAAGAGCGCATCACTACGGATACACTCTAACTGATAATCATTTTCATTTATGTCAATTTTATGTCGCTTACATTTTTATTGTGAGATCTTTTGCAAAGAAATAAACATATGCTCCTTTAATATCTGTTTGTAAAATATCTGCTAAAGCACGTTTATATAAATCTATTTGTACACGGTAACGTTCTTTTAATTTTTCTAGTAATTCATCTGTTACTTCCGCATCTTCAATTGTGTCTGTTTTGTAATCGACAATAATTGCCCCTTCATCTGTATGAACAATACAGTCCATGACACCTTGAATTAATACTTGTTCATTCGTTTCGCTTTTCCAATCTGGATACACTTCTTTAGCAGCAAGGGCATACGTAAATGGTACCTCGCGCTCCACATTGTCATGTGCTAACATTAACTCAGCAATCTCTGTTTGGAAAAACTGTGCAATCGCACTTACATCAATGACATTTGCTTCTTCTGCTGTTATCTTCTCTTCTGCAACAAAACGAGCGAGCCACTCAGTAATGTCAGCTTCATTCCATTGCTTTGTTAATGGAATATATTGCATCACTGCGTGCATAGCTGTTCCAATTTCTGCAGCTGATAACGTATGGTCTGTTTGTAAGAAATTAGGTTTACTAACTAATGGTGCTCGGAATGGTTGAACAATTCGTGTATCACTATATTCATCCATCGTTTCTTGGCGACGTTTAATTTCTGTGACACTTTGTTTTGCTCTCGTTCTTGCCGCTTCTCTATATTGATATTGAAATCCTAACCTATTAGCTACTTTTTTAGCTCTTGTTTCCTGTTTATTTTCCTCCGCCGTTTCTTTCCAGTCTTGAGGCACTTCTTTCCATGCTTCAATGATTTCTTGCATCTTTTCACTAGATAAGATTTCTTTTTCGTCTATGTTAATTAATGTAGTAGCAGGAACAGACTTTATATTCCATTTAGATGAATCTGTTAAAAATTCATCGACAACAGATACTCCAGACGATTCCTCTTCATATAAATACGCCGCTTGCTCATGACGAATTAATGCTGGACCAACCCAATCTAAATATGATCGCGCATCTTTTCGCAATTGTGTCGGTAATACCCATGATTCATGGTCTAATACTGATTGCCATTTCTCTACTTCTTTTTCAAAAGAAGGAACATTACCTACCATAATAAGCTTTTCTTTCGCACGGGTCATCGCAACATATAACACACGCATTTCTTCTGCTAACATTTTTCGTAAAGAATCTTGTTGTAAGGCGATATAATAAAGTGTCGGATAGGTAATCCGTTTTTCTGGATCAATAAACTTCGTCGCAAATCCTAAATCTTTATCTAAAATATATTTACTACGAATATCTTGGAAATTAAACTGCTTTTTCATTCCACCTAAAAGAACAATCGGAAATTCTAATCCTTTACTTTTATGAATCGTCATAATGCGGACAACATTTTCTTGTTCACTTAATGCACGTGCTTCTCCTAAGTCTTTATCTTGTTCTTGCATATTTTCAATAAAGCGTAAGAAGCGGAATAACCCTCTAAAGGATGTAGCTTCATAGCCACGAGCACGATCGTAAAGCGCCCGTAAATTCGCTTGACGCTGTCGTCCTCCGGGAATTCCCCCGACAAAATCGAAATAACCTGTCACTTGATAAATCTCCCAAATTAATTCTGATAAGGCCCCTTCTTTCGCTAACGTTCTGAAATGTTTCAATTGTGCTAAGAAATGTTGCAAGACACGACTAATCTCATTATCTTGTTTAACAAACTCCTGCAATGACTCATAGTAAGGTACTTTTTCTTTTTCAAGTCGAATTTGCGCCAACTCTTCTTCATTTAGTCCAACAATTGGTGAACGTAACACAGATGCTAATGGTATATCTTGATATGGGTTATCAATTATTTTCAACATATTAATCATCACTTGAATTTCAATTGCTACAAAATAGCCGCTTCGTAATTCAGCATGAACTGGAATTCCTTGTTTTTTCAACTCATCAACGATAATTGGTGCATCTGATAAAGAACGCGATAAAATAACAACATCACGATATTGCGCCGAACGAGTTCGTTCTAATGTTTTATCGTACACTTGTAGTGGAGCATCTCCGCTTTCTCCTAATAAATACTTGATTTTCTTTGCGTAAAAACGGG
Source organism: Pseudogracilibacillus sp. (assembly GCA_026169815.1). GTDB lineage: Bacteria > Bacillota > Bacilli > Bacillales > Amphibacillaceae > Pseudogracilibacillus. The sequence goes on from JAPFDT010000006.1 coordinate 6,224, forward strand.
CTTCTAATTGTGCATTTTCCACGTTTTCTACATTTTCGCCATCCTTTGTTTGTTCCTCTGTCGTCTCACGATCAATGACAGCTAATTCAACTTCAGGTTCTGAAACTGGCATATCGTCATAAGAAAGGTTTCCATAGACTAGCTCTGCCTTTTCATCATAGTCGATTTCGCCAAGCCCTTCATCGAAAATTTGTTTGAAAATGTAGTTGGCTCCGATTAACACTTCTTCACGACTTCGGAAATTTTTCGCTAAATCAATTCGATAACCTGCTGTTGGATCTTGGTAAAATTGTTTATATTTCTCAATAAATAACGTCGGCTCTGCATGACGGAAACGATAAATACTTTGCTTCACATCACCAACCATAAACATATTGCCCGGACCTTCTTCGTCACTTACGACTGATAAAATTGATTCTTGGACAAGGTTAATATCTTGATATTCGTCAACTAAAATTTCTTTAAATTGCTTCTTATATTGATGAGCAACTTTTGACGGAACAATCACTTCTTCCGTTGATGATTCATCAATTAAAATTTGCAAACAAAAATGTTCTAAATCAGAAAAATCAACTAAAGCTTGTTCACGTTTTACCGTTTCAAAACGTTGTTTAAACTCGCCAACTAGTTGCGTGACTTTTTTAATCGCTGGATAAAGTGCGCGCATATCTGCTAAATGAGCTTGGAAATTCCGGCTAAACCAAGCCTTTTTCCATTTATTCCATTGGTCACGGAATTGTTTACGAATATCTTTAATGATTTCCTTTTTATCTTCATTACATTCGACACGTTTCGTCGACAACCTTTTCAAAGTACTCGTCGTCATAAACTGTTGTAAAGCATCCCATTCTGTTACCTTTTCGAGTGCTGTATCAATTAATACAAGGTCAGCTTCTAGTGCATCTAAATAATGGTACGGGCCATCGCTTTCTCTTGCAATCCCAATCGCTCGGTTAATTTCTTTTTGAAACGATTGTAACTGTTCCTCTGCTTCCGCTTTTAAAAAATTCAACCAAGCAATATCCGCTTCTTCAATAGATTCATCTATGTTATACGTTTCTGCAACTTGATCAAGCCACTCTTCTGGCCATGGATTTTGCATCGCAAATGTATATAATCGTAAAACGAGTTGAGCCACATCTGCATCATTTCTATCATTTGAAAACATATCAACAACAGTGAAAAAGTCTGTTAATGACGCATCTTCACGTCCATAATAATCTTCTAGTAATTCTTCTAGCACTTCTTGTTTCGTCATTTCAATTTCCATTTCATCGGCAATTCGAAAGCTCGGGTCAATATCGAGTAAATAAGCATATTGACGAATAACTGATGTACAAAACGCATGCAAGGTTGAAATCGAAGCACGTTGTAACAACGATAATTGTTTTTTCAAATGATAAGAAGTCGGATCTTTTTTAATTGCTTCTTCTAACGCTTCGCCAATCCGATTCCTCATTTCCTCAGCTGCCGCATTCGTAAATGTCGCAACGAGAATTTCATCAATATCAATTGGATCTTCTTTCGATAGTAACTTTTGAATAATCCGCTCCACTAACACAGCTGTCTTTCCCGAACCAGCCGCCGCCGCAACGAGTATATTTTTTCCTGATTCATCTATCGCTTCTTGTTGTTCTACTGTCCATTTCACCATATGATCCCCTCCTTATTATTTATTTTCACCTTTATTTGTTTCCGTCGCTAACCGTGCAAAAATATCATCTTCTTTTAATGGGGGTAATCGTCTAAAGTTATTTTCAGCTAATATTGGATCGAATTGACAAACCGACTTAAAATCACAAAATGTACACGCAATACCATTTCGGTTTTCATAAGGGTTTAAATCAACTCGTCCAGATGTAATGTCTAAACCTGCTCGCTCAATTAAGCGATGCATATGGTTTTGTAACATTGTAAACGTCTGTTCATCTGCTACTTTTGACGAAGAATAAAAGCCGCCATCTTTCTTTAAAGCAAATGGCGCAATATCACTGTGACCAGTATCGACTGTCGTATCTATCAAACGGGCAATTTCTTCTTGTGCGCGAACTAATCCGTCCATTTTATATTCTTTAAACAATTTATGTTCAATCTCATCATCTGCTAAACGATTATCTTCTGATAACATGGCATCATGAACGTGGAAATACAATACACCCGCAGGACTTGCTTCCATCCCCAACCACGCTTGTGATTGTGATAGGACAACATCTAAATACGTTAACATTTGCAATGCTAAACCATAATAAACATCAAGTAAGTCTAACCCTCGTGAACTTGACTTATAATCAATAATTCGTAAATATAATTGTTCATGTTCAATCGCTTTATCGACACGATCAATTCGTCCACGTAACAATAATTCATACCCATTTGGTAATGCAACTGAAAGTGGTGCTAATTCATCTTTAAAACCAAAGCCTAACTCAATTCCGACAGGTGAAAATCCGCTCGCGCGTGCTTGTTCACTTAATATATACGTCGCTTGAGCAATTACATCTTGTAATTTCTTTTGAATATATTGATAACGATTCGAACTAGATAAGATTTGATGTTGTAAAGCTGGCGCTAAATGAGACATTGATTTACGTGCATAGGACGATGATTCTTTTTTTGTAATCGCAGCAAAATCTTTGCCTTCTTCTTGCACCCATTGGGTAATCGTTTTTAACGCTTCATGGAATAATTGCCCAATATCTGGTGCATCTAACTTAAACGTGCGACGCTCTTCTAAGCCTAAACTATATTGAGCAAAATGTTGGTAAGAACAGCGATACAACATTTCTAAACGTGACACACTCGTTTTAACTTGCTTCGGATAAAGTCGTTTAACCGTTTCTTCTGATAAAGAACGTGTTGTATTTTCATAAAATAAACTTTGCAATACTTTATACGTCGTCTCCGATCTCTCCTCATGTGTCATATACCAATCGAGCACATCCCACCAAATGTCTTCCATCTCACCGCTACGTAAATATCTTGCTAATTGCGCTGTCATCGGAGCACGTGTTTTATCCTGCGTCGTAATAAAACGACTCGCCTCATATAATTCATCTGGCTCTGTTAATAATAGCGGATGAGTCACACTCGGGAAAAATTCTTTTACACGATTAATGAGCGGTGATGCTATTTTCGTATTACCTTCATTGTTACTAATCGCATAACTAACCCACAAATAGTCCGTCGCTGTTGTAAATGCTAAATACATATAAAAATTGTCATCTAATAACGTTCTGCGACTACTTGCCGCGAGTTCCATTCCAAACTGTTTTAAAAATTCTCTTTCTTGCTCATTAATCATTCCATCAATGGCTGGTTTCATCGGCCAAAACCCTTCATTCACACCTAATAAAAAGGCACATTTTTTGCTTGTAATTCGTGAATGATCGATTGAACCAACAATAATATGATCCATCGTCGGCGGCACATGGGAAAATTCGAGCGCCTCTAAGCCTGCTTCAAATGTCGTTCGGAATAAGGAAAATGCCATCTTTTCATCGCCAATCATTTCAACCATTTCATCTAATAATTGGATAAAACCATTCCATACTTGTTCTTCTTCCCGTGCTTTTTCTATCTCTCCTGCTTCATCATAACGAAAACGTTGTTGTTCTAATTGTTTTGCAACCCCAAGTTTTTCAACAGCTTCATAGACGATCGTACAGCGCTCTTTATTCGTAGCTCTTTTACGAATGGCTGCATCGACTTCTTGTAAGGCATCGACAACTTGTGCGCGATAAGCGTTTATTTTTTCTTCCATTGCTTTTTCTTCGTCTGTTTGTGCCGCATTGGTAAACCCTCTAAAACGTCCATACTTCCACTTGTCTTCTTTGAGCCATTGTGTTTTACGACGAATACCATATTCTAGGACATAATTTTCTAACTTATCAATCGCATCTTCATTTAATGGATGTTTTTCATCTGTTGCTGGAATAAAGCCTGTTTTCAGCAATCTAAACACAGCATCGTAGCGCCAATTTGACTCAACAACATCAAATAAGGAACGAATAAATTCAATAAAAGGATGATTCAACATCGTTCGCTTTTCATCAATAAATACTGGAATGTGATAATCATTAAATAGCGTTTGAATTAAATCATTATACTCCTCTGTATCACGGACAAAAATAACCATATCATTGTAACGATAATTTTCTTCACGTACTAACCGTAAGATTTCTTGAATCATTCCTTCTAACTCAGCACGAGGATGGACTGCTTCAGCGAGCTGAACAGTTTTATTAACTTCCTTTTGATAAGCTTGAGCCGGTCTGTCGTCATAATGTTTTTCTAAATGAGCTAATGCTGAACCTTCCTTAAACTGTTCATATCTAGCATCAATTTCTTCTGTCGATTCTATCGTAACCTCGAGTTCGTCTGCTAATTGTTTCAAAGTCTGATGCGTCGTTGCTGTCTGATAAAATAAATCCAGTTCTGTTATATCATCATACAAGCTCGCTTCGTCAACTGTGAGCGCAATCGTCATGCGCTTACTTACTTGAAGTAGCTCACCAATAATACTTAACTCTTTAGGTGTAAAACGATGGAAACCATCAATATAAATTTCCGCTTCTTGTAAGAAGCTTGTCTCTGAAATTTTATCTGCTAACATTTGCAGTTGATCTTCTCCATCAATATATTTCGCCGCTAACATCGTTTCAAGCTGGGCAAAAATATAATGCAAGTCCATCATCTTATGTTGTAGGGCGACATTTTGTTCTGTGTAATTAATTTGTTCTTCTAATAAATCTGGGGTAATTTGATGGCGTTTAAACTCGGTAATCATTCCTTCTAGCTCTTCGATAAAACCATGTTTATCCGCCGCTTTTTGGAACATTAAAAATGGTTCTTTTCGTTGTTCCATAATTTTCCGTAACATCATTTGAATCCCTGTTGAACTAATAAACTGTTTCGTACTACCACCAGTTTCTTGCAGGACACGCCAAGCAAGCCTAGAAAAACTCACAACTTGTGCCCGCATACTACCATTCACGCGTTCATCTTCAAATAAGGCATATTCTTGTTGAAAGGTCATTTGTTCAGGAACGATGTAAAATATCGGTTTTCCTTGGGGATCTTCTACTAATTTCTCTCTAATCTCATCTAAGATAAACTCACTCTTATCTCGATTAGATCGTCCAATTGTAAGACGTAATGACAAAACTATCCCTCCATTTCGGTTTTTGGTTATTTTTTAATTAAGATTATTATTATATTAAATAGTGCTTAACTTTCTATTATACAGGAATGGGGAAATTGAATGCTAGGGGGAGCTAGTGGTAAATAATTAGAAATAAAAACCTATACATACAGTGAATAATTATATTCGCTAATATGTATAGGCTTTCATTTAAGACTTTAATCAATTTCCCTACTGATAAGTATATTGTTTTATCTATGTCTTTTTATTTTATGTTTTAATATTATAAACAATATAATAAGTGCAAATCGTATTGTTTATTACACAGATACCTTTACTTAATTTCTAAAATTGTATTATTCATTTTCTTCATTCTTGATTCTAAAGCGTAGCGTAATTGAGATGTTCGAAGTATTTGATTTGTGATTTGGCCATATGAAACGTCTAGGATGATTTTTTGACCATTAATAAATTCTATTTCGCATGCTTTCGTATTATTTATTGGTCTGTGGTTAACAATATGTGAGTGCGCTATCCAAGCACATAGTTTACTTTGCAATGAGGCTGTTGGGAAAAAGTACATATCACTTGTTGGATCAACTACAATTGGAACTTTATATGCTATTCGGCATACTTTTATCGTACCTTCTATTCTCCCTTTTAATGAAGAACCAAAATACTCACATGCATATTCCATGATTTTTGTTGGTGGAGCGGTTGTGTAATACTTAGTATCCATTTCATAAACACAAGTGATATATGATCCATCTTCAAGTTCTTCTACTGTTAACGCTAAAGTAAGTGGTGTTGTTTCATAACTACTCTTTAATTTCATATTTATACCCTCCTTCTTTTTCCTTAACGGAAATATTTATTAATCATATTTTACCAATTTATAAACAGATTTCAAGGGTAAAAGAACTAGTTATCAGAAAATTACACCTATTTTAACAAATTTAGACATAATTTTGACACAATTATCTTTAATGGCTTATATTAACATGATAAACGATAAAAAGGAGCATTCAATCAACTATACAATGATTAAATGCTCTCTTTTTATAATTAATATATCAAACTCACAAACTCTTCTTGTGTAATTTTACCTAAGTAATGGGTAATGTCTATATCTTCTAATGCTTCTTCTACTGCTGCTCTATTATGACGTACACCTACTAATTTTTCTTCAATATCTCCTACATCACCTAAACCGAAGAAATCTCCGTATATTTTACAGTTTTCGATGATGCCTTTTTTCACATCTAAACGAACATCCAGTAAGCCTGAAGGGAATTTATGCGAAGCTTTCACATTATAAGCTGGTGAACGTCCATAGTTCCATTCCCACTGTTGATAGCGTTCTTCTGATAGTTTATAAATATTATCCCAATCTTCTTCTGTTAATTCATATGTTGGAACATCTTTTACATCCTCTACATCGAAAATGTACGTTAAAATGAGTTCTTTAAATTGTTCCATCGTTATTTTTTCTTCAAGGAATTCAGTAATGTTAGCGACACGACTACGGATTGATTTGATTCCTTTTGATTCGATTTTTTCTTTACTTACATTTAATGCTTCAACAACGTGTTCAATTTCAGAGTCAAACATTAATGTACCATGACTGAACATTCTTCCGCGTGTAGAAAATTGGGCATTACCTGAGAATTTACGTCCTTCGATTAGTAAATCATTACGACCAATTAATTCTGCTGGTACATTCATTTTATTTAATGCTTCAATAACTGGCTTTGTAAAACGCTCGAAGTTATGGAAACTATCACCATCATCTTTTGTAATGAAACTAAAGTTCAAATTACCTTCATCATGATACACTGCGCCACCACCAGATAAGCGACGAACGACTTTAATATTATTATCTTCTACGTAATCGATATTAATTTCTTCGATTGTATTTTGGTTTTTCCCGATAATAATAGATGGTTCGTTAATATAAAATAATAAATACGTATCTTTTTCACCGAAGTTTTGTAAGACATATTCTTCTATTGCTAAGTTAATTTGTGGATCTGTGATGCCTTTGTTATCAATAAATTTCATTATGGTACACTCCTTGTTATTTTATTACATATACTATATTATCAAATTACTTTAGATTGACTCATTTTACCATCTTCCCAAATAAGCCCTTCGTGAGCTAACGTCACCTTACCATCATATACTTCTTTCGTTTCTTCTACTAATTGTTGATGCTGACCGAAATGTGGTAAATGTGTTAAAATAACTTCTTTTACTTCAGCTTCTTTGGCAATAATACCAACTTCTTTACTCGTCATATGACCTGCATCTTCACCATCCATATCAGCATAAAAGTTAGTATCTGCTAAGAGGAGATCTGCATGTTGACAAAAAGGGATCCATTCTTTTTGAAAAGCAGAATCAGCTGTATAAACAATTGAGCTATCCCCATCTGTAATTCTCATTCCATAACATGGTACAGAATGTTTCGTTTTTAAAAAGCGAATATAAAATGGACCTAACTTTAACGTTTCTTCTGGATTATAACTTTTCGCTTCTGTGTAATCATGATTAAGTGCAGCAAACTGTTCTACATCTTCTTGATGAGCATATATCGGCAAGATTGATTCGTCGCCTGTTATATAGCTCTGTACTAATCGAGCGTGTTGTAGTACACCGACATCTGCAACATGATCTGCATGGAAATGTGACAAGATCATGGCATCAATATCCATTATATTTATATATTTTTGTAATTTTAAAAGAGCACCACTGCCCATATCTAAGACTATTTTATAGTTGTCTTTCTCAATCACATAAGCCGACGAAGCCTTATCTGCAGTGGGATACCCACCATAATAGCCTACAACTGTAACCTTCATTTTATATCACCTCTACATATAATATCATACTGTTTTATATACAAAATAAAAATATTTAAAATTTGTTATGAAACAGGGTTGACTTCTTTATACGTGTTATAGTACAATGAGTTTAACAAGTTGATAAACAACATTTTGTTTAAATAGAATTATTCCCAAACACCTAAGGAGGAATTAATATGATGAATGTAGTTGAATTTTTCAGAAATTTACCAAAAAAGAAATGTAACCATTGTGGTTTCGAAATGGTTGAGCAAGCAGATTGTTATGGTAACATCTGTGATGAATGTAATCATCCAGCTAGATAACATCTAGTGTTCAACACATTTTTTAATCTATAAAGTCTATTCTACAATAAGACTTCCTTTCCGGATGAAGCAACTATTTATTTAGTTGCTTATTTTTTTGCAAAAAATTCTCCTTAATTAATCATATATGTACATGTTTAGAAATGCTAATATTAATACTTAGATCTAGTGAAGAGTTGACAGAAACAGCGACGTAAAATAAATCATGTGAAATACAATTAAAGTAGGATTTCATAAATCTTCGCTGCGGAATAACACTACGCTTTCCGCGGGCAACACCTCAACTACCTCAGAAACAAAGCCCGTTTCTTCGGGGATTTTCGGTTGTTGCTTTTCCCGCAGGAGTCTCCGTGTTATTCCTCCGCTAGTTTTTACACCTTGAATGACGTTATATTTTTTAAAGTATTATAAAGCTAAGTATAATATTTTTAATTAAATATAAAGGCAACGAAGCACAGCCACTGAAAATGTGTTATTAACCAATAAAACTGTAAACAACAAATACAAAGCAGTCCGAATATATGGAGACTCCGGCGGAAAGTAAGAGTCAATCAAGACCCCGCAAGGCGTATGCCTGAGGAGGCTTGATACTCGCCCGCGGAAAGCGGAATATATTCGGACTGCGATGGTTATTTTCTAACTATTTAATATAAATCAAATCTTTTTCAGCTTAGAGCAAAGTGCAATGATTTTCTATAATGTTACTTCACAGTTTACCTTTAATCTACATGAAAAAAGCTATACCTTATGCTCAAAAAGAACATAAGATACAGCTTTCTAATTAAAATGATACTTCGACTGTATTGGATGGTTCACCTATAAGTTCAGCTAGTGGATCGTATGGGACGACGTAATATTGTTTCGTTTGAAATAATAAAAATTTATCAATTTCAAATGATGATTCTCCGTCTGTTACTTCACCAATCTTTTTATCTTCGGCACCATTTTTACCCACTTCATAAATTCGATAAATAATTCTGGCATCTTTCGCACTTTCCCATTCTAACTTTCCTTTTAAAATTTTAAAACCACCGAATACAAATGTACTTGATAGTGTATCGATTTTAGGTAAACTAATTGGATCTGCTAATGCTACGACATCCTCAGGTTTAGAAAATGTCTCTTTTACCTCTTTCTGATTTGCTACTTCTGTCATTATTTTTTTCGTTAGTTCAGTCGGCATTCTACTTCCGGTTGTCAGATAATTTTCATCTGTCACTTTGTCATACCCCATCCATAATGCAGACACATACTCCGGTGTATAACCTACGAACCAGGCATCTTGAATTTTCCCTTCTCCAGATGGATGACTTGTCGTTCCTGTTTTACCTGCTAATTCATATGGATAATATCCAGATGTCGCTGTTCCTTCTGATACGACTGTACGCAACATTTCCGTTATGTTCCAGGCGACCTGTGATGAAAATACTTTTTCTGTTTCTGGATTAGCGGAAGCCGCAATGTCACCATTTTTGTTGTATATTTCTTTAATGACGTAAGGTTCTATCATTTCACCATTATGAATGAACGTTCGATAACTACGCATCATGTCAAATGGAGAAATATTTTCTTTCAAATCTCCAAGTGCGATACGGCGTGCACTTTCGTCCGCTACATTGAAATGCATTTTCTCTAAGTATTCTCGACCTTTTTCGACACCAATATCATCTAAAAGCCATACTGCGGATGTGTTTTTGGAGTATTTTAATGCATTGTATAACGAGACAGAACCGTCATATTGATTATTACTATTCCGAACTGGTTTGTCATCCCAATCTTGTAATTCGTCAGGTAATATAGAAAACGGATCGTAATCTCCTGTTTCCAATGCCGGAGCGTAAACTCCAATTGGTTTCATCGTTGAACCTGGTGGGCCAACTGGTCGCATCACTCGGTTAAAGTCTTGGAATTGGAATTTCCTCCCGCCTATTGCCGCAACAACTTCTCCTGTTTCTTCCTTCATCATGACAAACGAACCTTCGACATCGTTCATGTTATTTCCCGGGAAATACGCATCATATTGAAACTGTTCATATGCTACTTGTTGAATTGTTTCATCTAATGACGTGACAATTCGGTAACGGTTTTGCCTTAATTCCTCTGCTGTAATCCCGTATAATTCTTCGGCTTCTTGAATCGCCATATCGACAATTGTATGATAAGCAGGATTATATTTTCGTTGGGAAATATTTAATGAAACTTCTTTACTTTGTGATTCACTTGCGACTTCTTCTGAAATGAGCTCTTGTTCTAACATTCGATTTATAACTAAATCGCGTCTCTCTCTCGCCTTTTCTGGATGTTCAATTGGAGAATATCCATTAGGTGCTTTAATAATACCTGCTAACATTGCGCCTTCTTCTAACGATAAATCTTCTACCGATTTATAGAAAAATTTATTCGCAGCCGCTTCTACTCCATACTGCCCTTCACCGAAATAAATAATATTTAAATACATTTCTAAAATTTCATCTTTCGTAAATTCACGTTCTAAATATAGAGCAATCATCGCTTCCTTCGTTTTTCTTAGCCAAGATTTCTCATTCGATAAAAATAGATTCTTTGCTAATTGTTGCGTAATTGTACTCGCACCTTCTACTTTATCTCGAGCTACAATGTCTTTATATAACGCTCTAAAAACAGACCTGACATCAACACCACCATGAGAATAAAAACGTTTATCCTCTATCGCCACAAAAGCGTCTCTCACATGATCAGGCATTTCTTCTAAATCAACAGGTAACCGATACTCATCATATAAATACCAAATAATTTCTCCATCTTCTGTTTCTACTGTTGTTGGTGGAGTAATCATTAATTTATTTTGGTCGACAAATAACTTTCCACCGTACAGAATCGTCGTATAAGCAATTAAAGCTAGCACAAAAACGACTCCTGCTGACATAAGGTAGTGACGTAATTTAAAAGCAAATCGTCTCTTGCCTGTCTGCTCTTCTACCTCGTCTTCACTCGTCTCAGTTACTTTTGCCATTTTTGCTGTTTCCTCTTCTGTTAATTTACGTGCTGGAATGTACATTCTCGTTTGATCTTGATCGTTTACTTGTTCACCTTCTGCCATTTCAGTGTCTTTCGCTTCGTGACGTTCCATTCTTGTTTTATATGTTTTATTGTCATTTTTCACACGAGAATGATTTACTAACTTCTCGTATGTTTTATGCAATATACTTATTTTATGTTGATGTCGTTCAGACCGGCTTGTTCGCTTTTCATCTATTTCATCTTGTTTATGACGGTCGGAGCGACGCCTTTTACGACTATCTGATCCCATGCAACCACCCCTACTTGATTAGCTTTTTCAAAAAAGCTTCTCCCCCATTATACGACATTTTTCTTATAGAAGTAACTTTTACAATTTTTCAGCTTTTTATTATAAAAATAGTGTACACTAAGAGTAAGGAGGTCAGGCTAATGTATATGTTTATGACGACAGGTACGTTACGTTTCTTACAAACAGTGACAGATAAACATCCTAAGCATGATTTTTATTATATGAAAAGTGGTACATCGACACTCGTTTTATATGAATCGCATAAAAAGAAAGGCATATTCGTTTCTGGAAGGGCTTATGAAGTTCTCCACGATGCGGGTTCTTTACAGTTAGAAGGATTTGTTGCGATGGATGTGGTGCCAGTAAAAGAAGATACTATGCGAGTATTTGAAGAACGTGTAGCAAAGATTTTACCTAAATTACAACAAATGACTGGTCTAGTTGCGCTTCGTTTTATGAAACAAGTAAAGAGCAATCAATATATGATTTTGACACAATGGGAATCAGAAGCATATTACGACCGCTGGAAAACATCGATAAATTACGAAGAGACAAATATATTATCCTTAGCACTTTTACCTGCATATTTCGCAGAACGTCCTTTTACGAATCTTTATAAGATGATTGAGGAAGATGAGGATTAGAAAAGGCATTGCTTTTTTTACAAGCAATGCCTTTTTATTTAATCTAACACATACTCTTCAAAGAATGCCTTGAAGTCCTCTTCTTCCTGATAACCAACAATGGACGCTACTTCTTCACCATTTTCATAATGGGTAACAGTTGGAGTTCCTTCAACGTCATAATATTTCATTTTATCATATTCTAGTAAGTTCATTTTCACCATATCGACACCCATTTCTTCAGCCAACGGCGCGACAATTGGTGTTGTTTGTTGACAGTAACTACACGTAGGACTGAAGTAATAAACCGTCACTGCTTCACCTGATTCAATTCTTTCATCTAATTCATCTGGGACGATAATATTTTGATAATTTGGATCATCTAATAAATCAATCGTTTCTGGGCTTAATGAAGTTTTGTCATAAGGATTATCTACACCTTCTATTGATTGTTTACTTTTATAATTTGTTACGAAAAATAATAATCCAAATAAAATTAAAATTGCCGCGATAATGATAACCATTTTATTTTTCATTGTATTTTCCCCTTTCTCATTCCGTTTCTATAATAAGACAGTAACAGTTAGTTAGACTGTTTAATAAGTATAAAATGACTAATAAAAATAATAGCAAAAGCTACAAGCGATAAAAATGGAATTGTAATAAAACCTGCATAATTAACATATTGCACAGTACAAGGAACTTCGCCACAAAAGCCTCCTGTACTTTGCAGGAAAGTTACTTTTTGTAAACTATAATGATATATAGCTACGATAAGGCCAAGACCACTTAAAATAATTCCAGAAAAGGCAATATTAATATCTTTTTTTAGTAAGGCTGCACCGTAAATGATAATCAATGGATACATTAAGATCCGTTGATACCAACATAATTCGCAAGGTGTGTACCCTATTCCTTCTGAGTAGAATAAGCTACCTATAACAGCTAGTACACTTTGCGTCCAAATAATTAACAATAATGTTTCTTGCTTTTTCGATAATTCCATTATAAGCTCCTCTACTTTTTACTTCCTAGTGTATTATACAAGTTCCAAAACAGAACCGCAATAGATGAGTTTACTCAGAATATGACAGATTAAAAAATGTCACATTTTAATGACAATATCAATATGCTCATAATTCCACGGCAGGAGAATAAATTCTATTTAAGGAGAGAAAAATCCACGGTGCGAGAGAAAATTTGCTAGAAAAAATCTATTTATAACAATTTAAAAAACCTCAAGTGTTAGGAATACCAACACTTGAGGTGAACTGTTTACATTAGCTTGCATGTGTAACATCTAAATGAATTTGTTTTTTCAACTCTTGAACTTCTGTTTCTGATAATGGCACAAGTGGTAAGCGTACGCCACCAACTTCTACTCCATACATATTAAGGATTTCTTTTAATGGTGTTGGACTTGGTGCAGAGAATACTGCTTTAAATGTCGGTAATAATGAGCGGTGAATTCTTGCCGCTTCTTCTACATTACCTGTTTTAAATGCATTAATAATATTCTGCATTTCTACGCCAACGACGTGAGCTGAAACAGAAACGATTCCTACTCCTCCTATTGCTAGGACTGGTAAAGTTAAACTGTCATCTCCACTATATAATGTAAATTCTTTATCTGTACGTTCGATAATTTCTGCCATTGCATCTAAATCGGCACTTGCTTCTTTCACAGAGACAATATTGTCTACGTCTTCTGCAAGTCTTACAATCGTATCTACTTCAATATTTACAGCTGTTCTTCCTGGAATATTATATATCATTATTGGTAAATGTGTCGTTTCTGAAATTGTTTTAAAGTGTTGATATAATCCTTCTTGTGACGGGCGATTATAATAAGGAGCTACTAACATAATTGCGTCTACTCCTGCTAGTTCTGCTTCTTTCGTTAATGCAATTGATTCACGAGTATTATTCGATCCTGTTCCTGCAATAACTGGAATACGTCCATCAACAATTTGCACAACATGTTTAAATAAAGCAATTTTCTCACACGTTGATAATGTTGCACTTTCACCTGTTGTTCCTGCAACTACTACTGCGTCAGTTCCATTTGAAATTAAATGTTCTACTAAGTTTTCTGTTGCTGTGTAATCAATTTCTTCCTGTTCGTTAAATGGGGTTACCATTGCTGTTACTATTTGACCAAAATACATTTTCCCACACCCTTTTATGAATAATATTTTATACATAAAGGCTATGTTCTTATTTAGCTACGAAAAAAAGCACCAACGAAGGCTCGTTGCTGCTAAAATGTATACTTTACATTTCCGCGCGTAAGATAGCCCTCCACGTAGTTTCCTACATGACAGTCCTGTACCTATTAAATACAGACCCAGCCTTAAGTCGATGAGACTACTTAAAACTTCGGCAAACTCTCCTTTTTATAATTTTCAACGGAGCCCACCTCTCCTCCAATTATATACTTATAGATTTTGCTCCTCCATACCCACTTTGAAAGTGAATTTAGAATCATTTAATTAACCTTAACTATAACAAATTATTTTTCATAATGCAACTATAATCATAACTTTTTTAAATGTAAAGGATGAGTTTATCTGTAAATAATTGATAACATGATTGTTCATGCTGTTCCATACTTATTCTATTCTCATAAAAGTGAATCGTGTAGTAATAATATCTAATTTTCTATTTATTATGAAATAGATGTTATAATAATCTTGTTAGAAATAAAGGAGGAATAATATTGCTTACATCTATCCATAAATCAATCGATGAACACTATGATGAAATGGTGGAAATTCGACGCTACTTACATCAGTATCCTGAAGTATCGTTTGAAGAATTTGAAACAGCTACATATATTGCAAATTTCTATGAACAATTAGGTATTCCCTATGAAAAAAACATCGGAGGCAATGGGGTTATTGCACGATTACAAGGTAAAAAACCTGGAAAAACAATCGCTTTACGAGCAGACTTTGACGCTTTACCAATCAATGATCAAAAAGATGTACCATACAAATCGAAAGTACCTGGAGCGATGCATGCTTGTGGACATGATGGACACACGGCAACACTACTCATCCTTGCTAAAGTAATGCTACAATTTCAAGATAAATTATCAGGTACGATTGTTTTCCTTCATCAACACGCAGAGGAAATCCCACCTGGTGGGGCAATTTCCATTATCGAATCTGGTGCGCTAGATGATGTTGATGCAGTATTCGGTAATCATTTGTGGACACCAACACCTTTAGGAGAAGTAACAACGAAAGAAGGACCTTTTATGGCAGGTGTCGATAGTTTTACTATTAAAGTAAAAGGAAAAGGCGGTCATGGAGGATATCCTCATGAAACGAAAGATGCGCTTGTTATTGGAGCAGAAATTACAACCCATTTACAAAATATTTTAAGTCGTCGTCTGTCTCCTTTTCAAACAGCTGTTATTACAATTGGAAAATTTGAAGCTGGAACTTCCTTTAATGTCATCGCAGACGAAGCAACATTAACAGGTACTGTTCGATATTTCGATATTGCGGTACAAGATAAGATAAAAGAAGAAATGAACCGGATTGTCAAAGGTATCTGTGTTGCAGGTGATGCTACATATGACCTTGATTATAGTGAAGGATTTCCCCCAGTCATTAATCATGTTGCAGAAACAGAGCTCATTTTTCAAGCAGCTGAAAAAATAGCTGACGTTAAAAATGCGACAGTAGCAGAGGCTCAAATGGCAGGAGAAGATTTTGCACATTATTTAACCAAAAAGCCAGGTGCCTTCTTTTTTACAGGTGCGGAAAAGGAAAATCATCCATATCCACACCATCACCCAATGTTTGACTTCAATGAACAAGCAATGCCAACCGCAGCAAAAATGTTAATTGGAGCATATATGGAGTTTCAGGAAAATAATAAGTAAATAATACACAAACTAGAAAATAATACACTTAGAAGTTTTCAAATGAATGAGCACTGCGACAAACTGCAGTGTTTTTTTAAATGAGTCTTAGAGATTTAATATTAAGGTGAATTTTTTGAAAAAGAGACTAAACAATTGGCATTGGCCAAGTATAATTGGAGGTTACTATGAAAGATAATTGGGAACGAACACAACCTGTTTATCTAATGAAAAAAGAGGAAATAGAGCATATGATTCATTCCTTTTTCCCTGACAGCAAACTAAAATCCTTTCAATTATTAGGCGGAGGTTTATCTAATGTAAATTATAAATTAAAAGTTAAATCTCACAAACAGCCATTCCTGCTAAGAATTAGCAATGAGGAAAATTGTAAATTTGAACATGCTTTACATAAGAGGTTACACAAGCAAATACCTGTACCAGAAATTTACTTCAGTAAGTGTCAAGGTAATCAGTCCTATTCCATAATGGAGTGGAAAGAAGGTGTTCATCTTAAAGAGATAATGTATGGCAAAAAGGTTTTATCGATTAAGCAAGCTGGTTATTACGTTGGCTATCACCTTGCAAAAATGAGGAAGATTACATTTCCTGAACCAGGGCTTTTCAATGAAAGTTTGGAAGTAATTAACCCCTTAAGCATTACACCAAATACGTTTCAAAAGTTTATGGAGGAATTTTTAATAGATGGCCATGCAGGTTCCTGGCTTGGAAATGAGCTAACTCATACATTATTAGATTTCAGCAATAAACATAAGCATTTATTAAAAAACATCGAAAATGAAACTCCTGCTTTAGTACATAGTGATTACAATGGATTGAACATATTAGTTAGTGAAAGACATGGAGATTGTGAGGTTACTAGCATTATAGATTGGGAATTTTCATTTGCTGGACCAATTTATTTTGATATTGGTAATATGTTACGCTATGAAAATTTCCCCCACTTCTCCGAGTTTGAGAATACTTTTATAGATGGATTACAAAATAACGGAATAACGCTACCACACAATTGGAAAAAAATTGCGAAATTAGTAGATTTAATCGCATTGGGAGGATTGCTTAACCATAAGCACGTTGGGGAACCTCGAGTAAGTGATATTAAACAATTAATGATCCAAACAATAAAAAGCTGGCATCACTTTTAAGATGAAAGTTAGCATGATTGAGTTAAGTTCATCGAGCACACATGAATATTGGGATGGAGCGAATTCATTAATAACAGGGTGCCAATCAATTGTGATTGAGCACCCTATATGTGTTGAAAGTCATTTGTCACAATTCCACTTTTCTTCTTACATACAACTGAATAAATAAGTATGTAAACACTAAACCAAGAATTAACGCATATAGAAAGAAAATGTACTGTGTAAGTGCGATAAAGACAAGTGCAAATAGTATCGTTTGTGCCAGTGTGATCCGGCTAATAAAGGTTAAAAATGCTTTCGAACGTTCCACTTGATGTATCGGGTATAAATCAATCCAAATATTCGTACGGTAATGATGGAATAAAGAAATCATTTGAAAGCTCGTCATATACAGAAACAAGACAAGAAATGCCAACTTCAACCAATCATTCGGTACAAAATAAATCACTATGCCCCCAAGTACAGTTAACCGTAAGTACATACTTAAATAATCGCTACTTCGAATGAATGACAACCTATATAAGTACGGAAATGTTGCCCTATGTTGAAAGGGAACACGAAAGTTAACGAACTTAGAAAGTAATGGACGCTTTTTCAAACGATTCGATAGATGCGGAACATCTGCAAACATACTAACAAAACGATAAAAAGATGCAAGTCGATTTAGATCGTTTTCAATTAATATTTCCCACGCTAAACCTGACTGTCTCTTTATTAAAAAATAGTTATTAATAGCGAGTGCAAAGTAAAATATAATGACGACAATCACAAATTTCGTTTCCAGTAATAATGTATAAAATATCGCCATACTTACAAGTGTGCGAATAATTTTATCAAATAAACGAATCGTCGTATGTTCTATCTTAAACATTTGCCAATTTGTCGTTAAATTCCACCCTTTTAATAGTAAAGCAATAAACACGATGAGCAAATAATCTTTCGTCGTTTTATGAGGATATACTTGCATAAACATCGGCGCTAATGCGGCTGAAACGATAAACACGATATATAATTGAAAAACGTAATTATATACTAAACTCCATTTAAAATACTTTTGCATTTCAGCTTCTTTTACGATTAAAAACACTTTATCTGGCTCTTTTAAAAAAGATTGAATTGGATTGTAACTTACGACAAAGCCAAAAAACAAGGCCAATACTAATGCTGCTGGAAAATTAGGACTTAATTGTTCTAACCATTGCTGATAATAAATTGAAATCGTAATAATAATAAACAATAAAGCAATCATAAAGTGTCCATTAAATATATATCGTAAATAACGATTTAACAATTTAATATGTTCTTGTAAACGCTCCTTAAATAAATCCGTCGCATCAAACATTGTTTTCTTCCTTTGTTAATTGAATATATAAATCATCTAATGTCGCTTCATGCATATTAAATTGTTCGCGCAACTCTTGTAAAGTTCCTTGTGCTCGAATAATTCCTTCATGCAAAATAACAAAGCGATCACAATATCGTTCTGCTGTTGCAAGAATATGAGTAGACATCAGCACTCCTGCTCCATTGTTTTTCATTTTTTCCATCCAATCAATATAGGACTGTATCCCAAGTGGATCTAAACCAACAAATGGTTCATCAACAATATATAAAGATGGTTCAATTAAAAAAGCACACATAATCATCACTTTTTGACGCATTCCTTTTGAAAAGTGAACAGGAAACCAATGTAATTGTCGTTTCATACGAAAAGCTTCTAACAAGGCTGGTAATCTCGCTTCAAACGTTTCCTCATCTAAATCATGCGCCATTGCAGTTAATCGTAAATGTTCGTATAAAGTTAATTCATCATATAAAATTGGTTGTTCTGGAATGTAGCCTATTTCTTTACGGTAACTAGTTGAATTTTCTTTTAATGTCTTCCCATTAATCGTAATCTGACCGCTTTTTTCTGCTAGTAAACCAATAATATGTTTTATCGTTGTACTTTTTCCCGCCCCATTTAAACCAATCAATCCGACAATCTCACCTGATTGAATAGAGAAGGAAATATCATGAAGGACATTTTTGTTTGAATAACCACCTGTTAAATTTGAAATATCCAATAATGGTTGCAAAATATTCACCTCGACCAATCATTATAATAACGTTATTTGAATAATATGCCGCACAATTAACGTCGTTAAACATAGTATATATGATAAAGAAGAAAGATGTATAATATTTTCTCCAAAGGTCATACTATTTGTGAAGAAAAAACAAGAAACATATCGACTACTACCGTTATGATAAGCATCAGCTATATAGCTTGTTATTTCATTATTAGAAATGACCTAATCCCCGAGCTGATGGTGTTTCTTATTTTTCTTCTTAAAGCAGACTACGTTTTAGAGCGTAGTCTGTTGTTTTCTACTTGTTTAAAAAAGTAATATATCTTTAACAATTCCTGCATATACTTGTCCGACTCTTTATGATAAACTAATGATACATCATTCATTAATAGGAGTTGTTAACGATGAAACACGACGATTGTATTTTTTGTAAAATTATTTCAGGAGATATTCCATCTGCAAAAGTGTATGAAGACGACCATGTCTATGCATTTTTAGATATTAGTCAAGTGACAACAGGTCATACACTTGTTATTCCAAAAGTACATACATCTGATATTTTTGAAACTCCAGAAGACGTTGCAGGCAAATTGTTTGCACGTGTACCAAAGATTGCTAATGCAATTAAAGAAGTCTATAATCCACGCGGAGTTAACTTATTAAATAACAATGGTATTTTTGCAGGTCAATCTGTTTATCACTTACATGTTCATATTATTCCAAGATATGATGAAAATGATGGATTTAACGCACAATGGACAACTCGAGATGACCAATTTTATTTAGAAGAACTACAAAAAATGGCCAAAGATATTAACGGTGCCATCTAAAAAAATAAAACAACTTCTTTAAAGGAGGATTAGATTATATGTCAAAAGGAAAAGCATTTACTATAGGATTTTTCGTCGCAGGTACTGTCAGTGCGGCAACAGCTTTAGTCGTAGCCCCTTCCTCTGGGAGAGACTTACGTAGTAAAGTTGTCGAACAAGGGACAGAATTAAAAACAATCGTTGAAGACCTAATTCAAGACGGAATAAAATTAAAAGATCAAATTGCGAAAACATCTAAAGAAGGTGTCGCTTTGATTAATGAGTTAACCGAAGAAATGAAAACGTCGATTGAAGAATGGAAAGAAGCGGTTGAACCACATCAAGATAATATTTACGATTATTTAGAACAAATTGAATCAAGTATTCAAGATTTAGAGGAAAAACTTCAAAATCAAAAGAATGAAAAGTCATAATTTACTTCATTCAAAGATGTTAGCTAGAAAAAGAAGGTTTAGCACCATCGACCTTCTTTTTTTTGCGTAATTTTGCTGAAATCTCATTTAAATCGTTTACCATTAGATTCAGTTATGTTATTCTTTTTAATAGTGTTTAAGAAATGAAAACTAAAAATAAATTCATTTAGATTCAATACATGGAGGAGTGTCAAAATGAGAAAAGTGATTATCGCAACAACATTATCACTCAGTTTATTTGGATTAGCTGCTTGTGGTAGCGACAATTCAGATACTGTAGCTGAAACAAATGCCGGTAATGTAACGAAAGATGAATTATACGATGAGTTAGTTGCATCAAACGGAGGAGAAGCTTTAAAGAAACTAATTACATTAAAAGTGTTAGAAGATAAATACGATGTTTCGGATAAAGATGTCGACAAAGAATTAGAAACAGTGAAAGAACAAGTCGGCGAAGAGTTTGAACAAGTATTAGCAATGCAAGGTCTTACAGAAGATGAATTAAAAACAGATATTAAGACGAGCTTACTTCAAGAACAAGCTATTACAGACGGTATAGAAATTGACGAAGATGAAATGAAAGAACATTATGAGCGAATGGATAAAGAAATTGATGCCCGTCACATTCTTGTAGAAGATGAAGAAACGGCAAAAGATATTAAGAAAAAGTTAGATGATGGTGAAGATTTTGAAAAGCTAGCTAAAAAACATTCTACTGACGAAGGTTCAGCTGAAGAAGGTGGAAATATCGGTTTCTTCTCTGTCGGTGCAATGGTTCCTGAATTTGAGGACAAAGCATTCTCAATGAAAGAAGGCGAAATTAGCGAACCAGTTCAATCTGATTTTGGATTCCACATTATTGAAGTATTAGAAATTAAAGATTTAGATGGTGATATTGGTTCTTATGAAGACAATGAAGATCAAATTCGACGTACAATTGCAGAACGTAAAGTAGACCAACAAGAAGCTGTTGAGAAAATTAACAAGTTACTAGAAGATGCAGATATTGATATTAAAATTGAAGGTTTAGAAGATATTTTCGATGAACCTGAACAACCAGCAATGCCAGAAATGGGCTAAACAACTAATAAAAACGTGCTAACCTTTTATGGTCAGCACGTTTTTTAATATACATATTTTAAGCATAAAAACTGATAAAATTATCAAAAAAGAGGTTCCTCTTCATTGGATAGCTCTACAAAAAATGGATTGATTGCAAAAATGACTAATAAAACGCTTAATGCGATGAGTAATGAAAGATAAGAGTAACCAAAATATATGCCAGTAAACATTATTAGAGGACTCGAAACAACAGGAATAATGGTACTTCTCATTCTGTAACGGGCTGAAAAATATTGCTTTTCATTACAAAAGGGACAAGCCATTCCTATTCGGAAAGAAAAGCTCTTTTTAAAAGTTTGCCACCAACTCCACTTACGATGGCAGTTTTTACAAGTTGGCATTTAAATCACTCCCTTACCATAGCAAGTAAAACTAACTGTTAAATAAGCGGGTTCTATTGTTGAAGTAATAACTAAATATTAGAATGATTTTTCTTACTATTTATTGTAACATAAAAAAACACTGCGAAAAGCAGTGCTTATTCGTGTAAAGTTATAGTAGATTTTTGGTTGCAATTTGATATGTTATTTGTTTGCAACTCTGAATAGAACTAGTTACTATCACACAGTAATCTTTTTTTTATTCTATTCTAATTTCTTACCCTTCTGTTGAGCGACTTCGTTTATCTTTTTCTTGTTGCATTCTTTCCATATAAATTTGACCTTCACTTTCAATAAAATGTTGTTCTAATTTCCTCTCCGCATGAGCAGCACGAAAAGACATATACCCACTAAAACATATAAATGCTAATACGACAAAAATCCACCAAGGAATTGAAGCGAGCATGACAATACCTCCTTGTCCACCGTTTTCCTAGTATATGTATATGTTATTTATGTTCATTTTATACGTAAAATTAATCTCTTTAATCTATAATATGTATTCGTTTTAGGGGTCACGAAATCCTCTATGAATGAAAATAAACTTACATACAATTGATAATAAATTATAGTAAAGAGAGAGATTAATACACTGGAAAAAAAGCTGCGCACAACAAGATATAATTGCATACAAAACAAAAATAGTTGTGATACACTCATGTTAAATATACAACTATAAAATGACTTTTATTCAATATCTTTCGAAAAGTAGGTTAAATAAATGAACTGGAATACTGATTATATGGTGGAGCAAGAAAAAACAAAATTCGCAACTAAAATAGGTTGTTGTTCTGGGATAGTTTTGATAGGAATTTTCATTATTGCACTTGTCATTTGGCTTTTATATAACATATTTATTCCTAATGAAACTCAATTAATCGTTAGTGATTCCCCTAACAATAAAAACAAAATAGAAATTGTTAGGATAGAGGATTTTCCAGATCCTACTCTTAGAATTAATTATGATAATAACTCTATTATGAAAACTAAGCTACCTGATGACATATCTGTAGAGTGGATAAGTGATTATGAAGCTGACGTTATTCTTACTAAGCAAGGAAGCGAAACTGATATTGTTAAAGTGGAATTCGAATAGTTAGCCATTGTAGTAATACTAAAAAAACAGACTATTATTATAATACCCATACAATAGTAAGGGAGTGTTAAATTGAACGGAAACAACGAATTTACGCAAGAGAATTATAATGCTATCAGAAGATGCAACAAGAAAATGATTACAAGCAGATTATTGATGATTTTAAGTATAATGCTAATATTGCAAGGATGTAATACTAATCAAAATAATATCGATATAGCAATTACAAAAGTGGCAAATTTGTTTGAAGTTGAGGATGAAGAGCAAGTCAAAGAAGGAAAATCAGGTAAGATAAAAGATTCAACTGACCAAAGTAAAATTGATGAAGCTCTCGAAGCAATTGATAATATTGATACAAGTGACGGAGAACATAGTGAAAGTTATGCTATTGCTTTTGGTCTGCAATCTGCTATACTCGTTGCTCAAGTACAATTAGATGAACGAGAAGGTAGAGAAGTCCCCTATGAGAACGATTCAGAAGAAGAACCACAAACAGAACAATTTCAACCTAGTGATGATGATATTATTTGGCAAGATAATGAATTAAAAAATAAAGATATGCTTGAAAACTTTATGAATAATGCTGGGGAAAACGGTAAAAATCACGGTAGTGAAATAAGTGTAGTGAAAGATGAAGGAGAAAAAGGAGTAATTATTTACGATTTGAAATCAAGATATGATGAAAATGCTGATCAAGCCTGGATTGATGTCACTCCAAATTTGAGTCATTATATTGAAGCAGACAATGACGTGCAGAATGTTTTCAATATGAATCAGCAATGTGGCTATATTTCTAAAGATAGAGAAGCTGGATATTATAAATTGAATGAATGTTTTACGCATTGGGAATATCCATTACTTCCAATCACTAATGACAATCAAGAATAATACGTTTGATTGAAATTATGCTTATTTTTCATACAATAGATTGCTTAGTAAGTAAGCTACAAACTAACACATTTCTTTAGAAACCTTTGGTCATTCCCTAACTATAAGATTACAGGTCTTAACTATACATCTGTATTAAATAAGCACCCATTTCAAATATTTAAAAATGGGTGCTTATTATGACATTAATTTAAACAACTTAACCTTTTATTTATATCCCTCAATCGTCGGCTTGTAAAATGAGCGATTGTCCATCGGAAATAGTCGTTCTGTAAATTCTCCTGGTGTCGTTTTATCAAGCGCACGATTTAATACATTCATTTTCATATCAATTAGGTCAATAACGTGAAGTATCTCGGCTTCGCGTACTAATGGCGGCTTTGGACTACCCCACTCGCCTTTTCCGTGGTGAGCTAAAACAATATGTTGTAATAACATAACTTCTTCGCCATCGATTTTTAACTCATCAGCTACTTCTTTAATTTCGGTATGCATGATTGAGATATGTCCAATTAACGTACCTTCTGTCGTATAAGTAGTCGATACAACACCTGATAATTCATGGATTTTTCCAATGTCGTGTAAAATAATTCCTGCATATAACAAGTCTTTATTTAATTCTGGATAAATCTCACATAATGATTTCGCGATTTTCAACATCGATACAACATGATAAGCGAGTCCTGATACGAATGCGTGATGATTCTTTGATGCTGCTGGATAGTTGAAAAAATCCTCTTGATATTTCTTAATAAAAGCACGAACAATTCTTTGGATATTAGGATTTTCCATTTCAAAAATGGCTGCTGTTAAGTCTTCTTGTAATGTTTCTTTATTTATCGGAGAACGTTCTAAAAAGTCTGAAACACGTACACCGTCTGTTACTTGAGCAAGGCGAATTGACTTTAGACGTAACTGTAAGGAGCCACGATATTCAATAATATCACCTGATAATTTTACAACTTTTCCTGCGACAAAAGTTGTTTCGTCTTCTTTAGATGCATCCCATAACTTGGCATCAATCTCTCCTGATTCATCAACGAAAAATAATGTTAAAAATGGCTTTCCATTACTCGCTGTACCTGATCTAACTTCCTTAATTAATAAAAAGTCATCAAATGAATCTCCTACATTATATGTTCTAATTCCTTTTCTCATCATCTTCCTCCTGTCGAATTTCGCTTATTCTAAATGTGTACTATGTAATTGATTGGCAATCAGACGATTACATGTAAAAATAATAACTTGTTGTTGTTCAGCTAATTGTTTTACAATTGCTAACATATTGTTCGTTCTTTTTTCATCAAAATGAACGAATGCATCATCCATCATAAGAGGCATTTTATAGCGCTCACTCATGACAACGCTAATCGCTAAACGTAAGGAAACATATAATTGATCGACTGTTCCTTGCGACAACTTATTTATAGTATATCTGATATAATCGTTTCCTTCTACCTCAAATGATTCATTTTCCTTCGGCGCAAAAACTTGTCGATACCTTCCTGTCGTTAATGTTTGGAAAAAAGAAGACGTATGTTGTAATACAGCTTCTAAATGATTCACTTGATAATTGAGTTTAGCTTGTGCTAGTGCCGTTTGTGCTACTTTTAAAATTGCCCAAGATTCAGCTTGCTGCTGTAATGTATCAACTTCCATTTGATATTGATAAATTGCTGTAGAATGATCATTTGATAATTCCAGTTGCTCGATTTCTAATTGTAATTTTGCAATTTGTTCATTCAATTCTTCTTGTTTTTGTTTTGTTTCATTTAAAGCTTGTTGAACATTTGCAATTTGTATGGCGACATCTTGTTCACTTCTTATTTCTTGTAATAATTGTTCTGTTTCCGTTTCTGAAAACATCATAAATAATTGTGCTTTCGTATTTTCCATAGAAGATTGAATTTGTTCTATCGTTTGTTTATGTTTAGCTACTTGTAAATATGCTTCTTCATAATCTACGTTTGCAATGGCAAATAGCTCTGCTAATGTGGCTTCATAGACAGATATTTCCTGTTGCATCTGCTCGATTGTCGTTGCATACTCGTCTATTTGTTCATCAAGTTGTTGGATAACATGTTGTTTTGCTTGTTGTTTTTGCACGATTTCTTCGAGTTGCTCAATCGTTAACATACTATCTCCTTGATATAACTGTTTAGAAATGTTTGCTTGTTGTAATTCAATTTTCTCTAGTTGCTCATTTATATCGTTTAATTCTGTTCTAAAATGGTTTTTTTCGGATGAAAGTTGCTGCACTTTACGGATGATAACTAATAAATCAGTCCAATACGGCAAATCTATATCATGCAAAAAAGAATGAGTCGCTTTCTCTTGTTCGACTTGTTGAATCCACTTATTTTCTTTTTTGAGAAATTCAGTTTGTTCTTTTTGCCAATGTCTCCGTTCTAACTTAATTTGTCCTAACTGTTTATCAATTACATCAATTTCTCTTTGCACCTCATATTGTTCTTGCAACACCTGCTGCAATTCTTCATAAGTATGTTCAGCTTCATTGTTAGAGCTATCCATATTTTCCATGAAGAAGTCAATCGTTCGTTTCACATTAAAAAATTGTACAATCCCACCTGTGAGTAATATGAATGGAATCGCTAATAAAATAACATTTTCCATAAAAAGCGCAATAATTGTTGCGATGATCGCGATAACAGCTGAGCCTATCAAAATGTTTTTCGCTGTTTTCATGCGACTTTCTTGCCAACGTTGCCACCTTCTATTTTCTCCGGTTAAAGATTGGTTTGGAGATGTTTCGCTTAGTTGTTGCTGTAATTGCTGAATTTCTACTTCTGATATTTTTCGTTCTTTTAGTTGTTCCTTTTCATGAAGTAACGCTTTTTCTTGTTCTTGTAATGTTTCGTAAGTTGCTGATTGTTTTTCATCTAGTTGTAAAAGTTCTGCTTGATTTCGTGCTAACGTTGTCCAATGCTTTTCTAAATGAAAGGCTAATGTTAATGCGTCGATTTCATCTACAGTCATTTGAATCGAGCCTATTTCATTTGATAATTCCATTTCTATTTGTTCAATTTGTGCTTGTTTATTTTTTTGTTGTTCTAATAAATATTGATAAGATGCTTTTTGTTGCACAACGGCTTTTGCTTCCTCGATTAATGCTTCTTCATAAAGGTTCGTTTCGTTTTCTAACCTTTCCTTCTTGGCATGTTCCATTCTATTTTTCAAGCCTTGTAATTCACTGTTTAACGGTAACATTGTTTCTTTTAACTGCTCTAATCTTTCTATTCCATTTTCGGGAAAAGGTATTTGTTTTGGATATTGTTTCAATTCATGTTTGGATTGCTCATATTCGTGGAGTTGCGGTAATAATGTTTGGATTTTTTCCTCTTTTAATATAGTTGCTTGCAATGTTGCTGCCTGTTCATCTTGTATGGATTTTTCTTGTTGTAATTGTTTGAGTAATGATTGTTTTTGTTCATATTGTGCTTCTTTTTGTTGGATGTCTTTTAGTTCTTCGTGTATAGTTGCTGTTTCATTTAGCTGTTTGTTCATTTGTGGAATGCGGCCTTGTCGCTTAAATAAATCATCGGTTCTTTTTGCTAATTGCTTTTCCGCTTCGTAAATATCAGTTGAACCTGTTAAACCAACACTAAATAATACATCACTTAAATCTGTTCGTTTCATCGTTTGAATCGCTGTTAAATCGACTGCAGAAAAAGCATATATTGATGTGAATACTTCTCGATTTAGTCCTTGTAAACGATGTTCTAACCACGCTTCACTTTGCAATACACCATCAGCATCATAACAAATAACATCTTGTTCAATTCGTTCGATTGAATATTGACCAATTTTTTCATCTTCAACAATGAGCATGCCTCCAATTTTATTACTATTTAATGGCTTGTACCGTGCTAATTTTCGTGGAGGTAAGCCAAATAAAATGTACAAAATAAATTGTTGAATGGTCGTTTTACCTGATTCATTTTCACCGTAAAAACAAATTGGTTTCGTGTCTGGAAAAGTAATTGTTTCATCAACCCATTTTCCAAAACCATATATATTTGCTTGAATAAACTTCATTGTTCATCACGTTCTTCCGTTTGTAAAAGTTCATATAACAATAAATTATGTGCCGCTTGTTTTATTTCTTCATGATCAAGTTTGTTAACAAATTTTCGAGCAATCGGGTGTCGGTATAAATCGGCTAACGTCTGATTTACATCTGTTGTATCCAATGCACGTTCAATTTCTTCAACAAACTTCTCCTCTACTGCTATTGTCGTTGTTTGTCTAACTTCTAGTTTATATGTATAAATAAATTGCCAATATTTCTCTTCCATTAATGATTCATTAATAATATCAATAAGTTCTTGCATCATCTCTTCGTCTTTTACATCAACTGTCTGATTATACTCACTATAAAGTGTTATATGGAGTAATTGTTTAGATTTAGATCTTGGAATAGCTGACTGTATCGTACTTTCCAAATCATGGATAGTCGCACATGCACTGATGTCGATGCGTTGTTCTATAAATTGAATTGATTGCAATGGAATAAAATCATACGACGTATCTGTTTCCGTCATTTGTACATAATAACAACCTTTTTCTCCCGTTTCATTGCGATGTCTTCCTTGGATATTGCCTGGATAAATAATAGGAGGATGATGCGACAGTTCAGCACGTTCATGAATATGTCCTAACGCCCAATAATCAAATGGCTTATTCTGCAATTCCTTTAAAGTAAACGGCGCATAAGGATCATGAGTTTGGTTACCATGTAATGAACCGTGTAATGTCGCAATATGGAAAGGAATCTGATTATCTTGTTTGTCGTATTCTTCTGTTTTATTCATTCGAACAGCTCGTTCATGGTAACTAAATCCATAAATTGCGGCTCGTTTTTCATGATCTTTTTCATAAATAAGTTGCTCAACATGTTCAGAAGAAAAAATATGAACATTATCTGGAAATGGTAAACGATATGGATTACCTAATACATGGTCATGATTACCATAGGATAAAAACACATCAATTTCATTCGCTTGTAACGTTTCGCATGCCGTTCGTAGTTTAACTTGTGCTTTTAAACTTTGCTTCTCATTATCAAATAAATCACCGACGAACAAGACAAAATCTACTTGTTTTAAAATAGCTATTTGCACGAGGTTATCTAATGCAGTAAATGTACTTTCCCGAACATCTTGAAAAAGCTTAGAGGGAATATTCCTTAAACCTTTAAAAGGACTATCTAAATGTAAATCTGCTGCATGAATAAAAGATATTGATTGTGTCATGTCATCCCCCTGCCTCTATTTTAGTTATTTGTATTTTATCATGAAAATAATATACGAGCAAACGTTTGCATAATGAGATTTTTCCCTTGAGAAATATAATTCCATTTATGTTAATTTTCTTACAATAATGATTTTCCCTATCTTTTTTTGAAAAAACATGGCATAATACGAGTAAATTGCAATTTCGTTAGGGGGAACGAACATGGCAGAATATACATTAACTGTTTTTTCTAAAGCGGGAGAATTATTATTAGATGAATCATTTCCAGCACAGAATGATGACGAAGCAAAAAATCTTGGTCAATCAAAATTAGCAGAAGCAGGGTATGAAGAGTACACACACCGTTGTGTCGCACCCGATGCTAGGTTAGTATTATTTCATCGTTAATTACACAAAAGTATGGGACAAAAAGAAAGCATTCCCATACTTTTTTATTTTTTTGCTGTGATTTAAACAAAACCGTTGTGATTGGAGCAAATTCACTGCGGGCGAAGCGATTTTAGATTAGATCTAAAATTTATAACAAAAAATCGGACTGCCTATACAGACAGTCCGATTTTTAAGAAAGAACTAGCGGAGTTCGTATCATAGTATGGGGTATAATACGATACGAACCAACTAGTTATCATTTTATATTACTTACTGGTTCCCTCCAAGTTGTTGTTGTGCAGCTTGGACTAAACGTTTTGTAATCTCACCACCAACAGAACCGTTTGATCGTGATGTTGAATCAGGACCTAATTGTACGCCAAATTCTTGAGCGATTTCTGTTTTCATCTGGTTTAAAGCTTGTTCAGCACCAGGTACAACTAATTGGTTTGAATTATTTCGATTTGCCATTTCTGTCACCTCCTTACTTGTATTGTGAACCAATACTCTTTTCTTATTAGATATAATTTATGGAAATTATGACAAAAAAAACCCATGACATCTCATAACGAGATATCACAGGTTTTTCAACTTTATATGATTATAGTGTATGTGTCATATCTTCTGGCACAACAAACTTATCAAACTCTTCTGCTGTTAATAGCTCAAGTTCAATTGCTGCTTCTTTTAATGTTGTGTTATCGTCAAATGCTTTCTTCGCAATTTTTGCAGCATTTTCATATCCAATGTGAGGATTTAATGCTGTAACTAACATTAATGAATCATTTAAGAATTGATCAATCTTATCTTGGTTCGCTTCAATACCACGTACTGCACGCTCTTCAAATGATAACATACTATCAGCTAGTAATTGTGCTGATTGTAAGAAGTTATATGCAATAACAGGTTTGAATACGTTTAATTCAAAGTTACCTTGACTCGCCGCAAATCCAATTGTTGCATCGTTTCCAACAACTTGTGTCACAACCATCGTTAATGCTTCACTTTGAGTTGGATTTACCTTACCTGGCATGATTGAACTTCCTGGTTCGTTTGCTGGAATCGTAATTTCTCCAAATCCTGAACGTGGTCCACTTGCTAACCAACGAACATCGTTAGCAATCTTCATTAAATCTGCCGCTAATGCTTTTAATGCACCATGCGCAAAAACAGATTCATCATAACTCGTCAATGAGTGGAATTTATTTGATTCAGAACGGAATGCTTTTCCAGTAATCTCAGAAATCTCTGCACAAACTTTTTCTGCATAATCTGGATGTGCGTTTAATCCTGTTCCTACTGCTGTTCCACCAATTGCTAAGTCTTTTAAATGCTCAGCACCTTCTTGGATCATTACTTCTGTCTTCTCCAGCATACGATGCCAACCACTTACTTCTTGTCCTAATGTAATTGGAGTTGCATCTTGTAAATGTGTACGACCAATTTTTACAATATCTTTAAATTCTTCTGCTTTTTTCCCTAGTGTTTCTTTTAATACTTTAAGTGCAGGTAACACTGTATCTTCTAATTTCAATACAGAAGCTACGTGAAGTGCTGTAGGGTATGTATCATTTGAACTTTGTGATTTGTTCACATCATCATTTGGGTGTAAAACTAAATCACTTCCTTGTTCTTTTAGCCACTCGTTTCCTACAAAAGATAATACTTCGTTTACGTTCATATTAGACTGTGTACCGCTTCCAGTTTGCCATACGACCAATGGGAAGTGATCTGTTAATTTATCAGCTAACACTTGCTCAGCTGCATATGCAATTGCATCAGATTTTTCTTTTTCTAATAAACCTAAATCATAGTTAGCTGCTGCACACGCTTTTTTCGTGATTGCAAAAGCTTTAATAATTTCTATCGGCATTGTTTCATTCCCAATCGGGAAATTGTGTTTACTTCTTTGTGTCTGTGCACCCCAATATTTATCTGCAGGTACCTTTACCTCTCCTAGTGTATCCTTCTCAATACGAAAATCCATCCCAAATATCCTCCCTATGGAACATGATAGTCTTACACTTTCATTGTAACAAAAATTTGAAAAATTATATATTAATAAACATGACATACTGAAAAGAATTGTTATATTGTAGAGAATAACGTTTGAAAAACAAAGAAGCCTTACGTATCAATCCCGATTTACGTAAGTGCTTACAATACTTTCCTATTCCAATACAGTGTGTCACATTTAATATATATTATATCATATTAACATGTATCATCTTCATTCTTCTTCAGGATCAATTTGACGGAAGGCTAAAAAACCTGCTACTAACGCAAAAACAGATAATAAGGCAATAAGCCAAAATATATTTTGTTTCATCAATAATGCGACAACAGGAGGACCAGCGGCAACACCAATGAAACGCATAGAACTGTACATTGCCATAATAGCTCCTCGAATCGTCTCTTCTATACTTTTTGTAATGAGAGAATCTAAGCAAGGTAAGGCCATGCCGATACCTGTTCCACAAATTAAAAAAATGAACAACAAATAAATGAAATGAGTCATAAATGAAATAACTGCAACAGCCCCACCCGCTAACAGAATACCTACGAAAGTAACCCATTTCATCACACGCAAATTATCTTTAATCTTTTTCCCAGTAACATAAGAAGCTACCGACAAAGCTAATAATGGAATCGCTAATAATAAACCTTTTTTAATACCTTTAATGTGAAAAGTATCTTCTAATATCGTCGACAAATAAAATAAAAACCCAAATAAAATAAACATCAATAATGCACCGATAATAAACACAGCTATAAGCCAACGAGCATGTTGGGCAAATACATCTTTAATTAAAGCGGTATATTTTTTAAAAGTAAAAGGAGCTTCTTCATCACGATCTTCTTTAATTAAAAAAATAATAAGTATTAAGGATATGAGACAAAATATAGGTATTGAAAAAAATGGCAAAAACCAAATAATAGCAGTTAATCCAGCGCCTAAAATTGGACTTAACACTTTTCCTACTGTATTCGATGTTTCAATAATACCTAGTGTTGCACTTGCTTCTTCATCACGATGAAACATATCACCGACAAGTGGCAAAACTATCGGCATGGCACCAGATGCACCAATTCCTTGTAAAATTCGACCGACTAAAATGAGCGCAAATGCATTCGTCATTTTCCATGCAGCTAAACCTGAGATCAGACCGCCAATACCTGTAATAATTAAAGCAGGGATGAGCACTTTTTTTCTACCAAAGCGATCAGACAAATAGCCAGCTAATGGAATAAAGAAAATCGCGACTACCGAATACATCGTAATAATATAACTGGACTGTAATGTTGAAATCTCCAATTTCTTTTCCATGACAGGTAAAATAGGAATTAGCATTGAATTCCCTAACGTCATGATTAACGGAACCGAGGCGAGGGAAATTATCGCCCATTGTTTATCATTTTTCACCGAAAACACTTCAATCATCTCTCTTCAAAGGCATTATAGGTACAACTAGTTTGTCCAACCGATGCCCACATATGCCATGAAAAAAACACCAACCAAACTAATGGTTGATGTTACATCGTTAATAAATATACAGTTGCAATCGAAGCAACAACAACAAGAATAATATTAAATCCAATATACGATAATATAATGGCAATGAGTGCACCGATAATTCCAATATGTGGTTGATCTTCTTTAACGAGCAATACTCCTGGGAAAATAAGTGCCCCAAGCGCCGCATAAGGAATAGATTGCAACCAATTATTAATCCAATCTTTAAAAATCATATGGTTAACAATAAATGCCGGAACAAATCTCGGCACCATCGTTACGATCGCCATACCAATAATAATGAGTATAATCATCCGTATTTCTCCTTTAATAAAACGACACCACTGAGGCCACCTAGTAAAGTGCCAACAACAATCGCCCAACCACTACTCATAAATTGAACGGCTATCGCATTTATAAGCATCGCAATAAGAGCGACCAAACCATAGCGGACTTCTTTTTTCACAGCAGGTACTAATAAACTAATAAATAAAGCGTATAATGCTATTCCCATACTTTGACTCAATTGTTCAGGAATAACTTCTCCAAGTACTCCACCAACTAAAGAACCTAACACCCAGGCAAGATAGCCAGATAAGAAAATCCCAATGTAAAAATATACCGCTTGATTATTGTTCGCTTTTTCCTGATTCATTGATGCTACGGCGAATGCTTCATCTGTTAACCCTAATGATACTCCAAGCCGTCCTTTAAGCGAAACATGGTCACGAATACTATTCATAAAGGATAAACTCATAATAAAGTGACGAAAGTTCAATACAAAGGTTGCAATGACGATTTCAATCATCGACGCATTTGCTACGATCATATTTACACCCATAAATTGACTTGCACCTGCAAATACGAGGGCACTCATTAACGTTAATTCAAGCAATGACAAACCTGATTGAAAAGAAAGTACACCAAAAGTAATCGCCACCGGTATATAGCCTAATGTAATCGGAATACCTGTAATGACCCCTTGTTTAAACATCGCCATTTTCGTATATTGTTTTTGTTCGATCATTTCCTCAGCCATCACGATATCCCCTTTACCTTGCTATCGCTTTTAGATGAGTGAAGCGTATGCTTACCTACAACTATTAGCGGTCTTGTTCTGTTAAAATACGTGGACCATCTTTTGTAATGGCTAATGTATGTTCATATTGTGCCGAACGTCCAGCATCTTGTGTACGTGCTGTCCATCCATTATCGTCCATCTGACTTTTCCACGTTCCTTCGTTAATCATCGGTTCAATTGTAATAACCATACCTTCTTTTAAACGAATTCCTTTATTCGGTTCACCAAAATGTGGTATATGTGGTGGTTCATGAATCGTCGGACCAATACCATGACCGGTAAATTCTCTTACGACAGAAAAACCTTCTCCTTCTGCGTATGTTTGAATCGCATGTCCAATATCCCCAATTCGGTTACCGACTTGAGCTTGTTCGATACCAACATACAGTGCTTTTTTCGTAACATCCATTAAACGTAACCCTTTTTCATCTACATTGCCTACTGCATATGTCCAAGCTGAATCTGCTAGTCCACCATCTAAGTTCACGACCATATCTATCGTTACGATATCACCATCTTCTAATGGTTCGTTTCGAGGAAAACCATGACAGATCTCATCATTTAATGATGCACATGTTGCATATTTATATCCTTGGAAACCTTTTTGCTCGGGAGTTGCTCCATGTTTTTTCAAAAACTTTTCAACGAACTCTTCAATTTCCATCGTCGTAATCCCTGGTTTAATCATTTCAGCAATTTTTTTATGTGTTAAAACGAGTAAATCACCCGCTTTTTCCATTTGGTTAATTTCCCGCTCACTTTTTCTTGTAATCATTATAATACGCCCTTTCATCATGTAGATTAATTTAACTTTATTTTATTGAAATAACTTCATCATTGTATAAGATAAAAGCAATAATATTAAGTTTGAGAGCAAACCCGTTTTCATTCACTACAGTCGGCTGCTTTCCGCGGGCTCGCACTCAGCCGCTTCGGAAGAAAAACACTTCCTGCAGGGTCTTCGTGTCTTCGCCTTCCCGCTGGAGTCAGCCGACTTTCGTTCAAGAAAACTACATTATACATGTTGAACACAAACGTTCAGCATTTAATCACTATAATTATTCGTGTTTGCTAATAATTTTATTATGAGCCTAATTTATCTTAACGAAGCAATTTCATAATAGAATAATTTATTTAAAAACACGAATGATAAGTCACCAACTTTTATAATCATACGTGTATAGCTCATGTAACTAAGTTTACTTGAATGGAAGCCGACTGACTCTTGCGGGAAAAGCATGAGTCCGAAAATCCTCTAGTTCGGGACAAAACATTTTTTATGCACAAGGTAGTAGAAAGTAAATATTAAGTGTAGGAAATATACGGAGACTCCAGCGGGAGAATAGAGCCTATGTGAGACCCTGCAAGGCGAAGCCTGAAGCGGCTCACTGCTCGCCCGCGGAAAGCGGAGTATATTTCCGAAACGGTTAGCTAGTCAAGCAACATTCATTGATGAAAATCGTTTTGTCCCATTTTTTAAAAGTTAGGGATACGCGGCTAAAAAGCAGTCGTCGGCTGTAATGAAGGTAAACGGATTTACCAACAAACGTAAAGTTCATATTTAAGCAACTGAATTTGAATTATGGAATTGATTCAATTGAAAAGCATGGATAACTTAAAATTATCCATGCTTACATTAGTTTACCATAAAAAACGATGAGTTACTTGAAACATGCTGTCTATGCATGTTTCAAGTAACTTTTACGTATAATCATTCACATCATAAATCGTACCATTTACGACATTTGCTTCGTCTGTCATAATATCAATCAGAATACTTGCTACCGCTTCTGTTTGTGATAATATTCCTTGTTGTTTATATTGTTTAAACTGCTCAACCATACGAAAGTTAGCTTGATCTGTACTACGAATTTCTGCTTGCATATTCGTATCCATAATACCAGGATTTAAAGCGATCATTTTATTATCAGTTTGCAATTCGTTTTGTTCATGGGCAACTGTTTTCGTGTACATATTTATACTTGCTTTCGCACTACAATATGCACTCCAACCAAATAACGGATTAACTGCTGCACCACTTGTTACATTCAATCCAACAAAGGTTACATTTCGCTCCATACTTTTTGCTAATAATGTATTCATTAATTGAATAGGCGCAAGCACATTGACTTCATAATGATAAGCAAGTTCTTCTTGTGTTAATGTATGAGCCGGTTTAATCGGCTGAATGACTGCGGCATTATTCACGACAAATAATTGATCATTTTCCGTCCAATGATTCACCACATCTGACAACTTCTCCAATGTTTTCGTAACTTCACTTTTTTCACTTAAATCACATGGATAATGAATGTAATCAACGTTATTTTCCTTTGCTAGATCCTTTAATTTTGATTCATCTGTCCGGGATATACCATACACATGAATTCCTGATTCTAACAATAATTGTGCTGTTGCAAATCCTAAACCACTTGATACCCCTGTTACTACAGCATACTTCATCTCCATTTCCCCTTAGAATAGATTTATTTGCTTACTTCATCGTAATAATAGACGAGCGTTTTCATCCCTTGATCGAAACTATCTAACGGAAAGCTTTCATTTGGTGAATGCAAACGATCTTCCGGCGTTCCGAATCCTAATAAAATAATTGGTACACCATAAATAGCATCTAACCACTCAACAACCGGAATCGACCCACCCATCCTAACAAAAACAGTTTCCTTTTCAAATGCGCGTTCATAACAAGCTGCCGCTTTTTGAATAAGTGGATGATCTGGTTCGACCATATATGCTTTTGATGATAGCTTTTCTTTTTTGACTGCAACCTGGACACCTGTTGACGTGACGCGTTCAATATGATCAACGAGTAACTGTTGAATATGTTCTGGGTCTTGCCCTGGTACGAGACGACATGTAATTTTTGCTGTTGCTGTTGCAGGAATAATTGTTTTCGTTCCTTCACCTTGATATCCACCGTACATGCCATTAATTTCAAATGTCGGACGCGCCATCGTATGTTCTTTTGCATCATACCCTTTTTCAGAGACAGTTTCTGTGACACCAGTAGTTTTTGTGTAATCTTCCCCCTTTACCTTGGCAATCAAGGCACGTTCTTCTTCCGTCATTGGTTCGACATCATCGTAAAATCCTTCTACTGTTATTTCTTCATCGATATTTTTCATTGTACTTAAAATATGAGATAATGCCATAACTGGATTTCGTACCGCTCCACCATAAAGACCTGAATGTAAGTCTTGTTCTGGACCATCGACTGTTATTTCAATACCTGTAAAACCTTTTAACCCGTATAGAATCGTCGGCTGATTTTGTGCGACCATCCCTGAATCTGAAATGACGACGAAATCTGCTGCAAATTTTTCTTTCTTCTCTTGTAGCACATCATATAAGTTTTCACTACCAATTTCCTCTTCGCCTTCAATACATACTTTCACATTAATTGGCAGCGCACCTTTTGTTTTCATAAACGCTTCAAAAACAGCTAAATGCATAAACACTTGCCCTTTATCATCACTCGCACCTCTAGCATAAATCCGTCCATTTCTTACTTCAGGTGTAAATGGTTCACTTTCCCATTGTTCAATTGGATCAACTGGTTGTACGTCGTAATGTCCGTAAAATAAAACTGTCGGTGCATCAGGTCCAGCTTGATTATATTCTGCATATACGATTGGATGATTGTTCGTTGGTAACTGTTCTGTCTGGTCAAAACCAATTTCCTGTAAATAATCTTCCACAAATTGTGCCGCTTTTTGTAGATCGTCTTTATATGAACTATCTGTACTTACACTTGGTATCGTTAAAAAATCATTCAAACGTGCTAATAATGAATCACGATGTGTTTCTATGTAGTCTAATACTTCTTTTGTCATCGCTATCTACTCCTTCAACTTCCTTTATTCTTCTTATCGTACCATATAACATAACTTTTCATAAGAAAAAACGAGCACTCGTAAAGAATGCTCGTTACATTTTTAACAATATTTTATCGTTTGTTCTGTGGGAAAATTCGTTCGATCGTATTACCGATTTGGTCGAAAAATCCACGTACTGGCTTGCCATCGTCCATATCTGTTGCATAGTTATTCGCTAAATCAAAGAAGTCTGGACTAGTTGATACGTAAACATTTTCAATTCCATCATCAACATCTTGAACGATATCAGCAATTTTGTTTTTCACATCATCTGTTACGTCATGTCCTTCTACGTCACGACGGTTTGCCATATGATTATCTTGTCGACGCATGTTCGAATCGCCTTCATTTACTGTACGATCACGCACATTACGATCGTTTACGTTTCGAACATTCATTCCTGCAGAACTGTTATTACGATCATTTTTTGATAAGTGATCATTTGGTGTCGTGTTGTCTTCATCTAACTGTGCTGCGACATATGCATTATTTTTTGTCGTTAAAACATATGCACGATCGATTTCAGCAATTTCATCAACTATTCGATCAGCAGCTTCTTTCGACATGTCATACCCATCTTGACGGTTGTTAGAAGAGCGGTTATTACTATGACGGTTTCGATCAGTTACTTTGTCGGTTATATTCGTGTTATCACGTGTTTTTCGTGTGATGTTTCGATCATTTTGTGTCGTTCGACCATCTTCACTATAACGTGTCTTGTCTATATTGTCGTTTACCCCTCTACTTTCATCCGTGTTCTTGTTACTTTGACACCCAAATAATAAAAATATTGCTGCAAACAAAATGGCCAATTGCTTCAATTTCATATTTTTTATCCTCCTTACTGGTTTTGATGTTATTATGTTACTGTAAAAAGGATTTATGCTTGAAACCTTATATTGGCAAATTGTCCACTTTTCACTTAACAAGTTGTTGAACTTTTAGGATACAATAAAGTTATGAACAATTAAGTAGAAAGGAGTTCATCGTTTATGTTGGAATATGAATATGCGCTAAATTATGTACTTTGGGGTCGTTGGGACGACTTATTTACGATTATGCTCCGCACGAAAGACAATTTATTGGAAAAGAAAATCGAACACTTTTTGCATGCTTATTATTATCCGAGCCAACAAATCAACGTGGAACAATCGCATGATGAACTACTTCATTATTTAGAACACGCAATGGCGTCATATCATGTAAATATATATTAAAAAGGCTAGGACAAAACTGTCTTACTACACATATTAAGCTGAATTAAATATTCGCTCCAGAAATATCCCTCGCTTTTTAGTAACGCACCTTTTTAAGTGTAAAATATGTTTTGTCCTAGCCCTTTATTTGTAAGATGTTTTTAATGCTGTTTCGTAAGGATATAATACTGTCTTTTTAAATGGAGAGTAAAACGCTTCTGCTTTTACTGAGCCAAGTTGAAATGGTAATAACTTGTTTGCATCAATGTCTACATCAACATCGTACAAATTCCACGCATCATGTTTAATTGGAATTTTTATTAATTTTGAACTTTTCTTATTCCAAATACAATATCGCTCTGCTAAATATGTTCCTAACTCTGACTCACTTGGCGCCTTGATTTGTGGTATGTAATTCGCTGAAAACAATGAGGTATCTCCATCTTTTGCTGTAACGTGCACTGTATCATCATCTCGTTCTTCCATCTTAGTTTGTGCATATTGAAAAGGTAAATCGAAAAATGACTTCGCACCTAATGCAGCCGTTAAATGAGCAACATGAATGGAAAAGAAATACACACCTTTTTCCTTTGAACCAGGATAGGTTACATATGTCCGTACATTTATTTGTGTAACAGGATCAAGTGACGTCCATTTTGGACTCAGGCGCAACTTACTATCTTCAGTATGAAATGCAACAATACTAATCCAACCACTACCATTAAATGTATCGATTTCTAATTCATCTGGCACATACGGCTTTAATGCTTCTGGTGTAATCGGCCAATGTAAAAATAAAACATGAATCCAAGATTGTTCAGCAAACCAAGGAAATTTACGTTTCGTTCTCATCTTTAATTCCTCCATTGAAAGAATATCGTTCATGAAAATAATCGATTGGAATAAAGAGACCAACCCGCCCCGCTTCATCTGTATCAAGTGTCGCAAACACTACACCAATAACCATTCCTGCTTCATCGATAACAGGACTTCCACTATTACCACGATAAACAGGAGCATCCATCATAACAACAGGATCTTCTTTACTTTTTACAATAGCATAATCTTTCACATAACCTTCATTAGCAATTCCAGTAAATCGTAAAGGATTCCCAATAAAATAAATCGGCTCTTCTTCCGTTAAGGTAAACTCGTCTGCTAATGTTAAATGAGGCAAATCTTCACCATCTACTTCAACAACAGCTAAATCAACTTCTGGATATGTTTCTTTCACTCTTCCATTAAATAAACCATCCTCTTTAAAAGCAACTGTTACATTATTATTACCTTCGACGACATGATAATTCGTTAAAATGTTCCCATCAGACGTAAAAGAAAATCCAGTTCCGCGACTATCTTCTGTTTCAATGACAACGACAGATTGTTTATACTCTTTAATATCTTCTTGTGCTGATAATTTCGCAGATGTTTTTAAAAAATCAATCGCTGGAATCGAAATCGTTTGTGGTAATAATGCAATAATATTCATCAACATCGCTACAGCAATTACCCAAAAAATCCACTTCGGATAAGGTGGTTTCGGATTTTTTAATCGTGCTTTACGTTCACGTGCTTTTTCTAGCGCATCGATTCGAGCAGCTTCTACTAACTCGAGTAATTCTTCATCATCAAATTCTTCATATAAATCTTCATCAATTATATCGTGATGAGGAGTTTCTTCGTTTTTATCCATCAATATCACCTTTTCAACCAGCAAATATAGTTGATTAGCATGCTTTCTATTTTACCACTAACTATGAGAAAAAGCTTATCGCTTTTTATGAACTACATGATCTTTTACAAATTGTAAGTTGTTTTAGTCTGGTTGATAATTTTAATTATGTTATAATTATTTATATTATGTAAAATTCAAAGTAAAGAGGGGATTCATCTATGCGTCGTATTGATGAAATGTTAGCATATAACGAACAATTCGTAGCCGATAAAAATTACGAACAATTTTTAACAAACTCCATCCCTAATAAAAAGATGGTTATTTTCACTTGTATGGAGTCACGTTTAGTAGAGCTTTTACCAAAAGCATTAAACATTCAGAACGGTGATGCTAAAATGGTTAAAAACGCTGGAGCAATCATTCGTAAATCTTTTGATAGTATTATTAAAAGTATTTTAGTCGCTATTTATAAATTAGAAGCAGAAGAAGTTGCTGTTATTGGACATCACGATTGTGGTATGTCGAGCGTAAATACACATGAATTGATGGATCAAATGAAAGCTGAAGGGATTAAAGATGAAACGTTTAAAGCACTAGAATACTCTGGTATTGACTTCCATCATGAATTTCATGGCTTTCAAACAGTAGAAGAATCAATTGCACAAAGTGTAGAGATCATTCGTGAACATCCACTTCTACCTGCTCATGTTCTTGTACACGGACTCGTTATTAGTCCTGACACAGGTAAAGTTGATATCGTTTCTATAGATGAACGAGAAGTAGAAAAGAAATAATATGATCTAAAAAGATACTAAATCCATTACGGGTTAGTATCTTTTTTTATCATGTATGTTTATGGCTTTCTAAAAGTTAAGCAGTACATTAATCCTTTGCAAATCTCTTTATATGTAACGTCTTGCATATTGTTTGGAACATATTCTAATGGGGCATTGGTCTGTTCTTCTATCTCTTCCTCTTCTTCTACCTCATAATAATCCTTCGTAATAGGTGTTTTTCGGTAAGTTGTCTCAACTAATTTTTTTGTTTCATCTACGATTACAATTTTTGTGCCGCTTTTGGCAACGCGGACCATTTCCATTATTGCCGCTCGTTTGTCGTTAAAAAAATTAATCCCACCAACGTGAAACACAATATCGAAACATTCATCTTTAAAAGGTAATACTTCTGCATTACCTTGAAAATAGTATGCTTTCCTTTTCCACCTTTTTGTATTTTTTACCGCTTGTTTTAACATTGCATAAGATAAATCAACCCCATATAAAGTGATATTTTCAGGTAAATATTTAAAATTATCCCCTGCACCTACAGAGGTTTCTAATATTTTATCATGTGCTTTTATTTCTAGCTCAGATAGAAAATTGTTACGATATCTTTGTTCGCCGCCAAATTTAAAAAGAAAATAAAGGGAGTTAGAAATCCGATATAATGGAGCAATCTTGTTGTATAACTCTAGATACTTAAGATTATTACCTGTCATCTCATTTTCATCAATTAATTGCATCACTCCATCTGAATAGATTAAAAAGTCAGCAGGATTGCCCTTCATTATTTGTTTGATTTGTCTATGTATGTAATTTTCTGAATCTAGGTGTTCATTTAACAATGTGTAAGTCACCTCCTTTTTCACTTACCTTTTATTGAGGTTCTAATTGTAATAAGTAATTTTCAATATCGTCTGGAAGCTCTTCAAGGTCAAAAACCTCTACTCTCTTTGTTCCTGGCGTAGTACTTAATAGATAAGTTTTTTCATCGTATTCTAGCAAAGTTAATTGTCTGATCCTGTTTGGTGCTTTCTCAACATCTGAAATAAATTCATAATCTGCTTGATCAAAATTACTTTCATAGCCATCAACCATTAACTTTTTCACCTCATCATAGTTATCAGAAAAGGCGATTTCCTTATGTAATTCAATTGAGTTTTTTGGTTTGTTCAAGCTTTGATACAATACTGTTCCACCTACTATAATGAAGATAGCGCATATATAAAGAATTGTTTTAACTAAACGTTTTTGTATAATAAATCACCTCTTAAAATATCCTTAATATTATATTACCATAAGATACTAGTTGTTTTTCCTCTGATCATGACAAAAA
The DNA here is from genome assembly GCA_026169815.1 of Pseudogracilibacillus sp. Taxonomy (GTDB): domain Bacteria; phylum Bacillota; class Bacilli; order Bacillales; family Amphibacillaceae; genus Pseudogracilibacillus. Next base: position 49,406 of record JAPFDT010000006.1, read on the forward strand.
CACATCAAAGTTTCAGGCTAATTGTTAGTGCTGAAACGTTGATGTGTTTAACTTGTTGCTAACCTATTTATTTTGCCATTGATTTAATTAAATGAATGACTTCATCACGAGCAACTTGCATATCTTCTTTTTTCATATTTTCACGAAGCGCACTTTCATCACTAACAAGTCGCTCAATTGCACGTTCAAAAGCATCTTCGGTAATATCTTCTTCCATTAACATATGTGCATAACCATTTTTGACAAATGATTTAGCATTATCAATCTGGTCACCACGACTTGCTGATAATGGCAACGGAATTAGCAACATTGGAATATTTAACGCTAAAAATTCATAAATCGCATTTGCTCCTGCACGTGAAACGACATAGTCTGCAATCGATAAAACATCTTTTAATTGTTCGTTAACATATTCAAATTGAACATAGCCAGCCTCGTCAATCGACTTATCTACATTTCCTGCACCACAAATATGAATGATTTGATACTTAGTTAATAATTTAGGTAAATTCGTCCGCACAACTTTATTCACATTAGCTGAACCACTACTACCACCCATAATTAAAATAATTGGCTTTTTCTTGTTCAAGTTTGTCAGTTCATAAGCTACCGCCTCATCACCTTGAAATAATTCTTCTCTAATCACTGCACCAACATGAACGGCTTTTTGTTGTGGTAAATAATTTTGTGTTTCTGGAAAAGTTGTCACAATTTTTTCGGCAAATTTTGTTGCTAATTTATTTGCTAACCCTGGTGTCATATCAGATTCATGGATAATAGTTGGAACACGTCGCATCCGTCCAGCTACGACTACTGGTACTGAAACAAAACCACCTTTTGAAAAGATAATGTCTGGCTTCACTTTTCCAATAATTCTCCACGCATCTGTAATTCCTTTTAATACTTTAAATGGATCTTTCATATTTTCTATCGACATATAACGGCGCAACTTCCCAGTAGATATCGCATGATATGTTACGTGTGGAAGTTCTTCAATAAGTTCTCGTTCAATTCCATCTTTTGAGCCGATATAATGAATTTCCCAACCTGCTTTTTCAAAGTGTGGAATGAGAGCTAAATTAACGATAACATGCCCCGCAGTACCTCCACCTGTAAATACTATTCTTTTCTCTTTCATCGCCATACTACCTTCCTATCTTCGCCACTTCGGCAATCATTCCTATTATATAATACTATGCTGAAAAATTATAATAAACGAGTGGAAAAAATATTTAATTCTAAGATTTATTGTTAGATGGGTTGAAAATGTTCGGTGTGGAGCGCTTTTAGACCAAGTTGGCGCGAATTCTCCTCACCCCGCGCGATTTCAGACTGAGTTGGCGCGAATCCCCCTGCCCCCGCGCGATTCCAGACTGAGTTGGCGCGAATTCTCCTCACCCCGCGCGGTTTCAGACCGAGTTGGCGCGAATTCCCCTGGCGCCGCGCGATTTCAGACTGAATTGGCGCGAATTCCCCAATCATAAAGCGAAGCAATATCCTTATATAGCTATTCAAGCACTTCCTACTCTTTCTCCTTTCAAAAAGAAAAACCTGTTCCAGCGTTTAAGCTGAAACAGGTTTTTTATGTTGTATTAACCTTGTAATAATAAGTCGTATGGATCTTCTAACATTTCTTTAATACGTACTAGGAATTGAACTGCTTCTTTACCGTCAACAATTCGGTGGTCGTATGATAATGCTAAGTACATCATCGGACGAACTTCGATTGAATCATCTGGCATAACTACAGCACGTTTTACAATGTTGTGCATTCCTAGAATACCAACTTGTGGTGTATTTAGGATTGGTGTTGATAACATCGAACCAAAAATACCACCGTTTGTAATTGTGAATGAACCGCCTTGTAATTCATCGATTCCTAATTTGTTTTCTTGTGCTTTTGTGCCAAGATCTACAATTTCTTTTTCAATTCCTGCAAAACCTAATTTGTCTGCATCACGTACAACTGGTACAACTAGTCCACCTGGTGCTGAAACTGCGATACCAATATCGTAATATTCTTTAATAATTAAGTCTGTTCCACTAATTTCCGCATTTAGTAATGGGAATTCTTTTAGTGCTGCAACACTTGCTTTAGTAAAGAATGACATGAAACCTAATTTAATATCGTTTTTAGCGACGAAGCCTTCTTGTCTTTCTTTACGTAAGTTCATGACTGCGCTCATGTCAACCTCGTTAAATGTCGTTAACATTGCTGAGTTGTGCTGTGCTTCTACTAGACGCTTAGCAATTGTTTGACGACGACGAGACATTTTTTCGATTTTTACAGGCTTTTCAAACTGCTGCTCTGTAGTCGCTGCCTTTGGCGCAGATGGTGCAGGTGCAGATTTTGCTGCATTGTTCGCTGCGTCTACATCTTCTGGACGAACACGGCCTAATGGATCTTGCGCTTTTACTTTGCTTAGATCAATTCCTAGTTCACGTGCACGTTTTCTAGCTGCTGGAGATGCAACAACTCCGTCATCTTGTGAAGTTTCTTCCGCTGTTTCTTCAGCTTTTACTGGTTCAGCTGCTTCTTCCTTCGCCGGTGCTTCTTCTTTTGTTGGTTCGCTGCTTACTGTTCCTGCTTCTGCATTCTCATCAAGCTTAGCGATTGTATCACCAACACTTACGTCGTCACCTTCTTCAGCTAAAACTTCAACAATAACTCCTGCATAGTCAGAGTTAACTTCAACGTTAACTTTGTCTGTTTCTAGCTCAACAACCGGATCACCTTGTTCTATTTTGTCACCTGGTTTTACAAGCCATTCTGCTATTGTACCTTCTGTAATCGATTCTGCTAGTTCTGGAATAATAATTTCCTTCACTATTAGTTCCTCCCCTTTGATGGATTAATTGCTTTTTTCACAACATCTTCTTGAATTACCTTATGAACGTTAGGTTCTCCGACAGAAGTTGATGCTCTTTCTGGTCGTCCAACATAACGAATCGCTACACCTTCTAATTCTAAGTCACGTAAATATTCTAAAACAAAACGCCAGCTTCCCATATTCTTAGGCTCTTCTTGTACCCAAACAATTTCTTCTAAGTTAGGTAATTGAGCAAGCTCATCTTTCAATTGTTCTAATGGGAAAGGATATAATTGTTCTACACGTAATGAACGCAACCAATCAAACTTCTCTTCTGATTTGTCAATTGCATCTTCAATGTCAACCATTACTTTTCCTGACCCTAACAATAAGCGTTTTGCATTCTTCTTACTTACTTTTAGATTCGGCTGATTACGTAATGGGATGAACTTACCATCTGTAAATTCTTTTGCTTCAGAAGCTACTCGTGCGTTACGTAATAAACTTTTCGGTGACATAACAACTAATGGACGAGCTTCTTCACGTCCTTGCATTTTCGCTTGACGACGTAATAAATGGAAGAATTGAGCAGATGATGTCACGTTTGCTACGATCCAGTTATTTTCACCAGCCATTTGCAAGAAACGTTCTAAACGTGCACTTGAATGTTCTGGTCCTTGTCCTTCATACCCGTGAGGTAATAACATAACCATATTAGATATATCTCCCCATTTAGCGCGTGAAGATGATATAAACTGGTCAAACATTACTTGTCCCACGTTAGCAAAGTCACCAAATTGCGCTTCCCAAATAACTAGTGTTTCAGGTGATTGAATACTATAACCATATTCAAAACCTAATACAGCTGTTTCAGATAACGGGCTATTATGAATATCGAATGACGCATTTGCATCTTCTAAATCATGCATTGGACAATATTTCTCACCAGTCTCTGTATCATAAACGACTAAATGACGATGCGCGAATGTACCACGCTCTGAATCTTGTCCTGTAAGTCGAATCGGGATACCATCTTTTAGGATAGAAGCAAATGCTAACGCTTCTCCTTCGCCCCATTCTGCTTTTTGGCCTTCTTCTAAAATATTAACTCGACGCTTGAATACACGCTCTAAACGTTTGAATCCTTTAAAATCTTCTGGACGTTCTAATAAGTCAGCATTCAGCTTCTTCAGTTCATCTAGTGGAACTGCTGTTTCATAGTTGTCGATACTATTTGCAAGTACGTCTGGCATATTTAACTCAGCAATACCTGATAAAGCATCTTCTTCTTTCAAACTATCATAAACAGCTTGGAATTCAGCTTGAGCGTCTTTCTTCATTGCTTCATAATCATCGGTTTGAATTGTACCTTCTGTCGCTAATTGTTCAGAATAAATTTCTGTAACAGTTGGGTGCGCATCAATTTCACGATATAATGCTGGTTGTGTTGCACGTGGTTCATCCATTTCGTTATGACCATAACGACGGTAACCAACTAAATCAAGCACACAATCGTTTTTAAACGTACGTGTATAATCATATGCTAATTGAATTGCACGGACACACGAAATTGGATCATCCGCATTAACACGAATAATCGGGATTTCATATCCTTTAGCTAAATCACTTGCATAACGAGTAGAACGACTCTCTCTTCTATCTGTTGTAAATCCAATTAAGTTGTTTGCAATAATGTGTAATGACCCACCAGTTTGATATCCTTTTAAGCCGCTTAAGTTTAATGATTCAGGTACGATTCCTTCCCCAATAAATGCCGCATCTCCGTGAATTAAAACACTCATTGCTTTGTCTACATCTTGAACTGGATAACCTTTTTCAGAGCGGTCATCTTGTGCTGCACGTGTAGAACCTGCAACAATCGGATTAACAAACTCTAAATGTGATGGATTATGTGCTAAATGTACTTTCGTTGATGCTTCATCGTTCTCTACGACTCTCGTTGCACCAAAGTGATATTTAACATCTCCTGTCCAACCGTAGTTAATACCAGATGATCCTTCAGAAGGAACTAACTCTTTATCTGGAGCATGTTGGAATTCAGAGAAGATTGCATCTAGTGGCTTACCTAGTACGTGTGCTAATACACTTAAACGTCCACGGTGTGCCATACCCATCATAATATTCTCGATTTTATCTTTATTTGCAGCTTTAACAATTTGGTCTAAAACAGGAACCATTGCTTCTAATCCTTCAATAGAAAAACGTTTTTGACCAACAAATGTTCTCTGTAAAAAATGTTCAAAGCCTTCTACTTTAATTAATCTATCTAATAAATGTTTCTTGTCTTCATCTGAAAATGCTATTTCATACTTATCTGATTCGATTTGTTCTAGGAACCATTTTCTCTCAGCATCACTATTTACATGATCATATTCAAATGAAATTTTACCTGTGTACTTTTTGCGTAAAAACTCTACGACATCTAATGCTGTTTCGACTTGTGCAGGTGCTTTATCCCAAACCCATGAAGCTGGGATCCCTTGTAAGTCTGCATCTGTAATACCATACGTATCAGGATTTAATAAATTTGTTTTTTCATGCCAGCCACCAACAGCATAAATATCTGCTTGTAAATGACCAAAGCGACGAATTGCGTCAATGTATTTCATAGCAGAAGTCAAGATGCGTACATCATTTGTTGAAAAATCACCGCTAGCTTGTTCTGCTTGTCCACTTGCTTGTAACCATTTAGGAGCTCCGTGTTCTTCGAATACCTCTTTTAAAGATGAATCTACCTGACTTGGATCTTCTTTAAAAAGTTCGTACTGTTCTTCCACATAGCCCATGTTCGGACCATAAAAATTTTTCCAAATATTTTCATTAGGTTCTGCACGTTGTGCCACGTCTTATACCCCCATATAGATATTGACTTTTCCATTTAAAATGGAATCAAACACTACCTTTCATTATAGGACTGTCCTATCACTTGAGCAACTAATTTGCTTTATATTTATATAATTTCTATTGTTCTGCTAAACTTGCGCCCATACTAGCCTTGTGCATAATTTCTATGATTGCGCTTTCTATATTTTTCCAAGTATCTTTTCAACGCTTTTTCACAAACTTATAATCATTACTATTTTCCTAATTTTTTAATGTATTTACTTATCTTTTCATGGTACGATAATTATATTATCCAACATAAAAGGAGGTATATACGTGAGTTTTACAAGCTTTACGAAAGAAGATTTTGACACTTTTACAATTGACGGACTTGATGAACGAATGAAAGCAATCCAAGAAAGAATTCAGCCTAAATTTGCTTATATTGGAGAAACAATTCAAGATGATGTAAGTGATATGGTTGGCTCTGAGATGTTTGTACATATTGCGAGGCACGCTAGACGTACAGTGAATCCTCCCAATGATACGTGGATGGCATTTGCTGGAAATAAACGTGGTTATAAAAAGCATCCCCATTTTCAAATTGGTCTTTGGGATAGCCATCTATTTATTTGGTTAGCTTTTATTTACGAATTGCCCAATAAAACAAATATGGCAAACACATTTCTCCACCACTTGGACGAATTAGACGATATCATTCCAGATGATTTTGTTATTTCATTAGATCATATGAAAAAAGCCGCAACAAAAAAGAAGGATACTGATTTAGAGAAATCGCTCATTCGTTTTCGTGATGTGAAAAAAGCTGAATTTCTTGTCGGTCGTCACATTATGCCGGATGATCCTATTTTACAAAACGAAGAGACGTTTCTCACTCATATTAAAGAGACTTTTCAAACATTACTGCCAATTTATCGTTTAAGTTATGAGTAAGGAGATTTTTTACGCTTTCATATGTGATAACATTTCACAATTCAGTAAAAAGCAGTTATAATAACACATATACATAATGAATTGAAGGAGGAAACTTCGATGAAATTACTTTTAATTACACTCGTATCAATTGTATTTACTACTTCTTGCCTAACTTCTGCTTATGAATCACAAGCTGGGGTACCTAAAAATAATCAATAATAAAAACGTCATGTGATATGTTACATGACGTTTTTTCATCTTCATTTTGCATTTGGAAATCCTTGTTGACGTAATACTTCAAAAATAACGATTGCGACAGAATTGGATAAGTTGAGTGATCTAACATTATCAGATGAAGGAATTTGTAAACAACTTTCTTCTTTTCCAACAATTTCTTCACGTGGAATTCCAGATGTTTCTCTACCGAAAATTAAAAAGATCTCTCCCGCTTCCTCTTGCTGAAAATTGACATCTGTATAACTTTTCGTGCCGAAATTTTCAATATAATAAAATGTACCTTCTTCATAACGCTTATATAATTCAGCTAAATTATCATATTCTTGCACCCTTACATTGTGCCAATAATCTAATCCGGCTCGTTTCACCGCTTTACTATCAATCGAAAAACCGAGTGGATGGATTAAATGCAACGTCGCGTCTGTCGCTAAACAAGTACGCGCAATATTTCCTGTATTTGCTGGTATTTCTGGCTGAAATAAAACTATGTGTATTCCCACGTTCATCCCTTCATTTCTTATATATTATTCAAAGATTATGCTTGTCGAAATGCTAATCCCTTTTCCATTTCAAAAATGACTTGCTCGTCCGCTTCTGTTTCTAAAGCTTGTTCAATCGCTGCAAACGCCTCGTCAGTCCCTATTTTCCCTAGTGACCAAGCAGCTGTTCCGCGAATAACTGGACGCACATCTTCTTTCATAACCGCAATCAATTCATCTACTGCTGTTTCATCTTTAAAATGCGCTAAACCAATCATTGCATTGCGTTGCAGCGGATTTTTACCACGCCAAAAACCTGAAACATGTCCAAACTTTCCTCTAAAATCACGATTCGACATTCGTAACATAGGTGTCAATAATGGTTTTGCCACTTCTGGTTCAGGTTCAAATTCTTCATGTAAATGATAGTCAATTCCTTTATTATATGGACAAACCGCCTGACATGTATCACAACCATAGACTCTCGTTCCAATTTTATCTCGAAACATATCTGGTAACATTACTTTTGTTTGGGTATGATATGCTAAACACATTTGTGCGTTCAGTTGACCTGCTTCAACAATTGCCCCTGTTGGACAAGCATCCATACAAGCACGACAATCGCCACAACTATCTTCAACAGGACTATCTGGTAAAAACGGCATGTTTGTCATCACTTCGCCTAAATAGACAAACGAACCATATTCTTCTGTTATAAGTAACGTGTTTTTACCTGTAAATCCTAGGCCTGCACGTTCTGCAACAGCACGATCACTAAGTTCTCCTGTATCGACCATCACATTATACTGTACATCTGGAACCTTTTCTTGAATAAATTCCATCAGTTTATTTAACCTATCTCGTAAAACATGGTGATAATCTTCTCCCCAAGAAGCTCGGCAAAAAATCCCTCGCCGTTCTCCCTTTTTACTTTTAGGTGGTGATGGTATGCGCGAAGGATAAGCTAAAGCAATCGATATGATGGACTCAACATTACTCATTAAACGAGCAGGCTCTGTTCTTTCCTCTATCGAACCTTTTTCAAAACCTGAATTATAATCCAAACTTTCTCTCGCTCGTAAACGTGCTTTTAACTCTGAAAAAACATCCGCAGAAGCAAAACCTATTTTGTCGATTCCGATTTTTTTACTATATTCAATCACTTCTTCTTTTAACTTTGTAACATCCATTCGAACACACCTCCTTATTACTTTTACTTTTTGAATCCATTAAATCATACATCAAGTTATAACTTATTTACAATCTTTCGTTTACGGTGTACGATAGATGAAGCAAAGAAAGGAAGGGAAACAAATGTCTAATTATTCTTTCATCATGAGCCAAGGTTTATTTTCTCATAAAGACGCACTTACAATACCTTACGAAGAACGTGCCGTACAATTTGGTGACGGAGTATATGAAGTGATTCGAGTCTATGATGGTCGTCCTTATTTAATGAAAGAACATATTGATCGTTTATACCGTTCATTAGAAGCTATTAAAATCGACTTAACAATCGATAATCCAACATTAACGCAATTGTTAGTAGATTTATTAGAAAAAAACAACATGACATCTGATGGTCATATTTATTTACAAGTATCTCGCGGTTCAGCACCACGAACGCATGTATTCCCAGAAAAGACAGTCCCAAATATTTATGCATATGTAAAAGATACTCCACGTCATATGGATAAACTTGAAAAAGGTGTGCATACGATCATTTTACCTGATGAACGTTGGGATAATTGTTATATCAAAAGTTTAAATTTACTTCCAAACGTTTTAGCAAAACAAACAGCTGCAGAAAATAACTGTTATGAAGCAATTTTACATCGTGACGGCGTTGTCACAGAGTGTGGCTCATCAAATATTTTCCTAGTGAAAGATGGGAAAATTTATACACACCCTACGACGAATCATATTTTAAACGGATGTGTGCGCATGGCAGTTGAACGTTTCACAACTAACTTAAACATTCCATTTATTAACGAAGCATTTACGATTGACGATATCAATGATGCAGATGAAATATTTTTAACGAGTAGTATGTCGGAAGTGTTACCTGTTGTGCAAGTCGATGGTAAGCAAGTTGCCAATGGAAAACCTGGTACAATAACTCGACAATTACAAAAGGCTTATAATACTGATGCACAAATCGAAGGAACAAAAAAGGCAATATCATAACAGAACCCCCCTTGAGAGTACAGTCATGACACTATCTCAAGGGGGATTTCTATTGTTACATTATTAAAGTTCATTATTATTCACAACACTATGTTAGTACATATATCTTTCTATAAATCTAGTAATCTCTTTTATATAATTATCACGATGTAAAACGATTGCTTCTCCATGATTCGCTTCTGGAAAAGTAATCACTTCATGTGGTGTGTTTGTAACAGCTGCAAGTTCATAAGTCATGTCAGTTGGAACAAAAGTATCACCTTCTCCATGAATATATAAAATCGGCACTGTCGCATTTTTTACTTGTTCTAAAGCTGAAGCCTCTTGTAACGAATAACCTGCGCGCATTTTCGTTACTAAACTAGTGGATGGCAAAACAGGTTTGTCTGGCAAATGATACATTCGCTTCATTTGATAGGCAAATAAATCATAAACCGACGTATAAGGACTATCAGCAACAATCGCCGTAACATTATCCGGCAACTGCTCACCACTTGCCATTAATACAGTCGCAGCCCCCATTGATAAACCATGTAAAACAATCTCTACATTAGGATTATCTTCTATTAATACATCTATCCAATCGATTAAATCAAGTCGATCATGCCAACCGAACCCATAATAATCGCCACCACTTTTACCATGACCTCGTAAGTCTGGGGTGAACAGATTAAAACCTAAATCTTTATAATAAAATTCACCAAATAAGCCCATATCAAACCCATGACCCAAATAGCCATGTGCGAAGACAACTGTTTTGTTCGTTTCTTGTTTGGCAGGCAAATAAGAACCTTGCAAATCTAACTCGTCAAAAGACGTCATATGCAACGTTTCAAATGGTTGATCATTCGTCCATTCAATCCAATCCCCATCAAGAAATTCATCCATCGCTTCAGCTGATACTTCTAAATCTTCATTTCCTTGTAAAAAATCTTTTGGACCACGTTTTATCGCTAACTCATAAAAGAAAATACTACCAATTACATTCACAACCAAAACAATCGCAATAATCATACTAACAAGTAATAATATTCTTTTTTTCACGTCTACTCCCATCCCCTTTCTAAGGAGCATTATCGTTATCTATTATAAACGATACGACGCAATTAGTCTGTACTCGACTTTATAAAATGAATGGATATAGAGTGATATTTTTCCTTTTCAAGAAAAAGAGATTGGGATAAAACATGTTTTACATGATTCAATTTCATAATTTATTTTAATGTTAAAAATACGAACTTGACGTTTAAGGATAGCCCCATTTACTTTCATTTCAGCCGTCTGCTTTTAGCGGGCATGGGCTCAACCCTTTGTACAACACTAACGTATTGTACAAAAGACTTTAGGATTCATGCTCATCCCGCAAGAACCAGGCGGCTTCCATTCCAGTAAACTTAGTTACATGGGTTAATCAGGTGTGATGATAAATATTTATAACTAAAAATCTGTGTTTTTAATTAAATTATTCTATTATAAAATTGATTGTATTAAAATAACCTTGATCCTTTTGATCCCATCACTTTTGACATAAACGCATTAATTGGTGTTTTTAAAAACGAGCCTGCAAGGATAAACGCTGAGCCAAAACCAATTAATGTAATAATATCTCGTAATGTCCGCTTCCAAACAATCCCACCAACTGCTTCACGCATTAAATCAACTGCATAGGTAAATGGTAAAATCGGATTGATCATTTGGAAGAACTTCGGTAACAATACAACTGGATAAGTCCCTCCAGACCCTGCGATTTGTAAAACGAGTAAAATAATAATTAACGCTTTTCCTACATCACCAAAGATCGAAACAACTGTATATATAATCGTCATAAATACAAAGCTGACGAGCAGACCGAATAATATAAAATATGGTAACGATGATACTTGGACTTTTAATAAAAAGACGTCTCCTAATACGACAATCAACGCTTGGAAAAACCCGATTGTCAAAAAGGTAAGTAAACGACCAAAATACATATGACGTGGCTTAATTGTTGGATCATCTTTAATATCTGTCGTTAACAAGGAAATAAGTAATAAACCACCAACCCACATTGCTAATACTGTATAAAACGGTGTCATACCTGTTCCATAGTTAGGTATTGGGAATACTTCATTTTTATTTAATACGACAGGCTCTGCAAAGAATCCTTTTTCCGATTCTGGATCATTTTTCAATAACTCAATAATCTCATTTAAATCTGTTTCTTCTTCTAAATCTCGAATTTTACTCGTTGTTTCTTTCACTTTATCGTTAACGTAAGGATACTCATTTAACACGCCTGTAAGAAGTTCTTGCCCATCATCTAAATGATTACTTGTATTTTCTAACAAACGTTTTACTTCTGGAATCGTTCCTTGAATATCAGTAATCATTTCTTTTGCATCAAGTAATGTTTGTTTTCCTCCTTGAATTTCTGAACGTAATGTAGGCTCAATTGTATCCGTATATGTCGTAACAAATTGATCGATTGTTTCAGTAGAAACACCGTCAAAGTCTATAAATGAATTAAATTCTTGTTTCACTTCTTTAGCGTATGATTTTATTTCATCTGATTCTTTAGCTAAATCTTCTAATGAGTCTTTCATTTGGCTAATTTCATCAATTACTGTCGCGAGTTCCTCATTATCCTCTTCTAACTCATCTTGAACGGATTGCAATGACGCTTCTGCATCAGCTAGTTCTTTAATGACAGTGTCCATTTTCTTATCGACGTCTTCTATGCTTTTTTCTAACTTATCAAAAGCTAGATCACTTTCATCTAATTCTTTTAACTTGTCATTTACATCATGAATAGCAGTTTGAGCTTTTTCTAAATCTGCTTTGATAATTGGTGAAATCTCATCCAATGTGGTTTCCACTTCTTCTAACAAGTTAATCGTATCGTTTATTTTTTGTAAACCATTAGCCGTTATAGATTCTACTTCCGGAATTTTCGCTAAAGCATTAGCAATTAACTTTTCCGCATCATTAGCATCATTTTCCGTACTCGTTAATACTTCATGAATATCTGGAAGTGATTCTTCTAAACTGAATACATAATCTTTAAATGTTTGAATATCCGGATAATCTTCTTCTAGTTCTAAACCAATTTCATTAAACATCTCAAAAATAACACCATTAACAGTAGATATAAATTCACTACTAATTTCCTCTACGATGACGGATACACCTTTATCCGTTATTTTTGGTGAGATGGCATTAATTTTTTCGTTCACATAATATTCCATGTTCGCTTTTTCAGGGTCACCTGATGTGACAGACCCTAATTTTTCGGTAAAGTTTTTAGGAATGACCATGACAGCATAGAAGTTGCCGTATTCAACTTCTTCCATCGCTTTTTCACGGTCAACAAATTGCCAGTTCATCGCATCATTTTCTTCCAATATCGAGACAAGGTCATCCCCAACGTGAATGTCTTCTCCACGTATCGTTGCACCTTCGTCTTCGTTCACTACTCCAATTGGAATTTGGTCTGTTTGCCCATATGGATCCCATGATGCCTTTATATTAAACCATGCATATAAAGACGGTAAGAAAATGAGTCCTCCAATAACTATTAACACAGAAAAATTCGTTACAATATTTTTTATATCTAATCGATAAATATCCCATATATTACGCATAAATCGTGACTCCTAAAAAAGAATGATAGGTTGATTATAACAGAAACAATGATAATTTCGTTGAAAAAGCAGTGAACATTATATATTAAGTAACTACGATTCATTGTAATTATTTTTTCAAATCAATTGCCTATCATTACTCTACCCGTACTTTAAAAAACTAATGATAAAAGTGGATATTTATATGATTGTTTTTTTAGCTATTTTTCTTATAGATATTTTCCAATCAGTTCCTGTACCAATTTCGTAAGCTTGAGCAAACGACCCTTGGTTAATAGCAACTCCTAATTTATCTACTGAATTCACGTAAATAAGTGGCTCTCCTAAATGACTATCAGCAAATGAACGACCATATGTCATCACATTTTTATAAATTTGTCGGTGGTTATTTACAATAGTCACTTCTAGTAAATCTCCGTGAACAACTCCTAATTCAATAAATAATTCACGTTCAATATTTGTCCAGAGATTTCCAAAGCGAACATCAAGAATATCAATATTCCCATGAATCGTTGCATCAACTACAACAGGATCTGGATTGATCAATTCAACGACATCATCTACAGATAACGCTCTACCTATATCTTCAAACTTAATCACATTCGCTGCTAAACGAGCACCAGTATAAGCATAAATATCACGTCCATGGAACGTATAAGATTCTCCAGAGTTAGGTAGACGATTAATTGTTTCATCGATTTCACGAATTTCTTTTATCCCGATATTTTGATATATATGCGTTAACGTTCCATTGTCAGGTGTGACGATATATTGATTATCAACCGTTTTTGCGACAACACTTAAACGTTCTGTCCCTACACCTGGATCAACTACAGAAACAAATACTGTCTCTTCTGGCCAATACGTAATCGTTTGATATAAACGATAAGAACCTTCCCAAATATTATATTGTGGAATTTCGTGTGTTAAGTCGTATATGTTTAACGTTGGATCAACGGATAAACCTACTCCATACATTGCACTAACTGCCCCATCACATAAACCAAAATCTGTTTGTAAAACTAAATGTCTGCTCATCTTTACATAACCTCCAATATATTTTTGAAATTAAAAAACCGCATCATTATCGTATTGCTACGATAAGGACGCGGTTGAATATACGTGTTACCACCTTAATTTACTATTTGCTCACACAAATAGCCTCATGAAGTACGCAGATGTAAATTTCATCTTAAATACTCTGGTATTTGTAACGGATACCAAATCCCGTCGAAACCTAATAGTACAAAAATAATGTACGTTCAGTCCGCAACTCTCGAGGCCATTTTCAGATAGAACATCTTTTGCTTCTTTTCAGCTACTGAAGCTCTCTGTTGAAAAAATGAATACTACCTTACTTCTCTCGTCAACGTCTTTTAACTTTGTTTACTTTTTCAATTAATCTGAATTATACGAGAGGTTGATTCAGAAGTCAAGTCCTTTCATTATTATTTTTTACATCTATACGGTCGAGACTTTATTTGATACAATAAACAAAAACTGATGCGAGGAGGCGGGACGTGTGAGACCGATTTTAATAGGGTTACTTGCTGCCTTATTCTTTTCTTTTACATTTATTTTGAATCGATCAATGGAGTTAGCTGGTGGAAGTTGGGTATGGAGTGCTTCATTACGATTTTTCTTTATGTTGCCAATTTTAGCTTTCTTTGTTGGTTTCAGACGAAATCTTCTACCCGTTTTACAGCATATAAAGTCTTATCCTATTCCTTGGATTATTTGGAGTACAGTTGGTTTTGGATTGTTTTATGCTCCATTAACATATGCAACAATTTATGCACCTGGCTGGCTCGTTGCATCAACTTTTCAATTAAATATTGTTGCAGGATCATTATTAGTGCCGTTGATTAACAAAACAAACCGGACCATTCCAATCCAAAGTGTCGTTATTTCTTTAATCATTGTAACTGGCGTTGCACTGACGCAGATTGAACATGCTCATGCTGTCCCGTTAAAAGGTTTAGTATTAACTATTATTCCATTAATCGTTTCTTCAATTGCTTATCCTTTAGGCAACCGAAAAATGATGCAACTCGTTGATGGGGCACTAAATCCAGTGCAACGAACGCTCGGCATGACGATAGCTTCCTTACCATTTTGGATTATTTTAGCGATTTACGGGGCTTTTACATATGACGCACCTTCACAAAGTCAAGTCGCTCAAACTTTTATCGTTGCTATTACTTCTGGAGTCATCGCAACTATTTTATTCTTTTTCGCAACCGATATGGTACGTCAAGATAATCATAAGCTTGCCGGTGTGGAAGCTACAAGTTCAGCAGAAATTATTTTTGCTTTAGTTGGGGAGATCATTTTTATCGGAGCAGTTTTTCCGTCTTTCATTTCTTCCATTGGAATTGTACTCGTTATTGCAGGTATTGTTTTACACAGTATTATTGCAAGTATGATTGACAGAAGAAAACTAACACAACAACGCATATCATGAATGTTTCATTTAAACTGTAAATTGAAAGTTTACATCTAGAAAAATTGTTCTTATATACGTTTGTCTGACCACCTTAATATTACAGTAGACAGAAATTGTTACGTAAAAATATTCCATTATTCACTGAGCTGAAAAAGGATATATTTATACTAAAAGAGAGAGCTTAACCACCGCAGTCCGAATATATTCCGCTTTCCGCGGGCGAGCAGTGAGCCGCTTCAGGCTTCGCCTTGCAGGGTCTCACATCGGCTCTTACTTCCCGCAGGAGTCTACATATATTCGGACTGCTTTGCATTTGTTATTTGCATTTTTATTTACTAATGACACTTTTTCAGTTATCGTATTTCGATTCTTAATGATTTAACTATATCTATTTTAAACTGTAAATTTTTATTTCAGAATAGGATATTAACTCTTATAACTTCTTAAAAAATGAAAAGAATACTATTAGATATATCCACTTTCAATATTGGCAGTTTGGAGCGGAGGGTCGTTTACTCCTGCGGAAACAGAACGAGTCTGAAAGCCCCGCAACGAACGGTTTTTGTGAGTGAGGAGATTGAAGCCGTTCCCGCGGAAAGAAACGATCCGCAGCGACAAGCTGCCTGAAGTTAAACTAAATTATTAAGTCTGGAAGTTACTTGGCAGTTTACGCTTACTTTGCTATCCTTACAACTTTTACACTATAACCAAAAAGCTGTTCCACGCTTTCTCGCATAAAACAGCTTTTTTCATATTTTTTTACTTTTCCACTACAACATTATCAAATTCTGACCAATCGAACGTGCCTTCTTGAATCGCATCACGACGATCTTGCATTAATAGAAACGCTGCTAAGTCAGCTGCTTCTTGGTCTGATAAAACATACTCATCACCAATCGGCATATTATTTTGTAAGTATCCTGCCATTTTCGTTATACGACCCATTCCTGCTCCATCGTTAAAGGAATCATCTCCCCATAATGCAGGACCTGAGTTTGCGCCTGTCCCTTTTCTGACAAAATCATGATTGATTTTTTACGTCTTCTAGTTTTCCTTGCTTGACAAATAGGGCTAAAATAAACCCAATAAGCGAAATAGCTGTCGCTACGTAAAACGAAATATTCACTCCTTGAATTAATGCATCTGGATGATTTGAACCAAGTGCGCCGAGTGACATTACTGTTACCAAAGTTGCTGTACCGATTGACGCAGCAATTTGTCGCATCGTATTTGTCATCGCTGTCCCATGCGGAATTAATCTTTGTGGTAAAGCATTTAATCCTGCTGTTGTTGAGGGCATCATCACCATCGCGATTCCTATCATTCTTACCCCAAATACAACCGTTAAAAATAACAGACTAGTCTCTTGCGATAAATTCGTGAAAAAGATTGTTGTAAACGTAATAATCCCCAACCCTGTAATTAATAAAGCTCGAGCACCGATTCGATCGAAAACTTTTCCGACAATCGGAGACATGAATCCCATAATTAACGCACCTGGTAAAATCATAATCCCTGATTCCAGTGCAGTAAATCCTGCCATTAACTGCATATAAATTGGTAAAATTGTTTCCGCCGCAATTAACATCATAAAAGCAATCATTCCAATAATTGTCGTTAACGTAAATGTACGATTTTTGAACACACGAAATTCTAATATTGGTTCATCTAATTTAAGTTGTCTCACAATAAATATCGTTAAAGTAATAGAACCGACTAATAACGAAATAATAACATTTGGGTGAACCCAGCCGTAATTTCCAACATTACTAAACCCGAATAAAATTCCACCAAACCCAAAGATCGATAGCACGATCGACGGATAATCCACTTTAGGGAATGTTCGTTTAATGATATTACCCATAAAAAAGTACGCAAAAATCAAATCAATTAAACATAATGGTAAGATAATTAAAAATAAAAAACGCCAATGCATCATTTCAACTAACCAACCAGCTAGAGAAGGTCCTATCGCTGGAGCAAACGCAATAACTAATCCCGCCATTCCCATCGCAAAACCACGACGTTCAATCGGGAAAATTAACATAAAAATCGTCATCATTAATGGCATCATAATACCAGCCGCTGCAGCTTGAACAACACGTCCAACCATTAACAATGGGAAATTAATCGCAAATAAACAAACGATTGTCCCTACGATGAAAATCGCCATCGACGTTAAAAATAACCGCCGAGTCGTATAAGTTTCCATTAAAAAAGCAGTAATCGGAATCATAATCCCATTGACAAGCATAAACACAGTCGTTACCCATTGTCCTGTGCTTTCTGATAAATTAAAATCAAGCATTATATGTGGCGTTGCCGTTATTAATAACGTTTGGTTTAAAATCGCTAAAAAGCTCCCAGCTAATAAAATAGCGACAAGCGCTGTACGATTCACATTTTCCTTCGTCCCTGTTGTATAATCTGTCATCTACTCAACTCCTATTTCTTTATATCTTCAACTGTATTAATCATCTGTATACAATAAAAAAATCCGCCCTTTAACGGAGCGGTTACGTTACAGTTTATATTTCATTTAAAATAAAGAGCCACAATGTCGTAATATTTTAAAAAGTTTTAACCACCACTTATCTAAGTGGGTGTTCGCAAAAAGCATTCTGTCTTCCCCTCAAAGGTAGGTATGACATCCAGCTTCCGATTTTAAAACTCCCTAATACTTGTTTAGAGGTTAAACTTAAGTAAATTACGAACATCGCAGCTTAATCTCTATGATATACATAATTATAAAAAATAGCAATGGTTACAACTAGCTTTTTCTTTAAAAGTCATAAATTATTGATGTGTGAAACCGTGTATAATGTAGTATAATAAGCGTTACGAGGTGAAATGAATTTGAAAAAAGTTATTTTTGGTAATCATGAACCAGAGACATTGCGACAATTTAACAATTGTTTAGAAGTAGGTAATGTAGTTGGTGGTGTATTATGTGCAGATGGACATTACGGTTATTCTCAACCTGTTGGTGGTGTCATTGTGTACGATGGACAAATCGCGCCTTCTGGAGTCGGCTATGATATAGCTTGTGGAAATAAAGCTGTAAAAACAAATCTCACATATAGTGATATAAAAGATGATATTTCTAATATAATGGACGAATTGCATAAAAAAACATTATTTGGTATCGGTAGGAAAAATCCACAACGTGTTGATCATTCTTTATTTGACGATGATGATTGGAAAGTTTATAAAGAAATTGGTAAACATGAACATGATGAATTAAAAGCCCTTGCTCGTTCTCAATTTGGAACGACAGGTTCTGGAAATCATTATGTCGATATATTAGTCGATAAAAAGACAGATGAAGTATGGGTAGGTAATCACTTTGGAAGTCGTGGTCTTGGTCACCGTACAGCAACTGGATTTTTAAATTTAGCTAAAGGGTTACAGTTTTCTGATAAACCAATGCGCGAATCAATGGAACAGCCCCCTACTTTATTAGATATGGATAGTGAAGTAGGCCAACTATATTTTACCGCTATGGAACTTGCTGGAAAATACGCTTATGCAGGGCGAGATTATGTCATGGAACAAACATTAGACATTATTGGAGCCGAATCTTTATTTGAAGTGCATAACCATCACAACTATGCGTGGAAAGAAACACATTTCGGAAAAGAATATATCGTTGTACGTAAAGGAGCTACACCAGCCGCGCCTGGACAACTTGGTTTTGTCGGTGGTAGTATGGGAGATATTTCCGTCATTTTACATGGTGTTGACTCAGAGAAAAGTCGCGAAGCTTTTTACAGTACAATTCACGGTGCAGGAAGAATTATGAGCCGAACCAAAGCAGCTGGACGAATGAATTGGCGCACGAGAAAACGTCGTGGTGGCGAAATTTCAGAAGCAGACATGCAACGAGCTGTCGAAAGATATGGAGTAGAATTAAGAGGGGCTGGGACAGATGAGAGTCCATTCGTTTACCGAAAACTACAAGAAGTTCTTGATGCTCATGAAGGAACAATTGAAGTATTAAATGTCTTAAAACCAATCGGTGTTGTCATGGCTAGAGATTAATGATAATATCATAAAGGCACTAAATGAAAATATGTAAAGACTTAGGAGTTAAACAACATGTATATGAACAAACAATATAATCAAAATAAAGATAATATCGGACGATTATTAGTTCAATGTCCAGATAAGCCAGGTATTGTTGCAGCTTTATCTAACTTTTTATTCGAAAATGGCGCAAACATTATTGAATCAAGCCAGTATTCGAATGATAATGCACAGCAAACATTTTACATCCGCTTTGAGTTTTACATTGAGGATCTTATTAATAAACGTGAGGAGCTTGAAACAGCTTTCCAACCATTAGCAGAAGAATTTGCAATTGATTTTGCTTTTACCTACAACAAATATCGTAAACGTAGTGCTATTTTCGTATCAAAAGAAACACACTGTTTATTAGAGTTGTTATGGGAGTGGCAAAGTGGTGATTTGGAAACTGATATTCCACTCGTCATTAGTAACCATGAAGATGCACGAGACATTGTCGAGCCGTTAGGGATTCCATATTATTACATCCCAGCAAATAAAGATATACGTGAAGAAGTTGAAGCAAAACAAATTGCTTTAATGGAAGAATATGATATTGATGTGTTAATTTTAGCGCGTTATATGCAAATTTTAACACCTGATTTTGTAAAACGTTTCCCAAATCAAATTATTAATATTCACCATTCTTTCTTACCCGCTTTTATCGGTGCACATCCATACGAGCGAGCGTATAATCGTGGCGTGAAGTTAATCGGTGCGACATCACATTATGTCACAAATGATTTAGATGAAGGTCCGATTATTGAACAAGATATCGAACGTGTAGATCATCGTGATAACGTTGCTTCATTAAAGAAAATTGGTCAACAAGTAGAACGTCGTGTATTAGCACGAGCGATTAAATGGCATTTACAAGATAGAATTATTACAAATGACAATAAAACAATCGTGTTCCATTAAAAAGGTTAACTCGTTTCATTCAACAATAAATTGAATGAAACGAGTTTTTTGGTACTTGACTTTCTTTTTTTAATTTTGTATTATCTTACTATGTTAACCTTATACTTTTATAGTTAACGATAACTTTAAGAAAGTAGGAAACAGAATGCAAAATTCTCATAAGTTATCGATGATGACAATGACGGCATTATTTGCTGCAATAATTAGCGTGTTAGCGCAACTCGTCATACCCCTTCCACTCATTCCGCTGACCGGACAAACATTTGCGATCGGTCTTGCTGGAACTATTTTAGGTTCCCGACATGGATTAAGCGCAACAGTACTGTACGTGCTAATGGGATGTATCGGAATTCCAGTCTTCGCTCAAATGACGGGCGGCCTCGGTATTTTATTCGGTCCTACAGGTGGATTTATTATTGGTTTTATTCCTGCTACATGGCTTATTGGTTATTATTTAGAGAAAACTTCCTTTACTTTTGTACAAGCTTGTATTGCCAACCTTATCGGTATGGTCGTCACACTAGCTTTTGGGATGATTTGGCTTAAATTTTCGGCAAACCTTTCTTGGACTGCTGCTTTTTTAAGTAGTGTTGCTCCTTTTATTGTTGCAGGTATTGTAAAAGCAATATTAGCTGCATGGATTGGTATCATAATCCGAAATCGCCTAGCAACAGCAAACATGTTACCACATGCAGCTTCTAGTTGAGATAATATTAAATAATGAAAGTAAACGAGTTTTCATAAAATGCAACAATCGTGTTTGAGAAACAAAAACGAATGATGAAATTGACTCAATTCAAAAATAACTAAAAAACAGCGTACAATCTTTTTCAAATAAGAATGTACGCTGTTTTTATGCACGTTTCCTCCGATGACGATTACGGAGTAGATAATCTAATGTTCCAGAACCAATAAAGACACCTATCACAATTAGAACTAAACCAAAATAATGTTGTTTTAAAATAGATTCTCCAAGAAACAATGCCGCTCCAATAATTGCAAACATCGTATTTAAATTAACAAAAATCGTCGTCTCTGTAGGCCCTACATTACGGATCGCATAATTATAAATCATATGCCCTAAAGCAGTAGCTAAGACTGCACTAAATAAAAATATTAAACCTAACTTCCATGAGAATAATAAACGTAACTGGGTAACATCTCTTTCGACAATCCAACCAACGATAAAAATAAAAAAGGAACCGACAAATAACATATAGCCAGTTAGCAAACGTGGATCAAACGTTGGGTTTAAACGACTAATTAAAATAAAACTAATCGCTTGGAATACCATTGATAAAAAGACGAATCCATCCCCTAAAGAAACAGAACTGACGCCTCCTTTACCTGCAATCGATGTTATAATAATTCCTAAAAACCCTAAGAAAAATCCAAATGCACGTAAACGAGTGATTTTATCACGTAAAAATAAAACAGATAACACCATCGTTACAAGTGGAGCTGCACCTAAAATAATTCCTGCATTAACGCCAGATGTTTTCGTTAAACCAATTGCTAAAAACGTATGGTGAAAAGCAACGTTAAATATCGTAATAAGCCCAATCGTTTTCCACTCTTCCTTTGTCGGTAAACGGAAAAACCCCATTATTTTTGCGATAATTAATACTGCTACACCTGCTGTAAATATTCGAAAAGCAGTTAATGTAATAGGATCTAGCTGATTAACTAAAACAACAAGTGCTGATAAGTTAAACCCCCATATTGCCATTACAAAAAACAATAAAACATATATTCTAGTCACAACTTCACCTCTGCCTTTTTACTATTTACCTAGATAATAAAAAACTTCATAGATAGCGGACACCTATCTATGAAGTGTTCTATAAATTATGCTTGATCATGTAAGTTAAATCAGATTATATTATTTAATAATTTTACTAATTTCTCTAAACTTTGGGTGCTCGGCTGTTTGCATTAATTCGAATAATGCCATTTCAACAGATGTAATATTAGCACCTAGTGAGACCATTTTATCAATACCAACTTGTTTATTAGCTAATGTTCTTGATGAGACACAATCTGTCACAACTTCTACATAATGATCAGCTTCAAGTAGTTCTTTTACTGTTTGATACACACAAATATGTGCTTCAATTCCCGTTACAAGTAATGACTTTTTGTTGAGTTTTTGTAAATTTTGCTGAAAAGCATCTGTTTGACACGCACTAAATGTCATTTTAGCGACAGGTTCCTCAGGTGATAATAATTGTTTAATATTTTCATCTGTTGGACCTAACCCTTGGGGATATTGCTCCAACCACAATACTGGAATATCTAATAATTTCGCTCCTTGAATGAGCTTTTCAATGTTGTTTAACACTTCGCTACTTTGGTGCATTATTTTAGATAACTTTCCTTGTACATCAATAACGACTAATGCTGTATCATCTACTTTTAACATCATTTCTCAACTCCTATTCTCATGCGTTTCTATTAGTTTATCACATTTTATTCTTTATTACAGCGCTATTTTCAATACACAGCGTTTCTACATACTTTATAATAAATCAACAAATGAATACAATTGCCACTGAAAGTAGAAGTTTACTTAGTATATTCAGTTTTGAATTATGAAATTGCATGATCACTCTAATAATGCAAGTACAATAAAAATAATCGTTAACACTGACTTTGTAAGCTTCCCCTTCTTCAAACGGATGAATAAAACATTTAGCTATTTACTATATTTCTGCTTTTCAACTTTATTAAACAAAAATCAAGTATATCATTTTACATTAAATTCAAATAAGGTAACTGATTCATTTGTTTTTTAAGTTACGATGGCTCATTTCCTTTTCTAGGAGTTCGATTAAATCTTTATTTAAAGAGGTAGCTAGCGCTTTGTTATATGCTTCTAGTAAAACTGAATCAGATAAATTTTTCAAACTATTCATTTTCATCATCTCCTATTAATCCAGTACCATCTTACTTATAAAAAGTAGTATATTATTACTAAATACTATATAATGAACACAACTAATAATTATGTTGATTATTGAACATTTGTTTATTTTATGTTCAATTAACAAATAGAGGAAGGGGAGAAAAGATGGAATATGACAGGCGAGATTTACGCGTAATGAAAACAAAAGAAGCAATTGAAAGCGCCTTATTTAAGTTAATTGACGAGCAAAGTGAAGATGACATAACCGTTAAAAAGTTAGCCTTTACAGCTAAAATAAATCGGGGTACTTTTTATCTGCATTATAAAAATATCGACGAACTATTTAATACATACTATGATAATTTTGAATCAGCATTGCAACCTTCATTAGTAAACTTTAAAGAAAGTTTACTAAAGCAACCTAAATCTGATGAACTTATTTTACAAGCTACTACCCAGGTGTTAAATGTAATAGAAGAAAACAAGCAAATATTTAAATTTTTATTATTAAATCCTAAAAAGATCCATTACTTTCATAAGTTACAACAATTTACTGAAGAAATTATGTTTACTAATTACGATAACTTACCGACAAGCAATACTACTGTTCCACAACCCTATTATGGTGCCTATGCCTTGTCTTCCTTTATGAAAATCGCAGAGCAATGGGTGGAAAGAGATTGTCAAGAGTCATCCGAAGAGATAGCGAAAATATTATCTACTTTAAATATTAAAGGACCTTTTATAGAGTTTAACAATTCGAAACGGTAAACAACAAAATATAAAAGCGTGGTGATGATAATGACTAGTACGTTTGTATCCATATACGAAAATATAGTACAAGAATTTGAACAAAAACTAAACCGTTCTTTGACAGACGAAGAAAGAGCTTTTTTTAAATGGCTAGCTCAAAAAACATCAGAAAAACAGGATCCACCTACTTCATAATAGTTACTACTCTTACTTATTGTCATCCTGATAATGTTTTTAATTGATATGAATACAAGCAAAGATACAGCTAACTAACAATATGTTAATTAGCTGTTTTAAGCTTTTATTGAAAATGAATAGCTTCATATAATAATATCATTAATTCTTCTTCGTAAGTCGCTTTTTGTTCCTCCGTCCATTCTAATGTTTTTGCCATATAGTTAATAATATTATTGTGTGATTCTTTTACCCAATCGTAATTAAAAAATAATGCTCCTGTTCGACGGATGAAGAAGTCTGCTGGTTTATATGCTAATTCATACTGAAGAGAATACTGTAAGATCGCAAAAATAACTGGATGAATTTTTTCTTCTTCTGCTTCTCTTTTGTACATTTCATATAATTCAAATACGATATCGACATTTGAACCATAACGTTGAATTAACATAGCGACTTCATCTGTAGCAATTCCTAACGATTCTCCTTCACGTTGTTTCTGTTCTTTAAATACTACAAAACCTTCTGAACCTTCAACATCTCCACCTGATATCGGAATATGTTTTGTACTTACTTTTGAAATAATAATCCCTTGTTCATCTTTTAATTGTGCTGTAATCATATCAATAACGTCTTCCGCCATTTTACGATAACCTGTTAACTTTCCACCAGCCATCGAATACAATCCAGAATCAGAAATAAATATTTCATCTTTTCGGGAAATTTCACTCGGGTTTTTCCCATCTTCTGAAATAAGTGGACGTAAGCCAGCCCAACTTGAATCAATCTGTTCTTCAGTAATATTTAGTGATGGAAACATATGTTGAATCGTTCGTAATATATAATCGCGATCAGCTTTTGTTACGGTAGGATGTGCTGTATCTCCTTCATAAAATGTATCTGTTGTTCCTACATATGTTTTATTACCACGAGGAATGGCAAAAATCATTCGTTTATCTGGACTATCAAAATAAATTGCTTGTTGTAATGGAAAATCTTCTTTCGAAAATACTAAGTGTACACCTTTCGTTAAATGCAATGTTTTCCCTTGTTTCGATCCGTCTAAATCACGGAGATCATCAACCCAAGGACCTGTTGCGTTAATGATTTTGTTTGCTTTAATCATATACGTTTCATTCGTTATTTTATCTTCGACGACCACACCAACAATTTTCTCCGCTTCATATATAAACTCTGTCACCTTCGTATAGTTTGCTGCTACAACACCTGTTGCTACAGCCTTCTTTATAACCTCTAATGTTAATCTAGAGTCGTCGGTTTTATATTCAACATAATAACCGGCACCTTGTAAATTCTCAGACTGTAATAAAGGTTCATGCTGTAATGCCTCTTTTGGTGAAAACATTTTTCTTCGTTCGGACTTTTTTACACCTGCTAAAAAATCATATATACGTAAGCCAATATTTGTTGAAAAAGGCCCAAATGTTCCTCCTTTATAAAATGGTAACATCATCCATTCAGGCGTTGTCACATGTGGTCCATTTTCGTAAACAATATTTCTTTCTTTTCCCACTTCTGCAACTAAATTTACTTCAAATTGTGCTAAATAACGTAAACCACCATGTACTAATTTCGTTGAGCGGCTAGATGTACCTGCAGAGAAATCTTGCATGTCGACTAATGCTGTTTGTAATCCACGATGTTGAGCATCTAATGCAATCCCTGCTCCCGTAATGCCGCCACCGATTACTAGCACATCGAATTCACGTTCTTGTAATCTATTATGTATTTCTGTTCTCTTGATACTTGAAATAGTTGTCACATTATCCACTTCCCTTTCGATGTATTACCGAAAAAATGAAAAAACCGCAAACAAATCAATGTGCGCATGACATTGCTGTTTACGATTTTTTTCAAGGTACTATTCTAATTATAGATTATATCATAGCGATAGTTTTTTTACATTATTCCCTAAATGGCAGTATTATTTATTTTCCTTTAATAAATCACGAATTTCCGTTAACAATACTTCTTGTGGATCAACTTCTTCCTCTTCCTCTACTTCTTGTTTCTTACGTAAAATAATACGAATAAACAAGAAAATTGAAGCTGCAATAACTAAGAAATCAAATACTGACTGAATAAACATTCCATATGCTATTGGAGCATTACCTACCATAAACGTTAACGTAGAAAAATCAACTCCATTAAATAATGCACCAATTAATGGCATCATAATATCTTCTACTAAGGAGGTAACTATTTGTCCAAAAGCAGCACCAATCACAACAGCAACTGCTAAATCTAATACATTACCTTCAAAAGCGAAACTTTTAAAATCCTCCCACATATTGTCGCCACCTTTCATGAATTATTTCCTCACTTTATCATATAGCATTTTTTATAACAATTACAAAGCATCCACTACATTTTATGTGAGATTAGCCAACAAACATAGTTGTACTATGTCCTTTTCAAGCTGTTCTATAACAAAAACTAGAAATCTATGTTATAATTAGTTTAGTATATTTTGAACTTTTTAACTATGTTAGGCAGTCCTCCAATTTTTATGGGATCTGTCACTTTATCATCCATAAAATTATTTGATGACAGTGTAGGAGTGTGGTTGATTGTTTAGAGATAATCGATTTAAGGGCATTACGACAAATGATTTAAAAAACGACCTCATCGCTGGTATAACCGTTGGAGTTGTAGCAATACCACTCGGGATGGCGTTTGCCATTGCTTCAGGAGTGAATCCAGAATACGGTATTTATACAACTATTATTGCAGGGTTAATCGTCGCATTAATTGGTGGATCCCATTTCCAAATTGCAGGACCTACCGGAGCATTTATCCCCATTTTACTTGCGATTGTATTGCAATACGGCTACGAAGACTTGCTTATTGCAGGAATGTTAGCTGGAGTCATGTTAATTTTAATGGGGATTTTTAAATTTGGTAGTTTAATTACGTATATACCTAGGTCTGTTACGATTGGTTTTACGTCAGGTATTGCGGTTATTATTTTTACCGGGCAATTAGAAAATTTCCTCGGACTTGAAAACTTAGAGAAAAAAGAATATTTCCATGAAAATATGTTAGAAATCATCCGGAATATTGGTTCAACCAATTTCTATAGTATTCTTATTGCTATATTGGGATTACTCATTATTATTTATTTACCAAAACTATTTCCAAGAGCACCAATATTATTAGTTGCACTCGTTGTACCAGCTGTAATAAGTGTTATCTTTTTCCCAGGAAAGATGGCGACAATTGGTACAGCATTTGGTGGAATTCCACAGGCATTTCCAGGTTTTCATTTTCCTGAATTTACTTTTGATAAATTACTTTATTTATGGGGACCTGCTTTTGCTATTGCCATGCTTGGAGGAATTGAATCTCTCTTATCAGCAGTAGTAGCAGATGGAATGACTGGAAAACGACATCATTCAAATAAGGAATTAGTCGGGCAAGGGGTTGCCAACATTGTGACTCCATTTTTCGGAGGTATCCCTGCTACAGGTGCAATCGCTAGAACGGCGACGAACATTAAGAGTGGTGCAGTTAGCCCTTTCTCTGGAGTATTCCAAAGTGTGTTTGTACTTCTGACATTGCTTTTATTCGCACCATATGCTTCTCACGTTCCACTTGCTAGTATGGCACCTATTTTAATGGTCGTTGCTTTCAACATGAGTGAATACAAAACATTTGGCGCTATGTTGAAATTAAGAACTTCTGATTCGCTCGTACTTGTAACGACATTTTTACTAACAGTTTTTGTAAACTTAACGGTTGCTGTACCTGTTGGGCTTTTACTTGCAATGGTCTCATTCGTCCGTCGAATTAGCCAAGTATTAGAAGTAGAAAATATTACACCTGATTCCTATGTTAGTGATCGAGCTAAAAATCAAAATGCTTGTCCAAAAATAGCAAGCTTTACGATTCGTGGACCATTATTTTTCGGAGCAGCTGATCGTTTTGAATCAACTTTATCTAATTCAATTCACAAACGTCCGGATGTACTAATTTTAAAAATGCGTTATGTACCGATGATTGATGTTACTGGATTAGCAAACTTATCTACTTTCGTTAATAAATTCATTAAACAAGGTGGTACAGTTATGGTAACAGAATTAAACGAAGACGGATTAGAGATGTTGAAAAAAGATGGTTTATACGACACAATTGGAGCAGATAACTTCTTTAATGATACAACAAATGCAATGAATAAAGCATTAACGCTAATCAATCCGAAAGAATGTCCATATTGCTCAAAACGTCCAGACGGCACATGTAGAATGTATGAAAAAATAGATTAATTATTAAACAGCTAGCTAACACATCATGTGTTAGCTAGCTGTTTTTTTAGATTCAGGATATGGTAGAGCGATTTCCTAAAGTTCCCATAACAAAACCCCTTGAATCAGCTTCAAGGGGTTTATATTTGTTTATTCTGCTCCTAAACCTGTGTGAGAACGAACTGACATTTCTGCATATAGCTTGTCGTTATCGTCTGGTTTAGTTAATAATGAAACAATTACTGCCGCTAAGAAACCTAATGGAATACTTACAATTCCTGGGTTAGTTAGTGGATAAATCGCTGTTTGCATTCCAAATGTGTCTACCCAAACATTCGGGCTTAAAATAATTAAGACAACTGTTACAACTGTACCGACTAACATAGAAGCTACTGCCCCTGCAGTATTGAATCGCTTCCAATAAATCGAGAAGATAATAACTGGTAAGTTAGAACTTGCTCCGATTGCGAATGAGTATGTTACTAACTGTGCTACGTTAAACTCCTTCATAACAATACCTAAGAGAATCGAAACAACTCCGATTACAAATGCTGCAACACGAGCAACTTTAAATTGTTTTCTTTGATCTACTTGACCACGTTTAATAACGTTTGTGTAAATATCGTGTGCAAATACTCCTGCACCTGTAATAACTAATCCTGCAACAACAGCTACAATTGTAGCGAAAGCAACCGCAGAAACAGCATCCATGAAGATTTCTCCACCAAAGGTTCCGGCTCCTCCACCTAATACTTGAGCGAGAAGCGGAGCTGCCATGTTACCTCCACCACCTGCTTCATTTATTGCATCTGGACCAACTAATGTAGCTGCAGCAAATCCAATGATACCGATTAAAAGGTAGAATACACCGATAATGATCATTCCCCATACTACCGAAGAACGTGCAGCTTGTGCTGTAGGAACAGTAAAGAAACGAACTAATAAATGTGATAATCCTGCTGTACCTAGAATTAATGTAATACCTAATGATAATAAATCAATTGGATTTGTATATAAACGACCTGGTTCTAAGAATTCTATACCTTGACCAACTGTTTCCTTTCCATTAAAGACCCCACCATTCATAACTGATCCAAATAATGTCGATAAGTTAAAGTTAAAGATAAGTCCAATAAATATAATCATTACAGCCATCGCACTCATTAAGATAATAGCTTTAATGATCTGTACCCAACTTGTTGCTAACATTCCTCCTGCAACAACATAAATCATCATTAGAATACCAACGAGAATTAATGAAATTTCATAAGGAATACCTACTAATAATTGAATAATTGCACCTGCACCAACTAGTTGGGCAATCATATAGAACATTGTAATCGCCATTGTAACAATGGCACCTGCAGTACGTACTGGACGTTGTTCTAAACGATACGAAATAACGTCTGCTACAGTAAAGTTTCCTGAGTTTCTGAAAGGTTCTGCGATTAAGTAAAGTACAATTAAGTACCCCATTAACCAACCTACTGAATACATAAATCCATCATAACCATTAAGTGCTACTAAGCCTGCAATCCCTAAGAAAGATGCAGCACTTAAATAGTCACCCGAAATGGCTAGTCCGTTTTGGAAACCTGTTAACGAACGACCTGCGGCATAGAAGTCTCCCGTTCCCTCTTGTCGTTTTGATGCTAAATACGTAAAATACATCGTCAATGCGATAATTGCTACGAAAATTAAGATACCTACTATTTGAGCTCCACTCAAGATTTACGCCCCCTTTTCTTCTGGTCCATATTTATTAATAATACTTTCCACTTCTTTATCATATTTTTTCGCTACGCCTACATAAACAAATGCTAGAATCCAAACTACTACGAAGTATGATGCACCAAATAAATATCCAAATGTAAAATTACCAAAAACAAGCTTCGTCATCAGTGGTTTCATGTAAGCAGACATCATAATAAATGCTAAGTAATAAAATAAAAACAAAATTGGAATCGTAAATACAAAAATATATTTTTTCCTTTTATAACTTTGGAACTCCTCAGATTGCTCAATTTTATCATAATTAATATGACTGTTATCTTTTTGCACGATTAAACACCCTCCTTAAAATTTTCTCTTGATTGAAAACGCTTTCTTGTAAGCGCTTAAGAGATATATTATCAGAGAAACTATATAATTGTATCACTTTCGTTTGAGTGGTTAAAAATTAAGATTAAATGGCATGTATTGATAATTAAAAGGAAGAATAATCATGAAGATAAATTTTGTCCAATGTATGCTTTAGTTGTCAACAGAAACATCATAATCATAAATACAACGAGGCTAGGACAAAGCATACTTACTACATAAAAGGAACCGGTATAATAAAGTGGAGAATATATAATCAATCCTGATTTGTGTAGTAATACTGCTTTGTCCTAGCCTCGTTATGTTTTTTTACTTATTGACCAAACTTTTCAAATAGTGCTTTTCGAGCGGAACGACTAACTGGAATCGTCGTTTTTTCTTTATCTTTTAACGTAATATTGTACGCTCCATTAAACCATGGTGTAATTTCTAATATATGATTCAAATTCACTAAATAACTACGGTGAGTACGGAAAAAGGCACGTCCTGATAACTTTTTCTCTAATTCTTGTAAGGTCATTTTACTTTCGATAACATCATTTTCAGTGTGAATTTCTAGCATGCGTTGTGAAGGTACAGCATAATAAATGGATTCAGGTGCTAAAACAATCATCTTTTCCCCGTCATCTACTAACAACTTATTTCCAGTTGGTGATGGAGCTTGTGTAGACACATTAAGTTCTGTTTGTTCATCTTGTTTTTTACTTGCTATCATTTCACGAACTCTCTCAAGCGTCTGTTGTAAACGTACTTGATCAAATGGTTTCAATAAATAATCAAGTGCATGCACTTCAAATGCGTCCACTGCGTAAGCATCATAAGCCGTGGTGAATATAAAAATTGGTGCATCTTTAGTAGAAGATATAATTTGCTTTGCTGCTTCTACCCCACTTATTCCAGGCATTTCAATATCAGAAAAAATAACTTCCGGTCGATGTTCGAAATATAACTCTAACAATTCTTCTCCTGTTTCAGCACTTGGAAGAATCGTAATATCCTTTTCATTTTCCAATAAAAACTGTAACTCTTCCCGCGCCAAATACTCATCTTCTGCAATCATCACTTTAATTTCCATTTTTATTCCCCCTCAATGATTTGTTAGGAATCGTAAAGTACACTCGGCTTCCACTATTTGGCGACATCTTTTCAATTTGCAACCCAGCTTCCTCTCCTAACAAACTCGTTAACCGTTGATTCACGTTATACATTCCGACACCACTATCAATATTTTCACGTTTCTTTCTTGCATAAAATAATGCGATAGCTTCTTCATCAAAACCAACCCCATTATCCTCTACAGTGACCTGAATTCGTTCCTCATCACGATTTTTAATCGTAATATCAATTCGTCCATTTGTTGTTACTTGTTTCAATCCATGTTCAATTGCATTTTCTACTAATGGTTGAATTGTTGACGGAGGAATCAATACATTCGAGTTTGTATGATCTCTTGTAAAATTAATTTCTAGTCGATTTGCAAAACGTGCTTCAATTATTTCAACGTACGCTTTAACATGATCACACTCTCTATCCAATGTAATTAAAGATTCAGATGCAATTCCTAAATTAAACCGCATAAAGTTGGCTAATTGAATGGTAATGTGTCTTGCTCGAATCGGATCAACACGAAATAATGTAGCAATTAAATGTAATGTATTAAATAAAAAATGTGGATTAATTTGTGCTTGTAAGTTTCTAAGTTCTGCATCTACAATGTTTTTGCGTAATTTCTCTGATGAAATCACTTGTAATTGGTTAGTAATAAGTTGTCCGATACCTTGTGCTAATTCTATTTCAACTGGACTAATATGATGAACTTTTTTAAAATAAAATTTAATTAAACTCATTGAATCATTCGCTTCAACAATCGGAATAATAATCCCTGCTTCTAAACGACATTTCGGATCATCACAAGCAATATCATCTTTTGAATAGGCAATTTTTATTTCTTTTGATTGTAAAGCTTCATTAGATAGTCTTGTTCTAATTTTATTCCCGACATGATGATGATCTGCACCAATTCCTTTAAATGCGAGTATTTCTTCTTCATTAGCAACACAAATAGCCGCTACCTTCAACCTGTCGTACAAAAGCTCTGCTAGTCCTTCAGCCCTTTCTGTCGGTGAATCTTTCTTTAAAAAGGGTAATGCTTCTTCTGCAATAGTTAAAGCTTGTTTCGTCGCTAAAGCTGCTTCATTTTCTTGTTCTTGTAAAACAATTTTAATCATCGCTGTAAAAATAGCGATTGCAATACTATTAGTTAAAACAAGCGGTAAACCAGCAATGTTCACAAATTCCATTACCGTATCATGTTGCGGGTAAATAACGAACAAAATTTGCATTTGTAATATTGGAGGAAACACACCGATAAATAACGCTTGTACTGGTGAAATAACACGCGCCTTTGAAAAAAACCGTCCCGCAAGTCCCGCTAATAGACCAGTTAATGGATTAACGAGCGTATTAGCAAACCAACCTATACCTCCTAAAAAGAACAAATCAATTCCAGCAACAATCCCTGCTCCAAGCCCAACAATTGGACCACCTAACAACCCTGCAATGACTATTGCAACTAAACTTAAACTAACGATCATTTCATTATCTGCAACGTACCAAACTAAATTTTGATTCACTACTTCGCCATCTGCTAGAACAATCCCAAAGTGCGTACTAGCAATACCAAATATGCCAAAAACACATGCATGAATAATAGTCATACGAAAATTATATTCACGGTAAATTAACATTTTAAAGTTCGGAATTCTAGTTAATACAAAAGCAATAATTAATAATAATCCTATTCTTTCAAATAATATAATCGTAATATCTTTCAACGACTCTCTCTCCTTACATCCACCCCAGTTTGCGCTTTCATAGAGAAAGCGTCAAAATCAAATTCGCCATCATCTGGAAATAGATATGAACCTATAATGGCACTTAAAAAACCAATAGGAATTGTTACAATCCCTGGGTTAAATAAGGAGATAACCGGATCGCGTAATATCCACCCATTTTCAACATTCATAATGTGTGGCCCAATTAATAATAAAATCATCGATGAAAATAACCCTGCTAGCATGCCAATAATGGCACCCGCTTGACTAAACCTTCGCCAATAAATCGTAAATAAAAGAACTGGGAAAATACTCGAAGCCGCAACGATAAAAGTTAATGAGACGAGAAAAGTAACATTAATATCTTTTAATCCTAAGGCGAACAATGTAGAAATAATTCCTATTCCAAATGCTGACCATTGTGCTGCTTTTAGTTGTTCTTTTTCTGTCGTATTCCCTTTTTTAATAATATGATGATAAATATCATGCGAAAATGCAGTTGTTGCGGAAATAACTAAACCTGCAACAACGGCAACAACAGTAGTAAATGCTACTGCTGAAACAAACGCTAATAAAAAGTCCCCACCTAATGCTCTTGCTAATAACGGAGCAGCTAGATTTCCTGTTGAATCTGAAGCAACTAACGTGTCATAACCTATCACTGCAGCAGCACCTAACGCTAACACAAACGTCATTAAATAGAAAAAGCCAATAATCCCACTCGCTGTTAAAACTGACTTACGTACTTCTTTGCCATTTTTCACCGTAAAAAAACGAATCAAAATATGTGGCAAACCTGCTGTTCCTAATAATAACGCAAGATAAAGTGAAAACATTTCTAACGGACTTTGCAATAAATGACCTGGTAGGAAAAATTGTTCTCCTAATGGTGTTCCTAACTTCACTTCAGCAATTAAATCTGTCATATTCCAACTATAAAAAGAAAAAACAATTAATGATAACAAAAACGTACTCGATAATAATAAGACTGTTTTTACAATTTGAACCCAAGATGTTGCAATCATGCCACCAAACACAACATAAATCGTCATTAAACTACCGATGATCAAGACTGAAGTTGTATAATCTATATCTAATAACAATCGAATTAACAATCCTGAAGCAACTAACTGAGGAATCATATAAAATACAGATATAATGAGCGAGCCAAGCGCTATTATCCAACGAATATGTTGATTCGGAAACCGTGCAACAATAACATCTGCTAAAGAAAATTTTCCTAAATGATGAACAGGTTCTGCTACGAATAATAACACGACTAAATATGAAACTAAAAAACCGACTGAATAGAGAAAACCATCAAAACCGTATAATGCAATTTGACCGATAATACCTAAAAATGATGCTGCACTAATATAGTCACCAGCTATCGCCATTCCATTTTGTACACCTGTTAAACTACCAGCTGCAGTATAAAATTGAATGGTCGTTTTACTTTTTCTTGCTGCCCAGTACGTAATAATTAATGTACATACGACGATACATACAAAAAAGATAAAGTAAGTAAAGTTCATTCCGCTGCCTCCAACTGACGTTTAACTTCGATAAGAAGTTCATCTAATTGTTCTGCTTTCAACCAGTAAAACCAGCATAACAACCATGTTACGCCTATTTGGGCAAACCCTAACAGCCATGCAAAGGATAACCAACCAAATCTAGGCTGACTCATAAATTCTGGAAACAAACCAATACTTATCGGTAATGAAAGGAAAAATACAATCGAAAAAATTGTCATTTTTAATATGAATTTTCTTCGTTCCTGTTCCCACTTTTCAAATATTTCCAACGAACTTCAGCCCCCTTTGTCCATTGCACATAAAATAGTTAAATGTTTAGAAAATAGAGTGAATAAAAAAACAGTAAATAATGTATTAGCTTAGCTTGTTAGATAACTAACAAGCTAAGCACCATTATCTAGTTACTTTAAAATGTGTCCCCTAATTTTGTAACAATCTGTTTTTTACGTGAAACGACACCTTCTAATAAGGCACGATTTGCTAATAACTCAACTTCAAATGCCGTTTCAACATGTTTACTGCGATTTCCTAATGCTAATACTTCTGAATTACTATTAATAATATCTGTAACAACGAGTAAGAATAAATCTAAATTCCTTTCTTCAATTACTTTGTTAATTTCGGCTTCTAACTCTTCTTGTTGGGTATAAATTTCTGCAATATCTACTGCATTAATTTGAGCAATTTCTACTTTTGCATCACCCATTGTAAATTCCTTTGCATCCATTGCTAGCAGTTCTGATACTAATTTATCGCTTAAATCTGTCCCTGCTTTCAACATCGCTAAACCATATTCTTCTATATCTACTTTTGCGATATCGGCTAATTCGCGAGCAATCTTTTCATCTTCCGGTGTACACGTTGGTGATTTGAATAATAATGTATCTGAAATAATAGCGGATAATAATAAACGTGCATCTTGCTCTGAAATAGTAATATTGTTTTCACGGAATATCTTCGTTAAAATAGTCGCTGTACATCCAACTGGCTCTACACGAACAAATAACGGATCATTCGTTTC
The DNA here is from genome assembly GCA_026169815.1 of Pseudogracilibacillus sp. Taxonomy (GTDB): domain Bacteria; phylum Bacillota; class Bacilli; order Bacillales; family Amphibacillaceae; genus Pseudogracilibacillus. The sequence continues at coordinate 85,544 of JAPFDT010000006.1, forward strand.
AAAATTAGCAATTCTGTGGTGATCAATTACTTCCGTTATTTTCACGTCACGAATATTATCTACTGACTGTTGGAATTCATTATGATCAACTAAAATTACTGCTTTTATTGAGTCTTCTACTTTTTCAATTAACCGAGGTGCGTCGACATTTGCCTCGCGTAAAACATATTCAGTTTCCTTGTTAAGTGAGCCTAAACGTACTGCTTCGACATTTTCACCTAACTGTTTTTTAAAACTTTGATAAGCTAGTGCGGAACAGATAGAATCTGTATCTGGATTTTTATGTCCGAAAATTAATTGTTTTGTCATGTTCATACTCCTAATTATAATTATTTACACCTTATACAATACCACATTTATGGTAAAATCGTTACAATTTCAAATTATTTTCAACCGATTAAGTCAGATTATCGACATTTCAACCTCTTTCCGTGCTCTTATATGATAATATAAGTTTACATGCTTTATTATGATTTTATAAATTTAATTTAACAAGAAAAGAAGGTAAATAAATGAAGAAAGTAGTCATTATCGGAGCTGGAATTATAGGGGCAACAACTGCCTATCAATTAGCAAAACAAAATATCGCTGTGACAATTATTGATGCACATATTAATGGACGAGCCACATCCGCAGCTGCAGGAATTATTTGTCCGTGGGTATCAAAAAGGAGAAACAAAGCTTGGTATGAATTAGCAAAAAATGGAGCTGCTTATTACCCGACATTATTAAACGAACTGAAACAAGACGGTTATGAAAACACTGGCTACAAACAAGTGGGAGCAATTCGACTTCATGAAGACATTGATCAGCTTGAACAATTAAAAGACATCGCAGAAAAAAGAAGAGAAGCAGCACCTGAAATTGGTGAGTTACACCTTTTAACGAACGAGGAAGTGAAAGAAAAATTTCCACTTATTGAAGAAAATTATGCTGGACTTTTCATTAGCGGCGCCGCCCGAGTTGACGGAAGATTATTACGTGATGCTTTACTAGAAGCTGCTACCTATTATGGTGCGGAATTTATTAATAAAAAAGCGTCATTAGTATTGAACGAAGATGGAAAAGCAGAAGTACACTGTGACGGAATATTACTCCAAGCCGATGAAATAATTGCTACAAATGGCGTCTGGATGAAGGAGCTTTTTTCAGATATTGATATAGACCTTGATATTAAAGCACAAAAAGGGGAAATAATTCATTTACATCTAGACGATTTTATGACTGATAATAGCCCTGTTATCATGCCCCCAACAAATCAATATATGTTAACTTTTGATCATGGTCGAGTTGTTATTGGAGCAAGCTATCATCGTGTTGAAGATTTTGCGACAAATATAACAGTTGATGGAATCCATCATATTTTACAACGAGCTTTACATGTAGCACCTCAATTAAAAGAGGCAGACATCTCTGAAGCACGTGTCGGCTTTCGACCTTTTACATTTAACCATTTGCCTGTATTTGGACCATTACAAGCACAACCTCACATATTACTTGCCAACGGTCTAGGTGCATCCGGACTAACGACTGGTCCATACATTGGTAAACAATTGGCTCATCTTGTTATGAAAGAAGCTACTGATTTAACAATCTATCCTTATAACATTGAACAAATTATTCGCTAAACGGCGAAAAAAATGCCCCTAATTATTTAAAATAGGGGCATTTTTTCAAGCTATATTAGAATTTATAAACAAGCACATTTATAATGATTACTAGTTTTTATTCTTTTACTGAGATATTTCTTTTAGTTAATTCCTGTTTCAGTAGCTGTATGAAATCTTCGGATAGTTTCAAGTCAATAGCTTGGTAATAGACCTCTATGAGTAACTCATCAGATAAATTATCCATCTTGTATCAAATCCCTTTTCCTTTGTTCATTTGTAAACAATTTTGTCTATTTAACATTAATGTTATAAATAAAAAGACCTAAAAATTTACACCTTTCCTATTATACAATTTTTGTCTCCCAATGTATAATTAGCAATTCTTATAGTAGCATTACTTTACCTTATAGATAACAGCTCAATTTTGTCACTACGCACCTTGTTGCTCTTTTCGCATTTCCATCTCATGTAAATATTCCGTAACTTTAAGATATACATATTGAAAAATAGGACTTTGCACAAATGTAAATATAAGTGTGAATATAAATACTGGTCCACCAATGAGGAAACCTATGACTAAAACCATTAACTCTGTGGCAATTCGGATACTTCCAATCGAGTAACCCGTTTTATCTGATATTGATAACATAAAACCGTCACGAGGTCCTGATCCTATTTTGGCTGCATTATACACACCACCACCAACACCCATAATAACAATTCCTGCTACAATGATGATGATATCAGTCCAAGTGTGCGTCGCCTTCGGTAAAAAATCTAACCATAAATAAAAATCAACAAATGAACCAACGATAACCGCATTTAAAAATGTACCTAATTTAACATGAGTACGATCTAATATCAATGAGACGCAAATTAAACCTATCCCAATAATAATATTCCAACTACCAATACTTAACCCTACTCGTTCGAATAACGCTACATTTAAAACATCCCATGGGTGGATACCTAAATGTTGCACATTAATCGTTAAAGAAATACCTAAACTAAATACCATTAATCCAAATAAAAAAACTCCAATTCTTATGTATATCATCTCACCAACCCACACTTTCTATACTTGCCGAACAATAAATTAAATAATGGTTAAATTATATCTAACTATAGCAAAAATAAACATAGATAGGAAGCGCCTATTTTACTATGTTACATTTTCCTAGTGTGCTTGGCTTTTGAGACAAACTTTTTCATTATCCTTTTATGTTTATATTATTTCTTCATAATTTGTATTATATGAAAACATTAAAAAACACCTACAAACGTTGTTCATTCAACATTTGTAGGTGTTTGCTATTAGATTAATTAGAAAATATTATTACTCTATGTAAGCCACGTAAATTTTAAGTTAAAATTAAAAAGGCGGCAACCGGATTTGAACCGGTGGTAAAGGTTTTGCAGACCTCTGCCTTACCACTTGGCTATGCCGCCAAATTTAAAAAGCGGAAGACGGGGTTCGAACCCGCGACCCCCACCTTGGCAAGGTGGTGTTCTACCACTGAACTACTTCCGCAAAGCTAGCTGGGCTACAAGGATTCGAACCTTGGAAATGACGGGACCAAAACCCGTTGCCTTACCGCTTGGCTATAGCCCAATGAATTAAAAAAAATGGGGCGACCGGTGGGATTTGAACCCACGCGTGCCGGAGCCACAATCCGGTGCGTTAACCACTTCGCCACGACCGCCATTTTCATTAGAGATACTATATTAAATTATATTGGCAGGGGTAGTAGGATTCGAACCCACAGCGACGGTTTTGGAGACCGCAGTTTTGCCATTAAACTATACCCCTAATTTTAAAATGGTGGAGGGGGGCAGATTCGAACTGCCGAACCCAAGGGGAGCGGATTTACAGTCCGCCGCGTTTAGCCACTTCGCTACCCCTCCAGATGTATGATAATACATACAAGAGTGGCTCGAGACGGAATCGAACCGCCGACACAAGGATTTTCAGTCCTTTGCTCTACCGACTGAGCTATCGAGCCATAATGGCGATCCGGACGGGACTCGAACCCGCGACCTCCAGCGTGACAGGCTGGCATTCTAACCAACTGAACTACCGGACCACTAAAATAAATTATAGCATATATATTATGTATTTATAATGAAATTGGTTGCGGGGGCAAGATTTGAACTTGCGACCTTTGGGTTATGAGCCCAACGAGCTGCCAGACTGCTCCACCCCGCGATATGAAATATATAAAGTAAGTGTTTGAATGGTGGAGGATGCAGGGCTCGAACCTGCGACCCCTTGCTTGTAAGGCAAGTGCTCTCCCAGCTGAGCTAATCCTCCGTAATTCTTATAATAATAAAATTGGTGACCCCTACGGGACTCGAACCCGTGTTACCGCCGTGAAAGGGCGATGTCTTAACCGCTTGACCAAGGGGCCTTTATAAAATTTAAATAAATAAGTAAGCTATGGCGGAGAGCAAGGGATTTGAACCCTTGAGACCGTTAACGGTCTACATGATTTCCAATCATGCTCCTTCGGCCAGCTCGGACAGCTCTCCGAGTGTTATAATGGCTCCACAGGTAGGGTTCGAACCTACGACCGATCGGTTAACAGCCGATTGCTCTACCACTGAGCTACTGTGGAATATATTCACATGAATAACTACACTATTTTTTATGTATGTCTGCTGTACAATAAAGAGTATGTTTGTCACAGACTCTTATAATACTACATTATTTTTCATCTGATGTCTAGTGTTATGATTTATTTTAATTATTTCTTTGTAAATCAAGCTGTTCCACAATTAAATTAGTCATTTTTAATGTAATGTCTTAATTATGGTTTTTTCTCTCAAGGAGTGAAGCACCAAATTTTAGCGACAATTAACATTATACTGCTTCTGTAAAATATTGCAAGTGATTTCTCTTATTTTTATCTTTTCATAAAACCAATACCGAAATTGGCGAGAAATCATCGAGGAAATATAATATAACATACTATACCTTCGAAAAGCAACGAAGATATAGTATGTGATTATTTTACTAATTGATCGATATACTGAACGAGCTTAACAATCTCTGGTTTACTTACTTGTGCGTCTGCACCCACTCTTTCTCCTTTATGATATAAATCTTGTGTAATTAATGAAGAAAATATAATAAGTGGTAACTCTTTCAAGCGATTATCTGTCTTTATTCTATCCGTCAAATGATGGCCATCCATTTGTGGCATTTCAATATCGGTAATAATTAAATCGACATTGTCATTTAAGGCAACGGATTCATCTTCTGCAAGTTCTGCTAAATGATCCCATGCTTCTCGACCATTTTCAAAAAACATTAATTGATCATAACCTGCTTCTTCTAATGTATCTTTAATTAATTCACGTAACATTGGTGAGTCTTCTGCAACCATAATCTTCTTTTCAGAACGTTCACGTGGTCCTAATACAGCTAAACTGTCCACATTTAACCCGGTTTCTGGATTAATTTCAACAATGATTTTCTCAAAGTCTATTAAAATAGAAATTAAATCATCTAATTTAATAATTCCAATTGCATAAGCTTCCTGCCCTGACGATATATCAGATGGTTTCTCAATTTGTTCCCAAGAAATACGATAAATTCGTGAAACATCATGGACACGAAAGGCAATTTTTATTTGGTTTAATTCTGCAATGATGAATTTATCTTTTGAAGGATCTTCTGACTCTGGTATTGCCAACACTTGTGCTAAGTTAACTACCGGCAAAACTTCTTCTCGTAGACGAATGACACCTTCAACATTTGGGTGCGCGTTTGGGATTGATGTTACTTCTAATGCGTTAACAATCTCACGTACTTTCAAGACGTTTATCCCATATAAACCTTCACCAATATTAAACATAACAATTTCTAATTCATTCGTTCCACTATCTAATAAAATATCCGCTTTATTTTGTGATTGTGCTTGATCCACCTTGACCCCTCCAATTGACACGATCTATATTTCATTATACTATACCGTACTAAAGGACTACAACTAGTATAACAGACGGGATTCGTTTCAACAATAATTAACCTTGCTATATACTGACTTATCTGCAGGAGAGCTATATAAAATTAAACTAGTTATCAATATTAAAAAAACTTACGCATAAAAATTAGTAAAAACTACACTAATTATATACGTAAGCTTAAAAATCATTTAATTGAATCAATTTCATAACAGGATAATTTAATTAAAAACACGAACGTTTAGTTATAACGTTTTATAATCATACGTGTTTAGCTTATGTAACTAAGTTTACTTGAATGAAAGCCGACTGACTCTTGCGGGAAAAGCAAAAGTTCTTCGGTGGGTGAACGATAGTGAAACCCATGAGTCCGAAAATCCTTTGTACGACACGTTAGTGTTGTACAAAGAGTTAAGGCCATGCCCGCAGAAAGCATGTCGGCTGTAATGAAAGTAAACGAATCTATCATCAAACGTAAAGTTCGTGTTTTTAATACTAAAATGAATGATGCAATTGATTCAATTTTTATTATAAATAAACCAACAGTGGATTAAATTTATTAGGCTATTTGAGCTGTTGTTTGTAATAGTTTCGTTAGTGCCCCAGCAAATTCTTTACACTTTACTTCATCTGCTTTATTTGGTGTTAAATCTATTTTCAGACGTTCTTCTACCATCGTAGCTCCTAGATTTTTTAAACGGTCTGCCATTAAATCTATTGCTAGACCGTATGTATCGTAGAAACTATCTGCTGAACCATATACTCCACACACTAAACCCGTTAAATCTACACCTTCTAAATCTATATAAAAGTCTTCCACCTCGTAAGGGAATTCGCCATCATCCCAAGTGTAGGTGCCGACTAGCAATGCATCATAATCTGGTAATGTATCAACGTCAATTACGTCAAAGTCAAATGTTTTAACGGTGACTTCGTGACCTAATTGTTGTAAGTCCTGTTCAAGCAAGTCGGTAATCATTTCGGTATTACCTGTTTGACTTGCAAAAGCAATTAATACTTTTCCCATTATGAACCCTCCGTTCTCTCTTCATTATAAGTGATAATGATTCTCAATCGCAACGGATAAGCTCATATAGTAAGAATAAATATATATTTAAATTTTATTTTGCAAAGAGGAAATTGCTAAACAAGTAACGCTGATAGATAACAACATAATAGATTGTTCAATCTCTATACTTCCTAACACATTTAGAACTAACGCCCCTATTCCAGTACCTAAAGCAACCGCTTTTAAAATAAGCGAAAAGAGTTTCATTTTAAACTCACTCCTATATTAAAACTCGTTATTTTTTTAATGTCATCCATGCTCGTTCATTTTGCCAATCCACTTGAATATTTCGATTATATAATCGCGACATGTCATCACTCGTTAACACATCTTCTCGTTCTCCTTGAGCGAATACAGTACCTTTTTCTAACAATAACATATGCGAAAAGATCGGCAGTACTTCTTCAATATGATGTGTTACAAAAATAATCGTTGGTGCTACCGGAGCTTTTGCAATTTGTTCTATCGTTTGCAATAAATCTTCACGCGCAATAAAATCAAGCCCTGTCGTCGGCTCATCTAAAATAAGTAAGTCAGGATTTGCCATCATCCCTCGTGCGATAAGTAATTTTTGTTTTTCTCCTTGGGAACATTTTTCATAGGCTTGCCCATATGTATAATCAACTGAAAGTAATTCCATCAATTCACGAGCTCGTTCAAAGTCAACTTCTTCCGGATCAGCAAAAACTAAGCCAACGGAAGCGAACTTGCCACTAACAACAATATCTTCTGTCGTATGGCGACCATTAATCCGTTCGCCCAATGATGAGCTAACCCAGCCAATTGACTGCCTTAATTGACGGATATCCGTTTTACCAAATTCATTTCCTAAAACAGTAACATCTCCAGTTGTCGGCCAAATATAGCCATTTACCATATTAAGTAACGTCGTTTTTCCAGCACCATTCAACCCGAGTACCGCCCAGTGCTCCCCTTTTTGTACTTCCCATGATAAATCTTGTAAAATTGTTTTTCCTTGGCGTCGCCAAGATACATTGTTCATCTCAATTACTTTCTCCATTTTTGTCACCTCGATATGTATGATTTAAAGTGAAAATTCCGTTAATTCTTTGTGTTCTGTCCGGAATCATGAAAAAAACATGAATCCGAACAGAACGAAAAACTTTTCATTATTTATCTTTAAATTTCGCTAATGCATCAGCTAATGCATTATTTTTAAAATCGTCTTGTTGCTTCATATATTTATTGACATCTTTTTTCGAAACACGTGATTTTTGTTGCTGCTTTCGACGTTTTTCAAATGTTGCCATTTTCTCACGATGACCACACGTACATGTAAAAGTTTGTCCTTCTCCTTCACCATATAATTTCAGGCGCTTTTTACAGTTTGGACAACGGGCATTCGTATTTTTATAAATATTTCTGCGATGATTACAACTTCGGTTCTTACAGCGTAAAAATTTCCCTTGGCGATTTTCTATTTCTAACATTAAATCTTCACACTTCGGACATTTTGTGCCTGTCACATTATCATGTTTAAACGTTGCTTCCATCTGTTTAATATCTTGCACAATTTTTTTCGTATATGATTTAATCTCTTTTATAAACGTATCTTTATCTAATTTCCCGCGTTCAATTTGAAGTAGCTTTTGCTCCCATTCCGCCGTTAATGCTGGTGAGCGTAAGTCTTCTGGTGCTAGTTCTAATAATTGTTTACCAGTTTGCGTAAGGTGAATATATTTGCCACGAATTTCCATCGATTGACCGTTAATTAATTTATCAATAATGTCAGCTCGTGTGGCAACTGTTCCTATTCCACCTGCTTCATGTAACGTTTTCGTTAAATGTTTTTCATCTGCTGCCATATATTTCGCTGGGTTTTCCATCGCTTTTAATAAAGCACCTTCTGTTAAACGTTCAGGAGCTTTCGTTTCTCCTTGTGTAAGGTCTACTTTGACTTTAGACAAGGTGTCATTTTCTTTGAATGTCGGAACTTCTGTTTGGCGCTGTTCTCGGCGCACGAGTTCTCGCCACCCTAAATCAATAACCGTATGACCACGTGTCAAAAATGTTTCACCAGCAATATCAATGGTTACTTTTACTTCTTCATATTCATACGGATCAGATAAAACAGCTAAAAAACGTGTCACGACTAAATCGTAAATCTTTCGTTCGTTACTCGCTAAATCCGCTAAATTAGCTGGTGTTTCTGTTGGAATAATCGCATGGTGATCCGATACTGCTTGATCGTTTACGACAGATTTAGGTAAACGGAAATTTTTCTTTATTAATTTGTTCGCAACTGACGCGTATTCATCTACTCCACAAGCGTCAAGTCGATCTTTTAACGTTGGTACAATATCACTTGTAATGACACGTGAATCTGTACGTGGATACGTTAGTAACTTGTGACGTTCATATAAATTTTGCATTGCTGATAATGTTTGCTTACCAGAAAAGCCAAAAATTCGGTTTGCATCTTGTTGTAAATCTGTTAAATCATATAATTGTGGTGCAAATTGTTTTTTCTTCGATTTTTCAACAGATGTTACTGTCGCTTGTTCATTCGTTAACTTTTCCACGATTGATTCAGCTTTTTCTTTATTAAAAATTCGTCCTTGATTTTTTGCATCTTGCCATGTAAAAGTCGCCCCAGCTACTTTTGCTTGAACACCATAAAACGTTTGCGGTCTGAAAGCACGAATCTCTTCTTCTCTTGCTGCAATAATACCTAATGTCGGTGTTTGCACACGTCCACTTGATAATTGTGCATTAAACTTCGTCGTCAGTGCTCTTGTCGCATTTAAGCCGACATACCAATCTGCTTCTGAACGTGCGACTGCTGAAGCGTATAAATTTTCATATTTTTTACCTGGTTGTAATTTTTTAAAACCATCACGGATCGCTTTATCTGTTACAGATGAAATCCATAACCGTTTAATTGACTTTTTCACTCGTGCTTTGTCAATAATCCAACGTGCAACAAGCTCTCCTTCTCTCCCAGCATCTGTCGCAATAATAATTTCTGATACGTCTTTGCGGTTTAGCTGACTTTTTACGATATTAAATTGTTTGCCCGTTTTTGAAATAACGACTGTACGCAAATGATTTGGCACCATCGGTAAATCTTCCATCCGCCACGTTTTATACTTATCATCATACATATCAGGTGTCGCTAATGTCACTAAATGCCCTAGCGCCCATGTGACAATATATTGTGTTCCTTCTAAAAAGCCATTTCCTTTTTTCGTACATCCTAGTACACGAGCAATGTCACGACCAACAGAAGGCTTTTCTGCTAAAATAACTTTTTTACTCATCTATTTAAAAATCCTCTCTAAAAATCATACTCCTCTTAGTTTATCATAGATGAACGCAGATTCGATATAATCAAGAGCAAAATATACTTACTCGTTTTGCTCTCGTATTTTGGATCTTGCTCTCCCGCTCCGGATCTTGCTCTCCAACTTCGAATCTTGCTCTCCAACTTCGAATCTTGCTCTCCAACTTCGAATCTTGCTCTCCAACTTCGAATCTTGCTCTCCCGCTCCGGATCTTGCTCTCCAACTTCGAATCTTGCTCTCCCACCGCGAATCTTGCTCTCCAACTTCGGATCTTGCTCTCCCGCCCCGAATCTTGCTCTCCCACCACGGATCTTGCTCTCCCGCCCCGGATCTTGCTCTCCAACTCCGGATCTTGCTCTCCAACTCCGGATCTTGCTCTCCCGCCCCGGATTTTGCTCTCCCACCTCGGATTTTGCTCTCCCGCCCCGGATCTTGCTCTCCCGCCACGGATGTTGCTCTCCCACTATGCTCCTTCTATCATGTCTCGTCTACTATAACCTAGGTAGCCAATTATCATGAAAATAATACTCACCATTGTTACCGTAATAAACACAGTGCCGTCAAAATCTTCCATGGGCATTTGTGCAGGCCAATTTTGGATAGCAGTTTTTGAAAACCATTTCGGTAAATCCAAAATGCCTTCAAAATAATTTAGCATAAAGGAGTAAATCAAATATAAGTAAACGAATTTCCCTAACTTAGGCATCCAACCAAGTACTAGTGCAGCAAGACCAGTTACAAATAAAACAGTTGGCAGCAGATTATAACCAGCGATGATGAAATCACTTAGTGATAATCCACTATTTTCACCCATCACCATGATGGCAGTACCTCCTAAACCACCTGCTGCTAATAAAACTCCTACTATACTAGTTAAAACAGCTAAACCTATTGTCGTCCAATACAATTGGCTTCTTGATACTTTTGTCGCAAATATCTGACTTAAATACAAGCGACTTTCTTCTACAAACAGCTTGTTAACAATTACGATTGGCAAAATCGCCACTAAACTAATCATCACCATCATAATCGTACTCGTAAATGATGCTTCCATAGATATACCTGTACTTGAAAACATTTGCTTCATTAAATCATTGCTTTCGAGGAACTTTTGCATGTCACCATAAATCGAACCATAAGCTGCCCCCATAATAACGAAAGCACAGAACCAACTAATAATCGTTCCTTGATTAATTTTCATAAATAAACCACGCACAGAAAGGAGCGATTTTTTCGCTGTTGCACGTCCTTCTCTTTGCGGGATATATCCTGCTCCCATATCCCGAGCTCCCTCGAGTATGAAAGCAACGACTACCATAACCATACAAAATATCAAGGCATAAACTAGAGGAAGCCAATCATTACTCGTAAAAGGATAGGTTAAATATGTCCACCCTAAAGGATTAAATATCGATAATGCATCATTAGACACATCCGTTCCTGCTCGAATAATGTAAAGTAAACCAATGATGCCAAGCGTCGAACCTGTTGAACTAGATGAATTAGGCATAACTTGTGCTAACACAAGTGCGATTACAGCACCAATCATTCCAGCGATTCCTATTGACGCTCCAAATATGAAAGAACCTGTAACAGTAATCGTCGGCGCATCAAAACTTATCAACATTACAGCGATAAACAACGATAAAATAACATTAATAAATAATACTTCCATCATAACAGCTAAAGAATTTGCTTGACGTCCTACTTGAAAAGAACGCACTAACTCTGTCAGCCCGAGATCCTCTTCTTTACGTGTATGACCAATAACATGTAGTACAGATATAATCATCGCAAACAACCCACAAAACAATAACATCTCATGAGCATACATCGCACCTAACGTATAATTAATTGCTGTTTCTACAGGTGTTGGTCCGACCATCGAAATCATCGCTGGATTTTGTAATGTTTCATACATCCCAATTGCTCCTTGCCCTTTAGCAATTTCTTGAAAGGCAGGAATAAAACCGGCAGAAAAGAAACCTAGCGCTACAATCCAAACAATCATTTTCTTCCAATCACGTTTAACATATTGAAATAAAAGTAGTTCCCAACGAGCAAACTTCTCTTTCATTGGATGTCACCCTCCTTTGCCATTTTAACTTTCATAATGACGCATAAATAAATCAGCAAGCGTCGGTGGTACAGCTTCAAATTTCTTCACGCCTAATTGTGTAGCTTTTAGTAAAATATCATTTAAATGTTCATTATCCGCAGAAAACGTTGCTTGATTATCCTTTTCTACTAAATCATGTACTCCTGTAATAGTAGCCAATTCAGCTACATCACCTTCTGTCACTAACGTAATCGTAGAACGCGTTAAATGGCGGAGTTCATTAAGATTCCCTGCTTCGACAATTTCACCTTGACGGATAATAACGATTTTATCTGCTAAGCGTTCTACTTCACTTAAAATATGGGAGGACAATAAAATAGATTTGCCTGCTGCTTTTATTTTTTCCACTTCTTCTTGAAAGACTTGTTCCATTAATGGATCAAGACCTGATGTTGGTTCATCAAATATATATAAATCTGAATCAACGGATAATGCGGCAATTAAGCCAACTTTTTGCCGATTTCCTTTCGAATAACTTTTGGCTTTTTTCTTCGGGTCAAGTTCAAATCGCTTAATTAAATAATCACGCTTTTCCTTGTCACCGCTTCCATGTAATTTAATAAATAAATCGATAATTTCTCCACCTGTTAAATTGCCCCAAAGTACAACGTCCCCAGGTACATAAGAAATTCGGTTATGGATGTCAAGACTTTCTTTCCAAACGTCTTTCCCAAAAATCTCGGCAATACCTGCATCCCGTTTAATAATGCCTAACAACACACGAATTGTCGTTGATTTACCAGAACCATTTGGACCAATAAAACCAACCACTTCTCCTTTTTCGACTGTGAATGTCACATCATGTAATGCTTGAAATTTACCAAACTTCTTTTGGACTCCTTGTACGTTAACAACTTCACTCATCTGATTTCACCATCCCATTCTTTATAAAAGCTAGTTTTCAATAAATGAGCATACTGTTTCCACTCATTTAAATAGTGCTCCCCAAATTCAGTGACATTTTCAAAAGTCCTCATTTGGTGTAATCCTTTTTCCCCAAAACCAAACATCGTCCAATTTAAAATTTCGATTGCTTTTTCTATATCAATGTCGTCACGAAACTTTGTATAATCAATTCCTTCGTATAACTTTTTAATTGATTTATCATACATAGCACCTAACTTTTGATTAATTATATCGCTTACTTCATGAGATTCTTCTTGCTTAGTAGATGCTAAAAAGTCAAACACTTGTGGATTTTTTTGTTGTATATACATTTTTTGTAAACCAACATTTTCAATTCGTTGAAACAAATCTCTTTCTGTCAGATCAATCTGTTCAGTTATATAATTAATTATTTGAACACCATAATCAATTACATAAAAATAGAGATCCTTTTTGCTAGTAAAATAATTAAATAATGACCCTTTTGAAATCTTCGCTCGTTTCACAATTTCATTTGTTGACGACTTATCAAAACCACTCTGAACAAACTCACTAATTGCCGCATTCATAATGACTTGTTGTTTTTCTTTGGTCAATTTATTAAATAACGTATAAATGATATAAACTCCTTTCTCTGAATATGTCATTTGACCACTTCGGTCATATTATAACTTTAACAGTTAATGACCATGATGGTCAATAGTTTTTTTCATAAATATACATATAAATTACACTGTTGGGAAACAATGGTTTATATAACAAATTGTGATAGGAGGAAACATTTGTGACGCAAGATGAAGAAGATAAAGATACACTTAGTCGGCGAAAATTTATTAAAAATAGTGGATTAGTTGCTGGTGGTGTCGTTGGTGGATCGCTTTTAGGTGGATTATTAACGAATCAATTTACATCAGGACCTAAAACGCAGACAAAAAACATAGAAGATCACGAAGCACTGCAACATGCTCGTGTATTTTTTAATCGAAAAAAGGATTTTGACACATTAGCAGCGGCAACGGAATGTATTTTACCAGAAGATGATTTAGGACCTGGCGCTATTTTATTAGGTGTACCTTATTTTATCGATAAACAACTCGCAGGATCATGGGGAACGAATGCAAAAGAATATATGCGTGACCCCTTTTATCAAGATGAACAAGTCATCGACTATGAACATAAAGATACTCCACAAGATAAATCAGGACCAAACACATCTACAAAAGCACCAACGCCAACACCTAGATATCAAACGAGATTAAATCGTGGTGAAATGTTTTTACAAGGTGTGCGACAAATAAACGAAGTAAGTAAAGAGAAGTTCGATGATCCTTTTACTAAGTTAGCAGAGGAAGATCAAATCGAAATTCTCCAAGCATTTGAAAATGGCGAAGTACCAATGACAGGTGTATCAAGCATTACGTTTTTTAACTTTTTACTACAAATGACTTTAGAAGGTGCTTATGCTGATCCGGTCTACGGCGGTAATAAAGATATGATGGGATGGAAAATGAAAGAATATCCTGGTCCTCGCATGGCATATTTAGATGAAATAGATAAAGATGAGTTTATTTTAAAAGAACCGAAAAGCTTACGGGAATATCAAGGATAGGAGGAAAATAATTTGGTAACGAAACATGATAAAGTAGATGTCGTTATAGTCGGCTCAGGTTGGGCTGGCGGAGTTATGGCAGCAGAACTAGGAAAAGCTGGAAAGAAAGTCGTCGTTTTAGAAAGAGGCGAAGAACGAGAAACACAAGATTATGTCGGTGTAAAAGATGAATTACGCTATACAAACCGCTTCGAAATGATGCAAAATTTATCACACGAAACAATTACATCACGTAATACATTAGATGAAACGGCACTGCCTGTTAGAACACGTGATGAAATGATGGTTGGAACAGACTCTGGAGGTGGCAGTGTTCACTGGGCAGGAGCAACATACAGATGGCTGCCATATGATTTTGAAATCCGTTCAAAAACGATTGAACGCTATGGAGAAGATAAAATTCCCGACGGTATGACGATTCAAGATTGGGGGATTACATACGATGAAATGGAGCCATATTTTGACCGCTGGGAAAAAACGGCGGGAACATCCGGAGAGGAAGACCCACTTGGGCCTCCACGCTCTAACGATTATCCAAATCCGCCATTAAAAGAATCACCACCAATAAAATTATTTAAAGAAGCGACGAAGAACTTAGGTTACCATCCATATCAAGTTGCGTCATGTAATGTATCACAACGTTATGAAAATCCAGATGGACAAGTCATTAACCAATGTCAATTTTGCGCTTTTTGTACTCAATACGGATGTGACTTTGGGGCAAAATCAGACCCGATTGTTACCGTCATTCCTACTGCTCAAAAAAGTGGAAACGTAGATTTCCGCTATGATGCTTATGCTCGCAGGGTGATGCATGAAAACGGAAGAGCGACAGGCATTCGTTACGTTGACACTCGTACCGGAGAAGAACACGAACAACCTGCAGATGTTGTTGCTTTAGGTGCATTTTCATTCGCAAATAATCGTTTATTACTTTTATCCGATATCGGAGAACCTTATAATCCAGAAACTCGCACAGGTTTCATCGGGCGCAATTTTAATGGACAATTTAATATTACCTTTTTAGGAGCAAGAGGATTTTTCGAAAAGAAAAAGTTCAACCTCTACATGGGAGCTGGAGCACTGGGCGGTACAATGAGTGATTTGGCTGGTGATAATTTCGATCATAGTGACCTCGATTTCCTTCATGGTGGTGGAATTGAGATTAGGCAATACGGCGACGGTGCGATTGCAAGTAACCACGTTCCAAAGGGTACTCCGGCATGGGGACGTGAATTTAAGAAAAATTCTATCCACTACGCTAATCGAAGTTTACAAATTTGGTACACAGCAGCAAATATGTCGTGGTGGCACAATTACGTTGATTTAGATCCAACATACAAAGATGACTTTGGTGATCCTTTATTAAGAATTACAAATAAATATACCGACCAAGATCGTAATATTGCCAAATTTGGCATCGAAAAATGTAAAGAAATCATGGAGGAAATGGGCGCCGATATTATCGATGAAGATGAGATTCCAGAAGAATTTGACCACATCTATCAAGGCGGGCACTATGCCGGCGGTGTCATTATGGGGAGTGACCCTGACACATCAGCTGTCAATAATTATTTACAAATGTGGGATATGGAAAATTTATTCGTCGTTGGTGGATCTGCATTCCCACAATTCGGCGGACATCACCCAACAGCAACAATCGGCGCTCTTGCATACAGAGCCGCAGAAGGTATCGAAAAATACCTCAATGACGGCGGCGGACTACTCGCCCAAGCAAAAAAGGAAACATTTATCACATGATAGCTCATTATTTTTGATAAGGTCATGATTTTTCCTAACGGCTCATAAGTCATGATGATGGCTTATAATACAGCATCCTATACAAGAAAGATAACTTATAACTAGTTATCTTTCTTTCATCATCAATCCCACCTCAAAAATCATGAAAAACAATCAACGATTATATCTTTAATCTACTTTTAAAGTATTTCCGCTTCCTATAAGGTACAAATCTCCATTTTCATCAAAATTAAAACGCTTTTTACAATAGTAATTTTTATCCGAGTGTTTTATTACCACTTCTCACGTTACTGAAACAACTTCGCCACCAGTTAAGGAAACTAATTCATCAGGTGTCATATTAAACACAGCCTTTGGATGCCCTGCCGCTCCCCAAATGGAATCATATTGTAAAATATCTTCATCAATTAATACTCGTACATTTGGATTTTGTACAACTGGAGATACACCGCCTATCGGATAACTAGTTGCTTCTCTTACAAAAGTTGCATCTGCCTTATCTAGCGCATCCCCGATAATTTTCCCGACACGTTTTTCATGAATTCGATTGGAGCCACTAGCAATAACTAATAATGCCTGATCTGCTTCACGTAATTTAAAAACAATTGATTTCGCAATTTGTTCGACATCACACCCTAACGCATCGGCCGCTTCTTGTGCTGTTCGTGTACTATCAGGAAGTTCTTTCACTTCGTTGTCATAGCCTTTTTCCTTTAATAATTCTTGTACAATTTGTGCATTTTTATGTAATGTTGTCATCTTTATCGCTCCTTTTAATTTTCTTTTATCGTCACACCTAATTGTGCAACAAGTGCCATAGACTGCATTGGACTTATAATAAGACCGCGCAAAAGCTCAGGTGTAAACACAATATGTTCAAATTGGTTTCGTGACAAATCAAGTCCTTTTAAACGTGTATGGTCTAATTGTAAACCATCTAAGCGGCAATTCTCTAATGCGAGTTTTTCCCATTTTACATGAATCATTTCAGCAGCAACTAGCAATGTTTCCTGAAATAATACTCGCTTCAATGACGCATCGTGAAACGCACTATAATTCGCCTGACAATCATCAAACGACACACCAATACACGTACTATCTGAAAAATTTGTGCCGACAAGTTTCGTTCGTTTAAAAGCGGTACGATGAATAATCGCACCAATCATTTCTGTATTCGATATATTACAACCTTCAAACACGACATCAACAAACTCCACTTGATGAAAATTCACCTCTGCAAACGTGACATTTTTAAAATGTACCCGGCGAAAATAAACGTGACGCAACTCTTCGCCTGTAACGATACCATCTTGAAACAATACATCCTCATAATGTTCTTCATTTTCAATCTCGTCTAGCGACAATTGTGTTAATTCTGTTGTTAATTTTGGTTGATCAAACTCAGATAATTTTTTCATATTTTCTCCTTTATTATCGACTCTAACATCCTATTTCATTACACCGTATCAACAACTACAAATAAAAACAATACCCTAATTAAAATAAGATTCATTCTAGTGTAAAAGTCGTCTTCTTAATAGTAAAGCATATAATAAAAACAAAGAGGACAACTGTTCATTCGTTATCCTCTGCCCATTTTCCAAATCTCTTTCATTCTAGACTTTACCTTTCATCGTCAATTTCATCATAAAAATCTCGGATAAATTCGTCTTCAATTGGGCCATCTTTTATTTGATATACTTTGTAACTAATCATCGCTTCTGGTCCATATGGGACAATAAATTCGATTCGGTCATCGATATATATAAATAATACTTGCTTTCATCGGCATTCGAGATGTTTTATCACCATTTAACCGTTTATAATGAAACTGATTTAAATAATCTAGTAAGGTAATAAAATCTTCCTTCTCAGACGTTATTTTATAAGCCCCCACTTCATCTGGTGAACTTACTTCTAATTTATCAATTTCTTCCACAGTAATACCTACCGTTTCTGTAAAATGTTTTGTCCGATAATCTGAAACATACATCCCGATTACGAATAATCCAATGATAACAGCAAGTAATAATCCATTCAGTGTTAATACGAATTTTTGTTCTGTATTCATATAATCACCTGCTCACTTCTTTTATCACTTGCACGAGTTCTTACATCTTTATTATACGTTATGAGAAAAAACTCAACGTTGATTTGCATCAATTTTCAAAAAACTTGAGCTTAGTCAAGTTATCGAAAAACATGTCGTTATATAATTAATACATAAGGAAGACAAATACACTTTCATAACTATACTGAAGTTTTCCGTTGTCATACTCTGGAAATTATATATTTTTAAAATTTTATAAAGGAGTGATTCTCATGCAAGTAGTAGCAAACAGTAGTTTTGCTCTCGAATTTTTAAACGGTGCAATTATTTGGATTTTTATTTTAGCGATGCTTACATTTGCTAGTAGTATCGCATTACGTTCTTTTATTTTGTTTCTCGGTCAATTCGTTTTGTTCTTTGGATTCTTTGCAAGCTCACTAACATTCAGTACTAGTTTGATAATTTTCATCCTAGTTATTCAAACGTTACTAACACTCTATTTAGTTTATCGAATCCAGCAAGCTGTGAAATATAACTATGATTTAATACGGGAAAAAACTCATTTACAACCTCGTGATATTACAACAAAAAGTTATACGGGAACAAAGTTTACTTTCTAATTATATTTTATTTAAATTAAAGTGTTTCGAACTAATGATACTGTTTTTATAGAAATGAAAAAAGGACAGAAACCACATCGATTTCTTGTCCTTCCTATTAGTCAGCTAATTTGATATTTTTTTGTGCATATTTTCTTTGTAAAAATAGTAAACGAGATAATAAAGCAAGCGCTCCAGCACTTAAACCGATAATTAATCCTGCCCAATAACCGAAAGGCTCCATTGCTGTAAAGTTCGCTAGTAACCACCCTGCTGGTAATCCAATAACCCAATAGGAAACGAGTGAAATAAAAAATGTCACATTTACATCTTTATAGCCACGCAATGCCCCTTGAATTGGTGCACCAAATGCGTCTGCTAATTGGAAAAAGATTGCATAATAAATGAATTGCTTCGTAAGTTCAATCACTTCTGGATTCGTATTGTATAACCGCGCCACTTGATCATCGAAGATAAATAAAATAACTCCAGCGATGATTGCAATAAACACTCCACTACCTAAACCCAACCTACCATAAATTCGTGCGTCATAATAACGTTTGGCACCTAATTCATAGCCGATTGCAATGGTTAGTGCCATCCCTACACTCAAGGGCACCATGTACAATAAGGATGCAAAATTAATCGCTGCCTGGTGTGCCGCTATTGTGTACGTACTATAAACACTCATAAATAACGTTACTGCTGAGAAAATACTCGTTTCAAAAAAGATAGATAATCCAATCGGTACACCAATTTTTAATTGCTCTGTCCAATCCCGAATTTTCGGCTTAGACCAGTCTTTGAAAACTGTGTACAAATTAAAATGCGGCGTTTTTATAATAATAACGACTGCAAAAATACAACTAATCCAATATGTAATCGCCGTCGCTATTCCTGAACCAATCCCACCAAAGGCAGGTACACCAAATTTACCAAAAATAAACATATAATTAAACAACACATTGATCGGTAACGTACACAAGATAATGAACATCGATGTCCGAGTTTTTCCTAATGCATCCATAAACGCTCTAAGTGTATTGAAGATAAATAATGGCACAACCCCTGCCCCTAATGAAACTAAGTAAAACCTCGCAATATGTCGTACGCCGTCTTCTAAATCCATCTTATTTAAAATCGGATTAATGAGCAAAGCGCCAACAATAATAACGAAAATCGCTAATGCTATTGATAATAGTATTCCTTGTTGAACTTTTCGTGTAATACCAGCAGTTTCTTTCGCACCACTTAAATGGGCAATGATTGGTGTTAACGCTATAATAACGCCATTTATCCCAGTAAAAATTGGTACCCATAAGCTTGAACCAATTGCGACTCCCGCTAAATCGACTGCTCCGACACGTCCAGACATTACAGTATCGAAAAAGTTCATTAAATACATACTCACTTGTGTAATTAAAATTGGTATTAAAATAACTAAAAATAATTTCGTTTTATCTTTAAATGTCCCTGTTTCATACATTGTAATTTCCCTCTTTACCCCTTATATTATAGCTATTGTACCATTTCGAAGACGTTTAAGAGCAGAAAAATGATTTTTCTCTTCACTTTTGTAACGATTTTTGAAAAATACGCTTTGACATCACCTTCATAAATCATTACTATAACTTGAGTTTGCGTCATTTTTTCAGTATGATTTACAAAAAGAAAGGAAGTGTTTTATGAACGACAATTTCCACGATAAACCACGCATGTCAGAAGAACTTCAAACATTACATTATCTACACTTAAGAAATTCCCTCTCATCTGAAGATATACAACGTTATGACACATTACAAAAAGGATATGAAGGTGAAATGAAGTTGTACAACCTTGTTACAAGCACTGACACTAAGGGATATTTCCGCTTCGATTTTTTATTTTCAAGTAATGGAACCGAATTTCAAATTGATAGCCTCGCAATCGACGACCAGACTATAACTCTTTTTGAAGTGAAGTATTACGCCGGAGATTTCATTCACGACCATAATCAATGGTACCTCGCTTCGAACAAACAAGAAATACGCAATCCGCTAATTCAATTGCAACGCAGCGAATTTCTTTTCCGTCATTTATTACGCGATACCTATCCAAATGTAACGATTAAAGCTAAGCTTGTTTTTGCCCACGAAGAATTTATGCTTTATCAAGCACCTCTAGGCATACCAGCAATTTTCCCGAACCAACTCAACCGTTTTTTATCTAGTATCAGTTCACCGAAAAAATACATTAGCAAACGTGTATCCAATATCGCCAACCATTTAGCTTCCTTGCACATGTCAAAATCTGCTTATGCCAAAAAGGTCACCTACACGTATGAAACAGTGAAAAAGGGAATTCCATGCACATCTAAATGTCGCAGTTTTTTAGAAAAATATGCACAAACGTTATTACACTGCCCGACATGTGGAATTACACTTAAAAACGACGATGCATTATTTGCGATTATAAAAGAATTTTATTTCCTTTTCCCAGAACGCAATATTACAACAGGCGCCATACATGAATGGAGTAACTATACGTTATCTAAAAGGAAAATTTTACATTTTTTAAATAAACATTTAAAATCCGTGAAAAAAGGAAGATTTACACATTATTATTTCTAATAATGGACATTTTTTAATGCTAATCTATGATACAAAGCTAAAATGTGTATAATTTACACGTTGTAACGATCTTGCGCGCAATACTTTCGCCTAAACATGCTTCTATTGCGCGATGGAACCGTCTTGCGCGCAACACTTTTACCTAAACATGCTTCTGTTGCGCGGTGGAACCGTCTTGCGCGCAATACTTTCACTTAACCATGTTTCTTTTGCGCGGTGGAACGGTCTTACGCGCAATACTTTTACCTAAACATGCTTCTGTTGCGCGGTGGAATCGTCTTACGCGCAACACTTTCACTTAACCATGTTTCTTTTGCGCGGTGGAACGGTCTTACGCGCAATACTTTCGATTAAGCATGTTTTTTTACGTCCAAGTAATAACTACCAAACTGCAAAAAAATCCCGCTTACACTTGTAATGTAAACGGGATTTTATGTAGTATATATGATTAGCGATTAGCGAAAAATTCTTCAGCTCGTTGTAAAAACACTTCTTCTTCTGGGGCTAAATCGTACTCTTCAACAATTGCGTCTACAGGACAAACTGCTACACAAGCCCCGCAGTCAATACAAATATCTGGATCTATATAAAATTGGTCTGTACCTTCTTCAATACAATCAACCGGACATACACTTACACATTCTGCTGCTTTTTCTGGTCCACACGCATCTAAAATAACGAATGCCATTTTTCGTACCCTCCTTCGTAACCAAACACCTATTATTATTCTATCATACACGAAAAAGGTTCAATTCGTAAACTTTTTTGCTGTTTTTTCCAACCAGTTCTTCGGAATTATCTTAATAATGACACAATATAAGCTAATCATACAAAAACTATTCTAATTTAAACTTATTTACCGTATGACTCAATGTCTCAGATTCGGCTGATAATGATGAAGCATCTTCTGCTAATTTATGAATACCAGCAATTTGATTATCCATATCAGACACTGTATGAATTACTTGCTCTGTGAAGTCTTCTGCAATTTTATTAATATCTGAGATAATCTCTCCTAAATGAACGCCTTCTTGTGTTAGCTCATCTGCATATTGACTATTTAAAATCGTCGCTTCCATTGATTCAAGCGCCGCTTCGTTTAGCTGATCAATTGAAGAGCCAGCAATTTGCACAGTTTCCACACCTTCACGAATACCATGTGTATTGCGCTCCACTTGGGCAACCGCTTCTTTCATTTCCCCACGTGTCGTTTCTAATTGAACAAAAATATCATTCGCAAACTGATTCGTATCTTCAGCTAACTTTCTCACCTCTGTCGCTACAACAGAAAACCCACTTCCCGCATCACCCGCACGTGCTGCTTCAATCGACGCATTTAAAGCTAATAAATTCGTTTGCTCGGCAATTTGAGTAATCGAGGAAACCTTTTTAATGACTTCATGAACATCTTCAGCCACACGAGTTATCGTTGTTGCTGAATGATTAATTGCTGCTTCTAAATCTTGCATTTTTTGTTCAGAATTACTGATGGCATCTTTTCCTTCTGCTGCTGATGATGAAGCTTCTTCTGAAATTTCTCTTGTACCTTCAATCTTTTCATTCATATCTTGGACACCGCGGATCATTGTTTCAATCATTGCACTTGCGGACTGTAATGAAGCTAATTGATTTTCCGCTCCTGATTGAAAGGACTGCATCGTTTCACTAAATTGTGTCATCGTTTCAGATAACCCTTCTGACTCTGCTGCTTGATCTTGACTAATTCGATCAATCATAACACTTGAACCTCTCAGTTGTTCAATAATTCGCTTCATTCCAAGTCCTAATTTATTTATTTCAAAACCAATTTGATGGAAAGCTTCTCTTGAAGTATTCGTAACTTCTGCTGTTAAATCACCTGCTGAAATATCCCTGGTTACTGAGAGCCAATCTGCAATTCCAGACATCACATATTTATGTAAAATTAATACTAAAATAACCATCGTCACAAAAACAGCACCTGCTGAAATAAGTACTTGTGGAATCGGTAAATCAAACAAGAAATATGTTGTCATTGTAATAACGAATGTTGGCAATAATGCTATTAAACTAAAAAACGGATAAATATTATGTTGATGTAAAATACGACCTATTCGAAGATTATATTGCTTACCGTCTATCTCTACTAAAGGACAAGAACCATCAATTAATAATTCACCCGTCAATCGTTCATACACTTGTAAAAGTGGTGTCGTCGTTTGTGCTGCCTTTAAACCGACATTATCTGAAAAAACAGTCCCCTCAAGCAAACGATTTGTATGTATGTAACTAATTCCTTCTTCATCAACAATGACGAAATATTCATCTGTTCCTAATTCTTCATCAAGCATGTCATGCAACAGATTATATTGCGTTCTAAAAGCATCTTCATTATTAAACAACGGCTTAATCTTTTGCGCAACACGCTCTACTTTTGCTAACGTTCGCTTAGCCGGTCGTTTATTTAAAAGGTGATTCATCGCTCCAACCCCTGTTCCTATTATTTTATCTACTACGCTTTAGCTTATTGTGAATCGTAAGACCTAACACATTTACACTAATATACCATAATTTCAATCCTTGCGAAAGCATTTACATACTTTATACCCCTTTATTAATTCCTTTCCTTACTAGCGTTTCATCTAGTAAAATGATAGTATTATACCTTATTACAACATGAACGTAACGATCCCTTGAAAATAGGCGCGCCTTTTTGAAATATGAACATACGCTATAGCAGACTTGATTATTTTATCACATTAAAAAGTGATTTCTTCAATCGAGTCCTTACTATACAAAACGAAGACAACACACGTTAAAGGAATGGATCAATATGATGTTTTATATGAAATTACTTTCCATCGTAATCGCTGTAAGTCTTGATGGATTTGGTGTCGGTATGACGTACGGCATGAGAAAAATTCGCATCAACGTTATCGGGCTAGCTATTATTGTAAGTTGCTCTGGAATTATTGTGCTAATTTCCATGACGATGGGACATATGATACGTACTTTTATACCTCAATATGTCACAAGTATGATTGGCAGTTTCATTTTAATTGGCCTAGGACTTTTCGTGTTGTTTTCCATCGTCAGGCAAAACCAATCAAGAAAAAAAGCAGAACGAGTTTCCAAAACACTTAAAAGTCCTGTCCAGCGGGTCACAGCCGTTATTCAAAATCCGGCTGAAGCAGATAAAGATCAATCAGGAATTATTTCTCCATCTGAAGCAACAGTCTTAGGTACCGCTTTAGCCTTAGATGCTTTTGCAGCTGGTCTCGGCGCATCCATGCTCGGTTACTCACCACTTGTTACCGCTATATCTATCGCTTTGATGAGTGGGTTATTTTTATTTTCCGGCATGACTTTAGGACGTTTTTTATCAAAAAGTAAAACATTAACGAAACTTACCTACCTTCCTCCACTTATCTTAATAACAATCGGCATATTCCACCTCTTCTAAACTGTCAGCTAAGCTGGCAGTTTTTTTTATTGGTTTAAAATTTCTCTTGTCAAAAATGTGTATAGTGTATATAATGTATATATACAGTTGAGAGAGGTGATTTCATTTGGATATTATTATTGCAACAAATAGTAAAACACCATTGTTCCAACAAATAACAGAACAAATTAAACAATTAATTTTCACAGGGCAATTACAAGAAGGTGATGCTTTACCGTCTATCCGAGCACTAGCTAAAGATATTCAAGTAAGTGTCATTACAACGAAACGAGCATATGAAGAATTAGAACGTGATGGCTATGTTTTTTCTACCATAGGAAAAGGAACATTCGTAGCCGGACAACAAAAACATATTTTAAAAGAATGGCAATTACGCGAGTTAGAAAATGATATCGAAAAAGTCGTGCAAACAGGTAAACAAATTGGTCTGTCAAAACAAGAATTAATCGAAATAGTCAACTTGTATTACGAGGAGGAAATGTAAGATGAATATAGTGCAATGTGAACATATCTCAAAAAAATGGAAAGATTTTTCATTATATGATGTTAATTTTACGATTCCTAAAGGATATATTACAGGATTTATTGGTCCGAATGGAAGTGGGAAAACGACAACGATTAAATTAATAATGGATATTTTAAAACTAGATGAAGGCGATATTACACTATTTGGCTCACCTCATACAAATACAGACGTGAAGCAACATATCGGTTTTGTTTATGACGATTTATTTATGTATGAAGAATTTACGATTAAAAAGATGAAGTCCTTTATCGCGCCGCTATATAAAAATTGGAATGACACTTTATTTCAGGAGTTAATCGAACAGTTTAATTTACCTTATAAGAAAAAAATCAAAACATTTTCTAAAGGAATGAAAATGAAATGTTCGCTCTTATTCGCTTTATCCCATGAACCAACGTTAATTATTATGGATGAACCTACTGCAGGACTTGATCCAATTTTTCGTAAAGAATTATTACAAACCTTACAACAATTAATGATTCGTGAAGACCAAACTATTTTCTTATCTACTCATATCACAGCAGATTTAGATAAAATCGCCGACCATGTCATTGTGATGAACGAAGGAAATGTGTTGTTACAACAATCAATGGATGAAATAAACGAGACCTATCATATAATAAAAGGTAAAAATGAATTACTAGATGAAGATGTGCGCGAATTATTTGAACATGTGGAACAAACGAATACGAACTTCCAAGCATTATTTAAGGGAAACCCTGCGATTTTCGAGCCTTTTTATGAAGAAATTGTTATTGAGCGAGTAACATTAGATGATCTTTTATACTTCTTAATTAAAGGAGAGAGCCGTAATGTGGCAACTCATCAAGCGTGATTATGCTCTACTAAAAGCATTTATTCTTTTTGCTTTATTTTTCAAAATAGCTTTACATGTTCTTACCGTTTTATCCCTATTTTCACCGAATAATCTTTATTACATTAACTTTCTGCTGATGATGTTATATGCGTTTATTTTTCTCATGGACGATAAATGTAAAGTGATGCGCACAATTGTTAGTTTACCAATTAAAAAGCGCCATATTATTCTTAGTCGTTACATCTCGCTGTTTTCTATCGGAGTAATCATTTTAGCTTTTGCGTTTATTGCGGACTATATCGTTGATCCAACTTCGGTTCACATGATTAACTTATATATCGCAATCGGTGGTTTAGCTATTTATGTTGCGATATCTACACCTGTTTATTATTTATTCACAAAGGTTTGGCTTAGCATTGTCCTGCATTACCTACTTATTATGTTAGGTGCTTTTGGCTTTGCTATATTATTTATCGATCCGTTAGATTGGTTTGCACCATTTATAGAAGTTGCTTTATCACTTTTAGATTCACAACCTTTCATGGTCAGTTTCATTAGTTTGACTTTATTTCTATACGTATCATATCGCATTACATTGTTCGGATTTCAGAAAAAAGATATTCAGTAAGGTAAAGAGGTGGCACTATGTTAGTTTTATTAAAAAAAGATTTACAAATAAACCATTGGGGTATATACGGCGGGTTAGTTCTGTTTCTTTCATTAACGTATCTTGTCACACTTCCGCCGACATTATTATATTTATTGAGTGTGTTTGCGTTAACTTTTTCCACTTATACGTATGATGAAAAAGATCGTGTTCACCAATTTTTAGTAAGTATGCCAATCCAAAGAAAGGATATTGTTAAAAGTCGTTACTTATATAGTGTGACAGTCGCAGTTGGTGTTTTATGTTTACAACTTATTTTAATGATTGTTATTCATTTTTTATTCTCATTTAATTTGTATCTATACACATGGCAAGATATCGTTACATTACTTGGAATTAGTTGTCTCATGTTCGCCATCTTTACACCGATTTTCTATATCGTTTCTTCGACTACGAAAGCGATGTTTTATATATTTATCCTAATAGGAATTGGTACGGTAGGATTAATGAATGAATTAGATCGTGTCTTGTCGTTTTCGAATTCTTTTATATTAAATGATATAGATTCTGGCTTTGCTCTAATTATTGAAAATTATTTCCCTACATTGAGTTATGTCATATTTATCTTATTAGTGAGTATCCTTTTATATAGCTCATTCTTAGTTTCTAATTATTTTTTTAATAAAAGGGATATTTAACTCTCTGTTGTTTTATGGTAACTTTCGCTATAATGAAACTAATTAAAGGTGAGGTGAATTATGTTTAAAAATCAATCGAATCAAGTACGTGCTGGTTGGCTTATTTTAATAGCTTTTATTTTAATGTTTGTCGGTCAAATTCTCTTTACGATTCCTGGTATGGCTGTATTATTTATTACCGATGCTGTTATTTCCGATAGTGGTATATCAATTGAAGTTGATGGATCGAATGAGCTAATCTTTTTACTTACAAATGGCTTTGGAACAATTGGTGGTCTTGTAGTCACCTTACTCGTTTGGCGATTTATTAACCGAGAAAAACTCGTTAAAATCGGGCTCGCTTGGCGACTGAAAGATCTATTGTTCGGCTTATTTCTCGGAGCGCTATCGATTACAATCTTATTTTGTATTCTTTATTTATCCGGAAGTATTTCTTTAGTAAATCCATTGTCTGAACCGAAATTTTCTATATATACTGGATTATTTTTCATTTTATTTATTTTCGTTGGATTATTTGAAGAAATATTTTTCCGAGGATATCTTATACAAACAATGGCAAGCCGTCATAATAAAAAATGGCTCATTTACGTTGTTTCTGCTCTACTTTTCAGTATTGTTCATAGTTCCAACCCAAATGTCACAGGACTCGGTTTACTGAATATCGCCTTAGTCGGCATCTTATTCGCCTATATGTTTGATGTGACAAAAAGTTTATGGCTTCCAATCGGCTATCATATTACATGGAATTTCTTTCAAGGAAATGTGTTCGGTTTTGCGGTAAGTGGTCTCGCACCAAAAAGTATTTATGAAATTAACATCTTATCAGATAACGACATGATAACAGGTGGCGAATTCGGACTAGAAGGCGGACTCATGGCAACAATCATCATCGTACTCGGATTCTTCATTACATACTTATATAGCGGAAGAAAAACACCAAGAGATTCAGGACCATTTTGGTGATTGAAAGAACAAGCTCGCTATTTGACAACTCCCCCTATCTATGAGATGATTACAAAGTTGAATCTTAAGGTAACATGTAAGTGAACTGGCATTCTGCAAACTGTTTTTGAAGATGCTTATTCACACTGGCGCAGCTAAAGGGCTGCAACGACGTAAGAGCAGGTAGGGCTTACGTTAGTAAGTTAGAAAACACCCAGTGGAACATGGACCGCGGTAAAGTGAAATTTATGCCTTATATCTGAGGCAAGCAAAATGAATTAGTAGTAAATTTTGGAAATTTCCCACCTAAAGTGATTTTAGGGGAAAAATAAATATAAACTTATGTGTTACTTTAACTATGAAGGGGTACTCTTAATTTAGGGTGCCCCTTTTCCAATATAATAAATGAAAGAAGGTCATGTGATGATTGGAGAAATTCATGCATTGCAGATTAAAGAAAAAGCGGATAAAGGCTTTGTTTTAACAAATGGAGAACAAGATATTTTATTGCCATACATACTAACAGATCAAGAATTAACGGTTGGCGAAGAAGTGAAAGTATTCGTTTACTTAGAAAAAAGTGGCCGCACTATCGCTTCGACTACATTACCTGATATGGTCGTTGGAAGTTTTGGTTGGGCGAAAGTAGTCGAAGTCGTGCCTCACTTAGGAGCGTTTGTTGATATCGGAACGTCTACAGATGTGTTAGTTTCGTACGAAGATTTGCCACCTGTTGAAGCAGTATGGCCAAAGCAGGATGACGCATTGTATATCAAATTAAGTGTAGATCGAAAAGGCCGTTTACTTGGTGTTCCAGCGACAGAAAATGAATTGGAAGAAGTGTACAGTTTTTCACCTGATTTAGAATTAAATGATCGAGTAACAGGATATATTGTACAAACACACCGTGAAGGTTCTGTCATGATTACCGAAAATAACGAGCGTGCATTTATCCATCATACTGAGCGTGATGTTGAACCTCGTCTTGGACAAGCGGTAACAGCACGTATCATTGAAGTAAAAGAAGACGGAACATTAAATGCGTCACTACTTCCGTTAAAACACGAACGAATTAGCGATGACGCGGAGCAAATTTTAGCTTATCTAAAAGAAGCAGATGGTGTCATTCCTTTTAGCGATAAAAGTGATCCTGAAGCAATTCGAGATACTTTCCAAATGAGTAAATCTGCTTTCAAACGTGCACTTGGTCATTTGATGAAAGCTCGCTTAATTGAACAACGTGATGGAAAAACATATTTAAAATAAATATAAAAAAAGACTGCCCTCACTCAGTGGACAGTCTTTTTTTATTCAATTAAGCATGGTCAACTTGTCTATATGCATCAAATACAGCTAGTACCATTAAGCTAATTGCAGCTGCAAACAGGCTAGCAATTCCTAATCCACCTAGACCTGTACCTAAGATCCAAACACGATCTATAATTGTTGCAAATAAAAGTAAGATGAGTCCAGCTCCAAAGAATATGAATCCAGGAATGTATGTAACATAACTCTTCGCTGGTGTCGCTTTTAATAAAATAAAGCTTATAATTAATAAAGCTACTGTTAAAACAGCACCGATTGCTAATGTTGATTGTATCATTTCTTCACCCCACCTAACATATCGCATATTTTCATACATCTAGTTTACATTTTCGTAACAATATTGTCAATGAAACAGCTAAAGAACCCCTTTACAAAGCCTTTTATTATTTTACTGGATCAGTTTCATAATTCAAATCTAGTGCGTCAAACGCGAACCTTAAGTTAGGTAAACTAATCGTTTTCTTTCACTACAGCCGACTGCTTTCCACGGGCATGGCCTCAACTCTTATTCCAACACTAACGTGTTGTAACAAGGATTTTCGGACTCATGCTTTTCCCGTAGGAGTCAGCCGACTTTCGTTCAAGAACACTTAGTCTTCATTTAAAACGCGAATAATATTCTTCATTTTTATTAACGTTCATGTTTCAATTATATTTTCCTAGTATAAAATTATTTTACTTATCTTCTACAAAATAATTTGTTAGTGCACCAAGTCCTTCTACTTCGACTGTTACTTCATCACCTGGCTGTAAGTACACTCTATCTCCCATTGGTCGACCTAAAATAACTCCTTCTGGTGTGCCTGTCATAATAAGATCTCCTGGATATAATGTCATATGTGCTGAAATATATTCAATAATTTCTGCACAATCAAAAATCATATCTGCCGTATTGGAGTCTTGACGTACTTCACCATTTAACGTCGTTGTAATGCGTAAATTATCTGGATTTTTCACTTCATCTTTTGTCACAATATACGGTCCTACTGGTGCAAAACCATCATTCGTTTTCCCAGTCATCCACTGTGGCACACGTTTTTGAATATCACGTGCTGATAAATCATTAGACGTACAATAGCCGAATACGTAATCTAACGCTTCTTCTTTCGTGACATGTTTAGCTGTCTCACCAATAACGATACCTAATTCTACTTCATGATCAAGTCGTTTTGTCGTTCGTGGTACTTGAATATTTTGTAAATGGCCTGTTAAAGCATTATCAAATTTGTTGAACAATACAGGTACTTCTGGGTAAGCTGCTTTCGTTTCATCAGCGTGTTTACGATAGTTTAAGCCGACACAAATTATTTTTCGTGGACGTGTAATCGCTGCTTCCCACGTTATCTCAGATTCTTTTAACAAATGATTGCCGTCAGTATTTTTTATTTCTTCTATATATTGATGTAAATTATCTAGCGCTTGTGCGCCTTCTTCAATAAGTGTTTCCACACTTGTTGCAATGCCCTTTTTAGGATGTGTTTGCAAGGCTGAAACAACATCAATGATACCTTGGTCTACTTTTACTCCTAAATGTTTGTTGCCATCTCGATTTAATGTTAATAACTTCACTGTCATGCCTCCTTAAATTCACTCTCTTTTGTACTAGTTTAACAGTTATCAGAATATATTGCATGAATGACTTTAACTTGTTCACACTAAAAATTCGCTCTTTGAAAATGTTTCCTAAAGGAAAAATTGTTTGCATACCCTTTTGATGTTGCCCAATGCTCATAACGTTGCTATAGACCCACACGACTTGTACCTGTTATGCTATAAATAGACTTATAAAGGGGTTGACCTGATTTGAAAGATAGTACACGTCCAATCATTGTTGCAACATGGGTTGGCATTATTATTAATACACTTTTAGCAATCGTTAAAGCAATCGGAGGTATTCTGTCAGGAAGTCGTGCGCTCATTGCTGATGCGCTCCATTCAACAACAGATATTATTGGCTCTGTTGTCATATTATTCGCTGTAAAAATTGCTAATAAACCACCTGATGAAGAGCATCCGTATGGGCACGGAAAAGCAGAAAACATTGCATCCATCATTGTTGCCCTCTTACTTATAGTCGTTGGTATCGAAATTAGTATCTCATCGATCAAAGTTTTTTTCGGTGATATTCCACAAGCTCCTGGGCAAATTGCAATATATATTTTAATCGGTGCTATTGTAGTAAAGGAGTTGCTTTTTTACTACAAATTAGTTTTAGGTAAAAAATACAATAGTACTGCTTTAATTAGTGAAGCATGGCATCACCGTTCAGATTCACTCTCTTCACTTGCAGCTCTAATCGGAGTCGGCTTAGCAATGATTGGCGAACATTTCCAAATTGCTGGACTCATTTACGGAGATGCGATTGCGGGAATTATCGTATCTGTCATCGTTATTAAAGTTGGCTATGACTTAGCAAAAGATTCAGCAAATGTCGTTTTAGAACAAGTGTTAGATCAAGATGCCATTCAAAAGTACATAGAAACAGTACATCGCGTTGATGGTGTCATTGAAATAAACGAATTGCTCGCACGGACTCACGGAAGATATATTATTATCGATATTAAATTAAGTGTCGATCCAAATATCTCCGTAAAAGCAGGACATGATATTGCGCATTTAACGAAATCCTCCTTAATTGAACAACATACAGAAGTTGAAGATGTACTCGTTCACATCAATCCTCATTTTTAAAATGGGGATTTTTTTATGCTAAATAAACACAATAAATCATTCTCCACATAAACTATTGTTGCATTTTTAAACAGACAAATTTTATCTCTACATTAATCTCTTTAACTAAAATATTTCTTTCGCATATACTTTTAAAAAATAGTTAATAAATCTATTTACATTTTTCTAATAATAAGTTATGGTTGTATTATCAAATGTTGCCCGAGGGAAAAACTTTAAGTTAAGGCGAAGTTATATATAATTATAAACATTTATGAGAAGGTGAAAGAATGCGTAAGACAATCGAGGTTAGTCATCTCAATGTTTCCTATTTTGGAAACAAGGCACTGAAAGATGTGTCATTTTCATTTCAGACTGGAAATTTAATTGGTATTATCGGACCGAATGGTGCAGGGAAATCAACATTAATTAAAGCGATGTTACACCTTATCCCTACTGATAGTGGAAATGTATCGATTAACGATCAACCGATTAAAAATATCCGCCGTAATATCGCTTACGTGCCACAACGCAGCGATATTGATTGGGATTTTCCAATCGTTGTAAAAGATACAGTACTGCTCGGAACATTCCCAAATATCAAACTATTCCGTCGCCCATCGAAAGCAGATAAAGAATGGGCAGCACATTGTTTAGAAAAAGTTGGTATGCAAGATTATGCGACAAGACAAATCGGTGAACTATCTGGTGGTCAGCAACAACGTGTTTTTCTAGCTCGTGCATTAGCACAAAAGGCAGATTTTTTCTTTTTAGATGAACCTTTTGTCGGTATCGATGTTGCTAGTGAGGAAATGATCATTGATATTTTAAGAGATTTACGTGATGAAGGTAAAACCGTTATGGTCGTACACCATGATTTATCAAAAGTAGAAGCTTATTTTGATGAACTTATTTTATTAAATAAAGAAGTTATTGAATCAGGTCCAGTACAAGAAGTCGTTCGACCTGATATTATGTCAAAAGCATATAGTATGGATTTTAATATGCTACAACAGATGGGAGCGCACAATGTATGATGAGCTTTATCGCTGATTTACAGCAGTATCAATTTTTACAAAATGCGCTTATCACGTCTATCATGGTTGGTATCATTTGTGGTGTAATCGGTTCGTTCATCATTATGCGTGGTATGGCATTAATGGGAGATGCGATTTCTCACGCTGTCTTACCAGGCGTTGCTATTTCTTATATGCTTGGCATCAATTATTTTTACGGTGCGGTATTCTTTGGAATTGTGACAGCTGTTGGAATAGGTGTCGTCAGTCAAAATAGCCGCATTAAAAGTGACTCTGCTATCGGTATTGTATTTTCTGCTTTCTTCGCGCTTGGTGTTATTTTAATATCTAAAGCGCAGACAGCAACAGATTTAACACAAATTTTATTCGGTAGTGTGTTATCAGTAAGACCATCGGATATGATCATGACTTTAATTATAAGCGTTATCGTTTTACTCGTCGTATTTTTATTTTACAAAGAATTATTAATTAGTACATTTGACGCTACAATGGCTGCCGCATATGGCTTACCGACGAAATGGATTCATTATGGAATTATGGTGTTATTAACGTTAACGACAGTTGCATCACTGCAAACTGTTGGTGTTATTTTAGTCGTAGCTATGCTCATTACACCGGCATCTACTGCATATTTATTAACGAATAAATTTTCTATGATGATTACGTTAGCTGCTTTTTTCGGAGCACTATCATCTGTAATAGGATTGTATATTAGTTCAGAATACAATTTAGAATCAGGTGCAGTAATCGTTTTAGTCGCAACCATTTTGTTTTTATTAGCTTTTATTTTTTCACCAAAACATGGCGTATTATGGCGTTCATTACGTACGAAAAAATCAAAAGCATCTATATAAATAAATTTAAAGGAGAGAGAAAGTTTTATGAGAAACAAGTTATCACTATTTTTTATCGCAGTACTGTCTATTATCGTTCTAGCTGCATGTGGCAGCGACGATGACAACCAAGGGGCAACAGAAGATACACAAGATGAAGGAAATTCAGAAAAAATTCAAGCTGTAACATCTTTTACAATTATTGAAGATATGGTGAAGGAAATCGGTGGTGACTTAGTCGATGTATATAACTTAGTCCCAACAGGAACAGATCCACATGAATATGAACCACTTCCTGACGATACGAAAGCAGCAACGGATGCCGATGTTTTATTTTATAATGGCTTAAACTTAGAAGGTGGCGACGAAGGTTGGTTCGCTAAAATGATGGATGCTGTTAACCAAGATTGGGAAGTAGCGTATCAATTAGCAGAAAATGTGGAGCCAATGTACATTACGTCTGAAGATGGAAAAGAAGAAGAAATTAATCCACACGCTTTCTTAGACCCTGTAGTTGGGATTGAAATGGCTGAAAAAGCACGTGACGCTCTAATTGAAATCGACCCAGACAATGAAGCAACATATGAAGAAAATGCTGAGGAATATTTAGAAAAATTAATTGACCTTGATGAACAGTATAAAACACGTATTGATGAGATTCCTGAAGAGAATCGTGTCCTTATAACGAGTGAACGAGCGTATCAATATTTAGCTGATCGTTATGGTTTAGAAGAAGGCTATATTTGGGCAATTGATACAGAAGAGAATGGTTCACCTGAACAGATTAAAGAATTATTAGCCTTTTTAGAAGAAACACCTGCACCTGTGTTGTTTGTTGAAACAAACGTTGATACAAGACCAATGGAGACTATTTCGAAAGAATCCGGCATTGAAATATTTGGAGAAATTTTCTCAGATGAAATTGGAGAACCTGGTGAAGAAGGCGATACGTATGTGAAATATTTACAATTCAACATCGACGTTATCCATGATGGTTTAAAAGAAGAATAATTATTTGAATAAAATACTGAGACATCACTACAATCATGACAACAATAAGTAATCGCTCCTTAATGAATTTCTTCTATATAACGATTACGAATCATTTGTCTGCTAACGTAGAACGATGTCTCAGTTTTTTTATGATTAGTTGAGTACTATTCTAATAGAATTCGAGTATTTCCACTAAAAATTCAGTGAATAAAGCAATTAAATATTTTTCATAATTAAACATATTTTACACATGAAAAAGTCGTGTTCGTGATAAAATTATCATGAACACGACTTTTATATTCAACTTAAAAATTATCTGTTACAGCACCTAGTGACGAACACGATACGTTATGTGCATATTTTCCAAGCACTCCGCGTTTGTGAAGTTCTGGTGCTTCCCAACCTTCACGACGTTTTGCTAGCTCTTCTTCTGAAACCGCCATCGAAATTTCTTGTTTATCAGAATCAATTGTGACCATATCGCCTTCTTGTAATAAAGCGATTGGTCCACCAACTTGTGCTTCTGGTGCAATGTGACCAACAACAAGTCCGTGCGTTCCACCTGAGAAACGTCCATCTGTTAATAATGCTACTTTTTCTCCTAATCCTTTACCTACGAGCATTGAAGAAATAGACAACATTTCCGGCATTCCTGGTCCACCTTTAGGTCCAACATGACGAATCACAAGTACGTCCCCTGCTTTAATTTCATCTGCTAAAACCGCTTCTGTTGCTTCCGCTTCTGTGTTATATACACGAGCTGGCCCTTCATGATGACTTACTTTCACTCCAGATACTTTCGCAACTGCCCCACTTGGTGCTAAGTTTCCTTTTAATACAATTAATGGTCCATCTTTACGTTTCGGCTGATCTAACGGTAAAATAACGTCTTGCCCTTCTTCTAAATGATCCACTTCTGCTAAGTTTTCTGCTAATGTTTTTCCTGTAACAGTCAAACAGTCCCCGTGTAGGTAACCTTCTTCTAAAAGCATCTTCATAACTGCTTCTACTCCACCAACGTTGTATAGATCTTCCATAACATATTTTCCACTTGGCTTTAAGTCAGCTAAATGTGGCACACGTGCTTGAATTTCGTTAAAGTCATCCATCGTTAAATCCACACCAATTGTATGCGCCATTGATAATAAGTGTAAAATCGCATTCGTTGATCCACCTAGTACCATAACAACCGTAATCGCATTTTCAAACGCTTCACGTGTCATAATATCTTTTGGATATATTCCTTTTTCTAATAAGTTATAGACAGCTCGTCCTGCCGCATCACACTCTTCCATTTTCGCTTTTGATGTAGCTGGTTTTGAAGCATTTCCTGGTAAGCTCATTCCAAGTGCCTCTACTGCAGATGCCATCGTATTCGCTGTGTACATTCCACCACATGAACCCGCGCCTGGACATGCACTACACTCAATACGTTTTAACTCTTCATCTGTAATGTCACCATTATTATGTTTTCCGACCCCTTCAAAAATCGAAACGAGATCAATATTTTCACCATCTAAATTACCTGGACGAATTGTTCCACCATAAACGAAAACTGCTGGAACATCAGAACGACTGATGGCAATTAAACAGCCTGGAATATTTTTGTCACAACCACCAATTGTCACTACTGCATCAAGACTTTCTGCACCAACTACTGTTTCAATAGAATCAGCAATAACATCTCGACTTGGTAATGAATAACGCATTCCATCTGTTCCCATCGAAATACCGTCAGAAACAGTTATAGTATTAAAAATCATCGGCGCGCCGCCAGCCTCACGTGCTCCACTTTTAGCACTTTCAGCTAAATCTTTAATATGTATATTACACGGTGTTACCTCACTCCACGTACTAGCGATTCCGACCATCGGTTTCTTGAAATCTTCATCCGTAAAACCAACTGCACGTAGCATCCCACGGTTCGGAGCTTTTGTAACTCCATCAAATATTTTACTGTTAATTCTTAAATCTTTCGTCATTTCTCTGCCACCTTCCTATTTTTTAATTATATTGTTATTTTTTTAAAAGTTCAAACAATTCCTTGTTACAAGGTATAACAAATTATGTTTCTATTATACTAGTAATGTCATAGCTTGCAAGGGGGCAAACAAATAATAGTTAAAATAGTTTAAACAAATGAAAAAGTGCCTATCCTCAATTTAACGAGTACAGACACTTTCTTCCGCTTTAATTATTAAGAGAATGTGTAGCTAATTGCATTAAAGTCATATCGTCCATTGGAGGATTATGTATTCCCGCACGTACATCTCGGTAATACCTTTGTAATGGATTACTTGCTGATAAACTCCTAGCACCAACAACACGCATAGCAATATCTACAATATCTACGGCTTTATTTACCACCGCTAATTTCACTGCACTTAACTCTGGTTTCAACTGATTTCTTTTTGTTTCATCTGCCTGATCCCATTTATCAGCAATATGATATAAAAATGCGCTACTTTCTAGCACACGTAATTCAATTTCTCCTAACTTTTGTTGAACTGCTGGAATGTCAGCTATCGTTCCTTTAACACTATTTGGAGAATAAGTTTTCGCAAAATTAACGGCATATTGTTGTGCCGCCTTTGCTATTCCTAAATAACATGCTGGAATATGCAACAACCACCCTTGCGCCTGCTTGTTTCCCGGTATTAAGTAGTGAACTAAATCCTCTTTTTGTAACATAACCTCATCAAATACTAAATCATGACTTCCTGTTGACTTCATTGCAATCGAATCCCATGTTTCATCTACCGATACACCATGCAAATCACTACTAACGAGAAAACTCGCTACTTTATCCGTACCTTCAATCGTTGCACTAACAGATATATAATCGAGCACAGGAGCTAACGTAGCAAAGGTTTTTCTCCCGTTTAGAATCCAACCATCTTCTGTTTTTTTAGCTGTCGTTTCAGGAACTCCCCCTCTAGTCGGACTTCCCGTTGCTTTTTCTGAAGAAGCATTATTAATTAACGCTCCTCTTGCAACAACATCTTCAGCAAACTTTTTGTAAACCGCTTCATTCCAAGTATCTGTTTCACCTAAATTTTTCGTAATTCCCATATGCCATCCTATCGCTAATGCTGTTGACCCATCTTGTATGGCAATTTTTTCTTGCATTTGTAACATTTCAACTAGTGAAATCCCAA
This sequence comes from Pseudogracilibacillus sp., assembly GCA_026169815.1. Lineage (GTDB taxonomy): Bacteria > Bacillota > Bacilli > Bacillales > Amphibacillaceae > Pseudogracilibacillus. The sequence continues at coordinate 124,175 of JAPFDT010000006.1, forward strand.
GTCCACCATATTTCTTAGGTACAGTTAAAGCAGGATAACCGATTGATTTTAATGTAGCAAAATTTTCAAAAGGAAAAGTCCCTGCTTCATCATGCGTCCGAGCATGTTCCGAAAAATGAGTAATTGACTTTTCCAAAAATTTTATTCGTTCTTCTGTCGTTTGTAATTGAGTTAACTTCATTTTTAAATTCCTCCTATTCAAAACTACTAACTTTTTTCATATAAGTAATCATTTATATATCGAACCTCTTCACTCGGAATTAATATAACACTATTCAAATCAATCTACAAGGGATGAATGCCTTTTTTAAAGTAAAAAAATATTATTTTGATAACTTAGATTTTTCATAACACAATAGAGTGCTTTTACGTTATAATGGACTATAATTGAACTTTTGATAAGAAGGAGATAGTACGATGGCTGAGACAATTAACATACAACTTGCAGAAACGAAAAAAAATAAGCCGACAGGTGATTTAGATTTTGGTACGATTTTTACAGATCACATGTTTATCATGGATTTTGAGGTAGGAAAAGGATGGCATGATGCACGGATTGTTCCATATGAGCCATTAACACTTGATCCAGCTGCAATGGTGTTTCATTACGGGCAAACGATTTTCGAAGGATTAAAAGCATATCATACAGAAGATGGAACGATTCAATTATTCCGACCAGAGAAAAATTTCGAACGTCTAAATGATTCGAACAAACGAATGGTCATGCCAGCAGTAGATGAAGACTTTGCGCTTGAAGCATTAAAAAAATTAGTTGAAATTGAAAAAGATTGGGTACCAAAAGAAGAAGGAACATCATTATACATTCGACCATACGTCATTGCGACACAAGCATACCTTGGTGTAGCACCATCAACACAATATAAATTTATTATTATTTTATCACCAGTAGGCTCGTATTATAAAGAAGGCATTAACCCTGTTAAAATTGCTGTAGAAAATAAGTACGTTCGTGCCGTACTCGGTGGAACAGGTGAAGCAAAAACAGCAGGAAATTATGCATCAAGCTTAATCGCACAAGAAATTATGAACGAAGGCGGTTATGCACAAGTATTATGGCTCGATGGTATTGAAAAGAAATACATTGAAGAAGTCGGTAGCATGAATGTCTTCTTTAAAATAAATGGCGAAGTGATTACGCCAAAGTTAAACGGGAGTATTCTTCCAGGTGTAACGCGTGATTCTGTCATTCGCTTATTAAAACATTGGGATCTTCCTGTGGTCGAACGTAAAGTATCAATGGATGAAATTGCTGATGCACATGCAAAAGGGGAACTTGAAGAAGTGTTCGGAACTGGAACTGCTGCTGTTATTTCTCCAGTTGGTCAACTTACGTGGGATAACAAAGATTTTGTTATTAATAATGGACAAACAGGAGAAATCGCTAAAAAATTATATGATACATTAACAGGTATCCAATACGGAACAGTTGAAGACCCATTCGCTTGGACACAAAAAGTTACATAAATTTCCCATTAAAAAGGTGTTGAGATCAACGGTATCTCAACACCTTTTTTATTATTGTTCAATTCGATATTCATAAAACGACGGAAAACATTCTTCTGCTACTTTATATAAGAGCAATAACGTTTGTAAAATCGTCTGGCTGTAATCAAAACTTTCATCAAGTAGAGCAATTGAATCTTTTATTATTATTTGCGAATCATCTAATAAAATTAACTTTCCATAACGATAACTGTTATTGAGTTTATTCATAATCCCTAAAATTTCATCTCTTTTACCGGGATTTAAAATCCCTAAAGAACTATGTATTTGTAGATCAACATCCCGATTATCATTATTAAATACTGCTCCTAACAACATTTTCAAACCATCTTCTCTTTCATTAACGAACTTGTACACTTTACCTTGTTCGACTTCAGTTACTTCAAAATCAATCTCAGATTTAGTTAAAATATCTTTATACCGTTCTTCTATATTCATATTAAAAATCTCCTTCATAAAAATTCTATCCAACATTTGCATCCTTAACATATCATCTTATTACTAGCCATGACAAGTAGGAATTAAATTGCCTGGATAAATCTTCAAGATTAAATCATTTACAAAAGGGTATAAGTCATATATCTACTAATATTTTTCTAAACTATTTAGAAAGGAATTCGATGAATATGACGAAAGTAAAAGATAATGCTCTCCATTTTATGGAGAAATTTAAAGATAGTAAAGCGACGTTATTAGGTGCAGCACAAGCTTATTATTATTTGCTGTCCATCATCCCGTTATTCGTAGTTTGTTTTGCTATTATACCTTACTTAAATATTAATCCTGATGATACAGTACAGTTTTTACATGATGTCATGCCTAGTGAAATGGCGTCTGTTTTTGAAGATAATATTTTAAGTTTTGTTGAAACACCACGTGGAGGTTTACTAACAGTCGGTATTATCGGTGTGTTATGGTCCGCTTCTGGTGCGATGAATACACTAATGGAATCAGTCAATCAAGCATACGATGTCGAAGAAACACGCTCATTTATTAAAGTACGTTTAATCGCTATTGGATTAACGCTAGGCATGGTTTTTACGTTAATTTTTGCTATGCTCATTCCAATTTTCGGTAGTGAAGTACTTGGATTTGTGGAAGATTATTTCGAGTTCAATAGTACATTTGCCAGCATCTTTGAGTCGTTACGTTGGGTCATTGGTTTTGTTTTACTAATAGTATTTCTAATGATACTGTTACGATTTGCACCAAACATTCACGTTCCATTTAAAACGGTCTTGCCAGGGGCGTTAGTGACTGGTGTACTCTGGATTATTACTTCATTTGGCTTCTCCTTTTATGTAAGTAATTTCGGTAATTACTCAGCAGTTTATGGAAGCCTCGGAGGTATTATTATTTTAATGATTTGGTTTTATTTAACTGGTATCATTTTAATCGTCGGTGCGATTACAAACGTTTTATTCCAAGAGAAAAAACAGATTGACCCAGAAACAACAGAAGAACATGATCGATATTCTTCGTAATTGTAAGAGGATAGAGTATTGAGGATATTTAAAATAGACAAATTAGGGTACTAAATCCAATGCGATTTAGTACTCTAATTCTCTTTGTATTTTATTCGGTATGTTTCTGTGAGATAGCTAGGAAAACAATATAGACAGCAATTGATATTATTACACCAAATAACAATTCATACGCCATGAATATCATAACTATTTGACTGCTTAACAGAAGTGATACTACACCGCCCAATATATAACTTGTTTTTTTAGGTAATAAAAACTTGTAACTTAACTTATAAAAGATGAATCCACCAACAGCTCCAACAAAAACCATCAATATTAATAGATAGACAGCCCCTAAAAGCATTGTTTTCCCTCCTATCTCACTAATTTTCATAGGCTTTAATTAAATAATACTTCAAATATACTGAAACAAATTATTAAGATAATGCATAACAAACCTGTTCCTCTCCAGCCCAGCACTCCTATTACATCATCTGAAAAGTTTGCAATTCGTGAATGATCAAATACATCGCTTAAATTTACATTGTCACCACTTAAATTTATCCCTTTATTATTAGTTCTATCCTTTCTAAAGCTCAAAATAATTCCTCCGATCATAGTTGAAAATTTCACAAAAAGAAATATTTTATTAGAGCACCAACGACAACTATAATTAAAAGCATTACCATTCCCTTAAAAGTAAATCCTGTTACGGCATTCTTTTCAGGTGTCAAAGAATCACTTACTGATTTCCTTCGCTGCTCTGTTTCATCGAAATGGTTCTCTTTCCGTTCGTTGTCTTTCACGAGAAAGTCACCTCTTTTATATGCACTAAAATAAGTAACATTTAGCTAATATTTATTAAAATACATACGTTAGCAATAAGACGATTATCAAACTTTGTATAACAAGCGCTATGAGAGAGCCTGAATTTAATTTGTGGTCTTCTTTTTTCATTATATACGTTTGTGTAATATAATTAATTGTAAATACAACGATAAGAACAATAATAAATGAAAAGATAAAGGATATGCTAGAATCCACTATTTTCTGCCTCCTATTTAATAAATCCTTCTTTTGTTTAAATTAACTATCTTTACCTAAATCTACTTCATATTCAATAATCGTATTCTGTTTCTTTTTAACTGCTAAGTCTCCGTCGAAATTTTCACCGTGTTCACCATATAATTCTTCCGTTTCAATAGCACCATCACTTTGCGCTTTAAATTTTATAACAACATTTTCCCCTTCTACTTCTGGGCGTGGAACATGAAGACGGATAGAACCGTCTGGTCTTACTTTTGCTCTGCTCGTATAACCTGCCGTTTCATATCCAGGCACAGTAGCTTCTGCCCCAATACTTGTTAATTCATTCAAATTACTCTGCATCGTAATAATATAATAATCATCTTTTGTCTCAACATGATCCTTTTCCATCCAAATATTCATGTCACCATAGTCATCTGGTTCTGAAAATGTATCAATTCCAAATGTAGTTTTACCACCGTTTTCCAATTCTAAATCAGCGTAAGTAAATGCTCCGTATCGTGTTCGTTTAATATTCGTAAACTTATGTGCGAATGAACCTTCGAGCAACTCACCTTCTTCACCATAAATTTCTTGAAGTTCTGGATCTTCTTTATCAGGTTGAAAGGCAAGACGAAGGGTAAGTGGTTCTCCATTTAATATTTCATCACTCATTTCTTCTTTCATTTCAAAACTTCCAGACGCATCCACTTCTAACTCAGCACTTAAATAAGGATTTTCTGCACCATAATGATAGGTATGCAGAAATACAGTCGAGCCTTCCATTAAGTTAGATTTTCCACTTAACAGAAAATGATTATCTTTTATTTCAGCTTTAGCATCAAAGGCAACTTCTGTTGAGCCTTCCTTCGCTAACATCTTTTCTATATTTTTATCATCTTGACTGTCCGTTTCTTTCTCATCATCATCTTCACTTGATGAATTTGTTGCTACTTCATTAAGTTCTTCTGCATTTTCACCTGTCACAATTTCTATAAATCTAGCTATTAAAATATTTGTATCTTGATTCATCTCAGCAGGATCTTTGTCACCCTCCGCCTCTAGCGCCTCTTCATTTATTTCCACTTGATCGTACTCTTCCGCTACTTCTTGCATTAATTTCGTGCTGTTTTCAAATACTTCCACCGTTTCTTTATGTATATCGGATAAATCATCGAGTTCCTGATCAATATCGAGTTCTGCTATATTTTCTATTTCTTGTTGATCCATTATTTTTTGAAATATATCTCTAATTTTTTCTTGCTTCTTTTGATCAACTTGGAATATTGTTGTAAATGCACCTTTTAATTCCATTAAATCTTCATTTTCAAATTCCATCTCTTTATACTTCTTTACTAATTTCTCGTTTTTAGGTAATTCTTTTTCATTTAATACTTCTAATGCTTTTGCTGGTTCGCCATTTTCAATATGTTTAATGTACTCCATAATATATCTATCTGGATCAGCCTTTTCCCCTAACACATCTTTATCCATTTCATTAAAAAACGCTTCAAACTCCTCATCATCTGAGTTACATGCTGCTAACACAGTAAATGTAAATAGTAATAGTATCCAAACACTTTTTCGATTAAACATAAAATCTCTCCTCATATATCTCTATTCAATAGATTTTTTCACCTTTATATGAAATTTATTCTAACATATTAATAAACTGTTAATCTGCTCACTTGGATAAAACAATTATTTAGTACTACCATTTACATATTGAATGATACATAAAAAAGGATTACTACCTAGAAACGATATGGATATTTGTTATTATCACTGTGCAAATTCTCCATCAAGTGTGTAATCCATTTCAACTTTTCTCCATATACCTCGCCACGATTTATCACCAATGTCAAAATCAGACGGGAAGAGAACTTCATAATGAAATTCTTCAACATCTAAATCTATATCCAATTTCTTTTGAGCAATGGATTCACCATCTAACATGACATGAAGCGTCACAGTACCTTCATATTTAATATCATGATAATTTTTCATATAGAAATCGATTGATGCCGGAGTACTACGTCTTCCTCCTTTATATCTTCCAACCTTCTTTACTGTTACTAATATATGTTCCTCATTTACCTTTTCTATATCTGTCATTGCCTCATATTGTTTATCAAGTCGATGTTCAAAATCTTCACTTTCACTAAAGTTTAAAACAAATACAGCAATGGCAAGACCGATAAATGTAATGATTAAAAAGACAATAACCCCCAAACACCCCAAAGACATGCTTGTAAAACATCCTGTAAATGTTCTTGGTGTTTCTTTGAACAATTGACTTAAAGTTATAATAAGTCCCATAAATGTAAAAATTATAAGGGAAACCATTGCAAGAGCGACTGTTATTGCCAATGCATAGTAAAGAATAATTTTAATTATTTCCCACAAATATTTCACCTTCTTTCTTCTGAAACTTGCTCTCCCATCC
>JAPFDT010000039.1 GCA_026169815.1 Pseudogracilibacillus sp.
AGTCGGTGCAGTCGATACAGAAAAAATGGAAATAAAAGATGGTGTTTCAGCAGATGATGACGTCATTATTACAAACGTAGGCGACATCACTCCTGGAATGGAAGTGAACGTAAAATGATTGAGTTACATAATATCGTCAAAAGTTATCTCGTCGCAGGTGAAGACCTCGTCGTCTTAAAAGATATTCATTTAACGATTGAACAAGGTGAATTCGTTGCCATTATGGGGCCATCTGGTTCGGGAAAATCTACACTGATGAACATTATTGGCTGTTTAGATAAACCGACATCAGGAGAATATCATTTACAGAAAAAATTAGTCTCCGATTATAACGAAAAAGAACTCGCAAGTGTGCGCAATCAATCAATCGGTTTCGTTTTTCAACAGTTTCAATTGCTGCCACGTTTAACGGCATTACAAAATGTCGAGTTACCGATGATTTATGCAGGTATTGGAAAAAAGGAACGCATTGAACGTGCGGAAGATGCGTTAGATAAGGTTGGACTAAAAGATCGAATGAATCACTTACCAAACGAATTATCAGGCGGACAAAAACAACGGGTTGCCATCGCCCGCTCGATTGTTAATGAGCCGAGTATTATTTTAGCTGACGAACCAACAGGTGCTCTCGATACGAAAACAGGCGAACAAATTATGGATATGTTTACTTTATTAAATAAAGAAGGCACGACCGTTATTTTAGTGACACACGAAGCGGAAGTTGCAAGTTACGCAGAACGTACTGTATTCGTACGTGACGGGGAACTCACATCGGCGGATGAAGTAGGCGGACATGAAGCATTAGAAAAATTACGCGGCAAACAAGATGTATCGGAACAAAACACCGAGCATGGAAATTTTGTTGATTTAGATGATGTATTTGAACAGACTGAAACAAATAATGGTACAAAAGGAGAAGAGGAGGCAACACATTGAGTATATTTGAAAGTATTAAAATGGCATTCTCCTCTCTTTTTGCCCACAAATTACGTTCGATATTAACGATGTTAGGTATTATTATCGGCGTCGGTTCCGTTATTGCGGTCGTTGCGATTGGTCAAGGTGGAGAAGCGGTATTAAAATCAATGTTCTCCGGCGAATCCAATACAATCGAACTCATGTATATGCCATCAGATGAAGAAATTGAAGCAAATCCTTCTGTATTATATGAAGATGCTTTTACTCAAACAGATATCGACATGATTGAATCAATTCCAGAAATTGAAAAAGTAGTCTCATCAAGCTCTGAGTCAACGAATGTCCGCTATCAGGAAGAATCATCAGAGAGTATGGTCATGGGGATAAACCAAGCTTATATTGATGTACATGGGCTTGAAATCGCTCACGGAAGAAATCTCGTTGCAGCAGATTTTTTAGCAGGTTCACGCGCGGCAGTTGTCAGTGAAGATATAAAAGATGACTTACTTGAAGATGGAGAAGACTTAGAAGCGAGCGAATTATTAGGGATGGTCGTTTACATGAACAATCAACCAATCGAAATTGTCGGTGTATTAGAAGCAGAAGATGACTTCTTCGGCTTCAGTCTGAACACCGCCTACATCCCGATGAACACATGGCAAACTGTCTTCGCTGATACAGCGATA
>JAPFDT010000027.1 GCA_026169815.1 Pseudogracilibacillus sp.
CAGACCGGGAGAGCAAGATTCAGACCGGGAGAGCAAGATTCAGACCGGGAGAGCAAGATTCAGACCGGGAGAGCAAGATTCAGACCGGGAGAGCAAGATTCAGACCGGGAGAGCAAGATTCAGACCGGGAGAGCAAAAAACCCAAGCATCGCTTCATTATACATGAAGCTTGCTTGGGTTTTTTCATTAATTAATCCTTATAGTGTTTCTGATGTCGTTTTACCTTGCATGTGCTGAATTAAATAGTCTGGTCCGCCTGCTTTTGAGTCTGTTCCTGACATATTGAATCCGCCAAATGGCTGGTAACCAACAATTGCTCCTGTACAACCACGGTTGAAATATAAGTTTCCGACGTGGAAATCTTCACGAGCTTGTTCAATATGGTCGCGATTATTTGTAATAACAGCGCCTGTTAAACCATAGTCTGTGTTGTTTGCAATGTCAATCGCTTCGTCAAAATCTTTTGCACTTGTTAATGCTACAACTGGTCCAAAGATTTCTTCTTGCATAATACGAGCTTCTGGATCTACATCTACAAATACTGTTGGTTGGATAATCCATCCTTTAGAATCGTCACCAGTTCCACCTGCAACTAGCTTACCTTCTTCTTTACCAATCTCAACATAGCCCATAATTTTATCGAATGCAGCTTGATCAATAACTGAACCTGTGAAATGTTCGTTCGTTGCTGGATCTCCTGCTGATAATTCATTTGTTAATTCAACGACACGATTTTTCACAACATCATACACATCTTCATGAATAACCGCACGTGAACATGCAGAACATTTTTGTCCAGAAAATCCGAATGCTGATTTAACGATAGATTCAGCTGCTAATTCTAAGTCTGCTTCTTTATCGACAACAATCGTATCTTTTCCGCCCATTTCAATAATCGTACGCTTCAACCACTTCTGACCTTTATCTTCGTGAACAACACCTGCACGTTCAAAAATACGTGTACCAACTTCACGTGAACCTGTAAAGCTAACAAAACGTGTGCGTGGATGATCAACTAAATAGTCACCAACTTCTGAACCTGGACCAGGAATGTAGTTAACGACACCTTTAGGCATACCTGCTTCTTCTAATACTTCCATAAACTTATAAGCAATAACTGGCGTTGTACTTGCTGGCTTTAATAAAACAGTATTACCTGTTACCATTGCTGCCGTTGTTGTACCTGCCATAATCGCAAATAAGAAGTTCCAAGGTGAAATAACTACTCCTACTCCTAATGGAATATGATGATATTGGTTACGCTCAATTGGTCGGCTTTCTACATGTAAACCATCTTTTAGACGAATCATTTCACGACCATAATATTCTAAAAAGTCAATTGCTTCTGCTGTGTCAGCATCCGCTTCGTTCCAAGGCTTTCCACCTTCTTTCACTAAAAGCGCACTGAACTCGTGTTTACGACGGCGAACAATTGCCGCTGCACGGAATAAAATATCTGCACGCATTTTTGGAGATGATTTTCTCCACGTGTTGAACGTCTCGTCTGCAACTTGCATTGCTCTCTCTGCTAACTCTTCTGTTGCTTTTGACACATTTCCGATCACTTCAGAATGATTTGCCGGATTAACCGAAACAATTTTATCTTCTGTCGTAATACGTTCACCGTTAATAATTAATGGATAATCTTGCCCTAAAATTTCTTCTTCGACTTGTTTTAACGCTGCTTCCATTGCCTCTTTGTTCTCAGCAATTGTAAAATCTGTAAACGGTTCATGTTTGTATGGTACTACCATGTTTCATTACCTCCTAATATTTTTACTTCTATATCAACTTTACCCTGAAAGTATGTTGATAAATCATCTTGATTATATTGATTGCTTTTGATAAAACTTTTTGTAGTCTGGTACAAGTTCTAACATAAGCAAATGTGCATAAAGTTCTGTTTTTTCATGAACATCACTAAAATCTATCGTTGTAATCTCTTGAATTTGTTTAATACGATAACTTAATGTATTTGGATGAATAAATAATTGTTCAGCTGTTTGACCAACTTTACAATCATTTTTTATATAACTCCATAATGTAAATAACAACTCACTATTATGTTGTACATCTTTTTCCATAATAGCTAGAATATTTTTATTTCTATATTGTTCACTCACATTTTTCTTATACATTAATTTAATATAGCGATACATGCCTAGTTCATGAAAGAAGAAAATCTCCTGTTCATCAAGTTTTAAAAACACCATCGTTTCAATGACTTCAAGTGCTTCTAAATAACTTTTACGAACGTGTTCGATGGACGTATATTCATTTCCAATCCCGATAAACAAAGCTTGTTGTTCTTCTTCTGACAACATATTAATAAGTTGTTTCTTTAATTCGATTGCTTTAGAAACGGACTGTTGCTGTTCGTCACTATGAACAATGCCGACAATTTCAGTTCCTTTTCCTAAATAATATGCAATATGTTCCCTTTGAAATACGTCTTTTGTTTTTCCTAAAATTGATAAATAGCTTGCGTTACGTACAGAAATAACTATTGTCGTAAATTCATCCGGCAATTCATACGATACTGCTTTTGCTTCACGGTGAATTTCTGCTTCACTTAAAAATTCATTGTTCATTAATCGCCATATTAATGTTTGTTGATCTCGCTCGACGTCATGATGTCGCTTGTGCATGAGATTACCTAAATGAGGGGCAATTTGTTGTAATTTCTCTAAAAAGGAATCTGCTAATGTCGTGTCTGTTTCATATACCCATAAATAACCGTATAACTTTCCTTCAAATCGTAAACTAACGACAATACGCTTATAAAAAGCAATTTCTTCAATATCAATTCGTAAAGCTCGATCATCATGTTGTAGTTGAGCAACAATTCCTTCTTTTTTCAGTCGTTCAATAACAAATAGTGGACAACGTTTCGTTAAAATTGTTTTCTGCTGTAACGAGTCAAAAGACAATTCATCTGGTGAACTATAGGCAACTAATTCGAAATTTTTATCTTCAATAATAACAGCTCGTTGTAAAATTACGCTTAATTGATCCACAATGTCATGAACATCTGTCATACGCATTATTTTTTGAGTGGTTTCCATCGGCTTCTCCCCTATATTAACTCTCTAATTAGCTTCTTACCCTCCAAATGTAAACGATTGACAATGAATAATCAAACTTTGCTAACTGCCTATACATCTAGTATAAAGCGATTTCACTACATTAACAATAGTCATACAAACTAAACATTATTAGCTTCCATTGTGGATGTTCCACAAACGCTTGGATTACTGTAATATTAAGAGACGTTTTTTATGTATATCAATCTAGCATACAGAGTCAAACTACTTTATATGTTTAATTCGGATAATTTAGGGATAAGTATAATAAGTATCAAGCTATAACTCCAATTATCACACTATTTAAATCTGTTCAAACAAACGATAATACTTATTTTATATGATATAAATCAGCTTACTTATTCTATTAATTTTAATAGAAGTTTATTAGTATGACGTAATAAACGTAAACTGTGACATAATTTGTTATTCGTTAAAGAATGATAATAAAATCTCTCGCTGCGGAATAACACTACGCTTTCCGCGGGCAACACCTCAACTACCTCAGAAACAAAGCCCGTTTCTTCGGGGATTTTCGGTTGTTGCTTTTCCCGCAGGAGTCTCCGTGTTATTCCTCCGCTATGTGTGATGCATTGAATGTTAGAACATACTTTAACTTAATTTTTCTTAGGCATGCAAATTGTTATAAACTTATTTTCTTTTTAAGATGTTATAAAATTTAATATAATATTCTTAATTAAATCGCAAAACAACGAAATACAGTCACTGAAAAAGCAATTACAGTAAATAAAACAAGAAAAATAAAAACATAGCAGACCGAATATATGTAGACTCCTGCGGGAAGTAAGAGTCTACCAAGACCCCGCAAGGCGTAAGCCTGAGGAGGCTTGATACTCGCCCGCGGAAAGCGGAATATATTCGGACTGCGGTGGTTAAACCCTCTCTTTTAGTATAAGTATATCTTTTTTCAGCTCCGTGAATAACAGAATATTTTTACATCACAGTTTCTGTCTATTTTGACATATGCATATTTTAGAAAAACTTCAGAAGTTGAGTTATAAAATATATGTAAAAAGCAGATATAAAATAATAATGAATGTTATAATTAAAACAACATATAATGATGCGGTAACTAATAACGCTTCAAAATCTAAAACAGAAAGAGTGATAAAATGGCAATTTTAATTGGATTAGCAATATTAATCATTTTAATTATTTTCGTAGTCTTGTATGTCATTAATACATACAACACTTTCATTTCATTAGGAGAACGTGTCACAAATGGAAAAGCACAAATAGCGGCACAAATTGAATCACGATTTGACGCTGTTAAAAATTTAATCCAAGCAACAAAACAATATGCCGAATATGAATCAGAAACACTAGAAAATGTCGTTAGCCAAAGAGTAGGAGTTAATCAAAATAGTTCGATTGAACAAATTGAAAAAGAAAACAACGAACTAGAGCAAGTAGTCGGCAGATTAATTGCGATCTCAGAAGCTTACCCAGAATTAAAAGCAAGTGATGTGTACAAAACGACGATGGAAAGCGTTAATAAATATGAAGACAATGTCCGCCATGCGCGAATGATTTATAATGACGTTGTAACAAAATTCAATCGCATGATCAAAATGTTTCCTTCTAATATTGTTGCAAGTTTATTTAAGTTTGAAGCAAGAGAATATTTTGAAGAAACAGCAACAAAACAAGACATGCCAAGTTGGGATTGATATTTATGAAAAATAAACTAACCTATAAGTTGTTTATATTCAGTTTTTTATTTATATTACTATGCAGCGTCCTAAATCCAATGAACTCCTCTGCTGCGACTCATGAACTAGAGGAACTAAATATTCAAGTCGAACTTAACAAAGATGGAAGTGCCTTAATCAAAGAGCATAGAATAGCTACACTTTCAGAAGGTACCGAAAATTATATTATTATTGGTAATTTAGGCGAATCTACGATAAAGGATTTTTCAGTGACTGAAAATGGAACAACGTATGAATATGTAGATAATTGGAATATAGACGCAACGAGAGAAGAGAAAATAAATAAAAATGGCATCGTAAAAGAAAGAGATCATTATGAATTAGCTTGGGGTATCGGTGAATATGGTAAACATGAATATCATTTACAATATACCGTAACAGATTTCATCAAACAATTAGATGATAGTCAGATGTTATTTTGGCAATTTGTAAATGATGAAACGAACATTCCACCTCAACGTGTCACAGTAGAAATTGAAGCTGATAAGCCACTCACAGAAGACGAGGAACGTATTTGGGCATTTGGTTTTGAAGGTGATATTCACTTTGAAGATGATAAGATCATTGCTAGAAATGACAGTCCTTTAAATAGCAGTGAATATGTTACGATTTTAGCTCAGTTTCCAAATAATGAATTTACAACAAACGATGTCATAAATAGTACATTTGAAGAAATAAAAGAGGAAGCATTTGCTGGTAGTGATTATACAAAGGATAATGATTCAATATTCTTTACGATTATAGTTTTCGTCCTTCTATTTCTTCTTGTACCTATAGTTATTATAGGAGTTATTATATTTTTCATCAAAGCCGATAAAAGAAAGTATAAAGACTATGAAGGTAAATACTATCGCGATGTACCTTATGAAGGCCCGTTCCAAAATACTTATGGGCTTATGAGCAAAATAAATTTATCTCAATTTGATTATTTATTAGCGTCATTTATTTTAAAATGGATACATGAAGATAAAATAAGGTTTGAATTGGAAGAAAGTCAAGGGTTTTTCCGGACAAAAGAAGTTGGTACAATATATTTAGTAGATCATGATACAAGTAATTTACAAACTGAAGAAGCTAATTTATTTGAATTTTTCAAGTCTGCTTCTAATGATGACATACTGACAGAAGATGACTTTAAAAAATGGTCAAAGAAACATTATAAGCGCATCTCAAAATGGGAAGAGAAAGTAAAGAAAAATTCACTGAAGAAAATGAACACAGAAGGATTTGTTGAAAAGAAAAAGGAAAAATTTCTAGGATTTATCCCTTATGAAAAGGAAGAAATAACTGAATTAGGACGAGATTTTGAAGGAAATGTTTATATGTTCATGAATTATTTAAAAGATTACTCATTATTGAATGAACATGAACCAGCGAACGTTAAATTATGGGATGAGTATATGATATGGGCGGCATTATTAGGTATTACTGATGTCGTCTATGAACAATTTAAAGTCGTCTACCCACAATATGAACAGGAGTCATCCTTTACACCAATCATGTTGAGCAACGTAATGTCGTATTCAAGTTCTGTGAACAATGCGGTTAGCTCAGCATCAAGTGGCGGAGGCGGATCATCAAGTATTGGTGGCGGCGGTGGTTCATTCGGCGGCGGTAGCGGCGGAGGAACAAGATAAATGAATCAGTGCTCCCATGGAAATAATATAATTTATAGAAAAAGATTGGGATCATTTATTAACTAGTTCTCTTGAAAAGTGCAAACACAAAATTTTCATAGCATAAGGGGTACTAAATCTCATTGGATTTGGTACCCTGTTTTTTTATTAAACTATACCAGTAATAAAATGATACCTAGGGAGCAAAATCCCAAACTCCAGTGAATATTAGAATTAACCATAATACAAAATAAAAAGGAAACGAAAGTGATAAAATAAATGAAATAATCGGCAGGAGATTTTTTTCCGTTTTCTTCACCAACCCAATAATTGAAAATATTACACCAATAACTACAAGCCCAAAAGTAACATAATCTCCAACTAAAGAACCTACCATCACAATTCTTGTTGGCTCAACAAATGTTGTAAAAAAGCAAACAACCCCTATTACTAAAGCGATATAACTTACGACACTGTGCTCCTTAGTAGATACTGCACTAGTACTCACACGAATCACCCACCTTACAATTTTAAAAAGTATTGCAACAACTGCGTCCGATTACGAAAGAACGCCAATAGATTTTTTTATTTTTCTTGGGATTTTGCTATATAGTAATTTAATGGTCCTACAAAAATTAATCCTGCGGCAGCTGACCCCAAAAAAACTGCTGAATATGAGAAAAGTTCAATATTACGACTTAAAAAGTAATCTGTAATAATGCGAAGAATAGCAATAATAACTGGAAATCCAAGTGACCAAAATAACATTATTTTTAAACCTTTGGACAATACCTTTTCTCCTTCCTCAAGAAAACTTATGCAACTAGGTGTCCCTTTGTTGAATTAATAACTAAATATTAGAATAACTTTCTACACATATTTATACGTTTTCAAAATCATGGCTATCTAAATCTCCCAAGTGACGTTTAGCTCTTTACCATGAATAAAAGTGATTTGGAAGTACGTACAACTGACGGTTTTAATCATCCTTTTCGCTATCCCACCAGGATTAGCTTTCACCCAATAAAACAACGTCCTCGACCATATATTTTTCTTTAATTTTATCAAGTACCTTTTTACGTTCTGGCTCAGCTAACATATCAATTTGTTTTATAATTTTATTAAGATAGGCATATGAGTCACCTTCGTTAGCTTATACACTTATTATACCTTATTTTTGCAGTAACATAAATGTTCTATTTTAGTTACTATAAAAGTCATGTCTTAATTTCCTACTAAAATGTGCGTGTATCTTTGTTGTCATCTTTATTGTCATTCGTCAAAAGCACATCTCAAAATAAACTATTCTGCTTCATAATATAGCCCGTTTGTCGAATAACTTTTTTTACTATTAATTGTAATATAAATTTGCTATGTTATTTACCTTTTTACACTTCTGAAGAGAACCTGTTAACAATTTATCCCAACCTTTTTCATTTTTGTTTTAAATTCACTAATGCAGGTCCTTCTATTAACTCTCCAACAGCATTAAAACGTGAACCATGGCATGGACAGTCCCATGTTTTATCACCATTATTCCACTTCACGCTACACCCTAAATGTGTACAAGCTAAATCAAGATAATGAAGTGTTTTATTTTCATCTTTATAGACACCTATTTGTTCTTCATCATTTTCTATAACAGTTGCTTCTTCAAGCATTAAATCTGCTATCTTCTCAGGTAAATGAAGCGATTTAATAGTATGATAATCTTCATTTTCAGATGAGGTTTCTTGTAATTCTTGAATAGTACGTTGTGGGCTAAATAATTCGTCATATATATTTCCTCTGCCTAGTACACTATCGGTTATTACTTTCGCACCTATAGCAGCATTTGCTAACCCCCACTTACTAAATCCTGTCGCTGTGTATATGTTAGGATAATCAGGATGCAAGTCTCCAATAAACGGGATACGGTCTTTTGTTATTAAATCATGAGACGACCAACGGTATATCGCATTAGATACACCAAATGTTTTTTTAGCAAATTGATCAATCGATTCATAACGATCGAATGTAGAACGGTCATCACCAATTGGGTGGCTTTCCCCACCGACTAGTAAATAATTTTTATTATCCATTGTTACATGTCGAAAAGTTCGTGTAGGTGAATCTGTATTAATATACATACCTTCAAATAGTAAATTATCTACTTCATATAAAAGCGCATAAGACATTTCTGGCTTCATTTCTGTATAAAAGTTGTCTGGGTCAAATGTAGGAAAGTGAGTAGCAAACATAGCATGATTACATGTGACTGTAATGTTATCGACTGTTTTTAATTGCATAGATTGATCTTCATTTTGTTTAATGTCATTAATTAACGAATGTTCATAAATAGGTACTTCATGTTTCTTTAGTTCCCTTAACACCCCTTGAATAAATCTAGTAGGATGAAATTGCAGTTGATTATCCATTTTTATAGCTAATTCAATATCGTCATTAAAAGGTAATGTTTTTTGTAAGGAACCTCGTATGCCTAATTCTTCATATGCTTTTGCTTCGTTTTTAAATTGTTCGTTAAAAGTAGGATTTTCCGTATATACATATGCACTTTGTTCTTCGAGCCCACAATCGATATTCAGCTCCGCAGCTATTTCTTTAATATACTGCATTCCTTCCATATTTGCGTCATAGAAAAGTTTTGCATGTTTATTTCCATAGCGATTGATTAACTCTTCATAGATTAATTGATGTTGTGCAGATAATTTAGCTGTAGTGTTACCTGTTGTCCCACTGCAAAACTCCCGCCCATCTATTAAAGCTACATTCTTTCCTGCTCGATGAAGAGAATAAGCTGTTAAGACACCTGCAATCCCTCCACCAATGATAGCAATATCTATTTTTATATCTTCTTGTAATTTTGGAAAATTCGTCGCTTCTTCAGTTGCTAACCAAAAAGAATGTCGATTTTCAGGTAAATTTTTTTGTGTCATTTTATTTCCTCCTTGCTCTATTTTAATAATATGTTCTTGCACTTCGCTTACCCTCTGACAGTTAAAATAAAACATCACTAAACATGCAAAGATGCACTGCTTTATTGCTTCGTTCTAAAGAGCTTGCATACGAAAATTAGTTTTAAATATGACATACTTGGGAAATGAATAAGTAACTCATTATATAAAAGGAGCATCACTTGCGATGAAATATGATAAAGAAGAAGTAAATCCGATAAGAGATGATCGTGGAGCGAGAATATTTGGTGCAAGAAATACACCGATAGCTAAACAAAATCCGGATGTATTGACACCTCCTAGTACGGATGGTGGAACAATTTCTAATATGAAGTGGCCGTTTGATTTATCCCATACACGTGTGGAGTCAGGTGGTTTTTCACGAGAAACAACCGTTCGTGAATTACCAATCTCTACAACGATGGCTGGCGTTAATATGCACTTAGAGCCAGGTGCTGTAAGAGAGTTACATTGGCATAAAGAAGCTGAATGGGCCTACATGATTAAAGGTAGTGCGCGTGTTACGGGTGTTGATGAACAGGGCCGACAATTTATTGATGACGTAAAGGAAGGTGGATTATGGTACTTTCCATCAGGGATTCCTCATTCGATTAAAGGTTTAGAGGAAGGGGCTGAATTCATTCTTGTTTTCGATGATGGTAGTTTCTCTGAAAATAGTACATTTACAATTAGTGATTGGTTTGCTAATACTTCAAAAGATATTTTGGCTGCCAATTTTGGCGTATCAGAAGAAGCTTTTAATGACATTCCAGATGAACAATTGTTTATTTATAAAGGGAGAGTACCAGGTCCAATTGAAGAGGAAATGCCAGATAATGTGAATGAAACAGTTCCTAATCCTTTTACATTTAATTTAATCGAAGAAGAGCCGATTGAATCAAATGGTGGTAGAGTGTGGATTGCTGATTCCTCGAATTTTAAAGTATCTACAACTGTTGCCGCAGCTTTAGTCGAAGTTGAACCAGGTGCTATTCGAGAAATGCATTGGCACCCGAACCAAGACGAATGGCAATACTATTTAGCAGGCCAAGGGAAAATGACTATTTTTGCTTCTAGTGGTAAATCAAGAACATTTAATTATCAAGGTGGAGATGTCGGCTACGTTCCCTTTGCGATGGGACATTACGTGCAAAACATAGGAGATACACCGTTACGCTTTTTAGAAATATTTAAAAGTGATCATTTCGCTGACATTTCTTTAAACCAGTGGATGTCACAATTACCACCATATTTAATTAAAGAACATTTAAATGTCGATGATAATTTTATAAAAAATGCTTTAACACATAAAAAATGCCCAAACGTTACATTCGATAAATAAGTTAAGTTAGCAGAGAGGGAGATAATAGATGGGCGAAAAAACTAATAAACAATTAATTATAGTGAGTAGTCTAACTATTATTTCGACTTTTTTAATGGGATTAATTGATGCTTACACGTTTATCAATCAAGATGGGTCATTTGCTAGCGCACAAACAGGTAATCTTGTTACGTTAAGTGTGAAATTAGCTCAAGGGAAGTTTGGTTCGCTAACGAGTCATATTTTTGTATTTGTTGGTTATGCATTAGGCGCCTTTATTGGTGAAGCTGTTTTAGATAAGTTAAAACATACAGCCTTATATAAATCCAGAAGTGTTTTATTTGGACAAGTGATTTTATTAGGTTTTTTAGCTAGTTTCCAAACTATATTATATGATGCCATGATGATTTTTTGTTTAGGAATACTTGCTGGTTATGAAATCACTGTGTATCGTAAATTCAGAAATACGACTGTAAATAACGGCGTAATGACTGGCAATACAAAAAATATGATGAATAATTTATATCATGTAATTTTTAATCACAATAAACAAGCCCGACACGACCTGTTAGCCTTTTTCCTCGTCATCTGCACCTTTATGATTGGTGCTGGAGCAGGCGTGCTTATTATGAGCGTGAGTAAATTACTATTATTGTGGATAGCATTTTTAATCGTGTTAAGTTGTTTTTTATTAACATTTGTAGAGAGAGATTAAGTGATTTATTTTTAAAACGACTCTTTATCAAATAGTGTTGATCGGTCAGCTTTCTATCTATAACATATTTAGTTATTTTAATGAATCAATTTCATCATTCATATTTTCTAGCTTAAACACGAATTTTATATTTGAGGGTAAATCCGTTTACTTTCATTACAGCCGACTGCTTTCTGCGGGCATGGCCTCAACTCTTAGACCAACACTAGTGTGTTGGTCTAAGGATTTTCGGACTCATGCTTTTCCCGCAAGAGTCAGTCGGCTTCCATTCAAGTAAACTAAGTCAGAAAACTATCCACGAATGTTTAAAGGATATATTACGTTATCGTTCGTCCTTTTAACAAAAATTCCCTATTATGAAATTAATTCTAATAAAACAACAAAACATAGCGGAAGAAACCTACGAAGACTCCAGCGGGAAAAGCAACAAGCGAAAATCCACTTCGTAAGTTTGCGATAGCGAACTTACGAAGTTAGTTGAGGTGTTGCCCGCGGAAAGCGTAGTAGGTTTCTGGAGCGTAGCTCAGGCTGAAATAACATATTATTTATACGATATTTTAGGTCGCTTTAATTAGCCACCAACACTATTTGACAAAGAACCTTTCTTATGCCTTCATCCTCTCACTAACATGATTGGTTATACAATCTAAAAAACACACTTCACTGCTGTTTAAAGCTGTTGAAGTGTGTTTGCATCAATATTAATTAATGATAAATATGCACTTGCGGGTCATCTTCTCCTGCTGGTCTTGTAATTAAACTTTCCGTTCCATAACTAGATGTAATTGATATTTCAATATCGAAATGATTTGGGAATATCTCTTTCACTACCCCATACGTATATTGTGTAAAACCAATAACTTCTCCTTTACCATAAAATTCAAGTGGTATTTCGAGAGTTAATCGTTTTAAATCTTTATCGATATAAAAGCCTTCAGCAATTGTTCCAACATAGTTTGGGAAATATTGTGCTATTTCGTCACCAAAAGACTTCACCTTTTCATAGTCATCATGGTATTTCTTCTTCCCTTCATCTGATGGGAATAAAATATGCTCCTCAGGTACGTTTTCCCATTTGCCGATTTTATTTTTTCCTTTATCGACAACTGTTTTTGCAACATAATTACCTGGAACTGGTGATGATTGTTCTTCCTCTCTGAATAGAGCGATCATTATTTTAACATTTTTTAATTCATCGATTTGGCGTAGTTCTTTTAATACTTCGTCAGCTATCTTTTTACCTTCGTCCAACATTTCATTATAAGGAATCGGTTCGTAATAATTAGCTCCACCTGTTTCAACTTGGAAACGATAAACAGATTTTAATGAAATGCCGATTGAAATACCTGAGAGTTCTACACTATTATCTTTTTTCTTTGTTAAAAAATTTTGCTCTAAAATATGTGAGAACACACGTGGATTTTTTCGGTGTGCTTTGATTTTATCTTCTTTTTTATCTTTTTCTTCAACATCAGGATTTAACTTATCCACTAAACTATAAATAAATTCCTCATCTAAATGTTGACCTTCTTCAAACAGATGATTTTTCGTATCGTACACATCGGTAGAGTGACGGCGTAATCCTTCATCTAATTCATCCATATCTACACGATTAGACACTTGGTTCGTCATGGCTAATCGTGCTTTACTCGGTTTATATGGTAATAAAATTTTATATTGGGAATCAGTTAAAGACGTGTTTGGAATAATCGATACTTCTGTTTCGTCTTCTTCTTCTGTTACTAAATCATCTTCTTTTTTTCCGGAACATCCGACGACGAAGAGTAACGTACAGAGGACTAATATAATAAATCGCTTCATGACGTCACTCCTTCTAAAGCTGCTTCTAAATCAACTTCATTCCAAATGGTAATATTTAATTCGACGGCAGCATTATATTTTGACCCTGCCGCTTCTCCAGCAATGACTAAGTCGGTATTACTACTAACACTTCCGGTTACTTTTCCACCTTGTGACTCGATGATTTCTTTTACTTCACGACGTGTAAATTGTTCTAATTTACCAGTTAACACAACTGTTTTATTAGAGAAAATTGCTGACTCATCAGCTTCATTCGTCGTGCGTGGTCCAGTATATGTCATGTTGAGACCAAGTGATCTAAGTTGTTCGATTAAATGAGTTACTTTTTCTTCTCTAAAATATTGCACAACAGCATCCGCCATTTTCTCGCCAATTTCATCTACCGTAACTAATTTCTCGTATGTCGCTTGTTGAATAGCTTCCATTGTTTCAAAATGACTTGCCAAAATTTGTGCAGCTTTTGCTCCGATATGTCGGATACCGAGTCCAAATAGCAATTTTTCTAAGGAATTTTCCTTTGATGCTTCAATTGCTTGTAATAAATTATTAACAGACTTCTCGCCCATTCTTTCTAATGGTAAAAGTTCTTCTTCTTTCAGACGGTATAAGTCATCCATACTTTCGACAAGTGATGCTTCGTACAGTTGGGCGACGACTTTTTCACCTAAACCATCAATATTCATCGCATCGCGTGACACAAAATGGATAAGCCTTTCTTGTAATTGTGCAGGACAGTTTGGGTTCATACAACGTAACGCTACTTCTTCATCTAAGTGAACAAGTGTTGTCTCACAAGCAGGACAAGTCTCTGGCATTTCATAAGGAACTTCTTCACCATTTCTTTCTTCTTCAATAACACGAACGACTTTCGGAATAATGTCACCAGCTTTTTTCAAAATAACGGTATCCCCAATACGGACGTCTAAAGCACGAATTTGGTCAGCATTATGAAGCGTTGCTCGACTTACAGTAGAACCATCAATAAAGACAGGTGCTAGTACGGCTGTTGGCGTGACGACACCTGTACGACCTACACTTAATTCGACATCTTCTAATGTTGTGACAGCTTCCATTGCAGGGAATTTATAAGCTGTTGCCCAGCGTGGTGTTCTTGCTGTAAAGCCTAGCTGTTCTTGTTGATCAATATTATCAACCTTAATGACAATGCCATCAATATCATATGCTAAATTTAACCGTTTTTCCGTCCATTCCTCGACATATGCAATAACTTCCTCAATCGTTGTACATTTACGCCACTCTTGATTCACTTTAAAGCCTAGCGAAGATAACTTTTCTAATCTGGCGCTATGTGAACGGATATTTTCAATTTCCCACGTACCATATCCATATAAGAAAATATCTAAATTACGATTAGCCGCAATCTTTGGATCTAATTGTCTTAATGACCCAGCTGCCGCATTACGCGGATTAGCAAATACTGTTTCTCCAGCAGCTTCACGTTCTTTATTCAACTGTTCAAAAGAAGCTTCTGGCATAAAAGCTTCACCTCGAACTTCCAATCGCCCTGTTTCTGCAATCGATAACGGTAAACTTTTTACCGTTCGTAAGTTCGATGTAATTTCTTCTCCGATTTGACCATCTCCACGCGTAGCCCCTTGAAGGAGCTGACCATTATCGTAGGTTAAGGAAACAGCTAAACCATCGATTTTAAGTTCACAAACATACGTTACTTCTTCTACTTCCAGTCCTGATGTCACACGGCGGTGAAAATCTTTTAATTCTTCCGCATCAAACGCATTGCCTAGGCTAAGCATGGGAATTTCATGTTCTACTTTTTCAAATGCATCAAGTGGTTCGGCGCCTACTCGTTTCGTTGGGGAATGACTATCGACTAAGTCAGGGTGCTCCGCTTCTAGAGCGAGCAGTTCATGAAATAGTGCGTCATACTCTCCATCAGGAATGATGGACTGATCTTGCACATAATAAGCATGTGCATAATGGTTTATCTTGTTAATTAATTCTTGCATTTTTTCTTTTGTTTGTTGTTTATTCATTATCAAAACACCTTCTTATTGTTTCGTTATCGGTGCAAATTTTGCTAAAAGTCGTTTTATACCTGTCGGTGCTGGAAATGCGATATCTAATTCCGTCTCATCGCCAGCTTCTTTTACTTTAACAACCGTCCCGACACCCCATTTATTATGGTGTGCTTTATCACCTGGTTGCCATTCACCTTTTTCAGCGCCGGTCGTAGTCTCATGTTGTACCGGTTTTTTCTTTGGTGGTGCTTGTTTCGTGCCACTACTTGCTGTTGAGCGACTATTTTGCCTCATTTGTGCGAATACTGGACGTCGTTCTTCTTCTTTTCCTTCTAATAGCTCTGTTGGAATTTCTGTAATGAAACGACTCATTGGATTCATATTCGTTCGTCCATATAATGTCCGCATTTGCGCATGTGTTAAAAACAGCTCTTGCTCAGCACGTGTAATCCCTACATAAGCTAAGCGACGTTCTTCTTGCATTTCCTCTTCGTCCATCATCGAACGGCTATGCGGGAAAATCCCTTCTTCTAAACCGATTAAAAAGACGACCGGAAACTCTAATCCTTTTGCTGAGTGTAATGTCATGAGGGTAATTTTTTCTTCAATATCTGTTTCCTCGTCCTCATCCATTGAGTCAATATCAGCAATTAACGCTAAATCCGTTAAAAAGGCAACTAAAGATTTATCTTCTGCACTCGTTTGTTCAAAATCCTTCGTTACGGTCATGAATTCGGCAATATTTTCTAAGCGCGCTTGGGCTTCAATTGTTTGTTCATTTTTCAACATTGCTTCATACTCTGTTTGTTCTAACACGTGTTCAACCATATCTGTCGCTGATAAAAACTCTTGTTGTTTAATAAAGTCGTCCATCATATGGCGGAAATTCATTAAAGCATTCGCTGCTCGTTTTGGCACAGACGTTGCTTCGACTTCTAAAATGGCATCAAACAAAGAAATGTCTTGCATCGTTGCATATGCCCTTAATCTATCAACAGATGCTGCACCAATCCCTCGTTTTGGTTCATTCACAATTCGCTCAAAACTAATATCATCAGCCGGATTCGTAATTAGGCGTAAATAGGCGATAATATCTTTTATTTCTTTACGGTCATAGAACTTGAGTCCACCGATAATTTGATAGGTCATATTTGCTTTCATTAATGTATCCTCGATCGTTCGCGACTGGGCGTTCGTTCGATATAAAATAGCAATATCATCTGGATTGTACCTACCATCTGTCAGTAAGTCTTGGATTTTTTCTGTTATAAAATGCGCTTCTTCCCGTTCTGTGCGCGCATGGTAATAGTTAATCTTTTTTCCTTCATCGTTATCTGTCCATAGATTTTTCGGCTTCCGACCAGTATTATGATTTATCACATGGTTTGCTGCATCTAAAATGGACTTTGTCGAACGATAATTTTGTTCGAGGAAAATCGTCTTTGCGCTCGGATAATCTTTTTCAAATGATAATATATTTGCGATATTTGCGCCACGCCAACGATAAATCGACTGATCAGAATCCCCTACAACACAAAGGTTATGGAAACGACTTGCCAACTGCTTTACTAAATAGTATTGCGCATGGTTCGTATCTTGATACTCGTCGACATGAATGTATTGAAAACGGTGCTGATAATATTGCAACACTTCAGGCACACGTTTAAATAAATGGATTGTCTCCATAATTAAATCATCAAAATCAAGTACGTGGTTTTTTCGTAACATGTTTTGATAATTTGTATATATTTCTGCGACTTGTTTTTCATAATAATTATTCGCAGAACTTGTCGCTTGTTCTGGTGTAATTAATTCGTTTTTCTTGTTACTTACTTGTCCAATCATTGCGCGTGGATCATATTGTTTCGGATCAATATTTAAATTTTTCAACACTTGTTTCATAACGGTTAATTGATCACTACTATCAATGATGGAAAAATTACGATTATACCCAATTCGCTCAATATCACGACGTAAGATTCGTACACACATCGAGTGAAACGTCGAGACCCACATGTAATTACTTTCTGGTCCTACGAGTTGGCTCACACGATCTTTCATTTCTCGTGCTGCTTTATTCGTAAACGTAATCGCTAAAATATTACGTGGTGCAACTGATTTTTCTTCGATTAAATAAGCAATTCGGTGTGTTAATACTCGTGTCTTACCACTACCTGCTCCCGCCATAATTAAGAGCGGTCCTTCTGTTTGTCTTACTGCTTGTTGTTGTTCTTTATTTAATGTGCTTAACAATTCCATTGAACTCATCTTGTCAGCCCCTTATTGTACTGCTTTTACTGTTTGTAATGCACTTGAAAAATCGGTATAAATACTATTACCGACAATAATGACATCTGCATATGCTGCCATTTCTTTCGCTTCTGTTTCGTTGGAAATACCTCCACCATAAAATAGTTGAGTATTGTTTAACTCACTACTCACTTGTTGAACGAGTTCGGCATCTCCAAATGTACCACTATATTCTAAATAAAAAATTGGTAACTTAAAAATATGTTCCGCCATAAATGCATATGCCATAACATCTTCTGTCGTTGGCAATGTGCAAGACGTTTTTTGGTAAGCTTTTGCTTCCGGATTCATGATGCAATAAGCTTCCATCTTCACTTCGTCCCAATCCATCAATTCTTTATGTTGTTTAATTGCTTCATGATGGATATCCATCATCCACTTTTTATCTGTACTATTTAACACCATTGGAATAAAATAAAAATCAAATCCAGGAGTGATTGCCTCTAGCTCAGATACTTCTAATACACAAGGTATAACATATCTTCTAACACGATATAATAATTCTAGTACATTATCAATTGTAATATTATCCGTGCCGCCAATAATGATTGCATCGGTTCCTGAGTCACATAATTGTGCCAAATGGTCATCACTAATTTCTTTTGCCGGATCTAATTTAAAAACGTGTTTCCACTCATTTATTGAATAATTCACCGCACAATCCCTCACTATCTTTCTCCATTCATACATTATAGCAAAAATTATGCCTTGAATTGAATGAAAAGGATATATTTTAATGATTTTGCTTTAAAAAAATAGAAAGACACCAATGAATGGGTGCTCAAGAAGTATTATCTGAATTGAGACCACATAAGTCTGGTTCACACAACATATATCAAATCGACGCGGCATTCTCTTTACATCATCCATGACAAAAAAATTGCTTGGAGCGTGAATGATGATTATGCTCCAAGCAATTTTTTGTTATTTATTTTTTTCTTCTTGGCGATCTAAAATCATACTATAGCCGCCACTGCCATAATCTAAACAGCGTCGAACGCGCGATATAGTTGCAGTAGATGCCTTCGCTTCTTGTTCTATTTCATTATATGTGCTGCCTTCTCGCAACATTTTAGCTACTTGGAGCCGTTGTGAGAGTGCTTGTATTTCATTCATTGTCGCTACATCGTCAAAAAATTGATAACATTCTTCTCTTGTTTCTAAAGAAAGTATGACATCAAAAAATTGATCAAGTAGCTCACCACGTAATTTATCAATTTGCAAAATGAAATCCTCCTTATTTTTCTTTGTTTTCAATTTGCACTTGCTCGGTCACATCTGATTCAGGTTCTGTTTGGACAAAATTAATCCACGTGTTACCTGGAACAAATGGGACAACTTCGCCATCTTGTACAGGGACAATTTTTCCGTCAACATTTTCCCAGTCGACGTATTGAACTTTTCCACGTTGGAATAAATATGCTTTTCCACCTGAATAAATATCGATGGAGCGACGTAATTCATCATCAATTACGTCATGATCTGCTTCAACTATTAATAAGTTATCAATCATAATCGGTTTTTCTGATTCTAACTCTACTGTTTGTTCACCGTCATTAAAACGGATGTATTGATCTAACGTAGTATCATATTCGTATTCTACAATCGGATTTCCACCGTAATAATCTACTTTTACATAATCTGCTTCTTCGCCTTCTACTTCTTCCTCTTTATCTAAAAAAGTAAATGGAGTAATATCAGCTTCCATATCGTAACCTTTATCTTCTGCTACTCCTTTGACAGCGCCAAATTGTAAGTATGAATTATGTGGTGTTTTTCGAAATGCTTCTCGAACGAATAACTGACCATCATCATCGTGATCAGCACCATTTAAATGGTCGATATCTTTTTCTTGAATTAAATCATTCACAAAATTTGCCGCCCCGTGGTATGCATAAAGCGCATCATAATCTTTCGCTAAATCAAAGAAATATTCACGTGCACTTCGAACAGGGCCAACGACATCAGGGTCTTCGCTTTGATAAATCGCCATAAACCTTGTCACATTACCTTCTGTTAACATTTCAAATACGATATCTGCTTTTGATAACCCTGTTTGCGGTCTTGCTTGTGTTTGATTACTTACCATAACTGCAACAGGCCGGTTCGTAATATCTCCGGTCGTTTCTTCTCCAGTAAATGGAGCAATATTTACTTCGTCAGCTGATTCTTCTTGCTGTGCACAGCCAACACTGATGAGCATCACTAAACTTAAGATGCTAATTCCAATTTTTCGCATACTTCCTCCTTAAAAACTAACGCATATTAGATGGCACAATTATGTTTCTCTTCATCACATCTACAAGTCCTAATTGTGTCACACGTATGTAAGGTAAATGAGTGGATGATAGTAACAATAAATTTTGAATCGGCCACTCAAAAGGATAACCCGCCTCTTGTAAAATCCGTGTTAATTGTATTTCATGCTCTATTAACTCGTCCATCTTACCATCATACATTGCACCTGCCAGTTGTAATGGTAATTCAAATAAGATTTCCCCATTATGAACTAAGACAATGCCGCCACCAATTTCTTTCACACGTTTCCAAGCTAACAACATATCACTTTTTTGCTTCCCTATTAGAATAATATCATTTGTTGCGGTATAAGAGCTACAAAGAGCACCTAATTTATCAGTAAAACCATGAATAACAGTATTTACTCGCCATTTTCCGTGGCGATCAACTAACAATAAAAAAGCATCTTCTGTACCTTGGGGTAAATTATCTGCTGTAATATCAGCATCGACAGCATACGGTTTTAAAATAACATCATTAGCTAATTTAACACCAATTGGTATGGAAAATTGTAAATCATCTATATCAATATCAAAGTCATATTGCGCACGTTGGATTTGATATTTTTCCCAATTAATTTCTTTCGTACGAGGCATTTCGACGCCATCACGTATGACCCATTGTCCTTTAGCTAAAACACTCAGTGGTGTAGGATCATCTTTTTCATATAAAACATTAATATGTGCTAGACGACCTGGAGCTATGCTACCTAATACATTATCTAGTCCATAATATTTTGCCACATTAAATGTTGCCATCCGGTATGCTTCCGCTAATGGAACCCCTTCGTCAATTGCGATTTGAATACACTGATTAATTATACCATCTTTTAGTGTCGTCGGGGAAGAACCATCTGTTGTGTACATCATCTGATCAAATTGAGTAATCCCATTATCTAAAATTCCTTGTAATAAATTTGCCAAATCTGGACGAATTGATGAATGACGTAATGTAACATGATAGCCTAACTCTAAACGCTGCATAACCTCTTCACTCGTCATCGCTTCATGATCACCTGTCACGCCGAGTAATTTCATCTTCGTTAACGTTGATGGGGAAGCTCCTGGAAAATGACCTTCAACACGTTTTTTTCGTTTTCTTGTTTCTTGAATCCAATATAATAAACGATCATCTCCTGAAAGTAACTGTGGCCATGAAGTTAGCTCTCCACCTTGAATGACAGAAGGGTGCTCTATCCAAGATAGTATATCAGATAAGTTAAATACATCTTCTTCCATATGCATCATCGACTGAGAATCATATCGCGCCCACCAAAACATGGACACTGGTAATTGATCAAATTCTTTTAATAACGAAAATCCTGTTTGACGATCAAATAACGAGATAATTTGATTATTATCATTTACTAAAGTCGTCGTTCCAAACTTTGCTCCATGATAAGCAAACTCTTCCGGACTATATAAATAAAATGGATGCGCATGCGGTTCAATATATCCTGGAACTAAATATTGACCAGTACAATCAATCATTTCCGTTCCTTCTCTATTCGTTGGCAATTGATCACCAACATAAATAATTCGATCTTGATAAATCCAAATATGAGCTTGCGTCCATTTTCTTGTAAACACATTTAAATACGTGCTATTTTCTAATACAATAGTTGGTGCGATTTTTCCATCTATTACTGCAAGGTGTTTCCTTAAATCTCTATTTCTCCAAAACTGTCCATTCTCTAACATCTAACAACTCTCCAATATTTCTCTCTATTTTCAGAATCGTATGAAACCTTGACATTATACGATTGATTGCGGTTACATAAACAGTTTACCACAAAACAGTGATAAAGTTATTTTAAAGCCCTTATTATTGTAGAAAACATTTTATGAAGGGAAAGTGTAAAAGTATTTTGTTAATTGTAACGGATGGAGAAAGGATTGGGCGGAGCTAATTCCTTTGATGCTCACACAAAAAATTAACGACTAACCTACGCAGTTCAAGCATAAGTTAGTCGTTTGGATATTATTGATTAATACCGATATCTGTTCGATAGAAAAATGCATCAGAATCATCATAAACTGTTAAATTGTCGTATGCTGCTTTACGTGCGGCTGTGAGGTCGCTTCCTAATCCGCCGACAAGTAGTACACGTCCTCCGTTTGAAACGAGTCCTGAATCTGTTTGCTTCGTCCCTGCTTGAATAACGAATGCATTTTCCCCTGCTTCGTTTTCTGGTAATGCTACATCTTTTTCATATGTATTTGGGTATCCTTTCGAAGCTACGACTACACCAACACATGCTGCATCTTTCCATACCAATTGTGGATCTTCTCCGGCCATAACATCTTCTATTACTTGAATAAGATCGTTTTCTAGTAATGGTAAAACGACTTGTGTTTCCGGGTCACCGAACCTTGTATTAAATTCGATCACTTTCGTTCCAGCATCTGTTTGCATTAAGCCAGCATAAAGAATTCCAGTAAAATTACGTCCTTCTTTCATTAAGCCATCAGCTGCTTTTTGTAACACTTCTTTCGTTGCATATGCTTCGATTTCTGGTGTAATATCTGGAACTGGTGCAAACACGCCCATTCCTCCAGTATTCGGTCCTTCATCGTTATCATATGCACGTTTATGGTCGCGTGCAGATATCATCGGGAATACTTTATTTTCATGGACAAAAGCAATGAGTGAAAATTCACGTCCATCTAAAAATTCCTCAATAACAACTTTACGTCCTGCCCCACTGAAGGCATCTTCTACCATTAAAGTATCAATTGCATGTAATGCTTGGTCTTTCGTTTCAGCGACAATTACCCCTTTACCTTCTGCTAATCCATCTGCTTTAATAACAATTGGTGCTCCTTGCTCCTCAATATACGCTTTTGCTTCGTCTGCTTCTGTAAAAGATGCGTATGCTGCAGTCGGAATACCATGATTGATCATAAATTGTTTCGCAAAATCTTTACTACCTTCTAATAATGCCGCTTCTTTAGTTGGTGCAAAAATCTTTAAACCTTTTTCTTGAAACGCATTCGCAATACCAGCGTTCAATGGATTTTCTGGTCCAACAATTGTTAAATCAATTTTATTTTCCTCTGCAAAAGCGACAAGTCCAGCAATGTCCATTTCATCAATAGCGATACATTCCGCATGATTTTGAATACCGCCATTACCTGGAGCTGCATAAATTTTTTCAACTCGTTCACTTTTTTCTAATTGCATAATAACACTATGTTCACGTCCGCCACGACCTACTACTAAAATTTTCATTTCAACACCCTTTTCTCAAAATTAATGTTTAAAATGACGCATGTTCGTACATACCATTACGATGCCATGTTCATTACACACATCGATTGAATCTTGATCGCGCTTCGAACCACCTGGTTGAATAATTGCTTTGACACCAGCTGCTACTGCCGCTTCTACTGTATCAGGCATCGGGAAAAAGGCATCTGAAGCCATGACAGAACCGTCTGCTTTATCCGCAGCTTGTTCGATAGCAATTTTTGCTGCACCGATTCGATTCATTTGTCCAGCACCTACCCCAATTGTTTGCTTCTCTTTTGCTAAAACAATCGCATTAGATTTCACATGTTTTACTGCCTTCCAAGCAAATAGTAAATCAGCCCACTGCTCTTCAGTCGGAGCAACATCAGTTACAACTTCAATATCATCACGTGTTACTGTTCCCGCATCATTTGTCTGGACGAGTAAACCACCTTTTACAGATGTCATTTTCTCATACACTGCAACGTCTTCTGTCATCGGTACTTCAAGTAAACGGATATTTTTCTTTGCTGTTAATACGTCCATTGCTTCATGTGTAAAGCTCGGCGCAATAACAATTTCCAAGAAAATCTCGCTCATAATTAATGCTGTCGCTTCATCTACTTCACGATTCGCTGCAATAATTCCACCAAAAATCGAAATCGGATCTGCCTCAAATGCGCGGGCAAATGCTGTTGATAAGTCATCTGCTTGTCCGATACCACAAGGGTTCATATGTTTCACAGCGACTGCAGTTGGCTCATTATATTCTAAAAGAATTTCAAGTGCTGCGTTCGCATCTTGGATATTATTATAGGATAACTCTTTTCCGTGCAATTGCTTCGCTGTTGCTAAGCTAACTCCTTGATAGTTCGGAATTTCATAAAATGTTGCTTCTTGGTGTGGATTTTCTCCATAACGTAATGATTGAACTTGTTCAAACGTACGAGAAAACGTCGGTGTAAATAAATCGTTCGTTTCTTCTGTAAAATATGTCGCAATCATCCCATCATAATGAGCTGTATGACGAAACACCTCTGCTGCTAACTCTTTTCGTACATCCGTTGTTAACGCATCTTCTTGTAACAATTCAAGCACTGCTTCATAACGTTCAGGATTGACAATCACAGCTACGTCTTCATAACTTTTTGCAGCCGCACGTAACATTGTCGGACCACCGATATCGATATTTTCAATAATTTCTTCGTGCGATACGCCATCTTTTGCTAACGTTTCTTTAAATGGATATAAATTTACGACGACAACATCAATTGGCGCAATATTATTTTCTTCTAACGTACGCATATGTTCTTCATTATTACGCTTCGCTAACAAGCCACCATGCACATTAGGGTGGAGTGTTTTTACACGGCCATCTAGTATTTCTGGAAAACCTGTTACTTCATCCACTTGACGGGCTGTTACATTCGCATCTTGTAATGCTTGTAACGTGCCTCCTGTTGATAAAATATCATAATCTAATGCTTCTAACCCTTTAGCAAATTCAATTACATTCGTTTTGTCTGACACACTAATTAATGCTCTTTTTTTCATTCAGAATGCTCCTCGTATCGTAGAATCTATATTTCTTTAAAAATAATCAATCTCAAAATTCTTATTCTGATCCTCAAACACGAACATTATGTTTGGAGAGAACCCAGTTTCCTTTCACTTCAGTCGGTTGCTTTCTCAAATCTTAATTTCTGGACAAATCAATGTTCATACATTAATTTAAATTGCTTAATTAAACGTTCCGGAAATATACTCCGCTTTCCGCGGGCGAGCAGTGAGCCTCCTCGGGCTATGCCCTGCGGGGTCTCACATCGGCTCTTATCTTCCCACTGGAGTCTCCGTATATTTCCTACACTTAATTTTACCTTTTCACTTTCTTATGCATAAGAAATACTTTGTCCTACCTTCAAGGATTTTCGGACTTATGCTTTTCACGCAAGAGTCCGTCGACTTCCATTCAAGTAAACTTAGTTATATAAGCAAAACACGTATATTTAAGAAATTGATTACTAGTCGTTCTTGTTTTAAATCAGATTTTTCTATTAACAAATTATTTCAATCAGCTAAAATAAGTTAATTCATTAATAATTTTCGTATATAAAACATGTTCGACTTGTTGAATTCTCTTTTGTAACGTTTCAGCAGTATCATTTGGAAAAACAGTGACAGGTTCTTGTTCAATAATTGGACCTGTATCAACACCTTCATCAACGTAATGAATCGTGACGCCTGATACTTTAACGCCTTTATCAATAGCTTGTCCGACTGCATCTTTACCAGGAAATGACGGTAACAACGATGGATGAACGTTCACAATTTTTCCTTCGTATGCCTCTAACAATGTATCTCCGACAATACGCATGTAACCAGCTAATGCAATCCACTGCACGTTAGCACGTTTTAATTTTTTCAGTACTTCTGCTTCATATGCTTCTTTACTTGGAAATGTTGTTGGATCTAGGACAACTGTTTCTGTGCCAAAACTCGCTGCCTTTCCAATAACGTGTGCTTTTGGTTTGTCACAAATTAGCATAACAACATCAAATTTACGAGCATCACTATTCATAATCGCATCAAAATTCGTTCCTGTACCTGATGCAAAAATAGCAACACGTGGACGGATATCAAAACTCATACAAAATGCACTCCTTCTTTATTAACGACCTTACCTACGATATTCGCATCTTCCCCTGCTTCTTGTAAAATAGCAATCACGTTTTCGGCCTCTTCTTTTGCTACAATTAATGCCATACCGATTCCCATATTAAATACCCCGTACATATCTTTCTTGCTCATCTCACCTTTTTCCTGAAGTAATGAAAAGATTTCTGGCACTTCCCAAGTTGTTTCTTCTAGTTCTACCCCTAAACCTTCGGGAACAACACGTGGGAAATTTTCATAAAATCCTCCACCAGTTAAGTGAGAAATTCCTTTAATTGTCGCTTTTTCTAAGACAGCTGCAACTGCTTTTGCGTATATTTTTGTTGGACGTAATACTGCTTCTCCTAACGATTCAGATAAGCCGTGTTGTTCTGCTAAGTCAAGCCCTTCAATAACTTGACGAACTAATGAATACCCATTGGAATGAATTCCACTTGATGGCAAACCAATAATAACGTCATCTTCCGCAATGGATTCACCTGTAATGATTTCAGACTTCTCTGCAATTCCTACTGCAAAACCTGCTAAATCATATTCATGTTCATCATACATCCCTGGCATTTCAGCAGTTTCTCCACCAATTAAGGATGCGCCAGATTGCACACAGCCTTCACTTACCCCTGCAACAATTTGTTCAATTACAGCAGGATCATTTTTCCCACAACCAATGTAATCAAGGAAAAATAAAGGTTGAGCACCTTGAGCAACGATATCATTCACACACATTGCGACGAGGTCAATTCCAATTGTATCGTGTTTATCCATTTCAAATGCGAGCATTAACTTCGTACCTACACCATCTGTGCCTGACACTAAGACAGGTTCTTTGTAGTTGAATTTTGATAAATCAAACATTCCTGCAAAAGCGCCTAAACCACCTAATACTTCAGGACGTGTCGTTTTTTCTACGTGTTTTTTCATTCTTTCTACTGCTTCATAGCCCGCTTCGACATCGACGCCAGCTTTTTTATACATATTCGACATGATTACCGCTCCTCGTTTCATAGTCAACCTACATTATACCGCATAATACGAGTATTTTTATTTATATGTGAAAGATTATAGTTAAATGATACACCTATTAAAATATCTATTTTAATTAGGAAGTCACTGAAGAATTGTGTGAATATAATTTTGCTGTATATTTCGTGACTTCACTACCGAAATTCGCCTCGCTTTCCGTGGGCTCGCATTTAGCCTCCTCGTTCGCAAAAACCGCTCACTGTGGGGTCTAAAAGTCTTCGCTATTTCCACAGGAGTCTCGGCGAATTTCGTCCGCTACGTCGAGCATATACATATATTCACTTGCTTATCCAGGATCTTTCAGTACCTTCTCCATTATCCCGCTAGTGTTTCATCTATTCAGTCTGCTATATGTTTCTTAATGTACTGTTCACATTATTTAACATGATAACAATCAAAACTTCCGATAAAATTCTTTTCGTGAATCATTTTCTAATACTGGATAGTTTCCTGTCATACATGCTGCACAAATACCTTGATTAATCGTATTGTCTTTTACGATAGCTTTTTCCATTCCTTCGACTGAGAGAAAACTGATAGAATCAGCGCCGATAATCTCGCAAATTTCTTCATTTGTATAATTTGCTGCGATTAAATCTTCTTTTGTCGACATATCAATACCGTATAAACATGGATTTTCGATTCTTGGTGATGAAATTCTAACGTGTACTTCTTTTGCGCCTGCTTCTTTTAATAATTTTACAATTCGTCTACACGTTGTTCCTCTTACAATCGAGTCATCAATCATTACAACACGTTTTCCTTCGATTACACCTCTTACAGGAGATAATTTCATCTTAACCCCTTGTTCCCGTAGTTCTTGGGATGGTTGGATAAACGTTCTACCAATATATCTATTTTTTAACACACCCATTTCATACGGCAGCCCACATTGTTCGGCATAACCAATTGCCGCAGAAATACTTGAGTCTGGAACTCCAGTAACCACATCTGCTTCAATTGACTCATCTTCTTTCGCTAATTCAATTCCCATTCGCTTTCTTGCGGAATGTACGTTCACATAATTTAGGTCACTATCTGGTCTAGAAAAGTAGACATATTCCATTGCACACATTTTCCTTGGTTCACGTAAAATAAATCGCTGTGATGTTAACCCTTCGTCACTAATCGTAATTAACTCACCAGGCATCACTTCACGTTCAAATGTTGCCCCAATAATACTAAATGCACACGTTTCTGAAGCGACAACATATGCATCACCTAAGCGACCAATCGATAATGGACGAATACCACGAGGATCAAGTGCAACGTACATTTTATCTTCTGTTAAAATAATATAACCATAAGCACCGATAACTTGTTTAAGCGCGTTAATAAACGCATCTTCCGTTGTTTCTTGTCCATTTTGGCGCATTAAATGAGCTAACACTTCCGTATCAGAAGTTGTTTGAAATATACTGCCTGACTCTTCCAGTTGTTGACGAATTTTTTCAGAGTTGACGATTTTTCCATTATGGGCAATCGCCATACTACTATTTAATGAACGAAAAACGAGTGGTTGTACATTATTAAACGTACCATCATCTTGCGTTGCATTTCGGACGTGCCCTATTGCTGCACGCCCTGCAAATTCTTTGAAATCAAATCGTTTAAATACATCATTAACTAATCCGATATCTTTATGAAGTTTTAATTCACCTTCGTTATTCACGACAATACCTGCACCATCTTGTCCCCGATGTTGCATAGAATGTAATCCGTAATACGTTATTTCTGCTGCTTTGTCATGACCCCAAATTCCAAACATAGTGATCCCCTTATTTTATTCAGATTTCAGTAACTGGGCAATACTTTCTGACCACAGTTTTCTGAGTTGATCTACTTGTTCTTTTATTAAAATTGAATTATCTTTTCCTTTTATCGTTAGTGTTTCATCATTTGTTACAACACCAATTTTCTTTGCGCCTGTTTGTAATTTCTCAAACGCTCCTACATTTTCTGCTTTTACAGTTAAGAGAAAACGCGATTGTGTTTCACTAAATAAACCGGTCGTTGCTTCCTCTGTTACTTGAATGTCAGCCCCAACTCCGTTTGCACGAATAACACTTTCTGCTAACGCTACTGCTAAACCACCTTCTGCCACATCCTCAGCAGATGCGATAATACCTGCTTGAATTGCTTTTAACAAAGCTGTTTGACGTGTTTTTTCTGTCTGTAAATCTAGCTTAGGAGCTTGTCCACGATATGAGTTTTCAATAATATTTTGTAATTCACTACCAGCAAATTCAGCTTCTGTTTCACCTAAGAGAAACACTGCATCTCCTGCTTGTTGAAAAGCATTCGGTGTAACGTGATCGGTTGATTCAAACAAGCCAACCATTCCGATAATTGGTGTTGGGAAAATTGGTTCTCCTTCTGACTGGTTGTACATCGATACGTTTCCACTAATAACTGGTACATCTAGTACACGACATGCTTCACTAACACCTTCGATAGATTTTTTCATTTGCCAAAAGACTTCTTCATTTGTCGGATTTCCATAATTTAATCCGTCTGTTAGTCCTAGTGGGCGTGCACCTGATACGACAAGATTACGTGCCGCTTCTGCTACAGCAATTTGTCCACCAACTTCAGGATCTAAATAAATGTATCGTGAGTTACAATCTGCTGTAATCGCAATCGCTTTGTCGTGGTCGGCAATTTTTACAACTGCTGCTCCTGAACCAGGTCCTGCTAATGTATTACCATTCATTTCAGAATCAAATTGTTCATATACCCATTCTTTACTCGCAATTGTTGGCTGTTGGAGTAATAGTTTTAACGTCGCACCATAGTCAGTGATTTTAGGAACAACTTGTTCCATTTCTTGAAATTGACGATAGTAACTTGCTTCTTGTGATGGTAAATAATAAACCGGTGCATCTTGATCTAATGCATCAACTGGAATATCAGCCCACACTTTATCATTATGTTCAACACGGAATACCTTGTCTGCAATAACTTCACCTACTGCACAAGCTTCAACATCATGTTTTGTAAAAATATCAATAATTGCTTGTTCTTGTCCTTTTTCAACCACTAGTAACATTCTTTCTTGTGTTTCTGATAACATCATTTCGTATGCAGACATATTATCTTCTGATTGTGGAACAAGGTCTAAATCTAGTAACATACCTGTTCCTGCTTTAGATGCCATTTCACTTCCAGATGATGTTAATCCTGCTGCACCCATATCTTGCATACCAATTAAGGCATCATGGTGAATAGCTTCAAGACATGCTTCAATGAGACGTTTTTCTAAAAATGGATTTCCAGCCGCTGGTGATGCATCTTCATTTTCTTCATCATCAGAAGAATGTGCTGCACCTAAAATTCCATCTCGACCAGTCGGCGCTCCAGCGTAAATCACGGTATTACCAATACCTGCTGCAATTCCTTTTTGAATTTCGTCATGATTAAGTAGCCCAACAACCATCGCATTGACGAGGGGACTATCTTCATAACAGTCATCAAATTGAATTTCCCCACCAACAGTAGGTACACCGACATTATTTCCATAATGCGCCATTCCTTTGACAACTTCTTCAAATAAATATTTTGTTCGATCTGATTGTAATGGACCAAACCGGAGTGAGTTCATCGCCGCAATTGGACGAGCTCCCATCGAAAATACATCACGTAAAATTCCACCAACACCTGTTGCTGCACCTTCAAATGGCGTAATTCTTGACGGACTATTATGACTTTCCATCTTAAATACAACAGCTTGTTCATCACCAATATCAACGACACCCGCACCTTCACCAGGTCCGACTAATACTTGAGGTGCCTTCGTTGGAAATTTGCTTAATAATGGTTTTGACGTTTTATAACTACAATGTTCTGACCACATAACAGAAAAAATTCCCGTCTCCGTATAATTCGGATGTCTTCCCATTATCTCTTTCGCTTTTTGATATTCTTCATCAGACAAACCCATCTGTTGAAAGACTTTTTCTGATTCAATTTTCGCAGGATCCATATTGTGTGGCATGTTCTTCGTCTCCTTTATCATCATAAAAAGATGACATCATTATTTTGTTATGCTTTATTTAGTAATTTTTCTCGATAAGGAAGAGTTTAACTAGAAAATATGAACCTTCACGCCGAAGCATCATGTCACTATTTTCTAGTTCTCTATCCTACCTAATTTCATCTCGTTAACTGTTTTATATTATTTAACTAAACCTAGACGTTCAAAGATGACGTCGACATTTTTCAAGTGATATGTGTGATCAAAGCAGTCTTCGAGTTCTTCACTTGTTAAATGTTCTTTTACGACATCATTTTTTGCTAATAATGTTTTAAATTGAATTTCATTTTCCCAAGCTTCCATTGCTAGAGGCTGAACGACGTCATATGCTGCTTCACGCGCTAATCCTTTATCGATTAATGTTAAGAGTACTTTTTGTGAAAAAATCACTCCATACGTTTTATCAATATTACGACGCATATTTTCTGGAAATACTGTTAAGTTTTTCACGACATTGCTGAAACGATTTAACATATAGTTCAGTGCAATTGTTGCATCTGGTAAAATAATTCGCTCTGCAGATGAATGAGAAATATCACGTTCATGCCATAATGACACATTTTCATAAGCTGTCATCATGTACCCACGCACCACACGCGCCATTCCGCTCATATTTTCAGAAGCGATTGGATTTCGTTTATGTGGCATCGCTGAAGACCCAGTTTGCCCTTTACGAAACTGTTCTTCCACTTCACGTGTTTCTGTTTTTTGTAAGCCACGAATTTCTGTTGCAAATTTTTCAATCGATGTTGCAACGAGTGCTAAAGCAGACATATACGCTGCGTGACGATCACGTTGTAACGTTTGTGTAGATAATGGTGCAGGTGATAATCCTAAGTTTTCACAGACGTGCTTTTCAACAAATGGATTAATATTCGCATAAGTGCCGACTGCTCCAGACAATTTTCCAAACTCAACGCCAGCTGCCGCTTCATTAAAACGTGCTAAGTTACGTTTCATCTCTTCATACCAGAGAGCTAATTTCAATCCGAATGTCGTCGGTTCTGCATGCACTCCGTGTGTACGCCCCATCATGACAGTATGCTGATGTTCAATTGCTTTATCTTTAATTACTTGAATGAAGTTTTCAATATCTTTACGAATAATATCATTTGCCTGT
Organism: Pseudogracilibacillus sp.; assembly: GCA_026169815.1. Classification (GTDB taxonomy): domain Bacteria; phylum Bacillota; class Bacilli; order Bacillales; family Amphibacillaceae; genus Pseudogracilibacillus. The sequence continues at coordinate 31,932 of JAPFDT010000027.1, forward strand.
TTTAATAAATAAGATAGTGCTGTATCGACAACATCTGTTGACGTCAATCCGTAATGAACCCATTTACGCTCATCACCTAATGATTCAGAAACAGTTCTCGTAAACGCTACGACATCATGACGTGTTTCTTGTTCAATTTCATAAATTCGTTCGACAGAAAAACTCGCCTTATCTCGAATTGCTTGAACATCTTCTTTTGGAATCTCGCCAAGCTCTGCCCATGCTTCACATGCTAATATTTCTACTTCTAGCCATGCATCGTATTTATTTTTTTCCGTCCAAATTGCGCCCATTTCTTCTCGGGTATAGCGTTCAATCATTCTGACGTTCCTCCTCATATGCTTGCTTCAACGCTTCAAGTTCTGTTTCGTTATCTCCAATAAACGTCACATGACCCATTTTGCGTTTTTCTTTTGGTTCTGCTTTTCCGTACAAATGAACAAAACTTTCTGGAATGTGCGCTAACGCGTGTAATGCCTTGTCCATATCTTCACCGAGTACGTTAATCATAATAGCATCTTGCAGTTTTTTAATTTTCGTTAACGGTAATTGACAAATGGCACGAATGTGGTTTGTAAACTGTGATACGTTACATGCTTCAATTGTATAATGTCCTGAATTATGAGGACGTGGCGCCATTTCATTAATGTACACATCTTGTCCTTGAACGAACATTTCGATTGCAAATGTGCCGACAATATTAATTTTTTCTGCTAATAATGTCGCAGCATCCATCGCTTTTTTACGTACAACTTCTGAAATACGTGCAGGTGCAATTGTTTCATATAATATATGGTCTTTATGGTCATTTTCAGCAATTGGAAAAATTTCGATCTCACCAGTTGTACTTCGAGAAAAGATGACCGAAATTTCTTTATCAAAAGTAATCCATTCTTCAATAATGAATGTTCCACCTTCGTCTGCAAATTCAATTGCGTCCGGAAAATCTGTTGTCGATTCAATTTTCAACTGACCTTTTCCGTCATAGCCACCACGACATGTTTTAATCACTGCTGGTAATTTCGTTTCTTTTAGTGCAGCTTCACATTCTGCTCCATTTTTTACGATTGAAAAGGCTGGAATTGGTAAACCTACTTCTTGCATGACATTCTTTTCTTTTTCTCTATTTTGCGTTACTTCTAATGCATAGGCACCTTGTGGTAATTTGCCGGCTTTTTCGATATAAGATGCTGCTGTTAAATCGACATTTTCAAATTCATATGTAACAACATCACTTTTTTCTGTTAATTCTTTAATAGCACCCATATCGTCATAAGCCGCGACAATTTGTTCATCTGCCACTTGTGCTGTTGGACAGTTCGGTGTTGGGTCTAATACGATAACGTTATAGCCCATATATTTAGCTGAAATGGACATCATGCGACCTAATTGACCGCCGCCAATGATGCCAATTGTTTTATCTGGTAATGTTGGATTATTTGTTTGCAAGGTCGTCCCTCATCTCTTCTACTTTTTGAATTAGTCCGTCACGATGTGTTGCTAATTTTGTAGCTATTTCTTCATCAGCTGTACCGAGAATTTGTGCTGCGAATAGTCCGGCATTTGTTGCACCTGCATTACCAATCGCCATTGTTGCTGTTGGTACTCCGCCTGGCATTTGGACGATAGATAATAATGAATCCATGCCTCCAAGTGCACTCGTTTTAATTGGTACACCGATTACTGGTAGTGTCGTTTTAGAAGCAACCATTCCTGGTAAATGAGCTGCCCCACCTGCGCCTGCAATAATTACTTTTAAGCCTCTATCACGAGCAGAAACTGCATATTCAAACATATCATCAGGTGTACGATGTGCGGAAACGACTTCTTTTTCATATGTAATGCCTAATTCATCTAGTACATCACATGCATGTTCCATCGTCTCCCAATCTGAAATACTACCCATTATAATCCCAACTTGAACCATTCCATCCCTCTCCAATTCTTTATGTAGTGTCAATATATAATTTTTATCATATAATCCATTTAGTATCTAAAACACAGACTTTATGTTTGATGATAGACCTGTATACTTTCATTACAGTCGATTACTTATTAGCGGGTATGGTCTCAACTTTTGAAGCTGTGACAAAACTTTCAGCATACATAAACATAGAACGATTAACGAATCGTTTCGGAAATATACTCCGCTTTCCGCGGGCGAGCAGTGAGCCGCTTCAGGCTTCGCCTTGCAGGGTCTCACATCGGCTCTTTTCTGCCCGCAGGAGTCTCCGTATATTTCCTACACTTAATTTTATTTCGTAATTTTTCATGGATAAAATATGTTTTGTCCCAACTTCAAGAATTTTCATTCTCGCTAGAGTCAGTCGACTTCCATTCAAATAAACTTAGTCCCCTAAACAAAATCTGGATATTTAAAGAAAAAAATAAGTCATCGTTCATATTTTTAATCGGACTTGCTTATTTTGATATTGATTCAGCTGACTAAAACACTATAATAAAACATAAAAAAGCCTATTCCACTCCGTTTAAAATAACCGGAGAAGATGAATAGACTAGCTTTTTTACATATATAAACAAAGGAAATAGTTTTCGCATGTTTACCTCACCTTCCCGCATAGTGTCGCATTTATGGTGCTTCATAGAAACTTTCGAGCCTTATTCTCAAAATTATATGGGGAATCATTTGATTATTGTATCTTTTAGGTTGTAACATTGCTTCTTATTTGTTCAACATTCGACAAATTAATTATAACAAACTGAAAACTAATTCGCAATCTAAATACGGACATTCCGTTATATTTTCGGTGAAACGTTCGTGTTTGGCATTCCAGACTTAGAATTTTCCGACGTTGTGACACTGTTATCAATCACTTCTTCGACAACCTCATCGTCATCCATCAGCTTTTCTGTTGGAACATCATCTTCTAACACTTGCTCTTCCACTCCACGTCTACCAAACACTCTTTCACGTCGTACTTGTCTAACCCAGAAGCCACCTTGAATATGTTTCGGCTCAAAGGCAACGATAAATGCTTTTGGATCAATTTCAGAAATTAAACGGTACAAACGTAACTCTTGTTTACGTGGTGTTAATATTTGCATCGATAAACGGTCACCATCTAATCCAGATGACGTCCAACTTGTCACACCATACCCTTCTTCACGTAATGTCTCGGTAAACTTTAAAAATGGGTTAGACGAGACAACATTGACCGTAATGTAACCTAACGCAAGGCGATCTTCAATGAGCGAACCGATAACAACACCAAGCGCAAATCCTAGTGCGTAGGCAAGCACATTTTGAATGCCATCTAGATTTTCTAGGACTAAACTTAAACCAATAATATAAACAAACACTTCAAACACACTGACAAAAGCTGCTAAATACCGTTGACCTTTAAACGTTAAAATAATTCGAATCGTGGAAAATGAAACGTAAACGATATTTACAGCAATAATAATAAAAAACATAACTACAGCATTATCGAGCAATAAAAACCACCCTTTCTTTTTAGATGATGGAACAAAACATCTTAATACATAAATATGATTAATTAACTAACCGCTTCTAAAATAAATTTTGCTTAATTTTATTCTCCACTTTTTCATATATTAAAGATATTTTGTCCCAGCCTCTTCTAACTACTCTTTATTCGGACCATACACTCGACTTTCAATTGACGATTCTTGACCACGTAAACGACGTTCTAATCGTTTACGCCAGTTAATTGCAAGTTCTGGACATGAAGCTAAATCACGAGTACGACGTAAATTATCTTTATCGACATGCATCACTTCATTACAAGCTTGGATTGACCATTCAGGATTAGGACGGTCTAATAATTTTAGTTCACCTGTTTCGATATACCCTTCCTCAAGCACTCGATAATACCATCCTGTATAACCTGTTTGTTGAATCTGTAAGGCTAAATCCATCACACCAAAACGTCTTGCTGGTTTCCAACACGGTTGTCTTGGTTGTGACACTTGAATAATTGCTTCACCTAAACGATATGTATCACCAATAAAGGTATTAAATTCATTCGCACTTTCCATTACTAAGTTTTCGCCCATTCCACCATTAGTAATATCATCGTTGTCTAAGGTTCTTTGCCAATATTCATAATGAACGGATGGATAAGCAAACAAAGCTTTTTCAGGTCCACCATGCGCTTTCGTATCAGCTACTTCATCTGAGATAAGTCCTGTCTTACTAACCCATATTTTCCCTTCACGCTTTTCCTTAAACATGGCAGTCGTCCATTTTCTATCTATCGGATTTTCCGCCCCTGCTTTTCCGAGTTCTTTTACTTTTCCAGTCCGGACTTCTTCTACATATATTTTATCCATCGTCATATTCCCTCTCTCTATTATAATATTACTTACAAGTTGTTATGCTTTAATTTAAAATGATTATAATCTTCATTCTACTATGTTTAAACTAGGGATGAAAGCAACTGGAGACCTATAAACCTTTATAGAATCATTATGTTAATTAAAATAACACTTCTAATATATTGTAATCTTTAATCATTTCGATTTATTTTTATAATGAATAACTCGTTATTTATATAATTATGATACGATGTATATAACACATAATCCAAATTGAGAAAGGGGTATTAAATATGGATGTAAAATTTCCAATTGGGCAATTGCAAGTTCCTGATCACGTAACGTTAGACAATATTCAAGAATGGACAAACGAAATTAACACATACACTATTCGTCTAAGAGAAGTGGTAGATGGATTAAGTGAAACAGAATTAAAGAAAACATATCGAGAAGGCAGTTGGAATGTGAGACAACTCGTTCATCACATTGCCGATTCACAGTTAAATATGTATCAACGCTTAAAACTTGCTTTAACAGATGATAATCCAACTGTTCCACCTTTTGATCAAGATAAATGGGCAATAGAACCAGATACAAACTTGCCGGTTGAAAGTTCCATCAAAATGTTAGAAGGAATTAATACTCGTATCATTGCTATAGGAAATAATTTAACCGAAGACCAACTTACAAGAACTTTCACACTTGATGGTAGTGGTGAAGTAACAGTCTCTACTAAAATGGCAAAATTATCATGGCACGAAGAACACCATTTAGCACATATTAATATTGCCTTAGCAAAATAACCGGGAGAAAATTAATTAAGTGAATCAATTTCTTAATTAATTTTAGGATCTCAAAGACGAACTTTACTTTTGGTGGTAGAACCGTTTACTCTCATTCCAGCCGACTGCTTTCTGCGGACATGGTCTCAACTCTTGGTACAACGCTATCGCGTTGTACCAAGGATTTTCGGACTCATGCTTTTCCCGCAAGAGTCAGTCGGCTTGCATTCAAGTAAACTTGGTTACAGGAGTTAAAAACGTACGTTAGTAACACTTTGTATATAATCGTTCCTGTTTTTAATTAAATTATCCTATTATGAAATTGATTCAAGTATATAAAAAAGAAGCTGAATCTATTGTGAGATTCAGCTTCTTTTTTTACCCTTATGTTAAGAATATAAAGTATAAAACAAAGATGACGCTCAGCCCATACATGACTGGATGAATTTCTTTTGCGCGTCCTTTCATAATCATCGTAATTGGATAAAAGACAAATCCAATCGCAATTCCTGTTGCAATACTATACGTTAATGGCATCGCAATAATCGTTAAAAAAGCTGGTACAGCAATTTCAAATTTATCCCAATCAATTTGCTTTAACGCTGTTGACATTAATACCCCGACAATAATTAAAGCAGGCGCTGTTACTTCTACCGTAACAATTTGTAATAGCGGAGAGAAAAACAGTGCTAATAAGAAAAATCCAGCCGTCACTACAGATGCAAAACCTGTACGACCACCTACCCCAACTCCTGACGTTGATTCTACAAATGATGTTGTCGTTGATGTACCTACAACTGAACCAACAACTGTTGCCGCCGAGTCCGCGAATAAAGCTTTTCCAGCTCGAGGTAATTTTCCATCTTTCATTAATCCAGCTTGTGTCGCAACTGCTACAAGTGTTCCTGCTGTATCAAAGAAATCAACGAATAAAAACGTTAAAATAACGACTAACATTTGCAAGGTAAAAATATCACCAAAGTTAACGAATGCTTGTCCAAATGTTGGCGCAACACTTGGCGCAGGGCTAACAATATCACCAAGTCCTGTTGGCATCGCAATTAAACCAAAGATAATTCCAGCAATCGACGTAATAATCATCCCGTAGAAAATACCACCACGAACACTTAAACTTAATAAAATAACTGAAATGATTACTCCGAAAACAGCAAGCAATACATAAGGATCTGTTAAATCACCAATACTTACTAAGGTCGCTTCATCTCCAACAATAATGCCGGCATTTTGAAAACCTAGAAAAGCAATGAAGAACCCAATTCCAGCCCCTACCGCTAATTTTAAATCACCTGGAATAAAATTAATAATTTTTTCACGAAGACCTGATAATGTTAAAATAATAAAAATAATTCCTGAAGCAAGTACCCCTGATAATGCCGTTTCCCACGGGATTCCATAGCCTAAAACAACTGTATAAGCGAAAAATGCGTTTAAGCCCATTCCTGGTGCAAGTCCAATTGGATATTTAGCAAGGACACCCATTAATAATGAACCTACTGCTGCCGCTATCGCTGTTGCTGTAAATACGGCCCCTTTATCCATCCCAACACCAGCAGGTAATCCTTCTACACCTTCTAATGATAATACAGATGGGTTAACGAATAAAATATACGCCATCGCTAAAAACGTCGTTAAACCAGCCATAAATTCCGTACGATAATTTGTCCCTAATTCTTCAAAGCGAAAAAAGTTTTTCACTTTCTGTGCCTCCCTTAATGTTAGCTTTACCATAACCTTATTCGAATAGAGAGAAGTTTTTACAAATACAAAAAGAGCATCCTAACTATACAGGAGTGCCCTCTTACTAACGGAAAATGTATCAAGTAGCCTAATAATCCTAGCTACTAATTAATATATATCCACGTAGTAAGACTATTTACGGTAGTCCTATAGAAACTTCTGAGCCATATTCTCAAAATTATACGCAAAGCAAATCATGTTTATTTTTTCATGATAAAGTCATCATACTTCCATTTTATATATTCGTCAAATAGCGAGATTAGCCAACATAATATGATAAGGTTTTCATTCCTTATCTAGTAAGGAAACTTTTTTTGCTGTCGCTTGCCCAGGATAAGAGTCTAAAATATCACCTTTAATCCAAATCTCGACTTCATCACCTGGTTTGAATGAACTTGCTTCCTCATAAGTTAGTTCAATAAGATTAAGACTATCCCTTTCACCAAACACATCTTCTTTCTGCAATGTTGTTACTGATGTATCTTTAATTTCTTCATACTCATTTGTCGTGAGATTTTGTGAAACTAAAATCATATCATCTGAGACCTCTAAAATAATACCCTCCATTTGTGGACTGCCACATGCAGCGAGAAATCCGGTCATTAAGAAAATTATTACGATCACTACAAATAACCTTTTCATATTACCCTCCTTCAAACATATGGTAGAGTCAAATTTATCATGTAACAACACAATAAAAAGCTGAATAATAAACTGGAACATTGTTATAATCCATAGTTGCTACGGCAGAAACGCTGAATAAATGTAGTAAAAACTTCGATAATAACACACGCACTTAATATCATGCTTTTCTTATCGATTATGTCTCTCTATCAAATTCAATAACTTAAGTAAAATTGTATCACATGTATCGATTCATCACGGCAACTTTATACTATTTTTTCTTGGATTGCTGTTTCAGTTTTTAATGTCCTAGATTGTAAAAAATTAAGCGAGACAGTAAAAAGACATGTCATGATATATTCAATCTAGCCTAACAAGAACAAATGTCTGATGTTGCATTATGCTTTATTTCAAATTAAGACCGGTTTTAAAACAAAAAGAAACACACTCCCAAGCCGTCTAAAGCTGCTGAAGCGTGCACTAATTTATTAAAGCAATTTAGTTTTAAGAAATGAATATTTAAGCTGCATCTTGGTTGAGCGGAGGTTATGACGACTGACTCCCATGGGAATAGCACGTGCCCGAAAATCCCTGAATCAACAAGTTAGTCTTGCTCCAGAAGTTGAGACAGTAACCACAAGAAAGCATTCGTCATAAACGGAGGTCCTTAAGGAAAATTAAATGTTAAATATTCACCCTGAAATTTTACTGACCTACACCATTTGACAAAGAGCTATTAGATTGGCTTTCTTGTTAACTCTTTTTCATCAAATCAAATGACTTGCAATACATATGATTAACGTACAATCTATTTAAAGCTAGTTATCTTTAACCAAATCGGCCTAATATATAATCTTCCGTACGTGAATCAGATGGGTTGTTAAATATATTATTCGTTTCATTATATTCGATTAATTCACCATCTAAAAAGAATGCCGTTTTATCTGAAATACGGGCAGCTTGTTGCATATTATGAGTCACAATAATAATCGAATAAGTCTCCTTTAATTCTCTAATTAATTCTTCGATTTTAAATGTTGATTTAGGATCTAATGCAGATGTTGGCTCATCCATTAATATCACTTCTGGCTCAATTGCTAAACAACGTGCGATACATAATCGTTGTTGTTGTCCACCAGATAACGAATAAGCACTTGTATCAAGGCGATCCTTTACTTCATCCCAAATATAAGCTTTTCTAAGACTTTGTTCGACAATTTCATCTAAGACTCCTTTGTTTCGGATACCATGAATTCTTGGACCATAAGCAACATTTTCATAAATTGATTTAGGGAATGGATTCGGCTTTTGAAAGACCATCCCAACACGTAATCTTAATTCTTCTACATCATACGATTCATCAAAAATACTCTTTCCATTGTAAGCTACTTTTCCAGATATTCGAACATCTGGAACTAGCTCAACCATACGGTTTAACGTTTTTAAATAAGTAGACTTTCCACAACCTGAAGGCCCAATAATAGCGACAACTTCTTTTTCATAAACAGGTAAATCAATTCCTTTAATTGCATGTGTTTCACCGTACCATATATGGAGTTGATTTGTTTCATAGATCATTTTTTTGACTTTTTCTACTGGACGAAGACCTTTAGATAAATCATCGCTTAATTTTGTTTCTATATTCAATCTTTTTGCTGTTAATGTACTCATTTTTATCACTCCGTTTTCAATATATTTTTTTGAATTTATGCCGAATGATGATAGCGGCTAAGTTCAGTAAAAAAAGCACGAGTAGTAAGACAATAATCGTTGCAGCTGCTAAGTTGGCGTATTCTTCGACTAACGAAGCATCTAATGTCCAATAATATATTTGCATAGGAAGAACAGTAAATTTATCAAAAATACTCCCTGGTAAAGGAATAAGTAATGCTGGGATTCCAATCACAACTAATGGTGCTGTTTCTCCAATTGCTCTTGAAAATGACAAAATAGCTCCTGTTAAAATACCCGGTAAAGCTGCTGGTATAATGATATGGCGAATCGTTTGCCATTTAGTAGCACCAATTCCGTAAGACGCTTCACTCAAGTGCTGAGGTACAGAACGAATAGCTTCTTGACTTGCAACAATTACAATCGGTAAAATTAACAGTGACATCGTTAAACCACCTGCAAGCACAATATTACCAAGGTCTAGTGCTCTGACAAAAATTGTCATTCCCAAAACACCATAAACAATCGACGGAACGCCTGCTAAGTTCGCAATATTCGTTTGTAAAAATGATTGTAGGCGACCTTTTTTTATATAAATTTCTAAAAAAAGTGCTGTACCAACGCCTAAAATCATTGTAATTGGAACTACGACAACCATTAACCAAAATGTTCCTAAAATAGCTCCCAAGATTCCTGCTCTTTCAGGTTCAGTTGACAACTTTCCAGTTAGAAAATTAATGTCTATCCAACCAATTCCTTGAGATACAACACGATAAATTAAAATACCAAGTACAATGACACCAAACAAAGTAGATAACATAAATATAAATTGAGCTACTCTATTCGTAAGTAATCGTAAATTCCTTCTCCTCTTAACTTGCTCTTCATTTATATGTTCCATATTTTAATATTCCTCCCTAAATTTACGAGAGACATATCTAGCAATTACATTCATTAATAAAGTAAAGATAAATAAAATCATCGCAACTGCATATAAACTATAATAGATTGTTGAACCAGAAGCTGCATCCCCACTTGTTACTTCAACAATATAAGCAGTCATTGTTTGCATTGATTGGGTAACATCAAATGAGAAGTTCTTTGTACTTCCACTGGCAATAGTTACAATCATTGTTTCACCAAGTGCACGTGAAATCCCAAGTACAAATGAAGCAATAATACCTGAGAGCGCCGCTGGAATGACAACCCTTTTCGTTACTTCTAATTTTGTTGAACCTAATGCTAAAGCACCTTCACGCATAATATCAGGCACTGAGCTCATTGCATCTTCAGATAAAGAAGCAATCATTGGAATAATCATTATTCCCATAACAATTCCTGGACTTAATATATTTGCTGCTTCAAGACCTGGGATAAATTCTCGCAGGAGCGGTGTGACAAACGTAAAAGCAAAGAAACCATAAACAATGGATGGAATACCTGCAAGCACTTCTAAAATAGGTTTAACTACTAGACTTACTTTTTCTGAGGCATACTCACTTAAATAAATAGCCGTCATTAATCCAATTGGAGCAGCCACAATCATTGCTATAACTGACGAAATCACTGTTCCAGAAATAAGTGGTAACACACCATACTCTGGTACTTTGTTTAATGGTTTTAAGACGGTCCCTGTTAAAAAGTCCCAAATTGGAATAATATTAAAGAAATGAATTGTTTCAGTTAATAACGTTAAAATAATCCCTAATGTTGTTAAAACGGATACTGCTGTAATACTTAGTAAAATAAATGGAATAATTTTTTCTAATTTCTGTGATACTTTTCTAGTTTTCTTGCCTTTTTCAATTAATTCTTTCACATTCAAAGGATTCGTTTTTGTAGGGTGATTGTTCTTTTTCAATTAAAAATAGCCCCTCTCCTTCATGATTTAATAAAAATACTAATATATGAAAAGGTATGATGAGAGGGGCAAATTCCTCCCATCTTCATAGCTTTTTTATTCAGAGATTTATTTTATTTAAGTCCTTCTAAATAACTCACATATTCTTCAACTTCTGAATCTGGTAGAGGAGCAAATCCTGTTTCTCCTGCAAATTCATTAATGTTATTTGCAACAAATAATGCGTAATCTAATACTTGTCGTTTTTCTTTTGCCATATCAACGTTTAAGTAGGTGAATACAGGTCTTGTAAATGGTGCATAGTCGCCGTCTTCAGCAATCGTATCAAGTGATGGTTCAACTGGTCCTGATCCAAAATCAACATTTACTGCTTTTAAGCTATCTTGATTGTTTACATAGTAACCAAATCCAAAGAACGCAATTCCATTCACATCTTCTGATACTAAGTTTACGAGTGTTGAATACTCTTGTTGAAGATTAATTGTATCAACTAAGTCCGCTTCTTCAAGAATGTTTTCCCAGAAGAACTCATATGTACCATGGTTTTCGTTTGGTCCATAAGGTTGAATTTCCTCATCTGGGAAATCTGGGTTAATATCAGACCATTTTGTTACTCCACCTTCACTATGGAAGATACTGATAACTTCTTCTTTCGTTAATTCAGTTGCCCAATCATTATCAGGGTGAACAACAAATGTTAAACCGTCTAACGCAACTTTCATTTCTTTTAATTCCATATCTAAACTCTCTGCTAATTTTGCTTCTTCATCTTTAATTTCACGTGAAGCATCATTGAAATCTGTTCCATCTTTTACTAAGAGCTTTTCAAATCCAGCACCTGTTCCTGCACGACTTACCTCAACAGATACTCCTTCTTGTTCTGTTTCCATATATTCTTCAGCTAAACGAGCCATTAATGGATAAACTGTACCTGAACCGTCAATTACTACACTCCCTTCTAAATCAGTTGCATCTTCATTTTCAGAAGTTGTGTTTTCATCTTTAGCTCCGCTGTCCTCTTCACCCTCTGTGTCTGATCCGCATGCTGTTATAACGACTGCTACAGCTGCAATAACTAAAAATAATAAGTACTTTTTGAATTTCATTAATTTTTTCCTCCTTTTTATTTTGTTTACCTCTCTTACAAATCTGAGTATAGTATCCAGATATTGAGTCAGTGTGAATTAAATGTAAACGTTTTGTAAATTTCATTTTTCCACATGGGATTGGGCGGTTAATCATGTAAAATAGAGATAGTAAACTTCATACGTGTAAAGAGGAGATAAATGATAATGAAGAAAAGAATTCTAATTGTAGATGACGATGTATCGATTGTTACATTACTTACTTATAATATTGAAAAAGCAGGATATCTAACAGAGATTGCTTATGATGGTAAAGAAGCAATCGAAAAAGCGGAGCAAGATAAATTTGACCTAATTCTGCTTGATGTGATGTTACCAAAAACAGACGGCATCGAAGTATGTAAACATTTACGCCTTAACAAAATTGAAACACCAATTATAATGTTGACTGCATTAAGTGATGAATTTGATAAAATACTCGGTTTGGAATTAGGTGCAGACGACTACATTACAAAACCATTTAGTATAAGAGAGATCATTGTGCGTATTAAAGTTATTTTAAGAAGAGTAAATAAAGTAACTGAACATATAGATATACCGATTAAGTTTGGTGATTTAACTATTTACCCAGATAGGTATGAAGCCGAATTACATCAAAATATTATCAGTTTTACACGTAAAGAATTTGAACTCTTAGTTTATCTTGCAGAACATAAAAATATGGTACTCTCAAGAAATCAACTTTTAAATGCAGTTTGGGATTATGACTTTGCAGGTGATACGCGAATTGTTGACGTACATATTAGTCGATTAAGAGACAAAATTGAACCCAATACAAAAAAACCAGTTTATATTAAAACAATTCATGGCTTAGGTTATAAAATGGAGATTCCTTTAACATAATTATTTGATACATAATCAAAGTTTATAAAACAAATAGACAAGTAAGAATAACAATTATTACTTGTCTATTTGTTTTATAATGTTTAATCCAATCAAGTAACAAATAACGAAATTATGCTGTTCGTTGAATAAATGCGATGTGAGAATGTACGAAGCATGAATAATTTTTATTTCTAGGAGATGATATGCAAAAAAGCAAATGCCTGGGGCAGAGGCGATAGAAATCGGTACTTTGTAATTAATTCCAAAAAGTGTTTACTGTCTTCAAGGCGACCCCCTTCTATAAACAGAAAAAAATCTGCCTTCATACGAAGACAGATTTTCCTTAATTTCATCTAATTTCCTCTGGTATAAACCAATAATCATCTTGATTATGTTCATCCAGATACGCTTTAAATTCATCTGATTGATATGCTTCCTTTACAGCTTTTGCCCAATCAGTATCTTTGTTTTTCTCATCAACTACTGCAACAAGTTCTAAATCTTTTAAAATATCCTCATGTAATAAGCTAGTCGATGCATCCAAGCCTGAAGAATATACGATACTTCCAGGTATAACCCCATAATCTAAATCCTCTAAAGCTCTTGGTATTTGAGCAGAATCCATTTCTTGTATATCTAAATTGTATTTATTTTCAACAATATTACTTTGCGTTAATTGAACTAAATCTACATCATCTTCTATAGTAATTAATTCAGCTTTTTCTAACAATGCATATGCTCTTGCAGCATTAGAAGGATCTTTCGGGATACCAATAACATCGCCTTCTTCTATATCATCTAATGAATCTTTTCTTCCCGGAAAAATACCTGTAGGCACTGTTGGTATCGGAGTAATCTTTGTTAAGTTGGCATTTTTTTCGTTATTGAAATTCTCAAAATATGCTGTATGTTGATCAACATTTAAATCAATTGATCCTTCATCCAGTGCAATATCAGCTTGGAGTAATTCTGTAAAGTCAGTTGTTTCAATTTCATATCCTTCGTCCTCTAATATTGGAGCAACTACATCTAAAAACAATTCACTATATGGTCCTGGAGATGTTCCTACCTTAATTGTGGTCTTATTTTCCTCTGTATTCGATGTATCCGTTCCGCAGGCCGCTAATAATAAAACAGTTAATGCAGTAAAAATGGTCAAAATTCTAGAGACTTTCATTTTATTTCCCCTTTTCATAAATTTAATCCATACTTAACAACTCTGTTTTATATGATTTATAAAATATAATACATCTGATTCACATTTAAGTCAAGACTAAAAACAATATAAATAGAGTCCTAAGAATTCCAATACTGGTGAAAATGATTATGTTACAGGATAACTATATAGATAATCATTTTCTTATTATCATAACTCAAAATAAAAAGACCTTTGATATCCATATACTTTTTAAATGAATGGATATAAAGATCTTTTTTTATGTGCTAATAATGAATTAAATACATAGTAGAATCTTCAACTAATCAAGTAATCGATTGTTCTCGTCTGTATGCATCACTTTTGTTTCACTTGCATCATTTACTTTGCCTCTCCCATGGCATACACTACATTGATATTGCCAACCTTCATCATCGACTTGTTTACCTGTACCATCACATGCAATACATGTTCTTTCAGCCATATTTTTCACCCTTTATTTTAATTAAGTTTTCGTGCGTTGATTTGCTTTTACCCAGTTAATTAATCCACCTGCAATCATCACATCTAGTTGTCGTTCTGACATAGCATGTCGAACTAGAATAGGCGTATCTTTTCCCTTTATTTCTACGTAAAATTCCTTACTACTTGTAATTTTATCTTTTACATCATTAATTTTTAATACATCGCCTTGTTCCAGCCGCTCGTAATCCGCTTCATCAACAAAAGTAATTGGTAAAATGCCAAAGTTCACGAGGTTTTGCCAATGTATTCGTGCAAAATCTTTCACTAAGGCTACTTGTAACCCTAAAAAACGAGGAGCTAATGCTGCATGTTCTCGGCTTGAACCTTGGCCATAGTTAAAGCCACCAACAATCGCATGTGGCTTACCTTTCGTTCGTTCATAATACGTTGGATCAACAATTTCGAACGTAAACTTACTAATTTCCGGTAAATTACTTCGATACGGCAAGACGCGCGCACCACCGGCTAAAATTTCATCTGTTGAGATGTTATCACCCATTTTTAGAAAAATCGGCACTTCCAAATGTTGTGGCAATACTTCCATATGCGGAATCGACGCGATATTCGGCCCTTTTTCTAACGTTACTTGTTTGGCATCTTCAATAGGCAATGGTGTTTCTAATAATTGATCCCCTTTTGGTTGGTTCGGTTCTTTAATTTTCGGCACCTTCATATCAATTGTACGTGGATCTGTAATAACACCTGTCAAAGCTGATGCTGCCGCTGTTTCTGGACTGCATAAATAAACACTATCTTCTCTCGTTCCGGAACGACCAGGGAAATTTCTCGGTGTCGTCCGTAAACTATTTCTTCCTGAAGCTGGCGCTTGCCCCATTCCGATACAACCATTACACCCAGCTTGGTGAAGTCTAGCCCCTGCCGATAAAAAACGCTCAATATAACTCGCGTCAACTAATTGAACGAGCATGCGTCGCGAACTTGGATTAATATCTAGTGACACATTCGGCGCGATTGTTTTATTCGCAACTATTTCAGCAGCAATTGCAAAATCCCGATAACCTGGATTAGCAGAAGAACCGATGTATGATTGATAAATTGGTGTACCAGCAACTTCAGTGACAGGAACAACATTTCCAGGACTTGAAGGTTTTGCAATAAGTGGTTCTAATTCCGATAAGTTAATTTCTTCTTCGATATCATATGTTGCATCTTTGTCTGCAATTAGTTCAATCCAATCTTCTTCCCGACCTTGCGCTGTTAAATATCGCTTAATTTCTTTATCCGATGGAAAAACTGTTCCCGTCGCACCAAGCTCAGCTCCCATATTCGCAATGACGTGACGATCCATTGCCGATAAATGATCCAGTCCTGGACCATAATATTCAATTACTTTTCCGACGGCTCCTTTTACATCATGCCTGCGAAGCAACTCTAAAATAACATCTTTCGCACTGATCCAATCAGGCAGTTTTCCAGTTAATCGAATTCCCCATACTTGTGGCATTGTCACATAAAATGGCTCCCCTGCAATCGCCATAGCTACATCCATCCCACCTGCCCCCATTGCCAGCATACCCATACACCCATTTGCACACGTATGGCTATCAGAACCAAGCAATGTTTTTCCTGGTTTAGCTAAGCTTTGCATGTGAACAGGATGACTCACTCCATTTCCAGGCTGACTATAGTAAAAACCGAAACGTCGAGCAGCACTTTGTAAAAAAAGGTGATCATCTGGATTTTTATAATCAACTTGAATTAAATTATGATCAACATATTGTGCCGAAGCTTCTGTTTTCACACGTTCAATGCCCATTGCTTCAAGCTCTAACATGACCATTGTTCCTGTCGCATCTTGTGTTAATGTTTGATCAATTTTCAATCCAATCTCTTCACCAGGTTCCATCTGGCCTGATACGAGATGATCCGAAATAATTTTTTCCGTCACATTTTTCCCCATCGAAGTTAATTCCTCCTTAGCGTGTTTCATCTCGTATATTTTCACCTAATAAAGTGGAAATATACGAAATAGATCTTACTTTTCATATTATTTTTTGGTATTTAGAAACATTTAAATTAGAAAGCAAAATCTCGGGCGGGGGAGCAAAATTCAGAGCGCGAGAGCAAATACAGGAGCGGGAGAGCAATATTCAGAGCGGGAGAGCAATATTCAGAACGCGAGAGCAAATACAGGAGCGCGAGAGCAAAATTCAGAGCGGGAGAGCAAATTACAGAGCAGGAGAGCAAAATTCAGTTTTTAATTTTTTATAAAATATCTATCCATTGGAAAATAAAGGCAGACAACCATATAAGTGAACGAATGGTAGATGACGTTTATGATTTACCTTCTGTTTCACCAGTCCACTGAATCATTCCTGGAATAACATTATACACTTTAGAAAAACCTAAATTCGTTAACTGTCTTGCTGCAACGTCGCTACGGTTTCCTGTACGACAAATGATATATACTTCTTTATCCTTTGATAACTCATCTGCCCGTGCTTCTAATTCACCTAATGGAATATTTTTTGACGTTGGTACATGACTGAACGCATATTCTGTTTCTTCTCTTACATCAAGTACAATCATATCTTTATTTGCAGTGATTTTTTCATTAACTTCTTCATTGCTTGCAATATATGGATGGTTCTTAAACATATCATCATCTCCACTCGATTTTTTAATAATGCTTTAACGTTTCGTTTTCTTCAACTGTTCCTAAATATTGATTTCCTGTACTCTTTACCCATACTTCAATATCAGCTGTTAATTCACGATCTGTCACTTATACTGCTAACAACATCGCCAATCATTAAAGCTTTCATTTCATTGCGCATTTTTACAATTGGGATTGGATAAGCTAATCCTTTTTCGTCCAATACAACATCTATTTTCACATTCTTAATCTATCACTCTTGTACAGTAGCCTCATTTAAATGAATCAGTTAACGTTCCCTTCTTCCGCATCACTTAAATATGCACCCACTCCTGCATATTCAATATTATCTAATAAATTTTCTTCCTGTAATCCGAGTAAGTCCATTGTCATATTCACCACTAAATAATATGATTGTTGCCTTTTTTGTTTCCAACTAACATTTCGGTTTGTTAATATAAAAATAAAGCTTATAAGGAAGCAACTTTACTTCCCTACAAGCTTTATTTATATGGAAAAAATTTAAGCAGATATTTTATTTTACACTCTTTCTTTTACGAGTAAATAATCCTGCAACACCAGCTACTATGGCCATAAATCCACCTAATAACCAGTTGTACGTATCTGTCGCAGTATTTGGTAACGTATTATCATCATCAGACTTCACAACTGCAGTGCCATCCTCTACTTTATCGTCTCCTTCTTCTACGTTAATAGAAGAATCTTCTTCATCTACAAAAACTCCATATGTTGAAAAATGACTCAATTTTGTAGTAATAGTATTATTTTGTTTATCTGTTGTTCCACCTTTGTCTTCCCACATATTTGTATCTTCATTTAAGTAATAAATTGCAACGTTTTCGTTAACTGCATCTTTATCAACACCTAATGTTAACTCATAATCTTCTTTTGGTTCTTCTGCACCTTCTGGAAGAATGATATCTACATCAATAATATCACCAGCTTCTTTCATGCCTAATGCAGTTACTTCGTCATTTTTTGAAATTATTACTTCAGTTCCCTCAGGTAAATCATTCGGTAATAGGATAGATATATCTGTATCCTCTACGTTTAACAATTGGCCTTTTTCTACAGAAACTTTATCGCCTAATTGAACAGTTAATGATTTAGCTGGACTACCTCCGTCGCCATTGTCGTCGCCGTCATCTCCGTCGTTGCCGTCATCTCCGTCGTTGCCGTCATCTCCGTCGTTGCCGTCATCTCCATCGTCGCCGTCATCTCCGTCATCTCCATCGTCGCCGTCATCTCCGTCGTCGCCATCGTCGCCGTTGTCTCCATCATCTCCGTCGTCGCCGTTATCTCCGTCGTCTCCATCGTCGCCGTCGTCGCCATCATCTCCGTCGTCGCCGTCATCGCCGTCATCTCCGTCGTCGCCGTCATCTCCGTCATCTCCGTCGTCGCCGTCATCTCCGTCGTCGCCATCGTCGCCGTTGTCTCCATCATCTCCGTCGTCGCCGTCATCTCCATCGTCTCCATCATCTCCGTCGTCGCCGTCATCGCCGTCATCGCCATCGTCGCCGTTGTCTCCATCATCGCCGTCGTCGCCGTCATCTCCATCGTCTCCATCATCTCCGTCGTCGCCGTCGTCGCCGTCATCGCCGTCGTCGCCGTCATCTCCGTCGTCGCCGTTATCTCCGTCGTCTCCATCGTCGCCGTCGTCGCCATCATCTCCGTCGTCGCCGTCATCTCCGTCGTCGCCGTCATCTCCGTCGTCGCCGTCATCGTCTTCTCCATCTGTAATTTCCAAGTCTACTTCATAAGTACCTGAGACATCATTCAGGTTTACTCCACTACCTTCAGCTAGACCAGCTAGGTTAAATGTATATATACCATTATATAATGCACTTTCATCTTTTACGACGATTGGTGCATTGAATGAATAGAAATTTATACCTTCTTCTAAATCAAATTCATTATCAACCATAAACTGATATAGATCATATTCAATACTGTTAGTTGCTTGATTTACAGTAACATAATCACGTACATTGTCCTCTTCTCCTGAAATTGACCTATTTTCCCCATCTTTATCGACTATATTACCTGTTAAAACAAATTTACCATATCTATTCGGATCGTCACCATTACCTTTTAAATGTTTTTCTAAATTTGAATCCTCTGATAAATGAGATAATTCCTCAGGTAATTGTACTACAATTGTAAAAGCATCTTTATCATGAAAAGTTAACTTTCCCTCAGGTGATCCGTATATAATATGTCTAGTTTCTTCATAGTCTTCACTATAGTAACTATTAGCGTAAGTAAGTGAATCTTTAAATTCTAATAAATTATCCGTCGCTGCATGAACAACAGACGTATTT
This sequence comes from Pseudogracilibacillus sp., assembly GCA_026169815.1. Classification (GTDB taxonomy): domain Bacteria; phylum Bacillota; class Bacilli; order Bacillales; family Amphibacillaceae; genus Pseudogracilibacillus. The sequence goes on from JAPFDT010000027.1 coordinate 51,537, forward strand.
AGTACGTTTGGAAATCCACTATCACTTAAGACACTTGGTGCCACTGGTGTACTGAATGCGAATGTTGTTGCAATTGCAATCCCTGCGATACGTTTTGCATATCGTTTTCGATTTTGATTCATTTTTGCTTTGTAATCATATTTCTTCACTATGTAATCCTTCTCCCTTATCAATTAATCTTTTAAAAACAATTGAGTCTAGCATACTACACAGGAAAAACCATCGTCAATATGATAATTTACACAGTATATTTGTTATACTTTTCCAGAAATTTTATAATTATTTTATAATTCAGCTATCTTTTTTCCGAAAATTGGCATTATGAACTATATATAAATAAGTTTATAGTCCTTTTTTAAATTCAACTATAAAAAATTTCTAGACTAAAGTTTTTTTATTTATATGAATAAAATATAATGGTTTCTGATAGATCCAGTGATTATATGGTATTACGATTATAATTAAAAAGATCTAAAAATCTACTAATACAAGGTAGATAAAGTTCGTATTATACTTTTATAAAATACAAAGTAGTGCTATGAAAGTAAAAGTTCAATTATAAACTATTACGGATTAATAATGACATTAATCCGTAATTAAGAGACGGGTAGGACTAAGTATTTGTGATAAAGATACCAGTAAAGAAGTAATGAAAATTTCCAAATAAATAACACGTATCACTTATAAAATATCAATGGATGATTTCGTAAATGATACGTGTTTTTATTATAAAAATATTTTTCATATAGTTATGTTCTTCTTAACGATAACGATTTAAAACGGTTAAAAATGATTTGGTATATTTTAAACGATCTTGCACGACTTAGTTCTTTCAACATTGTCATCAAACCGAAGATTCGTATCGATGAATTATCTCTCGTTCCTTCATACTCTTGCTTCGTTTCTTCTAATACCTCTTTTTCAATTAGTACTTAGTCGTTCATCGTGTCTGTAGTTGCTTTAATGAGTTGATCAATTGTACGTAAAAGTATGAACTACTTCTTATTGTTTTAATTAACTAGTTTGTTTAACCAGGTAAGCAATATAGGGATCTCATCATTATAAATTGTAGCTATGACACTTTTTCCATCTGTTATGAACAAGGAATCCAAAGGTACATTATTTGCCTCTACGACTTCAGATATTCCACTATCCGGCCAATTTGTTCCACATAAAAAGGGCGGCTCTACTCCAACTAAAAATTTCGAAGGATCCTTTTCTAGCTGGGAAATCAGCTTGTGATCGACATTATAACCTTCAAATTCATAGATTTGATTGTTTACTTCTGTGATAATTGTTAGTTCATATAATGATGTTCTAAACAGTCTTTTTTGTTCTTTAATGTCAGGTCTAATTTTGAATTGTGCTTCTTTTAGTTTTAGAGGTTTAGTATTTTCTACACGACAAGTCGCTTGTTCTAAATCCATAGTCACTTTCATAATCTCATTCCTTTGTCTATGTTCTCTTATTTCTAATCTCCTCATTCAATTTATAATAACATAGCATAAGTAAGAGAGTAATTGAAATAACAAAAACGCTATCAAGGAAACCAGAAATAGTATTGAAACAAATAGTGTAAATGAATCTCCCCAATAAAAAATTGCATCCAGTATTCTATACTCAACTTTCGCACCTAGATAAAAAGACGGTTTCAGTTGATCATATAACAAATATAATCAACTAAAACCGTCCTCATGTTAATATAATTTATATTATTCTATACCTTTAATCCATTCGTCCACTTTATCTTGATTTTTTTCAATCCACTTTGAAGCAGCTTCTTCAGGTTCCATACCTTCAGACATATCAAGCATTACTTCTTCCATATCTTCAGCTGTCCAATAAAATTCATCTAAAACTTGATAAACTTCAGGCATATCCTCTTCTAAACCTTCCCGAACCATTGTCGATATATATTGCTCATCGCCAAATGAACCTTCAGGATCTTCTAAGAATTTAAGGTCATAAGATGAGAATTTCCAATGTGGTGACCAGCCCGTTACAATAATTGGCTCCTCATTTTCATATGCTTGTCCTAGTGCTGTTACCATTGCTCCATCTGAAGATACTTGAACTTCCCAATCATTTAAATTGTCATAGTCCTCAATTGCGTCTTCCGCAGCTGTTACAACACCAGCACCTGGATCAATTCCTGTAATTACTTTATCCGCTTCGTCTTCCAATTCTTCAATCGAATCCACATCCATATATGATGGAACTACTAATCCAATTTTAGCTTTTTCTAAATTTGGACCAAGATCGACAACATCGTCACCAAATTCCTCATATTGAGTCTTCATGTCTCCGGGTAACCAAGCAGCAACCATACCATCTGCTTCTCCACTTACAATAGACTCCCACATAATTGACATGTCTACAGGTGTTATTGTCACTTTATAACCAAGATCTTCCAAAACATTTGCAACGACATTAGTAGATGCGATTTCTGATTCCCAGTTAACTAATGTTAGTTCTACTTCTTGTCCTTCTCCGACGAGTGACGTATCATCCTCCTCATCATTGGAATCAGAATTATTTGTACTACAACCAGCAACAAATAGTGCAAATACTATAGTACTTATAAGTGTGATACGTTTCCAGTTCATGTTAAACATAAGCAAAAATCCTCCATTTTATATGACTCTCTTTTTATTGAAACTGTTCTGATATAAAACCATTGGTTGTTTTAGAACCAGTTCATTGACTCCGGTTTTAAATTATGCATAATATGCTTTGTTTCCGTATATTCATCTAATCCTAATTCTCCAAGCTCTCGGCCAATCCCTGATTGTTTAAAACCGCCCCATGGAGCATGTGGGAAATATGAATTAAAGTCATTAATCCAAACCGTTCCCATACGCATTTTTGCAACACAGCGTTCTGCTTTTACAATGTCATTTGTCCAGACACCACCAGAGAGTCCATATATGGAATCATTCGCTAATTGAATAGCTTCCTCTTCCGTTGTGAACTTTTCAATTGTAATAACAGGACCGAATGCTTCATCTTGTACAACGTCCATATCGGTTGTACAATTTGTGAAAATGGTCGGTAAATAGAAAAATCCGTTTTGTAAATCTGGATCTTCTGGTCGTTTTCCACCAACTGCAACCGTTGCACCTTCTTTAATACCATTTTCTACATATTCGCTAACTTTATTCAAATGCTCCGCTGATATTAGCGGTCCCATTTGCGTAGATTCATCAAATCCATTTCCAAGTTTAATTTTTTTCACTCGCGCAACAAGGGCATCAACGAACTCATCATGAATACTTTCTTCTACTAATAATCTCGTACCAGCAGAGCATATTTGTCCTGCATGGAAAAATACACCGTTTAATGCTTGATCGACTGCAATTTCAAAATCAGCATCAGCAAAGATAATATTTGGATTTTTTCCACCTAGTTCTAATGCAATTTTTTTAACATTAACGCTTGCAGCTTGCATAATGTGTTTCCCTGTTTCAACTCCCCCAGTAAAGGAAATTAAATCAACGTCCATACTCTCTGAAAGTTCTGCTCCTACTGTATTACCTTTACCTAACACGAGGTTAGCAACTCCAGCTGGAACACCAGCCTCTTCTATCAATTCAAATATTTTAATGGAAGTAAGCGGAGTAATTTCACTTGGTTTCATGATGAATGTATTTCCTGCTACAAGTGCAGGTGCCAATTTCCAAGATGCTTGTAATAGTGGATAGTTCCATGGCGTAATTAATCCACAGACACCAATAGGTTCTTTAACTACTTTACTAATCGTATTCGGAATTGGTGAATCAATAATCTTGCCACCGTCTTTATCAGCTATTTCTGCATAATAGCGGAACACTCCTGCAATATCATCCATATCCCAACGACTTTCTTCGAGTGTTTTACCAGTATCAAGTGATTCTAATTCAGCCAATTCTTCTTTATCTCGTTCGATGAGGTCAGCAATGATATGAACAATTCGCCCACGTTCAGTCGCAGTCATATTTGGCCATTCACCATGATTAAAAGCATTTCTAGCTGCCTTAATAGCTGCCTTTGTATCTATTCGATCGCTTTCCGTAACTTCTGCGATCACTTCTTGATTATATGGGTTAATGATTGTACGAACCTCATTTGATTCAGAAAATAACCATTTCCCATCTATAAATTGTTTTTTTATTGTCAACATTTTTACTCCTTTGAAAATCAAATATTAGCATCCCTAAACGTAACACAGAGAAATTTCTTTGTCAAAATATGAATCGACACTCTATTAAAGTGTTCCTTTCTTACATTATTAGTTATTTGAGTTTCGCATCCGGATAGCGGTTTTTGACTCAAATTGATAAAGAGCGATTTTCTATTTTATATAGTGACAAAGTCAGTCGTCCGAATAAATCAGTCAATGTTCTGGTTAGTTTGCTGATGCCTAAACAACAAAATTTACTCCCAGACGAAGAATTGATTAGTTCACTTTATTTTGATTATCGTTTTCAGAATACCCTCAAATAATGATTAAAAACACAGATCTTCAATTCTCAACTAATATTCACCTATCCTCTTTACAGCGAACCAAATTTCACTATCAACTTGATTTCTGTCAGACAAATCTCTTGTAAATGAAATATTAGGAACTTTTACTAATTCATAATCTGAGAATGGCACCCACTCTAAAGCCTGTTCCTCAGATTTCTTGCATGATTATTGGAAATTTACCTTTTCCTTTCAGAATACTTTCTTAACTTAAAGAGTTGAAAAATCAACCATCAAACTTTTGTTCTTTTAATTTTAAATATCTTTCAATTCCATCTAAAATCCGTTCCAATCCAAACTCAAAGTCATCTCCAACATCATTATCTTTATTGTCATCTGTGTACACACCTTTAGCAACAAGAGAATGTAAATTTGGGAAGCGATCTGAAGTCACTAATTCCTGTAGCGCATTGCTGAAATCCACCCCACTAAACGTGCCCGGACTAGCTCCTGCCTGAATTGCCTGGTTTGCATCGCTCATGATCTCACCGGCTCCTCGTGCATAATTACTTATCAACAAAATGATGGACATCTTCTCATGATCGTTCAATGGAAGTTCCCGTATGCCACCAAGCACATAATCAATCATTTGAAGGTTATTTGGTGTGATTGGGATGCTCGTAATAGGAATATCACCGAACCACGGATGTTTTATGTAAACACCAATGGTTGCTTCATAAAATTTACGAAGGTTTTCACGCCAATCTGTGTCTCCTTCTGGAATTGGATTGGGAATATCACAAGCGGCATCCTGCATTAGAATGAGTAAGTCATCTTTACTTGGAATATAGCGGTAAAGAGACATTGACGTAAATCCTAAAGATGATGCAACTCTGTTCATAGACACTGACGATATGCCTTCTTTATCAGCAATAGCTATAGCAGCTTCAACGATTTGGTCGATATTTAATTCTCTTTTAGGTCCCCGATTTGATTGTTTCTCTAGCCCCCAGCTAATGGCAACGCCTGGTGGAAAATTTATCTTTATATGATCATCCATTACTTTTCCTCCTATTTATTCCTATTTATTTAATGGATTGCTAATTAAAAAGCTGTGTAACTTCCTCTTCAAAAAGGATTAAATGATTTCTATTATCACTATCTTAATTATATTTTTAAAATAAACTTGACATTATAATTGTATATATAATAAACTGTATATGCAATAAACAGTGTATAGGGTAAACTGTTTATTATATAAATTAAAGGAGAATTATATATATGACTTCATTTGCTATTGAAATATCCGATTTACAAAAAAGTTTTGGTGAGCAAATTGTTTTAGATGGCATTAACTTAAACATCCAGACAGGAAGTGTTTTTGCATTACTTGGTCCGAATGGTGCTGGTAAGACAACGCTCATTAATATTTTATCTACACTTGTTAAGCCAGATAAAGGGATAGCACGTATTGCTGGGAATAATGTAGAAACCGATGTGGAAGCTGTGAAACAATCAATTAGTTTAACTGGTCAATCTGCAGCGGTTGATGAAGTATTAACGGCCGATGAAAATTTACGGATGATGGGAAGACTTTCTGGATTATCTGTTGCGGCATCACGAAAGCGTGCAACAGAGCTTTTGAATTATTTTGATTTAACGAATGCTGCACATAAGCGTGTAAAAACCTTTTCTGGAGGAATGCGTCGTCGATTAGATCTCGCTCTTAGCCTCGTCGTCAGTCGGTCTATTTTATTTTTAGATGAACCGACAACTGGACTGGATACACGCAGCCGACAAGCGCTTTGGGATATTATTCTAAAACTTGCTGCAAGTGGAGTGACTATATTTTTAACAACACAATATTTAGAAGAAGCGGATCAACTTGCGGACGATATAGCTGTTATTGCTGATGGACGTGTTGTAGCTCAAGGAACTGCGGAGGAATTAAAAGCTCAAATTAGCGGTGAAATGATCGAACTAAGGGATGAAAACGATAGAATCATTCAATCATTCCCAACAGATGGAACTGTACAGGATTTAAGGCGTATTCTTGATGAGCACGTTGAGAATGTGACCAACTGCACACATGTTAGTATCCGTAGACCGAGTATGGATGATGTATTCCTTGAATTAACAAAGAAAAAACAGGAGGTATCTTCAAAATGAATTTATCAACAGTAAATAAAACCGCTTCAGCACGTGTGACAAGTTCAGTTTTTATCGGACGCGGACTTCGTCATAGCTTAAGAAATGCTGAAGCATTAATCATGGCTATCGCTTTACCAATTATGCTGATGTTGATGTTCACATATATATTTGGTGGTGCTATTGACCCGAGCGGGAATTATGTCAATTATGTTGTGCCAGGTATCATCCTACTATGTGCAGGATTTGGATCATCTAGTACAGCAGCAGATGTTGCGGATGATATGACGAATGGTATTATTGAACGATTTCAAAGCATGCCGATTAAAAGTATTCACGTTATTACTGGGCATGTTGTAGCGAGTCTCGCACGTAATCTTTTGGCGACTGGAATTGTTTTCGGAGTGGCCTTTTTAGTTGGTTTCCGCTCTGATGCTAACTTTCTCGAATGGTTAGGGGCAATAGGTATCATAAGTTTATTCATTTTAGCATTCACATGGCTATTTGCAGCCATTGGTCTCTTTGCATCAAGTCCTGCAGCTGCGGGAAGCTATGGTTTTGTTTTGTTGTTTTTACCATATATATCTAGCGCATTCGTACCTACAGAAACGATGCCAACATGGATACAAGGTGTAGCGGAAAACCAACCTATGACGCCGGTTATTGAAGCAATTCGTGGACTGCTCAATGGACAACTTGACAGTAATTATGTATGGTGGGCGCTTGGCTGGTGCCTTGTTATTCTTGCAGTATCTTATTTATGGTGTAAGTGGATGTTTCAAAGAAAGACAGGACGCAGATAATCTATTAGTATAGGAAAGCTTTTTTACCAATTATTGTCATTACAGATAAAAAATTAAAAGCTTCGCAAAAAAACTTATCAACAATGGTCAATGATATTCAACGATCTACATGTTCATTAGAAGAAACAGCAAACGCTTTAAAACAATCTATTTTAAAGTTTCAATTTAATAGAAAGCTAGCATGAATCAATTACTATAAAGATTCGTACTAGCTTTTTTAATTTATAAAGTATAATAAATAAGTAGAAAGAACTTAATAATGTTCACTTACTTTTTTTTAGAAAACAACTTTTTCTTAATCATTAAATAATTTTCCAATTCAAATATTAAATAAAATAAATTCGCACGTACTTCGAATTCTTCTCTTACTTTTGGTAGATCTGTCTCACGAAATGATTCATATAAAGCTTCTAAATTTTGTAAGGAGCTATCTGTTGTATTTCCTGAATGGACATTTTTACTTAAATCCTCTAAAAAATCCGCTAACATTTCATTTTGTTTAACGTGTAAACTTTTTGAAGTAAAGATCGCAATCATTTTCATCATTTGTTTTAATAGTTCTAATTGGTCTTCACGCATTTCTAAATAATAATAATCTTTATTTTCTTTACGCATCAGATGATTTTCTACATCTTGAATGGCAATACTTTTCGCTTCATTAATGATATCCTCCACTTCCAATATTTCTTTCCCGTCCCACGTTCGACTACTATCTCTTAGGTGTGCAGAGAATTCAAAAAGAATTTTTTCAAATTTTTGTTCGATTTCTTGTTTAAACGTTTTTATATCTTGCTTCAAATTAGGCATAAAACTATTCACAAGTAGTGCAATACCCATACCGATAAAAATTAAATATAGCTCATTTAAAAACATCGTTAAATCAGCATGTCCCACCATATAAACATGTGTTAAAACGACCATACTTGTTACAAATCCTGCTGGAATTTTAATCCTAACAAGTATCGGAACAAATATTAAAATAAATAGTGCAAAAACAATTGGATAATAACCTAATAGTTCAAAAAGCAATGCCCCTATCGTCAACGATAATAATGAAGCAAAAAACTTATCCCGCATCGTAATTAATGTTTTTTTCTTCGTTTTTTCAATACACATAATAACGATAATTGTTGCAAATGTCGCAAATTCTATATGTAATAATTGAGCAATCCACAACGCTAATCCTGCACCTACTGCTGTTTTAATCGTTCGAAAACCCATTCCAATCATCCAACTCACCCTACCGTTCTTTTATATTAATATTACACAATTTCTTACATACTGCAAAAATCAAGAGAACATATTTAATATAATTAAAAAATAAACTAGTTTACTTTTATTTATATAGAGGAATATATTTATAAAAGGAGTTGTTAGTATGACACTTTCAGAAAAACAACTGAAAGGATTGAAAAATGATTTATTACAATTAAAAAATAGACTTGAAAAACAAGCAGAAATTGAAGATAAAACTTTTAGCAATACGGATGAAGTTACTTTCTCTGATAATCATTTAGCAGATAATGCGACCGAGTATGTCGATAAGCAAACACATATTGCAGAAAGTAATTTAAACGATGAACAATTGCAAGAAGTAAACGATGCACTCGAACGAATGGAAAAAGGAAGGTATGGTATTTGTATTGATAGTGGAAAAGAGATTGCTTTTGAACGATTAAAAGCAATTCCATATGCGAAAAGGACAATAGAAGCAGAAGAAAGTCATCAAAGTCGACCTCCTGCAAATGAAGGTGAAAATACTTCAAGAATGGTTAATCCAGGTGAAGATATAGCAGATTCAAGAGATCGTACACTAGAGAAGATTGAGGAAGAGCATAAATAGTACAAAGCTGAATACATTTTGATAAAATTCTAGTAGAAAACTATCCAAAATAAAGGACCAATATTTGGAGTGGTACGTGAAGATTATGCATATTAATAAATGAACATATACTCTTTAAGGAAACTATAAATATAAAAGCTCAATTTCTCTATCGTAATCGCTTGAGAAATTGAGCTTATCTTTTTTTCATTACCTATCCATCTATTTGTCAACCTTAAATAATCGAAAAACATAATCCTTACAAAGTATCTATTGAGAAAGGTTGAATTAGACTTTTTTTAACATCTCAATAATTTCATCCAAGGTTAGTCCAAACGATTTATAATAAGCTACGTCGCTAACCATTTGTTTCATAACCAAGTCATTCCGTATTTTTAATATATCGTCAGAAGATAATTCGGCTACAAAACATCCTTTACCGGATATCGTATAAATCAAACCCTGTCGCTCTAGTTCCTCCCAAGCCTTTTTTATGGTGATGACACTCACACCTAACTCTTTCGCTGCTCGGCGGATTGGTGGTAAGTTATAAGCTTGTTTAATCTCCCCTTTTAGAATTTGGGAACTGATTTGTTCAAAAAGTTGCTGATAAATTGGTTTTTCAGATGTATTTGAAATAATGACATTCATGAAATGTCTACTTTTTTAAACCTTTTTATACTTATATTACAACCAATCATAGTGAGCACTATGAATACTGCAATCCCAATAATTAATATAGACAATTGAAGAACCATATTATCAGCGCCAGTGCCAGTGAAAATGTTAAATACTATCGAATTTTGAATGCCTACCCATTGTATAATCCCTACATACAGCATAACGGCGATAAGGGCAATAGTATAACCTTTGCCGTATTTATATGCTGTTTTGTAATGCATAGGAAAGAAGAGGATATTAAAAATTCCAAACATAATAAAACATAGTCCCCAAAACCCCATATATGGTGCAAAAAAGAAATTTTCTACATTCGGGTATAAATGAAGCGTTAATAAGCCAAAGAGCATTGCAATAACAATATGCAGAACTTCTAGTATTGCTATCACCATTACCCGCGCTTTCACCATATCCTTTTTAGTTACAGACAACATCATCGTAAACATAAGATCATTCTGTGTTTTAAATTCGTTAAACATATTCGGTATTGATATCCAGAAAAAATATAGAAGAACAATAAAATAAAACCAACCAGGAATGAGCATTAACGCACCCGCCAATAACGGCATGATTAGAACCCAAGGCTGTATGCCAATTTTAAAATCCTTCATCATTAAGTTATACATTTAGACTCTCCTCCCTTGCGAAATAAACCATGATTTCTTCAAGACTTGGTGTAGTTGCATTGATTCCTAATGATGTATCAAAATCACTTGAATGAATCAATCCCGTAAAACCAAATGAATTTATTTTATAAGAAATCATCTTTTCCTTAACTTCGTTTAATTGGTCTTCATTCCCATTTAATAGTCGATAGGAAGCAACAAAATCTTCCTTTTCCGAACTTTTAATGATTTTTCCATCTTTAATAAAAGTAATAAAGTCAGCACATTTCTCTAAATCTGATGTGATGTGGGTAGAGAATAGAATACTGATGTCCCCATCTTCTACAAGTTCTTGAAATATATCCAACAGTTCATCTCTTGCGACAGGATCTAGTCCACTTGTTGGTTCATCGAGAATAAGAATTTTTGCTCCATGAGATAAGGCAAGAGCTAAATTGTACTTTACCTTCATTCCTGTTGATAAATCAATAACCTTTTTCTCTTCATTCAACTTAAATTTGTCCATATAGTTATAATAAGTTTTCTCATCCCAATTTATATAAAATTTCTTAAGCACATTCGTTAACGTTTTGATTTTACTTCGAGAATAGAAATCAATATCACCAAATGCGAACCCGATATCCTGTTTTAATTCAAATTCATGTTCACGCATGTTTTTACCCATTATATGAACCTCGCCACTTTCCAAATGAAGCATATTCAAAATAGATTTGATCGTAGTCGTTTTCCCTGCTCCATTCGCACCAATAAACCCCATAATATATCCTTGTTCCAATTGAAATGATACATCTTGTAAGCTGAAATCTTCGTACTTTTTATTTAAATCTTTTACCTCTAAAGCAATCATATTGTCCTCCTTATGCGTGTATGTCGTATATACACAATGTAACAGTCCAAAATCATGTTGTCAACATTTTTTACAGGAAATATATGTATATTTCCAATAGTTTATTAGTAAATTTTTAGGAATCCAATAAAATAAGTGAATGTATATAAATGTCAAGATAAGTATGTACAAGAGCTAGAATACATTATTGGAAGATTGAGAAAGGAATATAGCATAGATACAACATGGAAGTCTGTTAATACTTAGGCAAGAATGAAAAGGGCCGAACTTCCTTATCAGAGTTTTAGCTCTTTTTTTACTACCTACTTCCACTAAGTAATTAATCAATACAATATGGTGCAATAATGCTAATATGAAGGTATTTAAATAAATATAAAAAATAATAAAAACATGTAAATTGATATATAGTGTGCCACGACGGTTAGGAGTATACAAAGAAGATGTCAGCTATTACCCTTTAGTTGACATCCTTTTTATATTGGAGGAATGCAAATGAATAAAGTACTTGGTATCAATAATTAAAAGAAAAGCGATTGAATATTGGTCTATCATAAACAATTAGCTTTATATGTGGGGATTTCCAGACAATATTTTAGTGATATTTAAACAGGAAAAATAGTTCCGATTTAACATTATAAAATGCTATGTTCAATGTTTTAGATGGAAATTTTTGTTTGATTAAGTGTGGATTCGATTTTAACAACGAATCCGAAGTCAATCAATGAAGGAATTTTAATGCTGTAAATGGAGTATATGGTACATGAAAATTATGCATATTAGTAAATGAATATATACACGTTAAGAAAACTTCAAATTTAAAAGCTCATTTTATCCGTCCTAATCGCTTGATAAATATATCTTATCCCTTTATTCCATCTTCTATCCATCTATTTTTCAACCTTAAATAATCAAAAAGATAATCCTTGCAAGTTTCGATTAGAAAGGTTGTTATTAGATCTTTTTCAACATCTCAATAATTTCATCCAAGGTCATTCCAAACGATTTATAATAGAATACGTCGTTAATCATATGTTTCATAATCAATTCATTCCGTATTTACAACATATCGTCAGAAGATAATTCGACTACAAAACATCCTTTATCGGATATCGTATAAATCAAACCTTGTCGCTTCAGTTCCTCTCATGCCTTTTTTATCAAAGTTAATTTCCTCTGAAATACAATTTATTTATGAAAGTTTTTTAAGATATTTCAATGACAGTAAGTTTTCTCTAAAATTTTTAACAACTTTTAAATCCTTTTGAAAAATATTTCGTTTTTATTATTAGAGGTGGTGATCTATTTGCCAACAGATAAGGAATTAATAGAAGAAATTAAAAATGGAAGCCAGGCGGCAATGGAGGTATTAGTGGAAAAATATTATAGAAGTATATTTGCTTATGTATATCGTAAGTTAGGCGATTACCATCTTTCGTATGATATGACACAAGAGGTTTTCATTAAAGTGATGAAATCCATCCATAATTATAAGCATCGAGGTTCGTTCAAACATTGGTTATTCAGGATTGCGGTTAATCAATGTCGTGATTATTTCCGTAGTAGTAAATTCAAGCAAAGTCGTGAAGAGCGAGAACTTGTCAATGCTGTTAAAGATAAAAAAGAAGATATATGGTATCAATTAAGTAAAAAGATTCAAAGCGATAAGGTGAAAGAAGCTATTTTACAATTACCTGATTACCAACGAGAACCTATTATTTTAAGGTTTTATCACGATTTAAAAATTAAAGAAATTGCTTATATCACGAATAGTAAAGAAGCAACCGTAAAATCCAGATTAAGACAAGGTATTGAAAAATTAAGGAAAAATTTCAAAGGAGGAGATAAGGATGGCGAACAGGAAAAAGAATACCGATGAATTCGTCGATATGATGGAATCGAAAGAGTTTGATGAAATAGAAAAAAAATTGAATTACTACTTTGTTCAATACCCTGATGAACACAAGATTGATGCAACAATAGATACTTTGCGGCAATATGTACCTGATAAAAAGAAACAATCCACGAAGCTAGTTGAACGATTCTGGGCCTTGTTGAAACATTCGGGACGTGAATTTTCCCTTATTAGTAAATCCTATTGGTTGTCAAGTATCATCCTATTTATTTTTGGATATTTAATTACGAATTATGGTGCTTACAACCCCTTATTCACACTTGTTATTTTAGCCCCTATTCCATTTATCTTTGGTTTAATTGAAGTGTTTAAAGGCAGAGAGCAAGGCTTGTTAGAAATGGAAATGGCCTGTAAGTTCTCAGCTCATGAGATTATGCTCTCCAGAATGCTGTTGGTTGGCGTATTTAACATTACGTTAAATACGATGCTTACGATTGGATTTTTACCTCAAGTAGAAACGATAAGCATATTGGAAATACTGCTCGTTTGGTTTACCCCATTCACGATATTTGCAGCGTTCGCTTTATGGTTGAGTATGAAGTTTCGAGGAGCCGTATTTGTGATGACTTTTCTATCTTTGTGGGTATCCTTTAGTGCACTGGTAGTTTCATATCCTGCTTGGGGAAATTTTATTTTGAACATGCATATCGCCTTTCATTTTTTATTTATGGGAATAGGAATAATTATGTTCGTGATTCAGATGAAGCAATTGGTGAAAAAGTATTATTATTATGAGGAGGTTGGCAACATTGAGGTTACTCATTGATAACGTATCAAAAAAATTTAAAGATAAATGGGCAATCAAGTATTTTTCAGCAGAACTAACAGAGGGTGTATATGCTCTTCTCGGACCTAACGGTGCAGGAAAAACGACTCTGATGAGAATGTTAGCGGATATTTCCATGCCATCAACTGGACGGATTCTTTTAAATGATAAAGATATCTCCTTGATGGGTGATGACTATCGCGATATTTTAGGTTATTTACCGCAAGAATTTGGACTTTATAAGAACTTTACGGCTGTAAGATTCTTAATGTATTTTGCAAGTTTGAAAGGTCTGGATAAGAAGTTTGCCATCGATAAAGTAGAAGAAGTATTGGATTTGGTGAACTTAACAAAAGACCGTAAACGAAAAATAGGCACTTTCTCCGGCGGTATGAAAAGAAGATTAGGAATTGCCCAGGCGTTACTGAATGATCCTAAAATTCTCATTGTAGATGAGCCCACGGCAGGACTAGATCCACAAGAAAGGATTCGTTTCCGTAATCTGCTGTCTGAGATTGCGGGAGATCGTATTGTATTTTTATCCACCCATATTGTGTCCGATATCGAGTACATTGCCAAAGAAGTTTTACTCTTGAAACAAGGCGAATTGATTCAAAGAAGTACATTAGGGAATCTCTTGGAACAAGTCAAAGGAAAGGTATGGTCAGTAAACGTAACTCAAGCTGTTTTACCAGAGATTCAACGCCAATTCAAAATAGGAAATATCCAGCGCAATGAGTCAGGAATCGAATGTCGGATTGTTCATGATGAGAAACCGGTAGAAAATGCCGTTGCAGTACATGCGACATTGGAAGATGTGTATTTGTACTTTTTTGATAAGGGAGCAATAAAAGATGTATAGACATGAGCTTTTTAAGGTTTTTACGCGAAAAAATATTTATATTGTCTTTTTCTTAGTTGTTTTAACAATGGTTTATATCGACAAAAATTATATTAGTCAGACTGAGACGATGGAAGAAGATGAATATGTAGAACTCTTCGAGGAACGAGGTGCCCCCGTTACGACGATGAAAAATGGTGTGTATGAAAAACTTTTTGACGAGTGGGGTGGACCTGTTACAGAAGATAAAATATCGTTAGCTACTGAAAAGATGCAAAAAATTGATGAAAAATTAGTAGAGGGAACTCCCTCTCTTACACCCGAAGAAAAAGCAGCACATAATGTTCATTTTATAGTCGCAAATGCGGGTCAGCATGAAATATCTTTACAAGAACGTAAAGAATCCTTGCAGAGCAAAATAGATGACGTAGATGATCAATCGTATGCCTACAAAGAGGCTGAAAAAGAATTAAGCATGTTAGAACAACTTGACGATACTCACGGATTTTATCTAATTCGTGCATGGCGAGGGATGTTTGATTTGATTGAACCATTTATGAGTGTCATTTTGTTATCAACATTGATTCTATTGGGCTTAACTCCAGTTTTTGCGGAAGAACATAGTCAAAGAACTCTCGGTTTAATTTTAGCAACTAAGCACGGCAAAGGAAAATTAGTTACAGCTAAAATCATGGCTTCTTTAACTTATATTGGTGTTGTTTTTAGTTCCTTACATCTTGTAAATTTCTTTTTACATTGGTTGAGTTACGGGGGACTCCAAGGATGGAATGCTCCAATTCAAAGTTTGCCAATATCCACTAGCTTCAATACGTTGTATGAACTGTCTCCTTTTGCTTGGGACGTATGGCAGTATTATGCGATTACACTCAGTATCCAGTTTCTCGCATGTGTTGCCTTGGCATTTTTAGTTTTGCTTATTTCCATGCTAGTGAAAAATGTAATGTTTGCCTTTTTTATAAGTGGAGCGGTCATAGGGGCGCCCTTTATGTTTAGGATATTAAGTCTTGACCAAGGCATCTTCAAATACATTAATTCCTTCAGTTATTTGGAGTTTATGAAGGTAGATAATTTGTTCCAGGAGTTTATTGCTTACAATGTATTTGGATATCCTGTTTTATATCCCCTGATACTACTATTCATTTTCGTTATTTTGACTGCTTTGATTGTGTTCTTTACCTACAATCGTTTTAGACAACAACAGGTAAATGAATAATGATAGAATGATATAGTGAAAAAATATCATTGGGATAATGAGATGCATGTATTAGTTAAGCAAGGGGTTAAATCAGTGATTAACAACAGATTTGCAACTCGTTTCTTTAGTAATGTTTAAAATAATGTAAAAGTGCAATGTCTAATTCCTCTTTTATTTTATCGAGGAATTAGGCTTTTGACTTTTAATAATTAGAGTCTGATGGTTTAAAACTTATATTTACTTTTAGACTATGTGTTATGCAAATTTATATCAATCAAATAATAATATCACTGTACAATTGAAGGTTTATATATGGATATTGACTTGCTTAGTCATATGAAAGTCCTTTTCTCTTTCTCTTACAAGATTAAGCTCTATTTATTAATGAATTCAATCATTTATTGTACATTCTTATCCAATCGTTTTTGTACATTGTTAGAGTATCATTTATAACCATTGCACTTTTATTCTTCTTAACATTACAATATTAGGTCTTATAAAGTAATTTGTTTTTTCCTTTTTATCAATTATAAATTATTTTATAAATATAATAATTTTCAATGTAGGAGTGTATTCTCAATAGACAAATATAATGGAAAGTACTATTAAAAATTCTCATCTCTCACATGTTAAAAATACTAACAAATAGTGAACTAAAATTACTAAATAACAAAGAAGAGACATTGCTTTTACACAATATCCCTCATTATTCTCCCTTCTCTCGGGCGGAAACTTGGTGGAGAACCTATTCATTTTTGATTAATTTATCCAATTTACGTACCATTTAATTCTGTCTAATCAACGTTTTCACTTCAAACTCCCTTATGAATTATTCTCACTCTACTTTCACAGTGTTAGCTATGGAGCAATATTACTGATTTTAAAAATTAAAATAATGAAATAAATACAAATCACTTCTTCAAGGTTATCACTAAAATATTTGATATCTTCTATAAAAGATTTAATCAATAGTTTATGTTTCCTACTTTTCTTAAATAGCCCTAGATACAAATAGATTAAAACTTCTTATTTTATAGCTAGTATATTTTATATAACTATGATAAAACGAGAACAAATGTTTGTTTACTGATTTTTAAAACTACAATACTTATGAAGTATTACTATCAATCTAGAAAGGAATGATGCTTTATGCGTATTAAATATTTATGTATTTTATAAGATCAGATTGTCGAAATTCCTATCAGTAAAATTAAAAAAGGGAAAATGACAAAAAAGGAATTGTCAGGAGAAACAGTACTGAAAATGGATATGATTTATGAGACAGAAAATAGAAAGCCTTTAAAAATTGTTAATATAAATTTTAGTAAGATTACTTTTGATCAACATGGGGTTTATGATGTTAACAATACCTCAACATCAAAAAATTTCCAAGTTAAACCGGAATATGTTTTTTCTGACATTTCACACCCCGATGAAATTATGGAATTACCAATACCAATTGCTCCTTCTTTACCAACTGATGAAGAAATATTAATCATTAAAACTTATCTTGACAAAAAATATCCATTGCTATTAACGAGTTCACCAAGAGCAATGGAATCTTCAATTGCTTGGTTGGAGGAAATTCACAAAAGGGAAATAGAAAAATTTAAAGAATCACACAAAATTATTTAATGTGCTAGATTGTTAAAATAATAAGCTAGAAAATAAGGCCTTAATATACCATATGAGGAGAATACAGATGAAACTATATGAACTTTTCCGAAAAAGAAAACAAGAAGGGGAATTGATAACTTTAGAAGAACTATCAGCAAATGATTTAGAAATTTTATTTATAAACGAGTCCAAATCAGATAATATGATTACTTCTTTATTCGAAGTAAAAAGTTCGAAAATCACTTATCTAAGACGTAAATTTGGAATTACTATTTAAAATTCCTTAATTGATTATTTACTAGATGTTAAATCAAATTTCGGTATAGAATTAAACACTAATATAAAAAAAAGAAACTCTCACTAGTGAAAACATTTCAAAAATTTCTAAAGCAGTGACTTATTTTATATTTCGAAATGGTTCAATTGAAGATATGAAAAAACTGAATAAATATATGGTAAATAGACTCGCCTATATATTCGGCCTAATACAAGAAACTGAAAATATATGCATCAACATTAGTTGAAACATTAAAAATATCAATGAAAACTTAAACTATTTGTGTTCAAGATATTGGGATAGATCCAATTTCTCTTCTATCACTTTGTTACAAGTAAGTTACTAATTTTTTATGTTTATTTATTTAAAGGAATGGATATTTCTTTAATAGGATCAAATATAATGAATAATGAGGAGATGGAATATGCTTTGGGTACCGAAAGCCATTGAGACATTGGCAACACAGCGAATGGAAGGAAATATGGTAGTAGGTTTTGTCAAAGGCAGTGGCAATCAATATCCTGAATTACTATTGTTCGGGGAAGCCCCGGGAGAAAATGAAGTCATTAATGGCATCCCCTTCATTGGACGTGCTGGCGAGGAGTTGATGCAATCACTTGCGTGTATCGGACTCGATAGAAAAGACGTGTATGTAACAAGTGCAATCAGAAGTCGTCCTTATCGCTGGGGAACAAAAAAAGAACGTGATGGAACAATTACGAAGCGAAAATACAATCGGCCACCAACACAGAAAGAGATTATAGCTCACGCACCGATCATCGATTATGAAATGGCTCATGTACAGCCGAAATGTATTGTTACATTAGGGAGTGTCGCACTCCAGCGTCTACTCGGCAAAGACAAAAAAATAACTGAATTACATGGTCAATTAATCAATGCACCTATTCAATACTTAGCAGACATAAAAGACACGACATTTAGCCAAACTAAAACACATTACACAATTATCCCTACATTCCATCCTGCCTCCGTGTTTTATCGACCATCACTTCGAGCAGATGTTGAAGCAGACTGGCATAAAATCGGTGCTTATTTAACAAAACTTCGCAAAGAAGGACGTGATTCAGATGTATGAACCAGTAAAGCAATCATTTTTTGACTTACCTTGCTTAAGGCTAGCACAAGCTTTACTCGGTAACTATATCGTCCACGACTTACCACAAGGTCGTGTCGTCGGAAAAATCGTAGAAACAGAAGCATATCAAGGACCTGAAGATCAGGCGGCACACAGCTTCAACAACCGTCGAACGAAACGAACCGAAATCATGTTTTCGCGAGCCGGATTGGTCTATACATACCAAATGCACACCCATACACTCATCAATGTTGTAGCAGGACCTGTTGGTATTCCTCACGCGATTTTAATTCGGGCGTTAGAACCAGTAGAAGGGCTTCATATCATGCAAGAAAATCGTGGTCTACACCTGAAACAAGTCGATTGGACGAGTGGTCCTGGTAAGTTAACAAAAGCGCTTGGCATTACGATGGACTATTATGGACACGACTGGCAAGTACCTCCCCTTTTTATCGGGAAGGGTATTATTCCTGAAAACATTGCAGTGAGTCCCCGGATTGGAATTGGAAACTCTAACGAAGCGGTACATTATCCGTGGCGCTTTTATGAAAAAGATAATCCGTATGTGTCAAAATATCGTAAATAGTCGTATGTTTAAAATGTAATCTGCGTGGTATATATATATAATGTATCAAGATTTTTTAGGAGGAGTTTGAAGTACAATGGCTAAAATAGCAACAGTAATTACAAACTTATATGAGGACTCAGAATTCACGGAGCCAGCAAAAGCATTTGAAGAAGCTGGACATGAAGTCGTAACGATTGAGAAAAAAGCAGGGAATGTGATTGAAGGAATAAATGGTAAAAGAATCAAGGTTGACAAAGGCATTGATGATGTAAAACCTGAAGACTTCGATGCATTATTCATTCCAGGTGGTTTCTCACCAGACCAATTACGTGCTGACGATCAATTCGTCGAGTTCGTTAAACCCTTTATGGATAATAAAAAACCAGTTTTCGCAATATGTCATGGACCACAACTATTGATTACTGCGAAGACATTAGATGGACGTCAAGCAACAGGTTACAAATCAATTAAAGTAGACATGGAAAACGCTGGTGTCACTTATAAAGATGAAGAAGTTGTCGTTTGTTCAGGCCATTTTGTGACGAGTCGTACACCTGATGACATCCCAGCATTTAACCGTGAATCTATGAAAGTTTTAGAAAAATAAGTTCGGAGCACAAATAGACACCGCTAGGCATGGAATACTTTCCATCCTAGCGGTTTTTAATAAGATGAGTATTGCTTTCGTGGCTTATATTCTTCCTGAAAAAACTTTACTCTAAAACCGTCTTCATGTCATCAACTAACACATCCATCTCCGTCATACTCATACCATCATATTTTTTGACAATGTCACCTTCTGGATTAATTAAATAGAACATGTAAGTATGTGACATTTGATCAACAGCTCCATCTTCCAAAACAGCTCGGAAGGCATCCTCTGATACTTTCTGAATCGTCGCAAAATCGTAGTCAGTTAAAAAACTCCATGAGTCCAAATCTACTTCATATTCATCTGCATATTTTTTTAATTCCTCTTGTGTATCATTTTCAGGATCGACACTAAAGGAAATAATTTGCGGGTATAAATCATTTTCTTTTAGTTCTTTTTGAACATCAACCATGTTAGCTGTCGTTCGCGGACAAACTGTCTTACAGTTCGTATACGAAAAATAAGAAATCCACCAATCTCCTTTGAGATCTTCTAAACTTATTGTCTCGTTATCTTGTGTCGTAAATTTAAAATCAATCATTGATTCAGACATATTCGTATCAATTTTATTACCACACGCACCTAGTAGTATCCCTAGGATAATTAAGATGCCTAAAAAAGAGAGATGTATTTTATTTCGCATATGTACCCTTCCTTGTAACTAGTTATAAAAATAAAGAAGAGAAGGAGCGTTCCCTTCCCTTTTCTATTTAATCTAATTTTATTTCTTTTAGACCTTCAGCTATTATTCTATTCCTTACTTGGGTCAACGAGTAATCCACCATCATTTTCTAGGTACTCAATCATACCTTCAGTTGCACGGTAAGCTAAAGCGCCAACTGTGTTCGTTGGGTTAGATGAGCTATTGTGTGGGAATGATGATGCTCCTAATACGAATACGTTTTCCATATCCCACATTTGTGAGTAGTTATTAACAGCAGATGTTTCTGGATCGTCTCCCATAATAACTCCTCCAGCCGTATGGTCTCCTAAACTGTTATGGCCAAATTCTGTTTCATCTGTAATTTCAGGAACAGTAATATGATCTGCACCCATTTCTTCTAAAATTTCTTTTGATTTTTGATGAGCATATCTTACAATATTACGGTCTTGATCATGGAACTTATACGTAACACGTAATAGTGGGTCACCAAAAACATCCTTATAGGTTGGATCTAAATCCATGTAGTTATAGCGCCATCCTAGAACACCATTTTGCTGCTGAATATCTAAATTACGGTGGGTATAAAATAAGGATTTTTCCTTAAACTCTTGCCCCCAAGTAGGTACCCCTTCCGGAACATGGTTATGAGTAATTGGTCGACTACCTAACTGTGTTGATCGAATTAAGAATCCATGTAAGAAGTCTAATTCTGTATGATCTAGTTGTTCCAAGTTAAAGTCATCCATTGTAGCACCTAATGCCCCAGCACCTGCATATCGGTTAAATTTCTCCTCATCAAAGAATCCTCTTACACGTAAATGAGTCAAGTTTGCAGCATGAGTAGTTATGTTTTTTCCGACAACACCTGTGTTTGCTTCTGGATCATATGGCTTACCAATTTCTGATAATAATAGTAATCGTGTATTTGTAAATGTGAACCCTCCAACAACTACAAGATCTGCTGGCTGATCATATTCTTCTCCTGTTTGTGTATCAACATAACGGACACCTGTAGCACGACCATCTTCATGTAAAATACGAACAACATACGAGTTATTTCTTAATTCAAAGTTGTCATGTCTTCTTGCAGTTGATAATACAGTTACAATTGGGTCAGCTTTAGCACCAAAGTCACATCCATATTGTTCACAGAAAGCACAATACATACATGCATTGATTGTTTCGCCATCTGGATTCTCATACTTTTCTGACATATTAGCAGAAGCCATATGATATGGATGGTAACCCATTGCTTCTGTAGCCTCTTTAAATAAAGCCATAGTTGCTGTTTCCTTCATTGGTGGATTCGGAAATGGTCTAGACATTTCTGGACGTAGTGGATCTTGTTCTCCGGATACACCTATTGTCTCTTCAAATTTGTCGTAATATGGTTCAATTTCATCGTATGTAATTCCCCAGTCTTGCATGGTCATGTCTTCAGGTATTATGTCTTCCCCATACTTTTCGATTGTTTTACTACGAAGCTCAAAGTCTGTCGGTAACCAGCGGTAAATTTGACCATTCCAATGAACACCTGATCCACCTGTATCCGTACCATTAATCGAATTTGTTTCATTACTTCGATGGGGTGTCGCTACTTCATCTATATCATTGCGGATTGTTAATGTTTCTTTTGATAGGTCTTGGAACATTTCAATTCGTCGACTATATTTTAATTCATCTTTTGCACCAATAAAATCTTCTGTTGAATGATCTTTACCACGTTCTAAACAAACAACCTCATACCCCTTTTTTGAAAGTTCAGCAGCCGCTGTTCCACCAGCCCAACCTGAACCGACGATAACAACATCTACTTTATCTAATTTTTCAGCCATTGTTCTACCCCTTTATGTATTATGATTTCTGTTGATAATCCGTTAAGCTAACCGGATCCATCTTTACAAACTCTTTATCATCAATGATGTCGGCATATGAAGCAACTGCACCAGGGAATTCCTTCATTTTCCAACCTTCCATATTTCGGTTACCACCGTACATTGGATCTGAATAAGCCCCTTCTAATGTTGCCGATCGAAGCAGGTCAAAGAAACGATTAGATCCGATTCCTTTCATATCAACATCTCCATTTGCAAAATCTGTTAATACTTCATCTTGTTGTTCAACTTCTATTTCAGCAAATGTCGCATCAAATCTCTTTTGACTTTCTTCATTTATTTTTCGAAGACCTAAAATGAAAATTTCACCTCGTGTTAAACTAGACATATCTACTGTCGGATCTGAATCTAAGAAAGGTCCCTGACGATAATCAGCTGCATTCACTCCCCATTTACCAGCAAGTTGTTTATCTATAAAATACGGAACTCCTAAACCTATAGCACCAGGCCCATTATCATCTTCTGGATAAATTCGCTCCGTAGTCTGCTCTAAAACTACAAAGTCTTCATATCGTGTAAAAAACATCCGTGCTTCTGTAGGAGAGGCAGCTCCTTGCTTATTCTTATCAGTTGTTGCTGTATCTGATTTGTCTTGATTAATCAAAAGACCACCAAGAACCGAACCTCCTGCAACACCACCAATAACCATTCCTGTATTCTTTAGAAAACGTCGCCTGCTTGGATCAAAATTCTGATCTTTTTCTATTGATTCATTTGTTTTCTTATTATTGTCAGACAATCTATTCATCTCCTTTATATTTAATAAGTTTACTCCCTAAAAATATAGTATTGAAATAAAACTTCAAATATATTATTAGAAAATATAATGTTTTAAAAAATATTATATCTAATACTATCATAAAAACAAAATAATCTCATATTGGTTATTATATTAATTCTCGTTATCTTTCAAATACCAAAAAGGCATTTTTGAGAGAGGCCCTATTGTTATATTGTTCTTAGTCGGATTTGTTTTCCTTTTGAAAAGATATTGTAATGTGGATAGAACATATTTTTCTAAGATAAAATTACAATTTTATTTTATATAGAAAAGGAGCTAAATCCATCAAGATTTAGCTCCTTTTCCTATCCAATTTATTTCCTTATATTAGGTCAAAAAACTACTTCGGCAGGAAACTATTTGCTTAAATATTCGCCTAAGCAAACCAAATTCATCTAAATCAAGGCAAGTTGACTTAGACTCCCTTCCTAGTCATTCCCACTCAATCGTGGATGGCGGCTTGCTCGTTACATCATACACAATGCGGTTTACGTGCTCGACTTCTGTTACGATGCGGCGAGAAATCCGATCTAAGATTTCCCAATCAATGCGTGCCCAATCAGATGTCATACCATCTACTGAGTTTACTGCACGAAGACCGACTGTATAGTCATATGAACGTCCGTCATCAGTCATGCCAACACTGCGAATATTTGGTAAAACTGCGAAGTATTGCCAAATATCTCGGTCAAGTCCTGCTAGACGAATTTCTTCACGTAAAATAGCATCCGCTTCTCTTACGATTGTTAGTTTTTCTTCCGTTACTTCCCCTAACACACGGATTCCAAGACCTGGTCCTGGGAAAGGTTGACGCCAAACGATATTATCAGGTAAGCCTAATGCTGTACCTAATTCACGAACTTCGTCTTTAAATAATGAGCGAATTGGTTCAATTAAACTAAATTCCATATCTTCAGGTAATCCACCAACATTATGATGTGATTTTACCTTTTGTCCTGTTAATGTTCCACTTTCAATGACGTCACTGTAAAGTGTTCCTTGTGCCAGGAAATCAACATCTGTTAATTTTCCTGCTTCTTCGTCAAAAACATGGATAAATTCACTACCGATAATTTTACGTTTTTCTTCTGGATTATCGACACCTGCTAATTTCGATAAAAAGCGCTCTGATGCGTCGACTTGGACAATGTTCATATGGAAATCATCTGCAAGTAAGCCCATTACTTCTGCACCTTCATTTTTTCGTAATAAGCCATGGTCAACAAATATACACGTTAACTGGTCACCAATTGCACGATGAATTAGTGCGGCGACAACGGAAGAGTCCACTCCTCCACTCAGTCCACATAATACTTTACGATCTCCGACTTCTTCTCGAATATGTTTGATTTCTGATTGAATAAAACGTTCAATCGACCAATCTCCTGCACATTCACTAATCGAGAATAGGAAGTTTTTTAATATATCTGTTCCATACTCTGTTCCTTCTAATTCAGGGTAGAAACGGATTCCGAATAGATTACGATCCGGATCACTAATTGCTGCTACTTCCCCTGTTTTAAATGTCGCATCTACTTGGAAGGAAGTTGGTACTTTTTTAACGATATCTCCTACACTTGCGATAACCGTTTGTTCTTTTTGTAAATCTGCAAATAAGTCTGTATCTGTATTTGTCGTTATTCCCACTTCTTCGTAAGCACGTACTTTTTTATTTTCTACCTTTCCACCGAAATGATCGGTTAATAATTGCATCCCGTAACAAATTCCTAACATGGGAATGTCGAGCGAATAAATCGCTTCATCTATACGATAACGATTGTCATCTTCTACGTAATAAGGTCCACCTGATAAAATGATTGCTTTTGGCTGCATTGTCTTTACTTCATCTGCTGTAATCGTATGTGGGCGTAGTTCGCTATATACACCTTGCGCACGAATGTTTCTTGTTAACAGTTGATTGTATGGACTCCCAAAATCAATAACTAGTACTACTTCATTGTTTTCCATCCAAATCGTCTCCTTAATGACTTATGTCTAGTAATGTATTATACAACATTTATTCTCCAAAATAAAAAATACGTATCATTTTTGCGGAAATTTTTTTATGTATCGTTTCACCCGTTAGTCTAACCTAATATGTATGGTAAAAGTTGGGCGATTTTTCTGGTGGAACGTAATTTTCGCTTGCCGATCCATAGTACTTTCTATCGTAATATCGCTAATTTCATGCTGTAGTGGACCTGTGACAAATGGTGCTACTTCAAGTCCCCCATCATAGACATCAATGGTTATCATGGAACTATCTTGCAATTCAAAGATAACTCGATTGCCGTGCGGTATTTTCAGCAACAGTTCGCTCTTAATATTTTCCTTCTTCATTCCATTTACTGTTACCGCTGTTTTTTCTGTTGGTACTTTTAGTAGTTCACTTGGAATATATTTAGAAAAAGTTCCACCTTTACGGTTAAATTTACCAACTACTGTAAATTGTTGGCTCGTATTGACACACATGACATCTAGTTGAATGATGTCACCCTTTTGAAAAACATTATCAGAAAGAACACCAACAACTTTATCTATATCACCGATAACATGTCCTCCAACAACGGGACCTAATAATGGTTGATTATTTTCCTCTTCAGCCTGATGTTGGATATTAAGTAAATAATACTTTTTTTCTTCAATATGAACGAGACCATCTTTGTTTGAAAAAATGATTGTATATTGATTCGATAATGTACGTGGTAATGAATGACGAATACCAATCAGCTCAATATCGATAAACAAATCGAACATGTCACCAACTCCTACTTCTGCTAGAGTTATTTTATCATGGTATAGGATTTTTTCATATTAATGTAAAACTCGCAGACAAGAAGTTATTTCCTGTCTGCGAGTGTACGTCTGATTATTTTGCTGTAAAGTAAGGATTTCCTTCCATTCCTACCCATAATGGGGATTGTTCAATTTTGTCTGCTAATTGTAATAAGCGATGGTCTGCTCCTTTAGATGCCATTACTTGCACACCTATTGGTAAACCTTCTGCTGTTAAGTGGACTGGTAAACTAATCCCAGGTTGTCCTGTTAAATTAGCTAGTTGTGTAAACGGTGTGTATGTTAAACTCGGTAAAAACATCTCATAAATTAACGCCTGTTGATCGTCTGCATTTAATGTTGCAACTTTTTCTTGTAAGTACTGTACTTCTTGTTCTGTATGCGTTAATTCTCCTATTTCTGGAGCGGAAAATGCTGCTGCCGGCGTAATGTAAAAATCATACGTTTCATGGTACTCTGCCATTTGTGCTGCTGCATGATCCCATGATGCTAAACTGCTCGAAAAGTCTGCTGCTGAAACTTGTTGTCCTGCACAATGTAATAACCATGTTTCAATTTCAACATCCTCAGCTGTTAACTTACGTCCAAGCATTCCTTCGATTTGTTGCGTAAGTGCTGAGATTTCACCACTATTCATTAAAAAGTAGTTGCGCATCAATTGTTTTCCGTCGATTTTATTATTTGCTTCCTCGACATGATGACCTTGTTCTTCTAACCATTGCACCGTCTTACGTACCGCCAGTTTCGCTTCATCTGATACAGGTGTTCCTACTGGGGACTCTGTTGTAAAACCGATTTTTAATGGACGGTCAAAATCTGCTTGCATGGCGTGTTCATAAGCGTCTGGAAATAAGGGCGTTTGAAATGCCGCCTCTTCTTGGATAACTTGGAGTTCAGTTAACATTGTCGCACTATCACGAACTGAACGTGTTAAGACAAAATCAATTGCCGCCCCTTGCCATTGGCGACCAACTCCTGGACCTACTGACGTTCTGCCTCGTGTAGGCTTTAAACCGAATAATCCAGAAAAAGATGCCGGAATACGAATCGATCCCCCACCATCACTTGCTCCTGCAATTGGTGTTACACCTGAAGCAACAAGTGCTGCCGCTCCTCCACTAGATCCACCTGGAGAATGATTTGTATTCCACGGATTTCTTGTAGGACCATGAATTGCCGCTTCGGTAATGTTTTTCAATGCAAACTCAGGCGTTGCAGAATAACCAAGCGTAAGTAATCCTGCACGATGAAAGTCATTTACTAAATTAGCTGTTTGTGGCGCTTTTGCTTCTGCCATTAATTTCGATCCACCTGTACTGACTTCCCCTGCAATCGTTTGTGATATATCTTTTATATAAAAAGGTACGCCCGCAAAAGTCGCATCTAGATTAATATTTTCTAACTCTTCTTTCACTTGAGCACCACGCGTTTGTGTTACCGCATTTAACTCTTTATCTACTTCTTGCAATCTAGTAAAACTTAATGCAGCAAGTTCCTTCGCTGTAACTTCGCCCTTTTTAACGAGTTCAGCTAAACCAACCGCATCATTTTGTATGTATTCTGAGAATTTCATTTGCTCACCTCTTCATTGTGATATATTAATCGTACCATAGTAACATGGGAGAGCAAATAACAGAGCTCGAGAGCAAAATTCAAGGAGCGAGAGCAAGATCCGAGACGGGAGAGCAATTTCCAAAGCGGGAGAGCAAATTTCAAAGCGGGAGAGCAAGATCCAGAGCGGGAGAGCAATTTCCAAAGCGGGAGAGCAAATTCCAGAGCGGGAGAGCAATTTCCAAAGTGGGAGAGCAAATTTCCATAGTGGGAGAGCAAGATCCAGAGCGGGAGAGCAAATTCCAAGGCGGGAGAGCAAGATCCGAGACGGGAGAGCAATTTCCAAAGTGGGAGAGCAAGATCCAGAGCGGGAGAGCAATTTCCAAAGTGGGAGAGCAAATTTCAAAGCGGGAGAGCAAGATCCGAGACGGGAGAGCAAATTCCAAGGCGGGAGAGCAAGATCCGAGACGGGAGAGCAAATTCCAAGGCGGGAGAGCAAGATCCAGAGCGGGAGAGCAATTTCCAAAGTGGGAGAGCAAACTCCAAAGCGGGAGAGCAAGATCCAGACACAAAAAGACACCTTAAACAGAAATCTTTATACAAAATACATTGCATATAAATAATGTATTTTGTCGATAGCTCTTTAAGGTGTTTTTTATTTTTATAATTCGATATCTGTTATCACTGTCACATTCGGATGTAATTGCAGTGCAGATGCTGGAATATCTTCTGTTACTTCTCCATTAATCACTTTTCGTAAAATTTCCGCCTTTTTCTCGCCATGGACAAGAAATAAAACATGATCTGCTTCTAAAATGGTTGCTATGCCCATTGTAATCGCCTTTGTTGGCACTTCAGCTTCGTCTTCGAAAAAGCGTGCATTTACTTCTCGGGTAATATCATCTAGTTCGACAATGTGTGTACGTGAAGTTACTGGTGTACCTGGTTCGTTAAAGCCAACATGCCCATTAACTCCTAAACCAAGTAATTGTAAATCGATTTTTCCAGCTGCTTCAATCGCTGCATCATAACGAGCACATTCTGCCTCTAAATCTTCTGCTAAACCATTTGGAATGTAGGCTTGTTGTTTGGGAATATCGATATGATTCAATAAATGTTCATCCATAAAATAATGATAACTTTGTTCATTTTCTTCTGGTAATCCGACATATTCATCTAAGTTAAATGTCGTCACATCTTGAAACGATATATCGCCAGCTTTATTCGCTTCACACATTAATTTATACAATCCTTCAGGTGTTGAACCAGTTGCTAAACCTAACACTGGCTTTTCAATCTTGTTTAATTTTTCTAATACTATTTCAGCTGCTTTCTTGCTCATTTCTTCATAATTGTTCACTTTAATAATATTCATTTTTTTCACTCCTCGTATGCTATCTCGCCTTGGCAAATTGTATGTGTAATCTCCATACGTGCGTCTACTATAACGAGATCGGCCGTTTTTCCGATAGCAATACTTCCTTTGTCATTAAAAATATGTAGTTGCTTGGCAGGGTTTTCTGCGGTTATTTTTATAATGTCTCGTAACGTTATGCCAGGAATTTGTAACATGTTACGCACACTTTCAATCATCGTTATGACACTACCCGCTAATACACCATTTGCTAATGTTGCCCGAGCATCACGTATTGTCACTTCTTGCCCACCAAATTCATAAGTGCCATTACCAAGTGACGTTGCCCTCATTGCATCAGTAATTAAAATTATTCGTTCAGCACCAATTTGTTTTACAATAATTTCCAACATTTCCGGTGCGAGGTGAATATAATCAGCAATAATTTCAACTTGTAAGGCATCCAACAAAAAACCCGCCCCTACTACTCCAACGTCCCGATGATGTAGTCCAGTCATCGCATTACCTAGATGAGTAAGGTGGCGTATTCCTTCTTGTGTCGCACGTTTTATCTCAGCAAATGTAGCTGTTGTATGTCCTGCTGAAGCAATTACTCCAGATCTTGTTAAATAGTTGATAAATCCGTCTTCTGCACATTCTGGTGCTAATGTGACAAGTTTGATTTTTCCAGTAGCTACTTGCTGCCAGCGTTTAAATAAGGCTATATTTCCTGGGATAATATTGTCTGCTTGTTGCGCTCCACTTTTATTCCTATGTATGAAAGGTCCTTCTAAATGGATACCAAGTAATGTTGCTGTTTTATTTTTCTGCTTATAGTTTGCAATATTTTCTAATGCTTCATCAATTTCGCTTGTAGATGCTGTCATCGTCGTCGCTAAAAGCTTGTTGTACCTGATTTTGGCAAAGCAGTTGCTATCGTATCTAGTGCTGTTTCTGTTGCATCCATTACATCAGCACCTTTTGTGCCATGAATGTGCATGTCAATAAAACCAGGCAATACATTCTTACCGGTCCCATCAATACGATATACATTTTTAGTTATGTCAATCTGCTCTTTACTAATAGTAACGATTTTTCCATCTTCAATCAAAAGATATCCATTTTCAATTGTATCTGTTTGTAAAAATAACCTTGCATTTTCGATTAAGATTCGTTTCGCCATGCAGATAAACTCCTTTATACATGTAAAGAAACCGCTCCTAGCATACCTGCTTTATTACCTAATGTCGAATGAATAACCGTTACATCCCGAAAAGATGGGAAAATTTGCGAGTGAATTCGTCTAGAAACTTCTGATACAACACGTTTTTGTTCCATAATACCGCCACCTAAAACAATCATACTTGGATTAAAAATATGGATTAACGAAACTAAACCTGCAACTACTTCTTCTAACCACGTATCTACTAATCCTTGAATCATATTACTACCTTGTTCATATGCTTCAACAATTGCTTCTCCTGTATCATATTGTTTAGATATTCGTTGTGCTTCTCTTACTAATACATTTGTTGATGCGTATCTTTCATAACAGCCTGACTGTCCACAATTACAAGTTCTACCGCCAACATGAGTAATCATATGACCAAATTCACCTGAAAAACCATTATGTCCTTTATGTATCTTCCCATTT
The DNA here is from genome assembly GCA_026169815.1 of Pseudogracilibacillus sp. Taxonomy (GTDB): domain Bacteria; phylum Bacillota; class Bacilli; order Bacillales; family Amphibacillaceae; genus Pseudogracilibacillus. The sequence continues at coordinate 82,544 of JAPFDT010000027.1, forward strand.
TGGACGATTGCACCGCCAATTCCCGTCCCGTAAGCAACAAATAAAAAATCGGTCAAATGATCTCTTTTTCCAAAATATTTTTCACCTAATGCCGCTGCATCGACATCATTTATGATCGCAACAGGGACATTAAATTGCTCAGTCAATATGTTTCTAATTTCTAATCCAGTGAAATTAGGGATATTAACTGGTCCTTGAATAACCGTACCTTTTTCTGTATCAAGTTGACCGGGCATACTTATCCCGATAGCATCTATTTTTCCAAACAAAGTAACTTGGTCAATAATGTCTGTTATAATCGTCTGGGCTCCACGTATTTTATCTGTTTTTAAAGTTGTCGTTTCTTCTACTTCGCCAAGCTCATTGAAAATTCCTAATTTAATCAATGTTCCGCCGATGTCAATTCCGATGATTCGCATAATATACAGACCCCCTTAATTAGTTCATTCCGTTGTCTAGCAAATAGATGTGCAGTAATCCGCTACACTAATTACTCCTATTTGTTAGCGACTTCGTTAGCATAGTTTATATAATACCCGTTTAGTAGTTATTTTACACTACTATTATATGAAAGTATCTTTTACAATTATACATAAATACGGCAAAATCTATTTACAATGAAGAGTCATATTGCTAAGATAAATATAACAATGAGCAATCGTTATGATGTATGTTACACATAAAAAGGGGATGGCAAGATGAACATAGAATCAATGTCACTAGAAGAGAAAATTGGTCAATTATGTATGTTTGGTATTTCTGGACAATCTATTGAAGGCGATACAGAAAACCTGCTCACAAATTTTCACGTTGGAAATATATTTCTCACGAAGAAAAATGCAATTCATCCAAAACAAATTCATCACCTAACACAAAACTTACAAGCTTATACAGGAAATATTCCATTATTTATCGCAATCGAACAAGGTGGCGGAATAAATAATACAATTACAAACGGAGTTACAATTAGCCCTGACCTCCAAACACTTGGACAAATAAACAACCGTCTTTATACGAGACAAGCAGCCCACATTGTCAGTGAAGAATTACTTGCAATGGGCATTAATATGAACACATATATCCACGCTAACATTGCAGAAAACGACACTGAATCTTTTGGTGCAAATAATAAATATACGACAAAACACGTTACAGCAGCCGTCCAAGGATGCCAACAACGTGATGTCGCTGTACCTGTCCGTGATTTTCCTGGAACTGGAGATTTACAAGCACATATCGGCGCGTGTTTAACACACCTTGGTCCATTACACAAAACAGCGCTCCAACCATTTATTAAAGCTATCGAAGCTGGCGCAAATTTTATTAGTATTACGAATGAAGCAACTGCACATAGTGACTTTACAGAACCTGCTCTTTTCTCTGAATTAATCGTGCGTTATTTATTACGAGAAAAACTAGGATACGAAGGGGTTATTATGAGTGAGGATTTACTCGAAAAAGATATTACGCTTCATGCAACTCCAGCTGAAGCTGCCATTCGTGCCATTGAAACTGGTGTTGACTTACTTGTTGTCGGACATGATGAAGCAGCACAGATTTCTATACTAGAAACACTTATTGAAGCAGTAAAATCCGGTCAAATCTCTGAATCTCGTATTGATCAATCTGTAAAACGTATTTTACAAGCTAAAAAAGAGACTAATCTTACAAAATTTGTCAATTATGATCGTGACAACTTCCGTCAACAATGGTCAGTAAAATTAGAAACATTACTAGCAACAAAAGCAGTTGTCGCATTATAAAAATCTCAATTAAAAAGCGTATGATACCTATGAAAAAAGGTTCCAAATCATTTAATGATTTGGAACCTTTACTGTTACATCATATTTTTAGTAAAAGCCCATTGGACCTTCATTGTAGCCTACGATAACACTTTTCGTATGCTGATAGTTACTTAACATCATTAAGTGGTTTTCGCGTCCGAATCCTGATTGCTTTGATCCACCGAATGTTGCGTGAGCTGGGTATTGGTGATAAGTGTTTGTCCAAACACGGCCTGATTCAATTGCACGTCCAGCACGGTATGCTGTGTCAATGTTACGTGACCAGACCCCTGCTCCTAGACCATAAACTGTATCATTGGCAATTTCCATTGCTTCGTCAAATTCTTTGAATGTTGTTACTGCTAATACTGGTCCGAAGATTTCTTCTTGGAAAATACGCATCTTGTTGTCACCTTTGAAAATTGTCGGTTCAACGTAATATCCTTCTGCTTGGTTACCTTCTAGTTTGTTACGGTTACCACCGATAACTAACTCAGCACCTTCTTCTTTACCAATATCGATATAAGACATAATTTTGTCTAACTGTTGCTGAGATGCTTGTGCTCCCATCATTGTTTCTGTATCTAATGGGTTACCAATCTTAATCGCTTTTACGCGTTCGATAACTTTTTCCATAAATTTATCATAAATATTCTCGTGAACTAGTGCACGTGAAGGACATGTACAAATTTCACCAGAGTTTAGTGCGAATAAAACGAATCCTTCAATTGCTTTATCTAAATATTCGTCATCTTCATCCATAATGTCTTCAAAAAATACGTTCGGTGACTTTCCACCTAACTCTAATGTTACTGGAATAATATTTTCCGTTGCATATTCCATAATCGAACGACCAACTGCTGTTGATCCTGTGAAAGCAACTTTTGCAATACGTTGACTAGATGCAAGTGGCTTACCTACTTCTAGACCAGTACCTTGAACGATATTTAACACACCTTTTGGTAAAATATCTTCTAATAATTCCATTAATACTGAAATAGATGCTGGTGTTTGTTCTGCTGGCTTCATAACAATAGCGTTTCCTGCTGCTAATGCAGGTGCTATTTTCCACGCTGCCATTAAAATTGGGAAGTTCCATGGAATAATTTGTCCAACAACACCCATAGGTTCATTGTAATGATATGCTACTGTATCTTCATCTAACTGACTAATTCCGCCTTCTTGTGCACGAATAACTCCTGCAAAATAACGGAAATGATCAATTGCTAAAGGTATATCTGCATTTAATGTTTCACGAACTGCCTTACCATTGTCCCAAGTATCGGCTACAGCAAGCATTTCTAAGTTTTCTTCCATACGATCTGCTACAGCATTTAAAACAGCTGCTCTTTCAGTTACTGATGACTTACCCCACGCTTCTTTCGCTGCATGTGCTGCATCAAGTGCTAACTCAACATCTTCTTCTGTTGATTTTGGTACGGATGTAAACACTTTACCATCAATTGGAGAAGTAATATCTAAATATTCCCCTTTTACAGGTTTAACCCATTCTCCCCCGATAAAGTTCTGATATTGTTCTTTAAAATAAACTAAAGAACCTTCTGTATTTGGATTAGCATAAATCATAATAATAAGCCTCCTAAATAATCATACAACAAGCATTCGACTTTTTTCGACAAATCTTGCTGCAATTTCTATTATATTAAGACTCTTGCATTTTCTCAATGAGTTAGCTCAGGATAAACAATGTCAGATTGTTTGCATTAATCATATAAAATACTTTGTTTGAAAATATAATAAATATTAGGAACGTAGATACTATCTAGCTTCTCCGTAATTTTTCTAAAAATCATTTAATATATTTCTAAAATTAGTTGACATCTTATCCGGTTATGGTACAATTTTGTTATCTAATTGATAATGATTTTCATTGTCATTAATTAAGTTTATTTTTTATAACATTTTCTAAAAAACTATAAGGAGGCTATTGATTAAAGTGCTCGTCTAAACGGTGTTGTCGCTGTTATAATAATCTATACATAATAAAAAATGAGTATGTACAAACTGAAAATGTTATATTAAGAATGAATAAACACAATTTAAATGAGAAGGGGTTTATATAAATGAAAAACTTAAAATATTTATTTGTAATTGGACTAGTCTTAATCATTGTTGCCGCATGTGGTTCATCTGATTCGGATGATCAAGCAGATTCAGAGGATACAGAAGGTAATGAAAGTGAAACAATTGTCGTTGAACACGAATTAGGAGAAACAGAAATTGAAAAAAACCCAGAAAAAGTTGTTGTATTTGATTTTGGGGCATTAGACTCTCTAGATGAATTAGGTGTTGAAGTTGCAGGTGTAGCGCAAACAAACATCCCTTCTTACTTAGACAAATATGAAAGTGACGATTATGAGAATATCGGTAGTTTAAAAGAACCTGACTTTGAAAAGATTGCTGAAATCGATCCAGATTTAATTCTTATCTCAGGTCGTCAAGCGGATTTATATGATCAACTAGAAGAATTAGCACCAACTATTTTTGTAGGTGTTGATACGACTAGATATATGGATTCATTCAAGGAAAACGCTCATATTTTAGGCGAAATTTTTGAAAAAGAAGATGAAGTGAACACGAAATTAGATGAAATCGATGATAAGATTGCTACGATTAAAGAACACGCGGAAGACAGTGGTAAAGATGCATTAATCATTTTAGCTAATGATGATAAAATCAGTGCATATGGTCCACAGTCACGTTTCGGAATTATCCATGATGTGTTTGGCGTTCCAGCAGTTGATGAAGGTATCGAAGTATCGACTCATGGACAAAACGTTTCATTTGAATATGTAGTCGAACAAGATCCTGACCTACTATATGTCATTGACCGTAGTGCTGCGATTGGTGAAGAATCAGCTGCAGGAGCAATTGTTGAAAACGTCTTAATGGAAAAAACAAAAGCAATGAAAAATGATGATATTCATTATTTAGCTCCAGACTACTGGTACTTATCTGGTGGCGGATTAATTTCAGTTACTGAAATGATTAACGAAATTGATGAAAGCTTACAGTAAGAATTATTAACAATGAAAAGCCCGAATATATAAGACACTTCTAAGGGAGTGTCCATATATTCGGGCTTTTTTCACACAAAAACTTCCACAATAATAAATAAGCTATTTAATCATTTGGTCGTGGTCCATGATGATGACCTTTGTGTGGATGTTTATGGTGCTCTTGATGTCTGTGATGTCTTTCATGTTTATGATGCTCGTGATGATGACGTGGTTTATCATAGTGCTCACTTTTCTCAATGAATCCAATGATGGCTTCCTCGTCTTCTTCATAATATGTATATTGCACTTCATCCCCAACATCTACATACTCAATATCTTCTTGTGCTTCTTTTGTTAATTTAAATTCCGTAACAGTTTCTTCTGTTTCAACTTCAATCATATCTTCTGCTATTTGCTCTTTTAAAATCCCTACTTCACTAAAAGTCTCTTCCTCTTTTTCACTAGCTTGACTTTCATCTGCTCCATCTGCTTTATCCAACTTTTCTTCTATATCATTTGATTGTTCTTCACTTTCTTCCACTTCATTTGCTTGCTCATCATTTTCTTCGACAGTATCTTCTGTATCACTGCCACATGCACTGACTACAAGCACAAACATTAACAATACAATCATGAACATTCGCTTCATTATTTTTTTATCTCCTTTTTATATGCTAACCTAGTTGAATCAATTTCATCATTCAGTTTCAGTATATCAAACTCGAACATTACGTGTGATGATAGAACCGTTTACTTTCATTACAGCCGACTGCTTTCTGCGGGCATGGCCTCAACTCTTGTTACAATATTATCGTATTGTAACAAGGGTTTTCGGACACATGGGTTTCACTATCGTTCACCCACCGAAGAACTTTTGCTTTTCCCGCAAGAGTCAGTCGGCTTTCATTCAAGTAAACTTAGTTACATAAGCTAAACACGTATTATTATAAACGTTTCTTACTAAATGTTCGTGTTTTTAACCGGATTGTCCTATTATAAAATTGATCCAGTTATATAATCACCTAAAAGTTAAAAATCACGAGTCATTTTTCAGTTAAATCGCTCATATTATCCATATGTAAATGATATGTTTTACCACTTAATTCGATATTTTCAGCCTTATAAAGTTTTGGAATAATCACTTCAACAAAAAATGATTATGATTGAAAAAGATAATGCAGTAACCGTTCTTTATCGTCAAAAAATTGTTTCATTACGGTATAATGATCTGTTTCCTCTAAACTTGTTTCATTCATACCTTCTGTTGTTAATTGCAACAGTTTTGCATGTGGATATGCCATTATAATTGGCGAATGTGTTGAAATGATAAGTTGTGACTCTTGTTGCACAAGTTCATTTATTCTTGATAATAACGATAATTGTCGTGCTGGGGACAATGCCGCTTCCGGTCCATCTAATATATATAATCCTTGCCCTTGAAAACGCTCCATAAATGTAGCAAAAAATGACTCTCCATGGGATTGTTCATGTAAAGAAATTCCACCAAATGAATCAATAGCCCGACGCCCAGCTATAGGTTAACTGTCTAATTCTTCTATATAGGTCGCTACATTATAAAACGTTTCCGAACGAAAGAAAAAGGTATCTTTTGGACGATTAGCTCCGCGAGCAATGCGTAAATAATCATCTAGCTGTGAATGGGAGTCATAATTTGAAAACTGATAATTTTGTGTGCCTCCTTCTGGATTGAATCCTAACGCAATCGCAATCCCTTCTAATAAGGTAGATTTACCCATCCCGTTTTCTCCAATAATATAAGTAACATTCGGATGAAGTGATAACTTATCAAGGTATTTTATTATCGGTAAAGTAAAGGGAAATTCATCATACGATATAATTTGTTCTTTTTTAAGAGATACTGTTTTTACATATTGTGATTGATCATCTAACATCATCTAGACAACTTCCCTTTCTATTTATTCATTCTAATATATCAATCATACATTTAGCTAATTGTCGTTGCTAAACGACGAAATTTATTTTTTATCTGTTGACACTAACGTTACGTTATAGTTTATAGTAACAAATGTAAGGAGGAGAACACAATGAACATGAAAGTAAAAGAAGTTTCTCATTTAAGCGGCATTAGTGTACGTACACTGCATCATTATGATGAAATTGGGTTACTTAAGCCAGAATCGACTTCATCATCTGGTTATCGACTTTACTCTGAAGATAATCTCGAAACCTTGCAACAGATTTTATTCTTCAGAGAATTGTACTTCCCATTAAAACAAATTAAGGGAATCATTCATAGCCCGTCCTTTGACCGAAAAGAAGCACTCACACTACATCGACAAACATTGCTCGATAAACGAAAAAGAATCGATAAAATGATTGCCACAATAGATAAAACAACGCAATATATGAAAGGAGATATTCACATGTCTAACAAGGAAAAATTTGCAGGGTTTGATTTTAGCGATAATCGTTATGAAGAGGAAGCTCGTAAACGATGGGGAAATAAAGCAGTAGATAAGACAAACGCTACTATTAACGCTCTGTCACATGATGAGCAACAATCGCTGGGAGAAGAAATGACTGCTCTGTTCGAACAATTTGCCACGATCAGACATTTGTCACCAACGTCTGAGAATGCACAATCTGCTATGAAAGAATGGTATCACTTTTTAAATAAAACAGGTCACCATTACTCGCTTGCCGCCTTTAAAGGATTGAGTGACATATACGTAAGTGATGAACGCTTTACGAAAAATATTGACCAATTTGGTGAAGGATTAGCTCAATTTATGTGTGAAGCAATGACAATTTATGCGGAAAAAAACGAAAAATAATAAGTCGATAAAGGTTATGATGTTATATCATAGCCTTTATTATCTCTTACTTACAACAAGATTAATAATTAACCAAATGCCTTGAAAAAGGATTGGAAAAGTAAATGTAAGTAGTAACACAACAAATGATAGTAACTTGATTTCAGGAGTTTGTATAGCTCCTGTAGCATCAACCTCTCGTAACCAAACAAAAGCCGTACCTAACGCAAACACGATTAACCAAAAAATATTGACAACCCACCATAACGTCCATGATATTTTCATTGCTGTTAAGCCCCTTTTGAAAATCTATTATAATTTACGTATGTTACCATCTGCTTTGATAATAATATTAAACCCTGTTGCATTTCCACCTTCAATATGCTGTTCCATTTCAGATACATCAATATCCGCTTCAATAAATACTATTTCTCTCTCACCTGGCTCTATTGTCACTTCGTAAGGGCCTTGTTCATTCATTAACGAAAGCATCGGTAAATCGTCTGGGAAGGTCTTTTCTTCAGGAAATTCAAATTGAAAATCTACTACACTCTTACTATAATTTGCAAAGCCAAGTGTACATTCGCCATGTAAAGTCTCTGTATTAGTCATCTCAAATTCACAATCAGCTGCTTCATTGGAATAAGCAATCGCATAAATTCCTGTCGCTAACGTATTTTGAAATAAGTAAACAACAAACGCAGGAAGTAAACTGACAGTCAATATTGCAAGTAAGACACTTCTGAGTTGATACTTTTTTAATGAGTGAAACAACAAGATTGATCCTAGCAAAAATAAACATAAGATAATAATGCCGACTGTATGAAAACCTTCTGCAAACCGAATTGGGATATTCAAAATTGTTAGGAATGATTCCCCATATGGAGCTTCATGTGGAAATGGTACATTTAGTATCATGACAAGGATAAATAAAATAATAGAGATTTGGAATATCGGCTTATTTTTTACCCATATTTGCTCATGTTCTCTTCCTTTTCTAACTACAACAACAATTGCCCAAAAAAATAAACCAAATAATAGTATATAAACGAATGTATGCACCATATCCATCACCTACTCTCGATTAACTACCATATTTATTTTGCAGCTAATTTTTCTGTTAATGTGTATGCGCCAATTGCTGCGATAAACCCAATGAATAACAACATAAGGAAAGATGGACTACTACTAATCATACTAGCTTCTTGCATTAATCCACTACTACTCCATGCTGCATCAACATTTGGAGTATAAAGGGTTGTTAAATATAACCCACTTACTATTTCAGCTACAAAGAAAACGACTGCAAACAAAACGACAAAACTACCGGCAAACAAAAGATACCTTTTCATTTACACAACTCCTATTAAAATTTATTCTTCAAGTTCGCTTTCATCTAATGGCAAACCATTATGATAATAACGACTAATCATCAATTTATCATCTTCCTCACGTTCAATCGTCATATCACCTTTTACTTCAATATCACCACTCGCTTCATCTTGAAGTGATGCTAATTGAACAGTAAAAGTCGCCTTAACCTCATCATCCGTTTCACTTTCAGCTGCCACATCCATATCTTTAATCGTTAATGGACTATTTCTTGCTTCCGTAATCTCTAAAGGAATAAGAAATTGTCTAGTAGTATTTAATTCATCAAATTCTTCTTCTGTTAAATAAGCCTTAAATTCATTCATATAATCAATCATTTCATCCGGATTTTCTAAATCTACCGTAACATTTTCAGTATCATAAAACTTCGTCAAAAACGCTTCCGCAAAGTCATGCGCTTCTTCTAATTCTGTTACTCCATTTTTCATCTCTTCATCGTCACTACAGCCGACAAGTAATAATGTAAACATCATCACTAAGCTAGCACTTTTCAATAGATTACGGACCATCATATAGCCACCTTTTTGTAAAATATCTGTCTAGTATTACATAGCATCTAAAAAAGTTGTCTTCTCCTCTGAACGATCATACAATTGTATGATTTCTTCTTGATCACCATTTGTATCCGCATCATTCCACGTCACGACACTGTAAACTTCAGATATATTAGAAAAGTCATCAAACCTTCTTTCTTCCCTTTCTATCGCTCCTACATCTTGTTCAAAGACCTCTGTATCTCCAGAAACTGCATATCCTTGTACTTTTTCCTCCTCATCATTGATAACGATAAACGTATCCACACTTAAAAAATTCACTTTTTTCGTTTCATCTGAATTGTTGCTTTTTAATAGACCATTACCTGCTTTAAAAGCATCAGAGGTTTGCATTAATTCATATCCAGTCAATTGCCAATTTTCACTTTCACCTGTTAGAGTAACAAAGTAATTCATATCACTATTAGGTTGTTGACAAGCAGTTAATATAATAAGTAGGAGAATGATATAACTAACCATTTTCTTCATAATATGCTCCTTCCTAAAACTACCACCTTTATACACACTTTAACATATAAATAACGATGGCAATAGAAGTATATTAATTTTTTATAATTTAAAAACGCTCTCCTTATTATGTTAAAATAGAAGAGCGTTTTCGTGGAATCATACGTTATTTAACGAGTAATACTTTACATTCAGCATGTTGAACAACTTGGTTACTCACACTTCCTAGTATCGTTCCTTTAAATCCACCAAGTCCATGACTACCAATCAAAATAAGATTAACATCCTTCTCACTCGCATATTCAACAATCGCTCTTCCCGCATTTCGATGTGTATGATCAATAAATACCTCCGCATAAACTGACGCATTATCTAGTGTGTCCAAATTTGTTTTAATCTCATGTAAGTCTTTTTGTAATTTTTCCGCTAATTCGCGTTCAATATCTCTTGCAACAGCAGGATAATTTGTCATCACATCATAGTTACCAACTACAGCTAGTAAATATATTTCTGCCTCTGATACAGCTGATGCCTGTAGCTTAACTTCTTTTACCATTTTTTCACTTAATTCAGAACCATCATAAGCAATTAGAAACTTTCTCTTCACTTGTAACTCCTCCTCTATTTATCTGCCTATCTCTCAAAACTCTAAACTCTTTTGTCATACCATTTTAACGCATTTTCATATAAAATTTTATTACGCGCTTTTTCATCAAATAATTCTTGAATTAGTGTAATATCCTTTTCATGGAATGGTCTTTTCGCACGAGTGGACGGTAAATCTGTTCCAAACATTAGTGCATCTGGATTCGTTTCATAGATTTTTTGTAGTGCTTGTTTTACATCAAGTTCAACACGACCAAACCCTGTCGCCTTCACTTTCACACCTTTGTCTACAAGCTGTAAGAGTTGAGGTAATCCTTCCTCTGATAAACCTAAATGGTCAATTGAAATCGCTGGTAAAGACTCAATTGTCGTTTGTATAGCTGGAAGATTGTTCGCATCAATATAAAGTTCACTATGCCAACCAACTAAATCAAACACGCGTCTTGCAAAATAATCGAGCTTCGATAAATCTTCTGAGCCCCCTCTTTTTACATTAAATCGTAATGCTTTTACACCTTTTTCATTTAAAGCTATTATTTCTTCATCTGTTACAGTGAAAGGCAATTGAGTAACCCCACAAAATTTCGGTCCTAATTTTTCTAATGCATGAAGCAAGTAGCCTTGATCAAATTGTTGGAATGACCCAGAAACAATAGCACCACCGACAATATTTAACTGGTTCACAGCTTGTTCATAATCTTCTACAACATAACTTGGTGGAGTGTATCCTTGATTTTCAACAACTGGAAAATCATAATCAATAATGTGAAAATGTGCATCAAAAATTTTCATAATATGTGTCTCCTATTATCCAAATAATCCAAAGAAATTAGTACTATATATAAGGGTGACAAGGACAATAATAAACAACAATTGGATAAGCGTTGCTTTATAAGCATTCCGATTCGGTTTATATTTCCATTCCATCACAGCTGTTAATAACTCTGATATAAAAATTAATGTAAACAATAAAAAGTACGGTTCGAGAAAAAAGATTGGTTCTAATGGAGAGCGATATGAATTAATGAAAAAACCTACAATCATTATGCCGATAAAAATAACACGCATGATCCAATCCAACTTATGATGTTGACGATTAACTCGCTCCGCAAAAAGCAAACTTTTCTTCTTCACCTTTAATAAACGATTTATTACTAATTCAAAAAGTAAAATGACACAAAAAATACCTACTAAAAAAAGAACCAATTTTAACCAAAAATAAATTCCGAACCCACCATACATATTCCCGTCATCCTTTATATCTATAAAAAGTTTTATTCATATGAAGGAATTCTACTTATTTATATACCCTTATTATTAACAACTTAAACGAGATGAAGGCAACTGAGTTTATGACGACGGAAACTTAAAATACGAGAGCAAAATCTTAAGCGGGAGAGCAAAATCTTAAGCGGGAGAGCAAAATCTTAAGCGGGAGAGCAAAATCTTAAGCGGGAGAGCAAAATCTTAAGCGGGAGAGCAAAATCTTAAGCGGGAGAGCAAAA
>JAPFDT010000028.1 GCA_026169815.1 Pseudogracilibacillus sp.
AGTTTAAGTATCCCAGCTTATTATTGGACGGATGAAGTGGCTCCGATTAAACAAGCGATTAACAAGGCGCGGGAATTAATGCTTGAACAAAAGTATCCTGTAGGTGCGGATATAACTACAATAGAAAACCGGCTTTTATATGCAATAGTTCTTAATAGAGGAAAAAAATATGCCAAACAGATTAATCAAGAAAAAATTGTTCAAAAATTAAATATAACGGGCGGAATGTTAGTTAACACTGATTTTGTCCTTGATTCCATTAAAGATATGTCTATCTATTCATCAAGTGGAGATGGTGGAGGTAGCTCCTCTGGTGGTTCAAGTTCAGGCGGCGGTGGCGCAGGTGCGTTTTGATTATACGTTAGAAGATGTTGTGAAAGGGGTAAAGAAATAAATAACACATTATACTGATAGGAGGTTTTAAAGATGAAGGTCATTACTTTTAGTGGTTTCACTGAAGGAGGATTAAGTAATAAAATCAATAACTTTCTAGCAAAAAATGATGTCGAAGTAATCGATATAAAATATTCAGCATCATTATTATATATGGGGGCTTTGGTGATGTATAAAGTATTGTAATTTTTTGGAATAGGCGGTATTTTTTGTTGGGTTGATTGACATGGAGATAAATTGATCTAAAAAAACAAAAGAGAAGCAAACTAGTTGAACAGGTCTTTATAACACCGCAATTATAAAATTGAGCAAATACATTAACGACTGAGCTAAGTATTATATTAATTTCTATTAGACTTATTTTGGATGACGAGAATAATTCGGCTAAATAATTAAAAAACATTTCATAACATGTCTACTTTTTTAGCAAGATGTGGTAGTGTAAGTAAGTATGAATTTTTTTGAAAAATTTAAATGCAACTTATTTAGTAGTTGTAAAGAATACATGGCGTCTTATAATGGTCATATTTTTCCTTTTAGCAGATGAACCTAATGATTAATAAAATATTAATCATCTCTAAAACATTATAACATTGTATTTAAAACAAAAATTGGAGGAGAAGGATGACGAAAGACGATTGGAAGAAGATTCGTCGCACGATTGATTGGCCAGTGCTTATTATTAGTGGTGGTTTATTGTCAGCATTCGTATTGTTTTCAATGATACGAATAGATTTAGTTAGTAATTTTGTAGATAGAGGGTTTGAATTATCTATCCGCTATTTCGGGGCGTATTGGCAATTTTTAATGTTAGCAACTTTTGTTGTTGGAGCCGTTCTAGCTGTTTCAAAATATGGTAAAGTACGTCTAGGTGATACGACTAAGCCTGAGATGTCTTACTTTAAATGGGTAGCCGTTATTTTAACGACAGGACTTGGTGCAGGTGGAGTGTTTTGGGCGGCAGCTGAGCCTATGTATTACTTCATAGACGTGCCTCCGATGCAAACCGGAATTGAAGGTGGTAGTACAAAGGCAATCGGGCCAGCGTTAGCACAAAGTTATATGTCATGGGGCTTTACGGCGTGGTCTGTCTATGGTGCGGTAAGTGCCATTATTTTAATTTATGCACATAACCATAAAGGAATGCCACTACAACCAAGAACCCTTTTATATCCGATTTTAAAGGAAAAGGTGCTAACGAGTAAATGGGGAACAGCTGTTGATGTGTTTTGTATTATTGGTGCCGCTGCAGGTACAATAGGGCCGATTGGTTTTCTTGGCTTACAAGTAAGTTATGGGATTAGTGCCATATTCGGCTTGCCAGATACATTTACGACACAGCTTGTTGTAATCATTGTTTTATTAAGTGTTGTCATCGTTTCTACGCTTACAGGAATTGAGAGAGGTATTCAAATTTTAAGTAAGCTCAATGTGAATTTAGTAGCAGTAATTGCTGTTTTTCTCGTTTTATTTGGACCAGGTAAATTCATTATCACGACATTTATATCTTCTTATGGCACATATATTTCGGACTTCGTTAGTATTAGTACATTTCGGGGAGATGATGTATGGCTAGGAAGTTGGCTCCTCTTTTTCTTCGGATGGTTTATTGGCTTCGGTCCTTTAGTATCCTTATTCGTAGCGAGAATATCAAATGGAAGAAAAATACGTGAAATATTTATCGTTGTAGCAATTGTTGCGCCTATCGTTACAAATCTTTGGTTTACTGTACTTGGCGGTTCGGGAATCTTTTATGAGTTAAGAAATCTAGGATCTATTAGTGTACCATTAAATGAAGGTGGTCTACCAAGTGCCATCATCGCAATTGCCGAACATATGCCATTAGGGGCTATTATGCCTTCTGTATTTTTAATTTTAACTACTTTATTCGTCGTGACGACTGTGGACTCGATGTCATATTCTATTTCTATGGCAGTCACAGGCGAGGACAACCCACCAAAAGCTGTCCGCTTATTTTGGATTGTTATTATGTCGACGATTGCGACCATTTTAATCAAAATCGGGGGCGGGGGTATTGGCGCACTACAATCATTCGTCGTTATCGCTGCAGTTCCAGTATCTATCTTGCTATTACTTGTCCTACGGTACGCACCACAAGTTGCCAGAGTGCTAGCTATTGAACAAGGAATTGTGAAGAAGAGATAGAGCGTGCAGTTTTCTTACACTAAACATGATAGAAATTAAACTAGTATATAAAAAATGAATCAATTTCATAATTGCTTAAATATTACAGACAGTAGAGACGCCGTTGTTTCTATTGTCTTTTTTAATGAGTAAACTAAAGCCATAGAAATGTTAAAGTAAAATATTAGTGAGAGAACATATTACGAGTAGCGCATAAATGTCAACAGATTATTCTGAATTACCGTCTTCAATTTTTATGAAAAATTGAAACCATCGAATCAAAGGTAGTAAAATCCATTTTTTTATGCTATAACCTCAGACTGTTGCGACGGTTGCTTGAAGATGTTAAGGAACATCTGTACCTTTAATTTTATGAATCCAAATGTGACTTGATTTACACAGGGCGGTTTTTAAATAGTGACTGATTTGAAGATAAGTTCGAGCACTATTCGTGTTTAGCTGTGCTAAAACGTTTAGGCAGTACACAGTCATCGCTATATAGACTTGATTATGGACGGCTTGTTCGCTATGACCGTAAAAATTTTAGATGCTCAAATGTTGTTTGCCCCTTTGAAAAAGAGTTCAATTGTCCATCTTGACTTATACACATCGGCAATTTCATCTGCACGTAAATCAAATCAATTCGTGACTAAAATGGGTGCATTCTCATTGTCATCAAGTAGCTTAATTCTACGAAACACATTTTCTGATCGATTTTGATATGTGTACCCTATATTTTGAATTTGGATAGTTTACTAACAAACCCTATTATAAAGGGTTTTTTTAATGGAATAAAATATTTAGGAAAACTCTGTAATTTATTTTTCAATCTAATATCTTCATGCGACGCTAGTGACAATAAATATATCCCATTTTATATACTGCGTGAATTATTAGATTACTTATAAAATGTCCCTGTGCGTTTTTAATTTCCTGCTTATGATATTGAAATTTACTAAAATAAGGTGTATATTTTAAGATGGTAAAACATGTAGTTAAATATAAAATAATAATACCTAACAATTTGTTTTACCACAG
>JAPFDT010000026.1 GCA_026169815.1 Pseudogracilibacillus sp.
ATTTCATAATAGGATGATTTAATTAAAAACACGAACGTTTAGTTATAATATTTTATAATCATACGTGTTTAGCTTATGTAACTAAGTTTACTTGAATGAAAGCCGACCGACTCTTGCGGGAAAAGCAAAAGTTCTTCGGTGGGTGAACGATAGTGAAACCCATGAGTCCGAAAGTCCTTTGTACGACACGTCAGTGTTGTACAAAGAGTTGAGGCCATGCCCGCTAAAAAGCAGGCGGCTGTAATGAAAGTAAACGAGTCTATATCAAACGTAAAGTTCGTGTTTGAGATAATAAAATGAACGATGAAATTGATTCAAATATCAGAATGAAACGAGAAAAGTCACGTAAACTAAAGGAAATTAAGAAAGAGGTGTCATGATGAATAAGGTAGGAGTTGGAATAGGGGTCATTTCAGGAAGTATAAGTATTATATTGTGGATTGTGCTACATTTTTATAATCCGTATATAGTTGAAGTGGGTGAAGTTTTACTATTTCGACAAACACTGGTGACTATATTATTACCTGCTATTTTAGCTGTAGTAGCTGCGTTGACAAAGCGACGTATCTTTTTATTTGTTGCCTTTTTATGGTCCTTGCCAATTAGTTTCTATTTTATGTTGACTGCTAGCATATTCTCTCTTTTCGCAGTGACATGCATTGGATATTTGCTCAGTTTTTTCTTAATTAAAAATAATAGTTTGGAAAAATCGTAAAATATAGTATGATAATAAAAATACGTTAATTCCATTAAAAGGATTGAGAAGACATGCGGTTTATTGCAGAAAACTCTTGGGGTATTTTTATTACTATAGAAATTGTTGCCCTAGTTTGTTTGTTATTTTTTATCGGTGCACGATATATACTATCATTACGTAAAGTAAGTACGATTTTCTTAGGCTTGTTTTTATTTACGATGGTATTAGAAGGAGTCCTTGCTTTTTTAGTTTATAAAGAGACAGGGACGATTTCTACCTTTCAAATTGTCATCGTTATTTTTTTGATTTATGCAGCAACATTTGGTAGATCAGATTTTAAAAAGCTTGATTATACAGCACGTGGGAAAATTGGTAAGTGGCGCAATATATCGCTTGTTACAGATGATGAAGTAGAAGAAATGGCATACTTAAAACATCCAAAAACAGTAGCGAGAAAAGCACGTTATTGGTTTTATGCTCATACGGTTATTTTCTTAGGGGCGCTTATTTATTTTTGGAATGTATATGGTACATCTGAAGCGTCGTGGGTTTATTTTCTACAACAGAGAAGTTGGTTTAATGATGAAGCATTGTTACAACCGTTCACTAGTGAAATGTTAAATCAGGTTATCCGTTTATGGGTGATTATCTATATAGTAGATACAGTTGTTAATTGGTCTTATACACTTTTTCCTAATCGCTCATCTGATGATGTTTGATCAAGATTATAATAGAGAACTAAATTTTATAAAAAGAGATAGCTTTTGTTAGGGGGGATGAAGGTGAATCTACAACGAATAAAGGAAACGTTGCATGCATTGAATGAATTTGGTTATTCAGATAAAGGAATGAACCGAATTGCATACTCAGATGAAGAGCAAGCTGCTTTACGATATTTAATAAAGTTAATGGAAGAAGAAGGGCTTGATGTACATATAGATCCAATCGGCAATGTCATTGCACGTAGAGAAGGAAAACAGGCTCACTTGCCAGCAGTAGCATGTGGTTCACATATTGATACAGTGTATGATGGTGGACAATATGATGGAACAGTTGGTGTCATTGCAGGGTTAGAAGTGATTCGTCTGCTTAATGAAAAAAATATTACAACAGAACATCCAATTGAACTAATTATTTTTGCGTGTGAAGAGTCAGCACGTTTCGGAGTAGCGACTATTGGCAGTAAAGCAATGACTGGACTTGTTACAAAAGAAGAGTTAGCAAGATTGTCTGATCGTAATGGGATGAGCTTTTTTGAAGCCTTAGAAGCACAAGGATTAGGTTTTAATGATGTAATGGAAGTTGTGCGCGATGAAAAGGAACTAAAAGCATTTTATGAATTGCACGTTGAGCAAGGAATTGTCTTAGAACATGAACAAAAACAAATTGGGGTCGTATCAGGTATTGCTGCTCCAACAAGATTTGAAATAAAAGTGATTGGTCAAGCGGCACATTC
>JAPFDT010000020.1 GCA_026169815.1 Pseudogracilibacillus sp.
GAGACTAACTATATAAAGTCAAACAATATTTTAAGCATTTTAAAGTAGAAATTTAAGCGTGACAAATAAGCCTGATGATAGCTTCATTTTAAAAATGGAGTTATCTATTAGGCTTCTTTATATGCTTGTCCCTTTCGAAGTAAATGAAAAATAACCCTCATTAATTTCTTAGCTACATGACTAATCACCACGTTATAATGTTTTCCTTCTGACATCTTTTTCTCATAATACGTTTTGAATGTTGGTGAATAAATGGCAATCAATCGTGCAGCGTGATACATCGCCCAACGTAAATAAGGAGATCCCCGTTTGACCATCTTTCCCGAGCCTTTGCTCTTTCCAGACTCATAAATGGATGGCTCCATACCTGCAAAAGCTAATAACTGACTAGGAGTCTCAAAGTTGTGTATGTCACCTATTTCTGCTAGGATGATACTACCGAGTCGATAAGAAATTCCAGGAATGGTTACGATTGGCGAATCGAATGTATCCATTATTTCCTGAATTCTTTTATCGACTTTTTTTATTTGCTTTTCGTACATATTTAGTTGTTCTATCGTCTGAGTTAATTCCAATTCTGTCACTTCCGAGTAGTATCCAATGCTTTCTTTTGCTAATTGTTGTAGTTTAGAAGCTGAAACATGGCTATTATTTACCCCTAATAGATTGGAAAGTGTCTTTTGATGAGCTGCTGCAATTTTCTTTGGGCTTGGATATTTTTTTAATAGTTTGATCATATAAGCAGAATGTCGTACTTGCCCATAGGTCGCCAACTCAGGAAAACTTTTTTCCAGAATTCTAGTGTATTGAGTTTTCAAAAAGGATTGGTGCTTCCCGAGTCTTCGTCTATGACGTGTCAATTCTTTAAGCTCCATTTTCGTCTCATTCAGATTTTTTTCTCTTTTTTCGAAATCCGTCATTAACTTTTTGGCAATAACCAGGGCATCTATCTTATCTGTTTTAGTTTTTCTCAAAGTGTGTACTTTGGAAAACTCTTTGATTAAAATAGGGTTATAACAATAAGTTGAATAATTATTTCTTTTTAAAAATTGAAGGATTGGAAGGCTATAATGCCCTGTATCTTCCATCGCTATTTGACAATCCTGTTTTGTTTCTCCTCGAATATGACAAAGTATTTCGTGAAGCTCTTGAAATCCTGTCCGATTATTCATTATCACGAGACCATCCCTGTATATTTCACCTTCATCATCCAGTATTGCCACCTGATGCTTCTGTTTGGCTACATCAATACCCACATAAATCACACAGATTCCCTACTTTCTAATATTATTACGCTGTGCTTTCAAGCCACGCACTCCTTGTTCTGTATCCTTGTGTGAAATCAAACGTCTAGCGTTATCTAACTAATTAACAGATAAACAAAGAGCTGTGGTTAGATTCTCTAAAAACCAGTTACTTAAAAAGTACTGTAGGTTGGGTTACTAATCCACAGCGTTGCTTTTAGTATAATGGACTATACTAAAAAAAGCACAAGAGGTAGCGAACCTCTTATGCTTAATATACAAGGTTGGGACAAAAC
>JAPFDT010000008.1 GCA_026169815.1 Pseudogracilibacillus sp.
TTCCCGAAAAAGATTCCATATTATTTACTGCATTAACCCTTTCTTGAACCTTATCTAAACTTGATCTAACATCTGAAGAAACTTCTTCTAAATCATTAGAAAAAGCCTCCAGTTCCGCTATATCAACTTTGTTACTCATTTTCTTTTCCCGCCTACTCGACTAATTTTCAATTTTCTATCTTGTGTACTTATCTGATGGTTTAGATTTAAATTAAAAAACTATCACAAGTGATAAAGTAATTCGTTTAACATTAATTGGCATTTAAATTAATGTTAAACGAATTACTAAATACATAACCCTTCATATACTTAGATTTATAAAAGTTGTTTACAGATACTTTTTATACCTTCGCATATGACTACATTATTTCAATCCAGAGCTTTGGTAACTTTCCCCTTTTTAATAGTATCCTTATTTTCATCCATCCATTCTTTAAATAACTTTTGAAATCGTTTTTCGTCATCATCCATATAGCCTTCAAATACTACCTCATCAATATTCTCTTCATTAAAGTAAAGTGTGTTTTCTATATCTAGTCCTTGTGGATAATTACATGCGGCATAATCAAAAACTTGTTGCTCTCCATCTATTTCAATTATTGGTCCTCGATTTAAAATCATTAGTTTTCCTGTACCTTCTTTTAAGTAAATAACTGTTCCAATTGGTAACATTTTAACAACCTCCTTTATGACATAATATTTTTAATGATATATAAACTACTTTATCTACTACAATAAAATTTATTTGTTAATAAACTTAATTGGTGTCCAACCTTCTTTAACCGAAATATTACTAACGACTGTTAGTACGAATAACATTGCGCTACCTACTAGTAAAATGAAAAAATTTCCATCTGAAAAGTACGTAACATAACATAAAGCTGCAAAAAGTAAAGAGAACAAATAAATACTAACTATTTGAATAAAATGTTTAAATGATTGGGGTTTTACTTTGACATATGTTTTATCCAAATGTGTTAAATCAACTATTTTATACAAATTACGTTGTCTGACTCGATTTACATACAGACGTATAAACAGGATGCATAAAACAATAAAAAGTACACTTATTATTTTCATAGGTAACGATGTCTGTATTACTAGATCATCTATTTTATCACGCAACAATGTGGCAGCGAGTACTGCAAAACCTCCCGCAGATAACGCTACATTAGATTTATTCATAGACTGACTTTCTGGATTTTTTATTCGTCCTATTACTTTTTCATCTTCGACTTTATATACCGGAAAAGGGAAAAGCCAATATAAAAATGGGAAGATTGTTTTCCAAAATGATGGTTTAGTTTCTAAGATGTAATACACGTCATCTACTTCAAAAAAATTATACCGCATATTTCGAAACACTTCGTGTACACTTACTTTCATAAAAAAACTCCTTCAAATTACTTTTATAGTTTTAAATATTTCCTGTGTATTGCAAAGCATTATTTGCCACAAGTGATAAAGTAATTCGTTTAACATTAATTGGCATTTAAATTAATGTTAAACGAATTACTAAACACATAACCCTTCATATTGCTTAGGTTTATAAGAGTTATTTACAGGAGTTTTTTATTTCGTGCTAGTTACATGCGGCATAATCAAAAACTTGCTGCTCTCCATCTATTTCAATTATTAGATCCCAATTTAAAATCATCAGTTTACCTGTACCTTCAACTTCTACACTAACCCTCATTTATTTGCTAATAAATTTTATTTTAGTCCTACCTTTTTAACTATAATTTCAACAGTGAGTGATAGTACTGATCATGACGCACTTTCTGCTAATAAAATAAATATTAAAAAACGTCGTATTTTAATAAAAAAATACAAATTCTATCAGTATATAATTTATCATTTAAAATATAACGCTTTAACAATCTGCTATTCTTCTATAGGACCAGTAACCAATCCTTTTTTAATATTAGGTTTGTCTTCTGCAAACCAGTTTTGAAAAAGTTCTTGAAAACGCTCTTCTTCCTCATTCTTAAATCCTTCAAAAACTACCTTATCAATATTCTCATTGTTAAAATAAAATACATTGTTAGGATCCAAACCTTGGGGATAGAAACACCCAGAATAGTCGTACCAGATTCCTTCATCCTCTGATTCTTCAGACGGAATAATAGGAGCTCTGTTCATGATCATAATTTTATGTGCACCTTCATTCAAATACACAATTGAACCAATTGGAAGCATCGTGATTCTCCTTTACTCAGTTTATTTATACTTACTTTAAAAGCTCTAAAAAATTTAATTTTTAGCTTTCTTTTTTCATATACTCATCTACTTTGGATTTTATAACAAGATTTCCTTCCCTAACTACTTTGCGATTCGTTAGTAAAAAGCCAAATAACATTAAAGATGCGAGCATTAAAATCATAATATTTTTAGATTCAATGTAGACAAAAAAGCTAAATATATTAAACACTAATAGAACTAGATAACTAAATACCACATTAACAAGATGTCCGACTGAATTTGGACGAATCCATAATTTACTTTTAGGCAGTCTATCTAGTTCAATAACATTATCTAGCTTCCGTTTACGATAATGACTTACTGATATATATAGTATAATTACTAGAATGACAGCAAAAACTAACAAACCTATATTGATTAACGGAGGTATTGAAACATTAAAGTTATCCATTAGAGGAACTAATAACATACCACCTGTATAAGAAATCCCTGTGACGAAAATAAAAAAGGAGCCACCTTTTGCTTGCATTTTTTCCGTTTTTAGTTTTTCGGCAACCGAATTTTTTTCTACTTTGAAAATACGATTAGGAAACAACCAAAAGAAAAACGGAAAAATCACTTTCCAAAAAGGGCTTTCTATATCCATAATGTATGTTTCCCCGTCTATTGTTAACAGACGATACCGTTCATTATTTATTAAATGTTCCACATTATCTTTCATTACTCAATCCTCATTTATATTATTATTTAAATTTCTTTGCATTTCCATTACATAATTTATGCTTATTAAAAAATATATAGATTCACTTAACAACCTATATGCTATACTTGTATGAAATTAATTATGAGGGTACAAGACACCCAATAAACAGCGCGTTAATCTATCTTACTTACTCATGAATTGTATAGCTGGATTAATCATTGTAGGGTTATGAGACATAATCATCCCTGTTGCAGCCTCTCCCCACTCACTCAGCTTTTTCCCTACTTTATCTAGCCCATCTTGAAGCCCACCAATATTTTGGCTATATGCAAATTCAAAAATTGCTGTCGCACCCACAGCAGCCGCTATAGCCCAACCTCCAGGGTTTGAAGCTAATGCAATCGTTCCCCCTAATGCTAATAGTGCACCAGAATGCGCAACTGCTTCTCCTACAGTTTTGTCTTCATGCTTTATATCAGAGTAAAATCCATAACCTACTCCAGCCCATCCAAGAGCTTTTCCAACATATTTGGATGACTTTATTAATTTATCAGCTTTTTTATATTCCTGTTTTATATCCCTGTAGACATCCAAATCCGCTATTTTTGTTGCTTTTATAATTTCTTTCTCTTGTTCCATTAAATAATCTGCAAGTTTTCTATGACTTTTTCCTGCGTTTTTTATAAAGACAGGAATATAACCTTCTCCATGTTCCCATACCATACTAGGCATTTTGTCAACAACATATTCCACAAAATGTTGATGGTCTGCTAAATATTTATCTAATAAATCATTGTCATCTAGGTATGCTAGGAAACTGGCAGTTGTCTGCTCTTCAAGTTGCTTTTCATTCATGTTGCTGCTTGTTTTTTCAACTTGACCGAGAATTGCTACGTATTGATCATATTCTATTTCACCATTTTTATAATCTTCAAAGGCCTGGTTAATTACATCTCTTGAAGAATGTTTAATTTGGTCTTGGAGTGCATTATCTCTAATATCTTTAGCCTTTTCTATTTCCTTATTTCTTTCCTGCTGTTTTTCATCATTATACTCCATCAACTTCGACAATTCACTATTATCCGAAGCTCCTTTAAATTCTGCAAACCTTGCTTTTCCTTTACTCGTTGTTGCTTTGGACATCACTGCTTCTATTTGATGCATAATTTCCTGTACATCTACTTCATTATCTTTACTAGTAAATGCCCCTAAATCTTCATCCATTTCTTTTATCTTTTTGACAGACTTCTTCTTCCATTCCTGTACATCTGAAAAATCTGGTGATGTTGCCGAA
>JAPFDT010000032.1 GCA_026169815.1 Pseudogracilibacillus sp.
TTCCCGAAAAAGATTCCATATTATTTACTGCATTAACCCTTTCTTGAACCTTATCTAAACTTGATCTAACATCTGAAGAAACTTCTTCTAAATCATTAGAAAAAGCCTCCAGTTCCGCTATATCAACTTTGTTACTCATTTCGCTGTCCCCCTACTTGATTAATTGTGGTCCAGTTGCAATTGCTATTTGCTCATCATGTTCTTTCATCTCTTGTCCAACATGCTCTAATGAATCAATGTCAGCAAGTAACATTTGCTGATACCTTTTTAATAATTCAATTGCATCAAGCGCTGCTTCTACATCTTTTGTAAATGGTTTGATATTTGTTTTTTCAAATGGTGTGTCAGACTTTATAGTACTCTTAATGTTTAATGCAGCAGTATTCAAACTAGACACTTTTTCTTCGAAGTCACCAATATTTATACTGACGGTAGGCATTTAATTAGCCTCCTTTGCTTAATGAATATCAATTTAAAATAATAAAAGCACGCATTCTCTTTTTATGTGATTGCTAATTTCATTAATGAGCATGACAAATAAAAGTGTTGCGTGTATTTAAAAGCGAGACTTTCCTCTTGTTATTAATACCTATCTAGTAAATTTGTAAGATGAATCTCTTGTTTTTTTCACTTTGAATATTCATTTTAAAACAAACATACCAATGACTGCTTCATATTCACTTACTTGATTCGTTTGATTAATAGATTTTGCATTATCTTCATACTTGATTATGTATTTTTTGTCTAATAGCTTAATAACCTTTCCTTGTTCAATGGTATTTTGACTTACTTCTATCAATTCTTTAGATTATTTTTGAAATCATTGAATCACGGTCCTATTTTATCTTGTGCTCATTCAAGTATTCTAGAAAACCCATCTACTAAACGCTTTCATTCCCATCCTACTTATTTCGTATTTTTCTCATGAAAAATAGGCATTATTTATGATAGCACATAATCAGTATGCATAAAAGATTACGTGCATCTGAACAAAGCTTTATTTTTTCCATACTTTTATGAATATAACTTAATTATTCTTCCTTACGTTTCAGATGCCGTAAGTTCCCTAAGCTTTCATCATCTTCTACGTACTCAAGATTATAATCGTCTATTAATTTAAAACGGTAGTCGATTACTTCTTGAAATGTTTCTTTAATCTTTTTATTACCTTTATGAATATCTTGCTCTGTTACATTTTCTCCTTTATAGTATGCTGCCACATCTTTCATTTGACTTTTTAAAACTTCTTCAGCTTCTATCTCTAACTTATTCAATTTTTTAACATTCTTATGATTTGGTTGAACATCTTTAAGTTCTTGTTGAATTTCATCTAAAAGCGGTATGATTTCTTGTTCAAGTAATATTGTTGCTTTTTGATTTTTCTCTTCATTTTCCAATTTACTTAATTTACTCTTCAATTCATCCATTTTTTCATTTTTCGATTTATTAATAGGAACCCACTTATCATTATTATAGGCGATTAGTGCTTCAGCTCCTTTATCTTTATCACTACATGAAGCTAGTAAGAATAGAGAAATGGCCGTAAGTAACAGAATTAATACTTTTTTCATCAGCATCTCCTCTCCATAAAGTTCCAATTCCCCTTTTAATTCAGGCTATTAATTATGTATAGTTTCCCATCTTTTAAGATTATAAAAGGTTTCATCTATCGATTATTTGCTTAATTGTCTGTTTTCCCGTCCGATTAATCTACTTCGTTACTATTAAATTCAAAGGAAATAATCTTACTTGCATCAAGATGAATCGCCCCAGAGCGTTCATCCCCAATTGTTAGGGTCTAAACCTTGGGGATAAAAACACCCAGAATAGTCGTACCAGATTCCTTCATCCTCTGATTCTTCAGAAGGAAGAATTGGAGCTCTGTTCATAATCATAATTTTATGTGTACCTTCATTCAAATACACAATTGAACCAATTGGAAGCATAGTAACCCACCTCTATTTAAGTAAATTTGTATTTATAAACACCGAACACTGTACGAATTTTGTCTACGAAGTTAGTTATTTATCTTTAATGATTATCATAGTAGCAACGCCTTCTCTGATTGTCTTTCTATTAGTTATTAAAAATAAATATATAGTTGCCGATGCAACAATTAAAATTAATATATTTCCAAAGGACATATAAGATAGAAACCAAAAACAAACGAATAATATCAAAACTATATAAGAAAATACTACAAATGAAAAATGTTTAATAGAACTTGGGCGAATCCTCAGTTTTTCTATTGTCAGTGTTTCTAAATTCACTACGCTACTCATTGTCTTTTGCGCTTTACGGCTAAGATGAAAATAAAGTAAGCCAACTAGTATAATAGAAAACACCATAACTAATGTCTTAGTTAAAGGAGTCATCGGAATGTCAAAGTAATCTGCTAAAGGTACTAAAGCCATTCCACCTGCATATGACAATCCTAAGCCTGCTGTCATACTGTCCAAATCCTTTCTCTGCATCTTTTCCGTTTGTAACTGTTCCACAATAAATGCACCTTCTACTCTATAGACCGGATTTGGAATCATCCAAAAAAGAAAAGGAAAAATAATTTTCCAAAATGAGTTTTCAATATCCATAATATAAGTCTTTCCTTCAATTATTAACATTCGGTATCTTTCATTATTAGCTAAATGTTTTATTTCACCTTTCACTCACCAGTCTCCTTTTATAATCTTTAAATTCCAGATATTCATTTAAATTTATCCGAATACGATTTCATCGACTACCGCCTCAAAATTATCATTTTTCATCAACTCTGATACAAAATGAAGTAATTCCTTTCACGAATATTTGTTGCTAACAATCTTTAATTTAATGTGTTTAACTAACCTTTTTTGTTACCTTTTTTCTAAATGTTACTGTTGTTGTTCCTTCCTCCGCCGAATAAAGACTAAAGATTAATAATATAAAAAGTAAAAGAGATGCAACAAATAGTAAAAAAACATTTTGCGTTGGAACATAGCTCATGAAGAAAAATACTGAAAGTACTAAACCAAATAAATAACCTAGAGACAATTTAAAACTATGGCCGAATGATTTAGGGTGAAGTCGCATCTTATAACAAGATAATGTCTCCAACTGCACTATATGGTGCAAATTTTTTTGTATCTTTGATTAAAAGCTTGAAATAAAAAAACAACTGATAGTATAGCGATAATAACTAACAACACATTCACCCAAAGAGGAACAGTAATTTCTAGATAATGCACAGCCGAACCAAATAAATTAGTCAATATAACGGCTATGCCAGTATAAGCAGCCGTTGCTGAAAATCCTTGCTTCTCTGATAGCGGGGCTTTTAACTTCTTTACCATTTCGTGGTCATTTATTTTATAAATAGGATTAGGGAAAATCCAAAAGAAAAACGGGAAAATTATCTTCCAAAATGAGCCTCCCATATCCATGATATAATGACTGTCATCTATATGTAATAATCGATAGCGTGGATTTTTAACTAAGTTTCTAATTCTAGCTTTCATGTTTACCACCTCTCTAATCTAAATAAGTATATGTTAAGAAAAAGGGTTGATTGCATCCAGCCCTCCGGATATAGCTTCTCCCACGTTATCTACTGCGTTTTGGGTCATGCCTTTTATCCCTTCCCCTGTTGCACGTATGGCATCCATTGCAGGATCTTCACTAGTAGTGAGCCGATCATACATTTCACTTAAACAATCACCAGTCCACTTAAATCCGTCATCAATTTTTTCTTCAGTCCAATCGAGTCCTTCCTAAAGCCCACCAATCTTATTGTCTTATAGCAAGGTCATTTGATTTTATATCTTCATCTAAATCAGTTCAGCAATTTCTATTTTGGATATTCATTCCAGTTCATCTTAAAAGCTACATCACCGACGACGTCCTCAAAGTCACTTGCTTGATTCGTTTGTCTAATCAGCTTTGCATTGTCTTCATCCTTTTTATTTTCAAACACAACATAAAATTTTCCATCATCCATATCTAAACCATAGTATTTCACTTCATTAATAAACCCAGTTAAATTTTGATTAACATCAAACGTTTCGTTACTTCCTTATATTGCTCGTACAACTTTCCTATATATAAGGATTAATCTTTTCTTCATAAACTCGTTCCCATTACCATGAATAGGATAATTACCTTGCTTATCATTATTCATCTGCATGTCCATTACATTGAATTCAGTTTACTAATTCCAATTGATCCAGTTTATATTTGTGTACGATGTATAATCTTACACTGTATAAATAACCCATACAATATATTGTATGGGTTGCCTTTTATCTACTTTACTCTGTTGTTTCGGTGACTTTACCCTGTACGTAGTCATCTTTATTTTCTTCTTTCCAATCATTAAACAACTTCTGAAAACGAGCTTCATCATCATCTTTATAACCTTCATATACAACCTCATCAATATTTTCCTCATTAAAGTAAAAAGTATTTTCAGGATCGACACCTTGAGGGTAAAAACATCCTGAATAGTCAAACAGTGTTTGTTCACCATTTTGTTCAATAATTGGCCCACGGTTTAAAATCATTAGTTTATTTGTGCCTTCTTTTAAATAGACAATTGATCCAATTGGTAACATATGAATACCTCCAACTTTATTAATTTTTATTTACTATAATACATATTTAATAACATTCAATTTAGTGATAGTTTAATTGTATTTATGAACGATAGATACACGATATATATTCTTTTTCCCGAAGCTCGGATTAATAAAAACCACATTCATTATTAATATTACGGATAACATAATGAAAAAAACAAATAGTGGGATAACATCACTTGTTGTTAGAAAGAAGTAAAACATTCCGACGACGAACACGCTAAAAAATAAAACAATAATAAGCGGATTAGTATACTGTGTGAAGTATTTAGGCCATATTCTTATGACTCGAGTTTCTAATTTTTCTATATCTACCATTTTATATAATTTATTATGTAAAGATTTTCGTAAATATAGTCTAAGAGAGATGATGATTGTTGTTAATATCATTAATAACAATAGATTAACGAATACCGTTAACCCAATTGTTTGTTCTAATAAAGGTTGTAGTAAAGGGGTTAGTACTGCTGCTCCGCCAGCTCCAAACCACACAACTCCTTTTGAATCACCTGAATGAGAAGTTGGGGCTTTTAATTCTTCTGATATTTCTGCTTTTATCTTATACACTTTCTGTGGCATCAACCAAAGTAAAATAGGGAGAAAAAGCAACCAAATAGATTTTTCTATATCAATAAGGTAATAGTCTCCTGACATATGGATAATTCTATATCGAGTATTTTTCGTTAAAAGATTTACTTCACCATTCATTATTCGTCCCATCCCCAATTCATCTTCGGCTTTTTAAACCGAAAACTTTCTCCTGCACCTGCTAAAATAATTCTCCTGTATGATAAACCTTTATTGATGTTTTGACAGATTCAATTTTCAGATACGACAGCTGGAGCAACACCTTTACTATGCGACATATTAGTTTAGCTCGATATAGTAGTGATTGTATTAATGAACGATAGATACACGATAGACATTCTTTCTTTCTAAGCTCGGATTAATAAAAATAACATTCATTACTAATGCTATTGATAACATTATTAAAAAGCCAAATAAGGGAATGATATTACTTGTTATTAAAAAAAGATAAAAACTCATAATCATAAAAAAAACAAAAAATAAAATAATAATAACTGGCTTAGTATACTGTGTGAAATTTCTAGGCCATATTCTTATGACTCGAGTTTCTAATTTTTCAATATCTACCATTTTATATAATTTATTATGTAAAGATTTTCGTAAATATATTCTAAGAGAGATGATGATTGTTGTTATTATCATTAATAACAATAGATTAACGAACACTGTTAACCCAATGGTTTGATCCAATATAGGTTGTAGTAAAGGGGTTAATACTGCTGCACCACCGGCTCCAAACCACACAACTCCTTTTGAGCCCTTTGTATAAGAATCCGGCGATCTTAACTCCTCTGCCATTTTTTCGTTTATTTTATACACTTTATGTGGTATCAACCAAAGTAATATAGGCAGAAATAGCAACCAAATAGATTTTTCTATATCAATAAGATAATACTCACTATCCATATGGATAATTCTGTATCGAGCATTTTTCGTTAAAAGATTTACTTCACCATTCATTATTCGTTCCATCCCCAATTCATCTTCGGCTTTTTAAAACCAAAAATTTTCTCTTTCAAAGCTTCTCCCGCACTTCTTTTAATATCATTTAATTTCTTTTTCCCTTGATTTACCGTTCCATCTACGACCTGTTTAACTGCCTCTCCTGCCTTCTGTTTAACATTATTTACTTCAGATTCTATTGTGTTATACACGGCACTATTAACTACTTTATCAGCTGTCCACAGAGTTCCTGCTTCTATTTTACCTGCTGCCCAATCCATTCCTTCATCAATTTTATTACCTGTCCAATCCACTGCTGTTCTGAACTTTTCGGAGTTATCATAAGCAAAATTAAATAATGCAGATGAACCTATACCTGCAACAACCGCTGCCCCTGCACCTACCCAGCCAACTGGACCTGAGAAAATAGTTACTCCTAAGATAACGCCTCCAGATGCTCCGGCACCAGCTAAAAACGATCCACCTGTATGGGACACTGCTTCACCTGGTGTTTTACCGTCTTCAATATCGCTGTTATATCCATGATATAATCCAATCATAGAGAGTGCGGGGCCTCCGATTTTACCAGCCCATTTTAATGCTTGACCTGCCTTATTATACTTACCGGCTGTTTCAACTTTGTCATTATCTACGATTGCCCACTGTGTTGAACCTTCTGGACCTTTCATGATTACTGCATCATCAGATTTTTCTATGCTTTTTTTCAATAAAGCCAATCCAGTTTGTTCAAAACTGGCCGTAGCAGCATCTTTTCCAAAGTCTTTAGCTATCTCAGCTCTATTTTCATCTACATACTGCAATAAATCAGTCTGGAATTGTTTACTAACGGTACCTTGATTAATACCTTCATTTAATTCACTTTGTATAATATTCGCATACTCTGTTCGATTAATTTTTCCATTTTGTAAATCAATAAATGCTTGGTTTAATTTTACTTGACCTTGCTTACCTAGTTGTTTTAACGTCTTACTTTTTCCTTGTTCAATTTGCTTCATCGACATACCTTCTAAATTATCTCCATACATTGCCGATTCTATTTTTTGTTTCTCTTCATTATACTCCATCAACTTCGCCAACTCACTATTATCCGATGCACCTTTAAAGTCCGCAAATCTTGCTTTTCCTTTACTCGTTGTTGCTTTTGACATTACTGCTTCGATTTGATGCATAATTTCCTGTACATCTACTTCATTATCTTTACTAGTAAATGCCCCTAAATCTTCATCCATTTCTTTTATCTTTTTGACAGACTTCTTCTTCCATTCCTGTACATCTGAAAAATCTGGTGATGTTGCCGAA
>JAPFDT010000021.1 GCA_026169815.1 Pseudogracilibacillus sp.
GTATCGATCATTACTTTTCGAATTAGCATAAGGCATAATTGGTACATGCGCACGGAAGAATGTATCAAAATCATTTGCATCTATTCATTGAGTTTTTTCCGTGAAAGTTCCACTTTCCCGTCTGTTGCTTCAATTAAAAATCCGCCATCCCATGTGCTGTTGCCGAAATTTCTTTGGACTGTACTTTCACATAACATTGTTTTTTCGTCATCTTACTACACCTCCACTTGTAGTTTTTTCTACAGATGAATAAACATTCATAATAATGTTTATCAAACTCTTGCACTAATTTATGACGCATCACTTTATTAGACGCATTGCGTGGCAAACTGTCAACTTGATAAAATTGTCGCAGAATTTTATAGGATGCGAGTGATTGCTCTAATGCCGCCAGAATCCTATTTTTATTTAGATTCTCTTCACAAACAAGACAGGCAACTGACACTTATTCCCATCTTTCATCGGTCACACCAATGACCGCTGCGTTGGTAATTTCATCGATTTTTAAAAGAGCATTTTCAATTTCAGTTGGATAAATATTTTCTCCACCCGAAATAATTAAATCAGTGCGACGATCAACGACATATAAAAATACATCGCTATCTATGTATCCTAAATCTCCCGTATACAACCACCCATCCTTTAAACATGCTTTATTCACAGCGCGATTTTAAAATAACCGTTCATTATCATGGGCCCTTTTACGATGATTTCACCGATTCCTGCTTCATTTTCATTCGAAATTTTCACATCTGCTGGAAATAAGGGCTTCCCTGCTGAACCAAGTTTGCGGCTTACATCCTCTTTACTTAAGGTCACAATTTGTGAACTTGTTTCAGTCCTACCGTATGATTGAAATAAGGGTACTTGTTTTTCCTCTACGATGTCCAACAGATTTTTCGGCACCGAGCCTCCACCTAGTAAAATACAACGAACAGACAATAGAAATTGTGCCTGGCCAATATCTGCCAACACATCTTTTAACATCAATGTAACAATGGATGCTATCGTTACGCCTATTTCGACAAGTGCATCATGGAGTACATGTCTTTCATATTTTCCCATAAAATAAACAGACATGCCATAGACGACACTTTTCATTAAAATCGAAAAGCCGCCAATATGAAAAGTCGGTAATGTTAACAACCATTTATCATCTTCATGTAAATCTAAATTTAATGCAGAACTAACGGCGCTCCAATAATGATTACCATATGTATGAACAACTGCTTTTGGATTACCTGTCGTGCCAGAGGTAAACATCATCGTGAATGGATCTACCAAATTAATTTCTTTAATCAAGGATACTTCTTTTTCTTTTAATTCGTGAATATCAGTAAATGTATATTGCTTGGCAAACTCAAACTGCTTTTCTTCCTAGAATGTTGTCTTAGTTAATAAAATATCTACTTCTGCATTATCCTGCGCGTGACATACTTTGAGTGAATTCATATTCTTCTTTCAACCCTTAATACATATATGATGTGTATTGATACCCACAATCACTGTGAATGATAGGTTGTGCACTTGGATTCTGTTTAAAGACCCCTTCCAAGGTTTCTTTCACCAACTGGTTGTCATTACGCTGGGAAAGTTTGTGAGCTACAATTGAATAGTCATAAAAGTATAAATGATAGTTTAAGAGGGAACACGTTCATCCGGATGGTTTTTGCGGTATGTATGCACAAATGTATCTACACTATGTTCGCGAATATAGTCTATTTTAATGATAAACACATGCACCAGCGTCAGCTAGTTAACAATCATAATAGGTTAGATCATACGCCATTTGAAC
>JAPFDT010000058.1 GCA_026169815.1 Pseudogracilibacillus sp.
CTGAATCTTGCTCTCCCGGTCTGAATCTTGCTCTCCCGGTCTGAATCTTGCTCTCCCGGTCTGAATCTTGCTCTCCCGGTCTGAATCTTGCTCTCCCGGTCTGAATCTTGCTCTCCCGGTCTGAATCTTGCTCTCCTTCATAATCAACCTTGGTATATTATAAAAAGAACTTTCATCACGGTTTATTTCGTATTATACTAGTAGTAGGAACACAACTGTGAGGAGGTGTCGTGATGAATAAAGCAAAAATAGCACGTGAAGGGGAGAAATGGGTAGAGGATGGTCATATTAGTGAGGAACAATTAGAGTCGATTTTAAACACATATCAACAAAAGGATTACCGTTATTTACTCGTTTTATTTGCAACATTGCTTGTAAGTATAGGGGTCTTAATTTATGTTATATCAGATTGGGCACAAGTGTCTAATAGTATTCGAATTGGTATTATGGTTGTTAGTATGGTTGTCTTATATAGTTTTGGTGCTTATTATTATCGAAGACATGAACAACAAACTGATATGTACCCACAAATTGTCAGTATGAGTTTTCTGCTTTTAGGTTATGTGTTTTTTGGTGCGACGATATTATTATTAATTCATCTTTATGAAGTCATTATATTATCAGCTTGGCCGTATGCGATTTGGGGAATGGTCGGTCTCTTACTTTACTTCTTATATCCTCACCAACTTACTTTTCTTAGTGGACTTGTCATTATAATCTATGGACAAATTTATAGTAGTCTTGTTTTTGATCAGTTTAATGTGTATATTTTCATTATTTTCCTACTCGGTTTTCTCATTGTAGCATATCGATATAATTCGTATTTGTATAGTGTTTCTATTGCAATTGGTTTTGTTATTCATAGTTTAGTCGCAACTAGTATGTTAACAAACGAGTATTATTGGTTCATTTTATTTATGTTTATTTTATATGCGTTAAGTGAGTTCATTAGTCGACAAAAATTGAAACAATCTTTGTTTTACGTGAGTGTTTTTTCGATATTTATCTTTAAAACATCCGAAACGTTTATGTTGCAAGAAGATTATTTTCCTAATGAATTAATATATGAACCTGTGTTTTTTATTATATTAGGCATTGGTATCGTTTGCATGATTTTTTATTCATTCTTTACAAAAGAAAGTGTGAAACTAGTTGATATAAGTTTGTTTATTCCACTTTTCTTTTTACCGTATCATTATTTAATCATTATTTTATCAATGTTCTTCTTTACGCTTTTTTATTTAATATATGGCTTTCAACGTGGTATTCAATCTCGTATTGTTATTGGGATTGTGACGTTTTTATTAAGTACGTTCACTGTCTATATTCAATATGCTTGGGAGGCGTTAAATAAATCACTCTTCTTCATTATTGGTGGGTTATTGTTATTCGCAATTAGTTTCGTACTAGAAAAATTACGCCGAAATAGAGAGCAAGGTGAAGCAAGATGAAAAGATATATAACGATTAGTGGACTAGTAGTTATACAAGTGCTTATTGTTCTTTTTCTTACATGGCAATTTCAAAAGCTGACAACGAATGGTGTAGAGGTAACATTACTGACAAAACCGGATGACGATGATGTGTACACATATGATATAGTGGATAATTATTATGCAGCGTTTGATGTTAACTATATTAAAGATGAACAGTTAGATGATGAAGTAACATGGAATGATATTATCTATGTCCAGCTTAGTGAAGAAAATGATCATTATGTCGTAAAAAGCGCTCATACGAAAAAACCGACAAAAAATAAAGCCGAGATTATTTTACAAGGTAGATATAAATATGAAGACGAAACGACAAAAAAGCATTATATCGAATATGGAATAGAAGAAATTCCTAACATTGATACGTATGGTCAATTTAAAAATACTGATACATTACAAGTTACTTTTCTTCATTCTGATAAATGGAATCAATTTAGAGTGCTCGATGTAGAAAAAATGAAATAAAACAATGACAAATGTAGGAAGTTATACAAAAATAAACAGTATCATTGTGGTTCAATCAAAATGCGCTTTTATAACCCTCTGTGGTATTATATAAGTAACATATATATATTAATTTCATGGAAATGTAAACGCTGTTTTAATCAAAAAGGTATATTCATTTTTGATTGAGAATAAATTTTAAAAAGGAGGTATATAAAAAACAACGGAAAATTCAATCATAATTTGAAAAAGTAGTTATGTTAACTAAGTTATGTAGCCGCTTTAATGACGATAAAAAAATATAATGAAATAAATGTAAAAAGTTTAAAATTAAAATATCTAGTCCACATATATATATAATTAGATTTTAGAAATTATTATTCTCATTATTATGATGTGCTAGATCTATAAGTTATGGAATTTTTCCGAAAAAGATTCGACACTATATTGTCTTTATGTCGTCATGTTACAATGTCATAGTGTTCTCTTATACAAAGTTGATTTTTCAATACTCGCTTAAGATTACTTGCTTTATAATTATTAAAAGGGGGGAAAGAATATGTCAGAAGAGTTATATCATGGTATAGCATTAGCGTTATATATGTTAGTGATGCTATTGATTGGTTGGTATGGATATAAAAAGACAACTGACTTTGATGATTATATGTTAGGTGGAAGGAATTTAGGTGCATTAGTAACTGCGCTTAGTGCTGGGGCAGCGGATATGTCTGGGTGGCTCATCATGGGGTTACCAGGAGAAATTTACGAGGTTGGACTTAGTGCATTATGGATTGCGATTGGTCTAACAATTGGGGCGTATTTAAACTGGTTATTTATTGCACCACGGCTTCGTGTTTATACACAAGTATCTAATGACTCAATTACTATACCTAGTTTCTTTGATAACCGTTTACGAGATAATTCGGGAGTATTACGAATTGCTTCAAGTATTGTTATTTTAGTCTTTTTTACATTTTATGTATCCTCGGGAATGGTAGCAGGTGGGAAGTTCTTTCAAAGTTCTTTTGGTACTAGTTATCATACAGGAGTTATCATCGTAGGTGTCGTTGTCATATTATATACTTTATTTGGTGGGTTTTTGGCAGTTAGTTATACAGATGCTGTACAAGGTGGAATTATGTTTTTTGCATTATTATTAGTTCCTATCGTAGGATTAATCGCTACAGGTAATGTTTCAGATACGACAAGTGTGATTACATCAGTTAATTCAGATGCCTTTAGCCTGTTAAGCGGTGTTTCGATATTTGTTATTATATCGGGCTTGGCCTGGGGTTTAGGTTATTTTGGTCAACCACATATTATTGTTCGATTTATGGCGATATCATCTGTTAAAGAAATGAAAAATGCTCGAAGAATTGGAATTAGTTGGATGATTCTTTGTTTACTTGGGACATCTTTGACTGCACTAGTAGGGATTGCGTTCTTCCAAATGTTCCCAGAATATACATTGATTGATCCTGAAACAGTATTTATTGACTTAGGAAGAGTCTTATTCCATCCGTTTATTGCTGGAATTGTTTTAGCAGCAGTACTAGCAGCTGTAATGAGTACGATTGCATCTCAATTAATTGTAACGTCGAGTGCTTTAATTGAAGACTTATATAAAAGGGTTATCAATCAAAATGCTTCAGAACAAAAGTATGTATTCTTAGGACGTCTTGCTGTATTAATTGTTTCAATCGTAGCATTAATTTTAGCATGGCCTAATAACGAAACAATTTTAGGACTGGTCGCATTTGCTTGGGCAGGATTTGGAGGAGCTTTTGGACCAATTGTTATATTATCTTTATATTGGAAGAAAATCACAAAAACTGGTGCACTTGCAGGTATGTTAACAGGAGCAATTGTTGTTGGGATTTGGGGAAATATTAGCGTACTATCAGGAACATTATATGAAATCTTACCGGCCTTTGTTTTAAACTTAATTGTGACAATTATTGTTAGTAAGTTGACATATGAAGATAATCAAGAAATTGAACAAGAA
This sequence comes from Pseudogracilibacillus sp., assembly GCA_026169815.1. Lineage (GTDB taxonomy): Bacteria > Bacillota > Bacilli > Bacillales > Amphibacillaceae > Pseudogracilibacillus. Next base: position 3,942 of record JAPFDT010000058.1, read on the forward strand.
TTTAATGATACATTAAATTTATTAGAAGAAGAAAGAGCAAAAGAATAAAATGATACAATAATGGAAAAACCTGCTCATAATAAGCAGGTTTTTTCTATGCAAAAAATGGCGATTAGTTGCTATTTCATAGGTTTTTCTGATATTATTAATAGTATTGCTACATATAATAATTAAATAATAATAGATGTAACAGCAAACGATAAGAAGATAATGCGGAGGTGAACGACCATGGCAAACATTTCAAAAGAAGATGTGTTAAAAACAGCAGACTTAGCACGAGTTGCAATAACAGATGAAGAAGCAGAAATGTATGGTGAACAATTAACAGAGATTTTAACGTTTACAGAAAAAATACTAGACATTAATACAGAAGGTGTAAAACCTACAACAAACGGTAATGCGGTCACAAATATTTTACGTGATGATAAACCAGTAACATGGGATAAACGTGATGCAGCATTAGAAAATGCACCAGAAGTAGAAGATGGACAATTTAAAGTTCCAGCTATTATGGAAGAATAAGGAGGTAACAATTTTGTCATTTACACACTATACAATCGAGCAATTAGAAACGATGTTACGTAATAAAGAAATATCTGCAGAAGAAATTGCCCAAATGTCAATTGACCAAATTAAGGCAGTTGATGAAGATGTGAAGGCATTTATTACAGTAACAGAAGAGTCAGCATTAGAAAAAGCGCGTCAAATTGATAAAGACGGAGACTTTGATCATAATTTAGCTGCGATTCCAGGAGCAATTAAAGATAATATTGTTACAAAAGGAATCCCAACAACAGCAGCTAGTAAAATGCTAGAAAACTTTACTGATCCACTTTATGACGCAACAGTTACAGAAAAATTAGCAGATGCTAATGCATTAATGATGGGTAAAGTAAATTTAGATGAATTTGCAATGGGATCATCAACAGAAACGTCTTACTTTAAAAAGACAGCAAACCCATGGGATTTAGATTATGTTCCAGGAGGATCTAGTGGTGGTTCAGCAGCATCTGTTGCAGCTGGACAAGTCATGTTCTCACTCGGAACAGATACAGGTGGTTCGATCCGTCAACCAGCAGCATTTTGTGGTGTAGTTGGAATGAAACCTACATATGGATTAGTATCACGTTACGGATTAGTCGCATTTGCTTCATCACTTGATCAAATTGGACCTATTACCCGTAAAGTTGAAGATAATGCTCGCGTATTAGAAACGCTAGCAGGACACGATTCTCGTGATTCAACAAGTAGTAAAAAGGACGTACCAGTTTACACAGAGAATTTACAAGAAGGTGTAAAAGGATTACGGATTGCTGTTCCGAAGCAATTTTTAGGTGAAGGTGTGTCAGATGAAGTAAGAGAATCTGTACAAAACGCTTTACAAATGTATGAATTACTTGGAGCAACTTGGGAAGAAGTTAGTATGCCACACTTGCCATATGCAGATGCAGTGTACTCTCTACTTGCAAATGCAGAAGGTTCATCAAGTTTAGGCCGTTATGACGGTGTTCGTTATGGAAACCGTGCAGAAAACGCTAAAGACATGATTGATATGTTAAAACAATCACGTGCAGAAGGATTTGGCGAAGAAGTTAAACGTCGTCTACTTTTAGGCGCGACTGTTTTAAGTGGTGATTATAACGAAACACACTTTAGAAAAGCACAGCAAGTACGTACGTTAATTGCGAATGATTTTAAAGCAGCATTTGACCAGTATGATTTAATTGTTGGACCAACAACACCAACATCAGCATTTAAATTTGGTGAGCAAGCTGATCCATTAACGATGTACATGAATGATATGTTAACTGTTCCTGTTAACCTAGCTGGACTACCAGCAGTATCGGTACCAAGTGGTTATACAGAAGCAGGATTACCTTTAGGCTTACAAATAATTGGAAAACATTTTGATGAATCGACACTTTATCGTGCAGCATATGCGTACGAACAAGCGACAAATCATCATAAAAAGCGTCCAACTATCGGGGGTGCTAACGAATGAAATTTGAAACAGTAATCGGTTTAGAAATACACGTTGAATTAAAAACAAAATCAAAAATATTTTCATCAAGTCCAAATGCGTTCGGAAGTGAACCAAACGCAAATATTAGTCCGAAAGATTTAGGCTATCCAGGGACATTACCAGTATTGAACGAAGAAGTAGTTAATTACGGTATGAAAGCAGCAATGGCATTAAATTGTGACATTGCATCTGAAACAATTTTCGATCGTAAACATTACTTTTACCCAGATAACCCTGCAGCATATCAAATTTCCCAAGATGAACAACCAATTGGGGAAAATGGTTGGGTAGAAATTGAAGTCGATGGCGAGAAGAAGAGAATTGGTATCGAACGTATTCACTTAGAAGAAGATGCTGGTAAATTAACGCACGGTACAGGTGGATCACTTGTAGACTATAACCGTCAAGGTTCACCATTAATTGAAATTGTATCAGAACCAGATATCCGTACACCTGAAGAGGCGTATGCTTATTTAGAAAAAGTGAAGAGTATTATCCAATATACAGGCGTATCTGACGTTCGGATGGAGGAAGGTTCATTACGTTGTGATGCGAACATTTCGTTACGTCCAGTTGGACAAGAAGAGTTCGGTACGAAAACAGAGTTAAAGAACTTAAACTCATTCGCATACGTTCGTAGTGGGTTAGAGCACGAAGAAGTACGTCAGGCGAAGATTTTATCATCAGGTGGCGTAATCGAGCAAGAAACACGCCGTTATGATGAAAAGACGAAGAAAACGATTTTAATGCGTGTGAAAGACGATGCAGATGACTATCGTTTCTTACCAGATCCAGACTTAGCTCCACTTCATATTGATGAAGATTGGAAAGAACGCATTCGTCAAGAAATCCCTGAACTACCTGATGCAAGAAAACAGCGTTACGTAGAAGAAATGGATTTATCTGACTACGATGCAGGCGTTATTACAGCGACAAAAGAAATGGCAGATTTCTATGAAGAAACAGTTGACTTAGGGGCAGACGGAAAATTAGCTGCAAACTGGTTAATGGGAGATTTATCTGCTTATATGAATAAACATTTGAAGGAACTACCAGATTTAGCGATAACACCAGAAGGTTTAGCAAAAATGATTAAACTCATTGAAGATGGCACTATTTCATCTAAAATTGCGAAACAAGTATTTGCTGAACTCGTTGAAAACGGTGGAGATCCTGAAGTGTTTGTTAAAGAAAAAGGATTAGTACAAATTTCTGATGATGGACAACTTCGTGAAATTATCGGTAAAGTATTAGATGAAAACGAACAATCTGTCGCAGACTTTAAAGACGGAAAAGGGCGCGCACTTGGTTTCTTAGTCGGTCAAACGATGAAAGCAACACAAGGACAAGCAAACCCACAAATGGTAAACAAAATTTTAAAAGAAGAAATAGAAAAACGCTAAATGATCATAATCAAATGGCTACTGCTCTTAGGGTAGTAGCTATTTTTTAATGAATAAGCACGTGTCATATAGAAAGTGAACGATATTTCACAAAGCTTATCATGTGTTTCAGAGGAGGTCTTCTTTTTGAAAAGAGCTAGAATTATTTACAACCCAACATCAGGTCGTGAATTATTTCGTAAAGAGCTTGCAAAAGTGTTACAACGTTTTGAAGAAGCAGGATACGAAACATCAGCCCATGCAACGACAGGAGAAGGGGACGCAACTAATGCAGCAAAAATAGCTGTAGAACGTCGTTATGATCTTCTGATTATAGCTGGGGGCGATGGAACAATTAATGAAGTAGTTCAAGGTATTGCAGAAGCAGAATATCGTCCAAAAGTAGGTATTATACCAGCAGGGACGACAAATGATTTTGCTCGTGCATTAGAAATTCCACGCGATATAATGAAAGCAGTCGATATTATCATACAGGACAACAGTCCAAAAGCACTTGATATCGGAAAAGTAAACGAACAATATTTTATTAATATTGCTGGTGGTGGAGATTTAACAGAATTAACGTATGATGTTCCAATCAAACTAAAAGCAGTAATTGGACAACTTGCTTACTATATTAAAGGAATTGAAATGCTCCCATCATTAAAACCAGTCAAAACACGTATTGAATACGACGATAAAGTATTTGAAGGCGAGATTATGTTATTTTTAATTGCTAATACAAATTCAGTTGGTGGTTTTGAAAAGCTGGCACCAGATGCTTTAATTGATGATGGATATTTTGACTTATTAATATTAAAGCAATCAAACATTGCAGAATTTTTACGTGTCGCTTCTGCAGGAATTCGTGGAAATCATTTAGAAGATGAGAACGTATTATATACACAAGCAAAAAAGATTAAAATTATCCCCAAAGATAAAATGCTCCTTAATATTGATGGTGAATATGGCGGCGAATTGCCAGGCGAAATCATCAATTTACAACGACACATCGAATTTTATGTAAGTGAAGCATTTTTACAAAAAGAACTAGAAGTAAAAAGTAGACAAATGCTGCGATTAACTGAAGGAGAAGAATCAAACTAAATATAAGGATAAAAGCTTGTAGCGTAAGTGATACAAGCTTTTTTTATGGACATTTTAAAAAGATGTCACATATTGCAATAGTGAAGGGTAATTGTAAGGATATTTGCTATTTAAATTTTATGAATAATGCTAGAATATAAGAAATCAATTATCAATTGTTCTAAATATTAGATGAATGATCACTATTTTTATAATTGTCATGAGGAGGATAAAACGATGAAACAAGAAGAAAATTCCATCATTGGTATTTGGAAGGATTGGCGATTACACGCACTCGTATTTATAGTAGTTGTACTGACAGAATTTATCGGTACATTCAGCATCCCAGTTGGACCAGGAGTTATTTTATTATTACCGATGTTATATGCACTTATTATTGGTTTAATCTTATATTTCACACCAGCTGTGAAGGAGAAACAAGCTAAGAATGCTGAACCGATTATTGTTTTAGGAGTTTCCCTTTTATTAGCAAAAATTGGTGTCGTCATTGGACCATCTTTACCAGAAGTAATTGCAGCAGGACCGGCTTTGTTATTACAAGAATTAGGAAACTTAGGTACGATATTTATTGCATTACCTGTCGCTATTTGGTTAGGGATGAGACGTGAAGCGATTGGGATGACACACTCGATTGGTCGCGAGCCAAACGTCGGCTTAATTATGGATAAATATGGAATCAGCTCACCTGAAGGACGCGGAGTTATGGCGATGTATATATTTGGAACAGTATTCGGTGCGGTGTTTTTAGGACTTATTGCAGGTTTATTAGCAACAATTACACCACTTAGCCCCTTATCTTTTGCCATGGCTTCTGGAGTAGGAAGTGGAAGTATGATGGCAGCAGCAAGTGGCTCATTAATTGCCGCTTTTCCAGAATTAGAGAATCAAATCATCGCTTTTGCTGGTGCAAGTAATTTATTATCTTTATCGACAGGATTATGGATAAGTTTATTCATAGCTTTACCATTAACAGAAAAAATCTATGCACTAATGACACGTAATAAACAAGATTAAGGAGGATGAATCCATGTTAAAAAACATACAAGAATGGACGTTATTATTAGTTATCTTAGGTATTACAGGCGTATTTGGTAACTCGTTAGGGTATGATGTGTTACCATTAACTGCTGTTCCAGGCATGATTGTGCTAATTCTCATTTGTTTAGCCGGATTTATCCTACACGATTTAATTCCAATCAATTTTCCAAGCATTGCTTATATCTCGATTATTGGTGTGCTTGTATCTATGCCATGGATGCCAGGGTCAGATATGGTTATAAAGTGGACGAATGAAATCGAACTTTTAGCGTTAACAACGCCAATTTTAGCTTATGCAGGGATTGCAATTGGTCGTTCATGGACAGACTTTGTAAAATTAGGTTGGAAAACAATTATTGTCGCTAGTTTAGTTATGTTAGGTACATTTTTAGGTTCAGCTATTATTGCAGAAATTATTTTACGAGCACAAGGGATTATTTGATAAATGAATCAATGTAATAATAGGATGATTCAGTCAAAAACAGGAACGCTTAGATACATGTTTAGCTCATGTATCTAAGCGTTCCTATTTGAAAACTTAAAATGAGTAATGAAATTGATATAAAATACATTAACTTTTAAAACGTATAGTATTCTATCTAATGCTATACGTTTTTACATGGAGAAAAAGTGCTCAAGCAGAATAAAGACTCCTTTCTATGGTAAGATGAACAGTACAAGTAATTTACGAGAAGGAAGAGATAGATGGCAAAACGACAAGTACCAGTAAAGAAAAATCAAACGATACAATTAACATTTGAAGATTTAACGCATGAAGGAAATGGCGTTGGAAAAATAGACGGTTATCCTATCTTTGTACCACTAGCTCTACCAGGCGAACGAGCAGATGTACGAGTCGTTAAAGTAAACAAACGATTCGGTTATGGAAGATTGGAACATATCCATGAAGAAAGTAAAAATCGTGTCACACCACCATGTAACGTATTTTATAAATGTGGTGGCTGTCAATTACAACATATGACGTATGACATGCAACTTGAGATGAAACAAAATCAAGTTAAAAATGTCATGCAAAAAGTCGCTCACTTACCAGATGTTCCCGTCCATCCTGTTCTAGGTATGGACGAACCTTGGCGTTACCGTAATAAAATTCAAATACCTGTCGGAGAAAAAGAAGGTGAATTAATTACTGGTTTTTATCAGCAACGAAGCCATCGTATTATTGAGGATATGGAAACATGTGTCATTCAAGATGAGCTAGGTGACAATATTGTGGAAGCTGTCCGTCAAATCGGTACAGAACTCGGCATTCGCGCTTATGATGAGAAAGCACACCGAGGAGAATTACGTCATATTATCGTTCGCACAGCATATACGACGAATGAAGCGATGCTTATTCTCGTTACACGTACAGAAAACCTAACAAAACAAGCGGAAATTATTGAAAGAATCACGAAAAAGTTCCCAGAAATAACTTCCATCGTTCATAATATTAATAGTCAAAAGACGAACGTTATTTTAGGGAAGAAATCTCAAACAATCTATGGTGAAGATTATATTTATGATAAGATTGGTGACTTAGAATTCGGGATTTCTGCACAATCATTTTATCAAGTCAATCCAACACAAACGAAAGTGTTGTACGATAAGGCGTTAGAATATGCTAATGTCGGTAAAGATGATATTGTCATCGATGCTTATTGTGGGATTGGAACTATTTCATTATTTTTAGCACAACAAGCGAAAAAGGTGTACGGTGTCGAAATTGTACCACAAGCAATTGATGATGCAAAAGCGAATGCGAAGCGGAATAATATGGACAACGTAGAATTTGTTGTTGGCGAAGCGGAAAAAATAATGCCATGGTGGACGAAGCAAGGGTTACGTCCTGATGTTATTGTCGTCGATCCACCACGAAAAGGTTGTGAAGCTTCGTTATTAGAAGCAATGATTGCAATGGATCCAAAACGAATTGTTTATGTATCGTGTAATCCATCTACTTTAGCACGCGATTTACGTATATTAGAAGACGGTGGTTACAAGACACAAGAAGTACAGCCAGTTGATATGTTTTCACAAACGTCGCATATTGAATCGGTTGTTTGGTTGGAGAGATAAGTTGTTCATCTAGAATAAACAATTATGAATTATAAAATTGACTCAATTTTATATCTAGAACATACGAGGAAAACGTGAAAAGAGTGAGGAGAAAATAAACGATTTCTCTTCTCACTCTTTAATTTTTGTGAATTTTATGTTAACTTCCAATTGTGATTTATTTAATAGGTGAATGTCTTTTTGTACGCCTAGAATGAAAAGTAGAAGATGGAATGCGACAAAACTAACTTTAGGAAGTTTATTTGATGGCATTGGTGTATTTATATTAGCTGCTTCTCGTAATGCGATTCAACCAATATGGGCAAGTGAAATTGAAAAAGCATCCATTTAACAACTTTAAAAATATTGTGAGGTCAAAATATGGCATTAATTATAATTATGATAACGTTATTATTTGGATTAACTGTGGTATTAATTTATGGTAAGCAGAATATCAAAAGGATTATTATCCCTTTGCTAATTTTATTAATAGGTGATTTCTTGTTCTTGTATGCCAAGTTTGCAGTGGGGGACTCCTTTCTAACTTTACTTTACTATCTTCCAGCAATTGGCTTAGTAGTTATTTCAGTTATATGGTTTATTATCTTTTTAATAGTTGGGATTAGGGGGGAGTACAATAGGAATAAGGTTCTTGCTATTCTCTTGTCTTTTGCCATAACAGCTATTATTCTGTTTATTCCTTCTTTAACCCAAGAAGACAAATATAAAATATATCGAAAAGATTACTTTCATGTCTCTGAGGCAATTTTTCAATCCTACGATGAGGGTGAAATATCAGTAGGGGATCAGTATCATTCCCCGCCATATAGTACTCAAAATATAGTAAAACTTGAATCTCATTACACAGAAGATGTTATAAATACAATGAAAAAACTAAATAAAAATGCAGGGGTATATACATATATATTAGCGGATCAAGATGTCATCTATTTTAGTTTTGGTGCCTTTTTCCAATCAATTAGTGGAATTGCAATCACAAGGAATGATAGGGAACTTTCCTTTAACGATGAAATTAGTTCGAGATTCTTTGATGGTGCTACCACATATGAGTATATAGAGGATAATGTATATTATTTTTATGATGGACTATAGGTTATTAAGTTATAATCCTCATAAGGGCACGCAAAGTAAACAATATTTTCATACCTAATCGTTATTTAGAAATTCTGATAACTTGGTTAACTCTAATGGTGTGGTGAACTAAAATAAAGACTGAATGTAAATATTTCCCTAGATAAGTAATATGAAAGGGAAAGGAGAAATTCTACAAGTGACTAGAAAGAAAGTCACTCCAAAGTTACTTACTGAAGCGCGCGGATTTTTCAATAGAAAAGCGCAAGACAGTCCTACTATACTACTTTTTAATATATTAGATGCAGACGATAGCTGAACTACTAGAGATTGCTCCTAGTACAGTTTAGTATAGACGGACAAGGTCTTTTAAAAGGTTAAAGTGATTTTTGGAGGAACACACAGATGACTGGGATGATTGATGCTAATACAAAAAAACAACAAAATTGTTTATTACCGAATCCAATTATTTTGGCTAGAAATAATGGTTAAGTTTTCCCTTTCACTTATCATATATATGTTCTTTGACAAAGAAAGCACGAAATATAACGTCTTGCAGTATGTGATAAAAAATAAGATAATTTTAATTAACTCGTTTAATATACTGATGTAACGTCGATCCAAGTCTTTTGTTCTTACTTACCAATGAGATAGTTCTTGTTCTTCCGAAATCAGTAATTGGTAAAGCAATAAGATTGAGATGTTTGATATTTTTCGCTAACAACTCCGGTACAATCGTTATCCCTGTCCCCGCCGCTACAGCTCCGTAGATAAAATCACCAAAAGCTACTTCATTAATAATATTGGGTTTGTAACCTGCTAATTCTATTTGATGAATAATATGACTTCTCGTATCACAAGGAGCTTGGTGGGTAATTAAAGGCTCCTTGTATAATTCCTCAAGCTCGATAGTGTCTTTTAATTTATATTTGTGATCTGTTGGAAATAATGCATAGTAAGGCTCTGTAAATAATTCACGGCTCCACAAAGACTCGTCAATATATTCGGTTTCTATAAAGACCGCATCAAGCCTCTCTTCTTGTAAAGACTGTAATAACTCACTAGAAGTATTTTGGGGAATTAATGATGATGATCTATCCATGAAGCGGAAATCTTTCATTCGTAACGGTAAATAATAAGTAGCCAGGCTAGGTAGACTCCCTATGGCAACTGGATTGCTTCGACAAAATTGTTGTAAATCTGCGCGAATGGTTGTTAGTTCTGTAATGACAGGTATGATTTTATTGTAAAAATGTTCACCAGCTTCCGTCAGTCTAATACCAGTTGGTGTTCTATGAAACAATCTCACATTTAGATTATTTTCTAGATTTTGAATATGTTTACTCAAAGCTGGTTGAGAAATATTATTTACGTTTGCAGCTTTAGAAAAACTTTTTTGTTTCGCAGCTTCAGCAAAACTTTGTAACCAATCTAAATTCATTATATTAACTCCATTCATAGGTCATAACAATTTGTTATGACCTTATAAAATAACGGTTCTTCTAAACATTATAATTAATTGATAGCATACTAAAAGAAGGTGTTTTTATTATAACATAATGTTATAGATGATTGGATAATATGATTGATTATACACCACCTTCAACAAAAGCAAACAAGTAATAAGCGTTGAATATTCATTACTTGTTAATTGTTAGGGAGGATTGTTTTATGAAGAAAGTATTAATATTATCATTAGGTATGTTTGCATTGGGGTTTGACGCTTATATTGTTGCCGGGTTAATTCCAGGAATTAGTGAAACATATGATAAAGATGCATCACAAATAGGTCTAGCTGTTAGTATATTCACATTGTTTTACGCTATATCAGCACCAGTATGTGCTTCTCTGTTTGCTGGAAAATCAGTTAAAAAAATACTACTATACTCAATGATTGTTTTTACCATTGCTAATAGTATCACAGCCATCGCTCCGACTTTTACAGTTCTACTAATATCTAGAGCTATCGCAGGGGCGGGAGCAGGCTTATTTTCCCCATTAGCAATCTCTGCTTCTTCTGAGCTTGTTACTATTGAGAAAAAGGGGAGGGCGATAGGCTTAACTTTAGGTGGAATGAGTATAGGAACAGTGCTGGGTGTTCCTTTAGGGCTTTATGTATCCGATCTACTAAACTGGCAAGCTTCCATGTGGTTATTGGTAATTATTGGAGTGATCGCAATGTTTGGTATCTTTATATATTTACCACATATTGAAACATCCTCACCACCTGCGATTACTGAACGATTATCAATGTTTTTTGATAAAAAAGTAACAATAACAGTGTTTATTACCTTTTTTGCTAGTATTTCTAGTTTAGGATTATACACGTACCTATCACCATTAATAAAAGAAATTGCAATATCTGGTGAGTTAGTATTTTATCTTTGGGCGTGGGGGGTTGGTGGACTGTTTGGAAGTTTAATCATCGGTCATTTAATTGATTATTTCAAGAAGCCCAAAACATTGGTTACGGTAATTTTATTCATCTTAACGCTATCTATTATTTGTATTCCATTATTGATTAATCTACCTTTGTTAAAGTATTTACCATTTTTTGTGTGGGGAGCAATGGGGTGGGCATCTCAAGCCCCGCAACAACATATTTTAATGTCTTACCAACCAAATAATGGGAGTGCAGCAGTAGCATTAAATAGTTCACTTAATTATTTAGGAAGTTCAGTCGGGGCTACATTGGGTGGAATAGTGTTAGCATTTGGTTTCGGTGCTATATCATTAATATTTTTTGCTGTTATATCTATGGTATTTTCGATTATTTTACAGTTTTATAGTGTTAAAAAATTTAGAGTCATCGAATGAGTGATATTATAGGTTTATGGCATATGGATTTATGCATAAATACAATTAAAAACCATTGTCTATTAGGATTAGAACAATTATATAATTAGTAAAATATATCAAACGACGGTTTTGAAAAAAGGCTCAATTCCGTCGTTTTTCTAAAATAAGAATAGCGAAGGGTGGCGCCCCCAAAAAAGTTAAAGTTTTTATTATGCAGCTGATTAGCTGAGTTGAGTTCGATAATTAACAGGACTCAATCCAGTATAAATGATATTCTAACAATGTTCAGAAACGATTGTACAAAAATGTATAATTCAAAAAAGTTTTCATAACAAAAAGGTCTTACCCATTATTAAGAGAATGTCTTCATAATATAATAAATTTATTATATTGGTATTTAAATTTTAGTATTGGTCTAAGGTTGAATACATCGCTGTATATAGATTGTCAAAGTTTCGTCATTGTATAATAAATTGTTAGAATGTTTTATCCTCCTCAGGAATAGAGCTCAATTTCAAAAATAAGTAATAAATTTATCTTTTATAGTTTCTTCTTAAAAGTCCCATAAAAATGATGTCATGCCACTTTCCATCTCGATAAAGCTGTTCTTCCAATTTTCCTTCTTCAACAAATCCAAGCTTCTGATACAATTTTATTGCCCGAACATTGAAAGAAAACACACGCAGATATACCTTATGCAAATTTAACTCTTTAAAAGCAAAATCCAATAAGAGATTAAACGCCTCCCCTCCAAAACCTTTACTCCAGTAATTCTTATCACCTATATCAATAATACATTCAGCGTTCCTATTCACGTAGTCCATGTTGATTAATGATGTAACTCCAATTGGCTTATTGGCACTAATTACTTCAATCACATATCCTTTTGAATTATGTGATTCAATCACACTATTTACAAATCTTTCAGTATCCGCATAAGTGAAAACATCTAAAGCTGGATTTGTATATTGCATAACCTCAATATCATTTCTCCACTTATGGTAAATCGAAACATCCTCATTGGACATTTTTCTTAATCGAATTCTTTTTCCAGTAAAAAGCATAAAAACAACTCCTTAATTACATATTTAGGCCCGTTGGATGAACTGCTTATTTCAATATTCAGTTTACCATAAGGCTATCTTTACCAAAAGTATTGCAGATATTAAACTCTAGGAACAGGGAAATAGTGGTAGCAGGTTCTGGAAAGGTTACTACAAAGATTTTTGGTAAAGAGCAAGTTATAGAGATACATAATCCGATATAAAAGCATTATTTTAAAAATACATGTCTATGAATATTCATTTATATGTTAAACTACGTATTAACGATGTGCGAAAATAAGTTGAAGACAGGTCAGTTAAAAAGGATTAGAAAATACGATATGGATAGGGGCATGATAAATGTTTACCAGGAAGGCTGCAAAAATAGTTGGTCCTAATGCTATTTCAGAATTAAAGTCAGTTACAATCGGTGGTATTAAACAATGGGTATATATTCGAGGAGAGGATGTTAGTAAACCAATTCTGCTTATGTTACATGGTGGTCCTGGGTCGGGGCAAATAGGTTTTATTCGAAGTTTTCAAAGTTATTTAGAAAAGGATTTCGTTGTTGTGCAATGGGATCAAAGGGGCGCAGGGTTATCCTATTCCAAAAAAATTCCTCCTGAGTCAATGAATATCAATCAATTTGTGGAAGATACGATCGAGACGACTAAATATATTTTAAATCATTTGGATAGGAAGCAAGTTTACTTAGTAGGGCATTCTTGGGGTACAATATTAGGGATGTTAGCAATCAAACAGGCTCCTCAGTTATATAAACGTTACTTTGGGGTTGCTCAAATTAGTCATGTAAAATCAAGCGAGAAGCTGTCTTATACAAAGCTACTAGAAAAAGCTAAAGCAGAAAATAATACTAAAGCTTATGAGGCTTTACATGAAATTGGACCCCCACCATGGGAACATTTAAAGCATGATCGAGTGCATCAGAAATTTATCGAGGTATTTGGTGGAGGAATTACACATGATGGTAAAATGGTGAGTAAAATGATGAAGAACTTATTAACGAGTAAAGAATATAATTTGCGTGATTGTATGAGATTTATCCAAGGACAATTGTTTAGTATGAAACGTTTGCAAATAGAAATGATGAAAATAAATTTAACAGAAATAATCCATCAAGTTAATATTCCAATTTATTTTATTATGGGAAAGCATGACCTAACCGCTCCATATGAGCCTTCAGAAGAATTTTTTGAAAAAGTAAATGCACCTGAAAAGCGATGGATTATGTTTGAAGAATCTGCTCATTCTCCAATATGGGAGGAACCTGAAAAGTTTTTGGATATTCTTATGTTGGAAACGAAAAAGGATTAAGAGTACTTGAATTTACAGGGATTTAAGAGGGAAAACGAGTTGTACAGGTACTTAATATGAAAAGATATATGCTTGTATTAAAGATAATATATGTTTTAAAAAAGTAATAAATCTTGAATTTGTTTTTCTATAACATTGGACGACGGCGCTAAGTTAAACAATGCCGTCGTATTCTATTTTTAAAAAGCCAATGTCTCAGTGAATTAGATTAAGTTTTATTCGATAAAATGAAGGTGGATTTCCATGTTTGCAATATTTATAGCTATAACTTTTGGAGCGGTTTTTGCTGGACAAACGGCGATCAATTCTCAGTTAAGAAGATTCGTAGTTTCTCCTTTTTTAGCTTCAACAATTTCATTCTTTGTAGGGTTAGTATTCTTAACTATATTGTTATTAGTTAGTGGATTACCAATAGGGATTCCATTAGAATTATTTTTGACTCAACCTGTTTATATTTGGTTAGGAGGCATTTGTGGCGCCATTGCTTTGACTGTTAACATCCTTTTATTTCCAAAATTGGGTAGCGTACAAACAACGATTATGCCAATATTAGGAATGACGTTGATGAGTATGGTAATAGATAATTATGGTTGGTTTAAATCGATGCAACATTCATTCGGATTAAATAGAGGTATCGGGGTTGTTTTATTATTAATAGGTGTATTTTTAGCTGTTGCTCAGCGAGAATCGAAATTCCATCGTTCTCAAATAACACGGAAAAAATTGTTTGTTCAGTGGTTATGGCGTTTAGTAGGTGTATTAGCTGGGATGCTACTGGCTGTACAATTTGCTATCAATGGTGAATTAGGAAAAGTACTTCAATCTTCTACACACGCAGCTCTTGTTTCGTTTTTAGTAGGGACTACCATGTTAATAATAATGGTAGGAATTATGGATCGTTCTTACGCAAATATTAAAAAGGCTATTAGAGAGTCAGCACCTTGGTGGGTATGGATTGGCGGTATATTAGGTGGATTATACATTTTAATAAATGTATATCTGGTAGAGCAAATTGGAACGGGACAAACTGTTGTGCTTGTTTTGTTTGGTCAAATTGCTGGTAGCTTGTTAGTAGAACAATTTGGGTTATTTCGTTCTTACAAAAATCAAATTATGCCAGTTCAAATATTAGGGTTAATTATAATGATTGCTGGTGTCTTTTTAATAAGGATATTTTAAAAAGAGTACGCTTATATATTGAAAATATCAATGACTATTCTTGACATAGTTATGATGTATTATAGTCCTAATTATGTTACAGAAGAATTATTTGCTGAAGATGCGCTATCACTTAAAATCCCTCACACAAATGAATATCATTGTGGAGGGATTTCTAATAATTCTAATTATATTAATCGACTTTCTCCAAACTTTCTTCTGCAAAAACAAGCCTTAATATTTCATCACCTTTAAAGGTATTTCCCTCATGTTCAACTTCATATTGTACGCGAGCGAACAAGTTTTTCGGTAGTGTGTCTAATTCAAATGCTTCTGATCTACGTTCCATTTCTTCATCGACTTGCTTTTCAATCGCTTCGACAAACTCTCCGTCTTGACGTTCGATTTGAAACCCTGTAATCGTTTGTTCACTTTGGAATAATAAAGATAGAACGAGAAGATCATCTTGTTTTGTAACAACTGCTACTTGTGATAAATAGTTTGCCATTGCAGAAAGTTCATCTTCGTCTTTTTTAAGTGTTTGCAATTGAATAGAATATCTTCCATTTTCCAATTGAATTGTTGATTCAGCCATTTTAACTCCTCCTGTAAATTTAAGTTATATAAGATTGAAATTATCTTGTTTTTAAATCGCTAGAAATAATACGATATATTTCATCATAACATGTATATACATGATTTCATTAAGGTTTGCTCGTTCAATGATTAAATAATTACATTCGAATGTCTTATAAATTCTTCCTTAGAATATTTCTATCCTATGCTTTGTACTGAATTAATTAGCTTTAGTAGCAAGCATCGAAAAATTATGACATAAATAAAATTTAAATAAATATAATGAAATACTTAATACAATGATTATTTTGTGAAATATGACGAGGCAGAAGTGTTGAGTATATCTCGTAGAGTAGTATTATATAGAAGAACAGTTCAACAAGTCGACAAACTAAACAGTGATTCTGGAGTAGACTTTATTGGTAATACAAATTTGTTAGCGAAAAATAAAGGAACGGGATATTATTTTGTAAATAACACATAGAATTTTCTATTTATTATAAAAAGGGAGACAAAGTGGGTGTATTATTTTCTACTCACCCCATTATATTAATTAAAATAAAGGAGAGAGTTTTAGTGAGCAGAACAATGCAAGTTGCACAAGACATGACCCCATTTAAGGTAGCTATTCAGTTTCAACAGAGAAGTGCAGAGATCCATGCATTACAAATTCAAGCATACAATGTTGCGGAACAACGATTAAAAGAACATGTGAAAAATAATAAGACAGGTAAACGACCAGCTGTTGTACTAGATTTAGATGAAACAGTATTAAATAATTTACCAGTTGTTGCGTATGGGTATGAAAATAAAATTGATTTTACTAATTGGGGTGAAGAATGGGAAGAGTGGGTTGATGCAGCTTGTGCAGATGCTATTCCAGGTGCGAAAGATTTTTTACAGGTCGCAGATGAGCAGGATGTGAAAATCTTTTACGTGTCCAATCGTGAAGTACACAATAAAAAGCCAACAATAAAAAACTTAGAAAAACTAGAGTTACCGCAAGTATCTGAGGATACAGTTTTATTACATGGAGAAATTGGAACGAAAGAAGATCGTCGTTCAAAAATCCGTAAAGAATACGAAATTGTTTTATTAGTTGGAAATAGTTTATATGACCTTTCTTCTGACTTTATTCAAGAAACAGTAGATGAACAGCATCCAATAGTAAAAGAGCAGGCAGAAGAATTTGGTAATCGATTTATTCTATTACCTAACTCATCATATGGTGATTACTGGGTAGATGCTAATTTAGAACCTTGGAAATAAAAAGATTTAAGTATACGGTTTTAGCGCTTTTAGGAAAAGCAGCTAGAACCGTATTTTTTATTACTAAAATGAGTTAATAGACGATGAAAAGTTAGTTTTTACGAATAGAGAACTCACCAGTAACTACGTCATCATCGGCTCTTTTTTGTGCACCAAACTCATAATTTTTACCATCTCGTTTTGCTTTAATTTGGAAATAGCCATCAACTTCATTAGTAGCACGAATATTTTCTTCGTTTACATTGCTACTAGATTCAGCGTCTGTTTCAGAATTGTCATTACTCTCTTCTTCGTTCACCTTTTCATCTGTTGTTTCCTTTTCTTCATCACTTGTATCAGTAGAAGCAGTATTATCATTTGAATTACAACCAATTAATAGAAAGGTAAAAAGTATGCTTGTTATGATACTTAATGTTATCCTTTTCATAATGTAAACACTCCTTATATAATAGTCTTTAGTTAATGACATATGAGGAATGTTAAATCTAGGTTAAATTTGAAAGAATTTTAAATCTTACTATTAAAATTATGTCAGAGAGGAGTTAGGTAGATGAGTGGAACAAAACGAAGTGATATCCAAGTTGGAAGCAATGTAAATGTAGTGCAAAAACAAGATCAACGTTCAGGTAAATTAACAGAAGGCATTGTCCAAGATATTTTAACGAATTCAGCGACACATCCTCATGGGATTAAAGTGAGGTTAGAAAGTGGCATTGTTGGACGAGTGAAAGAAATTATTGATTAAAAAAAGTCTGTCACGTAAAGTAAGTTAAACTTCGTGACAGACTTTTTATTATTATGAGTTAATAGGTAAACTAATTTTATATGTATTTCTTCCCGCGTGTTTTGCTTCATACAGTGCCAGATCAGCAGCTTTCATGAATTTATGTTCTGTTATTACTTCCATTGACTCAGGCATACTTATTCCGATACTTGTTGTTATTATCGGTAAAGTTCCGTCATCATCCCATGGCTGCGACATGATTCTTTTAACACTTTTAGCTAAGTCAATCGCTGTTTCATTTTCAGTAAGATTAGGAAGTAAAATGGCGAACTCATCTCCACCTAAACGTGCAACTGTACAATGGTCATAACTGACGGATTGTAGACGTCTTCCGAATTCTTGAATAACTTTATCTCCAATGTCATGTCCAAACTGGTCATTAATAGATTTAAAACGATCAATATCTAATAAGAGTAAAGCAAGGGTTATAGATTGTTTCTTGGCATAAGTTAAAGCTTCGGTTAATTGTTCATTAAAATGACGCCTATTTGGAAGGTTAGTTAAAGGGTCATGCATAGCAAGATGTTTTAATTTACATTGGTACTCTTTCTGTTTATTAATATCTCTCGTTACAATAACCATATGTTTAAACTTCCCCTGTTCATCTAACACAGGCGTTCCGTATGCTTGCAGCCAAGACCATTCGTTTTTATCGTTCAAGCGTCTAAATTCAACCGTATATGCTTCTCCGTTTTCAATTGCATTATTTAGACTTTCATTCACCACTTTTATATCATCTGCATGAATATTTTTAGTATAGCTATTGCCAATTACCTCATCTTGAGTAAGACCGAGTACTTTAGTGTAAGATGGTGAT
Organism: Pseudogracilibacillus sp.; assembly: GCA_026169815.1. Lineage (GTDB taxonomy): Bacteria > Bacillota > Bacilli > Bacillales > Amphibacillaceae > Pseudogracilibacillus. Next base: position 22,423 of record JAPFDT010000058.1, read on the forward strand.
GTGAAAATGACATTTTTCTCACTATTTATTAATACGACTAAATCGGCTACATTTTCGATAATTATTTCGAGGTGTTCTTTACTTTCCTCTAATTTTTGTGTGATTTCAACTTTACTCGTGATATCTTTTATAACGGCAACAATATGTGTGCAATTTTCATTATCATCAAGTAGAGGGATGAGTGATATGTCAGAATACATCGTTTTCTTAGTAGATGCGACATACATATCTTGATATGTCGTCACTTCTTTAGTTGCTAAAGTATTTTCATACCTTTCATATAATAGTTCTGCTGTATGTTTTGTGTTGGCTTCTTGAATTGTTTTACCGATTAAATCAGTATTATAATTAGAAAGGGCTTTAGCAGTTTCGTTTAAGTATTCATACATAAAATTATTATCTTCTGTCACTTTCATGACAAAAATCATATCACTTACATGGTCCATTAACAGACTGTAAGAACTTTTATGTATTGTTATCATAAAGTATCACCCTTTACAATATTATTTTTCTAGGTTGTATGTACTATAAACTATGTCCTGTACTAAACGTCTCAATTATTCTAACCTGTTTGTTTCAAAATTAAGCTATAGAAAGATTATTCTATGTATATCATAAATAAATATAATTAAAAATAAATAACCTATAAAATTTTATTAAATTAATTATAGTTTAAAAGACCTACACAAGCAAGTGGATTGATTCACTAATTAGCAAAAAGATAAAGTATAGGAACTGCTTATCATAGTTATTATTTAATGTATAATTAGACATAGAATGATAACTTGACGAACGGGGTAAAAATATGAAGAAACAACTCGAAGAAAATTTACAACATGTTAGAAAAAAGACAATTTCAATTGATGAGTTAGAAACGTTGTTACCGGTACGACTTACGTATGAACAATTTTCTGAGATTATTCTTCAATTAGAAAATGACACCATTTTGCAAATGATAAAATCAAGAGGGCGTAATGCGCGTAAACCTTCATTAGCACACAGTTATCGAATCAATAAACATGCGCTCCAACAAGACTATTACAAACAATTACAATCGTATCGCTTTAAGTATCATAATCTGATTCGATTGGACGCTTATTTTTCCTTACCGCAAACGGTATGGGAGCATGACAAACCTTATTTAGATAAAATTAATACATTTATTCATGAGTATGGATTACCGACTGAATATGCAGCGGCACCGGAAAGGAGTTTTCAATTAGTTGAAAATGAGAAATGGATTGATGAACAGCAAGGGAAAAAGGTGTTACAACGTATTCAGCTATGGAAGCTTATGAAAATCATTCCCGTTATTGATCCACTTATGTTCGCAATAAATCCAACCCAGCTTACGTTATCAAATCAACTTCACTTAATCGTTGAAAATAAAACAACCTACCATGCCTTGTTACCTAAACTGACAAAAAGTAATTTTGCTACATTAATTTATGGTGCAGGCATGCAAATAGAAAAAGCGATTGAAAACTTTCATTTACAGTACCCATTACCAAAAGTGAATCATAGCTTCTTTTATTTTGGTGATATTGATTATGCTGGAATAGCAATATGGCACCGCTTATATGAAAAAATTCCTGTTAAGTTAGCAAAGTCGTTTTATCTAAATTGTTTACAAAAAGAAGCTGTCTATGGAAAAGAAAATCAATTACGTCAAGAGGAAGCATTGCAACATTTTGTCTCTTATTTCTCACCTTCTATTCAACAAAAAATTACTGAAACATTAGCGAATAAAGCTTATTTTCCTCAAGAAATTTTAACGACAGAGGAATTACAACAGATTCTATTACAAACTGATTGGCAACAAGTTACCTTAAAGGATGGGAATAGAAATGGATTTAATTAATATAGCTGAACTAACGAGCGGATACAGAGAACGTATGCGGCGGATTGCATTGCTCGATTCTTTAGTATCTTTACAAAATAAACAAACGAAAGATGCTCAAGGAAATTCTATTGATATGCGTGGATTAGGAATGTTAACGTTATTGTTCTTTTTTGAACGCCAATTATCGCGAGAATATAAAACAGGTGTAGCAGATTTGCAGCAATTTTTGCTTAATATTACTCGTGATACGTATCAAATCGAGCCATTAGAAATGGAAAAAATTGCACGTGAGATTATGACGAATTTCCGTCCTACATCAGGAAAGAAACGGTCGTTAAACTTTTTTAATTGGGAAACTAAACAAGAAGAAATGATCGAATATTCATTACTTAAAGTCAACGGATTTGATGCAAAAACACAAACACAATATTATACGTTAGATGAAGATGGACTAGAGCTGTTGTTTGCTACGAAGGAATTTTATAGTGAGTTTCAAATCTCGATTAATCAACTGTTGTTGAAACAACAAATTAAAAAAGGTGAATTCAATAGCGCATTACGGCAAATTAGAGAAATGGAACTTGATGTGCAAACGTTAGAGGAGCGCATGGAAAAGATGAAGCTTGATATTTTACGAAGCATCGTGTCAGAAGAAACGTATCATCGATATGAAAAATTAGTCCAAGATACGCATCTTCGTTTTGAACGAGAAGATGAAGAGTTTACCGCTTTAACAAAGTTTGTTCAAGAAACACGTGATACGATTTATGAAGATACTATGCATCCCAAAGCGAAAAACACATATCAAACATTGAAAAGAATTGGCAATGAACTAGAAGAAGTTCATTATCGTCATGCTAGATTACTACAATTAACGTCGGAGTTAAGTACGACAGCACTAGCGACAGCACAGGAATCACTTTATTATACAGGTATTCAGTCCTTTAATTTTGATCATGATATTGTGACAACTATTTTGGCAAAGCCATTATCACCGGATAAAATGAAAGGAGTATTACATCCATTTTTACGAGTAGAGGAAAATCCATACTGGTCACCATTAACGGTATTTGCTGAGCAAAATATATTAGAAGAACGTAAAGAACATCAAGATGAAACATTTGTCACTGTAGATGATACTGCGGCAACTGAATCATACCGCAGGTGGCTCGGAGAAAAGTACGCTGAATTGCTTGAACAATTTCTTACAGTTCATGAACGCGATGGGATACATACATTAGAAGGCTGGATGGACGAGCTTAAACGAACAGATTCTGCATTGTTAAGTGAACGATATTTTTATAGTTTTTGGCTAACAATGCATCAGTATTCTCCGGTTATTAACACGACAAGCGAATATGAAAGTGAGACGACCTTTAAAGCAGTATATGAGATATTAGGAAATAAACAATTAATTGTGGAAGAGTTACCTAATATATTGCAATATAATACAACATTTTCTATACAAAATATGAACATAATAGTGGAGGAAGCTGACGATGGATTATCATGAGCGAGAAGTGATGCAAGCATTTAATTTATATACAAAGTTAGCTCGTGTTGGTAGTGCTGAAAAAGAAGCAGTCCAACTATATACTTCAGATGATAATGTGCGAAGTTTAGTAGAAAAGTTTGCTCGAGAAGTAGAGTGTGTCCTTGTGCGAACGACAGAACGACTATATTTGATACCAGAAACACGCTTAAGTCCTTTTCATGTAAGCAATGATTGGATTAAAAGAAATTATTTACGGACAGATAGTGTCAATGCAGATATTTATACTGTTTATTTTGCAACCATTGTTTTATTTGGAGCATTTTTTGATAGATATCATAGTAAAGAACCGACATTACAATTTATTTCTTTAGCTGATTGGGTTGAAGAAATGAATGAACGGGTGCGTTATTTACAATCACATGATGAAGACGTATTAATTTCTAGTGAAGAGGAATTTTCTTACAATTGGCGAGCAATTATTGACAAATGGGAAGATATGGATGATGTAAAAGAAACGGTAGCACGTCAGAGTGGACGGACGATTAGTCGGTTAAGTTTTATTGATATGACGAAGCGGTTCTTAATTGAAGAAGGATTAGTGCAAGAAATAGGAAACTATGAAATTACGATAACTGAAAAAGCCCGTATCATTATTCAACGTTTCTTTATGGATGCAACGTATAATAATAATATTTTTGAATTTATATATGATGAGGAGGAAATAGACGATGCCAGCGATTAGTAAAATTCGTTTAACGAATGTCATTTATGAATCAGGTGATAAACGTTTTAATGATGAATTGTTTACGTTAGAAGGAAACAACACAGCTATACTTCTTGAAAATGGTGGTGGAAAAACAGTGCTCATTCATACGGTGTTACAAGCTGTTTTGCCACACACAGCATTAGGTGAGCGAAAAATTAAAGAAACATTGCAAATTGAAAATAGCCCGGCACATATTGCGATTGAGTGGATTATTAATGAAAACCCAAGACGGTATCTCGTAACAGCGGTAACATTATTTCTTGTGAAAAATGAGCTTAAATCATATAAATATGTGTTTGAATATGAAGCAGGGCACCCAGATCGTATTGAAGAGATGCAGTTTGTACAATCGACAGATACAGGAAATCGTGTTAGTTATAAAGAAGAAATAAATGATTATTATAACGCGATGAAAGCGAAAACACATAATGCAAAAACTTTTGATACAATTCAACGTTTTCATCATTATTTAGAAGAGAGCTATCAAATTATTACCGATGAATGGAAAAGTATTGTGACGATTAACCAAGATGAAGGTGGAATTGAGCAATTCTTTGAAAACTGTAAAACAACAACAGATTTGTATGACCGTTTATTAATACCGACTGTAGAAAATTCAATTGTCGGCCATGAGGAAAATATGTTCGCAGATATGTTTGAAAAACAGCGCGAAGGGTTTCAAATGTATCGTAAATTACAACAAAGTATGAAAGAACACCAGGCAATTCAAGATGAATTAAAATCATATGTAAAAGAGTATGAACAATATGCTGCAAAGGAAACAGCATATGTTATTGAGAAACAAGCAGCTAAAGGGTTAATAGAAACGTTAAAAGAACAAGAAGCAACAATGCAAGAAACATTAGCCCAGCATGAAATAGCTTGGTCAGAATGGGAAGTAGAAAAACAAGATGTGCAAATGAAGAAAGCTTCTTTTGCTATTTTACAAGCTGAAATCATTGAAGATGAAGCAAAGAGAATAGATTTAGAAAAGACCACTGCTTATGAAGCTGCACAACAAAAGTTTGAAGAAAATGAACATGTTTTATATTCACTTGAATATGCACAAAACCGTCAAGAGCAAACGGCGAGTAAACAAGCGTTAGCTCAATATAAAAAGGAACTTGCAGAACAAGATGAGGCAAGTGAAGCGACAGATGTTGAACATGATTTAGCAGAAGCACGTGGAAAGTTACACGGCATATTCGCCGGAAATTTAGAAGAACTAACGACGTTAGAAGATAGAGCAACCCGTGATATGAATCCAATTAAAGATAAACTTTCAGAATTAGAACTAGCTCAAAAGGAAAAGACAACAAAATTAAAACAAGAAGAAACAGAAGTGAACCGAATTGATGGTCAATTAAAAGAGATGAAGCGACAGCAAGACCGCTTGGAAAAAGAGCTTCTCGTCGATCCAGAACAGGAAAAAGTTGCTGACTTATATGCTGTTTGGCAAAAGCAAAGTGTTTCATTAGATGAAAAAATCATTCAACAAAAAGAATTAAAACGAACGACAACATTACGAAAAACAGAGCAAACTGAAGTAGTTAAGGAGAATAGAGAACAGCTGCAAAAAATTACGAATCAATTAACAGAAAAGAATACAAATAGAACACAGCTACAAGATGCTCATAATACTTTACTAGAACAGCTAGCATTTGTTCGTCCGAGTTGGCATATGACAAAAGATGTTTATTTAAAAGTTGGCACGATAACGAGTACATTAGATAATGAATTGGATAAATTATCTAAAGAACGAGATGGGTTATTACACAAAGAACGGATTGCTCATCGTTTTGTCGATGATTATGATACACAAGAAGATTTTTTCGCTGATCCATACATTGAAAAACGTTATCACGACTGGAAGAATCAGTTTTTTGTCGAGACAGGGGTGCGTTATGTAGCAGATACAGGCGCTAATCTAGCTGAGGCGATAAAAGAAAAGGTGCTTTGGCCACTGACATTACTAACGACAGAAACGGATAAACCTTTGCTGTTACAAAAGTTAACAGAAGGACGCAACCAGCTACAGTATCCAATTCATGTGATGACGCTTGAAGAAACAAGGAGTCTGACAGTAGACAACGCATCAGAACAAAACTGGATTGCACCTGAACATTGGACTAATAATATGGATGAAACTTCTTTTACAGAGTGGAAAGCACATATGTATGAATATGCGAATGAGGCTACGAAAAAACGTCAAGAAAAAGAAGATGAACTTGCAACTTGGAGACGAGTGCAAGAATATTTTAGCGATTTTCTTGTGCAGTATCCTGCAGAATGGAAAGAGACTTTGTTAGAAGAGATTCGTGAATTAGAACAGGAAAAAGCTACCTACCTCCAGGACATCTCTGAAATAGAGTCATTATTAGAACAAATGGTGCGAGAATTGCAAGCAATCGATGAAAATGTTACGACAAATGAAAATAAAAAAGCAGGTTATGAGCGAAGAATTGAACAAGCGAAAACTTATTTACAAACAGAACGTGAAATGAAGCAATTAAGTATCCTAGAAAAAAGTCATCAAACGACATTAGAACAAGTAGCACGGGAATTAAAACAACTAGGTCGCGATTACGATTATTTTATTGAAGAAAAACATGAACTAAAAGAGAACATTCGCCGCTATCAATACGAACGCGAAAAAATCACCGAAAATAAAGAATATAAGCAAGTTCGTAGTTATCGTATTATCAAAACAAATGAAGCGCAAGCAGTAATCGAATCAATTATTGAATCATTAAATGATAAATTAAAAGGCATTCAAAATAGTTATCAAAATTTAAAAACGAAACTAGAAAATGAACAAAAACATATTGAACGTTTAGAAGCGCAGTGTAATGTATTACTCGACCGTTATCCAACATTAGATACGACATTATCATTTCCAATAGACGGCGAGTTTACATTAGAAAAGGCACGCAAAGATGTGATTCCACTACAAGAAAATATTAAACAGCAAGAAAAGGTTAAAGATAATGCTAGAAAAACATATACAGAAGCATCTACTAAATTAACCGGTATTTTAGCAGACTTTGCAGATACGTTTGAGGAACAAGAACCAGTTGAATTTGCAGATGAAGTAGATATCATTGAAAAAGAACTCCAAAATTTAGAACAACAACTAGTAGAACGAAAGAATTTTTTACAAACAGAGCTAGATCGAACGAATAAAGAATTAACAGATATTACAAATGCAACTAGAACATTAGAGCAATATAGTATTGCACATCATTTAATGAGTACGACGTTACCAGCAACGTATTTAACAGAAAAGGAATTAACAGATTTCATTTATAGTCGCTCAAAACATGTGCAAGAAAAGATTAATGCTTTAGAAAAAACGAAAAAAACATTAGATGAAGCAAAACAAAAGATTTATCGCGTGCAACAACGTTTCCGTAACTTCTGTAGAGATCACGTAACAGAAAGAAAATTACGAGAGATGGCAATAACTGGTATCGAACAACAACAAACATATGAAGACGTCCTACGCTTTCAAAATAATATGATGACAACGATTGAACGAGCAGATCAGTATGCACGAATTAATATTGCTAATCAAGATAAAGAAGTACAAGCGTTTATTAATAGTATCCATAATCATTTATTAAATGTAGTCGAACAATTAAGCATTATCCCGAAACAAACTAGAGTAAAAGTAGGAGAAAAATGGCGTGAAATATATCGTTTTTCTATTCCGGAATGGCAAGTTGAAGAAGGAAAAAGTAGAATTCACTCCCATATGGATTGGATATTAGAACAGCTTGAAACAGATAACTTTAAAGATGACCAGGGGACGGAGGATACAGGAAAGGTACGTAAACATGTTGAAACATGGCTAGATACAAAGCAATTGTTACAAATTGTTATGAACAATGATGTCATGAAAGTAACGTGTCGAAAAGTAACAAATGATAATCAAGTTACAAGTAGATTAACATCGTGGGAACAGAGTCAAAAATGGTCTGGCGGTGAAAAGTGGAGTAAAAATATGACACTGTATTTAGGTATATTAAATTTTATTGCAGAAAAAAAGCAATATAATCATCAGAAAATGAAACGTAGTCGTGCAGTTATTTTAGATAATCCATTTGGAAAGGCATCAAGTGATCACGTATTAAGTCCAGTATTCTTCATTGCAGAACAATTAGGTTTTCAAATGATTGCATTAACAGCGCATGCTGATGGTAAATTTTTACAAGACTTTTTCCCGATTATTTATAGTATGAAATTACGAAGTTCAACTGAACAAGGAAAGCAAGTCATGACGAAAGAAAAACAATTGCATAAAGCATATTTCCGCGATCACGAACCAGAACAAATGGATAGATTAGAAGAAAAAGAACAACTGGAACTGTTTTAAATAAGAATGTAAGTTTAGGAAAGAGAGCTTTTAATAACTCTTCTGGAATAGATAGGAACTCCAACGTAATTTTGGAAGATAGGGAAAAGCACGTATTGATACTTGCATAAAAACTTTCTTTCACGCAAAACATGAGGATTTGAGTACTGACTCTGCGCGTAAGGCCGTTCTCACACGCAAAACATGAGGGTTTTTGTACCGACTTTGCGTGTAAGAATAAATATTGCGGTTTATGATATTCTTTCAAATGCATCAAACATAGCGGAGGATAAATAGGGAGACTTCTGCAGGTCGCCTTAAACCAGTCACGTCTTGTGATCAACGTCGACGCTTGTACCTCGTGTACTTCGGAATACAAGAACCAGAAATTCCCTCAGAAACCGGCTTTGTATCTGAGAAAGTTAAGGTGTTACAGGCGGAAAGCATAGTATTATACCGAAGCAAAGCTTTACACAATCATTCTTTAGTTGTATTTTACTTAGTAATAGTTACGTCACAGTTTATTTTTATTACGTAATACTCTAGTGATTATTCAGCTTTTAGTCTTGATATTTTGCTAATTTATCAATTGAGAGGTAAAGTGATAGGTGAGGGGGGATGGAATATGCACAATTTTTATAGTGATGTTATAACATTTAAAGGTAGTCATTATGATTTTGGGTATAAACAAGGTGAGTTATTAAAGAAGTCCCCAATATTATCTAATCGTGAAAAACAATGGGCAAAACAAAGAAGACGACATTTTAATATAAATAAACAAGAAGCACTAACACTTTTTGAACAGTATATGCCGAATATGTTAGCTGAATTACGCGGTTTAGCGGATGCATTACATTGGACGATGGAAGAAGCCTTACGTGAGTTCGGTGGATATTATATAGAATATGAACGAAGTGGTTGTTCAATATTGACTGGAACTAACTATATGGTTCGTAATTATGATAGTCATCCCGCTTTTTATGAAGGACGATATGTCATTTATCAACCGACAGATGGCGGTTATGCATCAATTGGTCCTTCTATGCAAATTACAGGACGTACTGATGGGATAAATGAAAAAGGCCTAGCAATGGGATACAATTTTATTAATCGAGTTCGATCTGAAGATGGGTATCTCTGTAATATGATTAGTCGGATGATTTTAGAAACGTGTGCGAATATAGAAGAAGCGATTGCATTATTAAGAGCAATTCCACATCGCACAGCATTTAATTATGTGTTAACAGATCCAAGTGGTGAAACTTATGTCGTAGAAGCTTCTCCAAGAAAAGTTATTGCACGACAAGCTAATGTTAGTACGAATCATTTTGATGTTTTGTTAGAAGAAAATCGTTATCGGACTGACGATTCTATGCGTAGATATAATATTTTAAGTGATAAACAACACGAGGATTTAGATATGTTTGCAGCTTATCAACTATTAAATAATGAAGAACACGACATATTTTCCAAAAAGTATGATGCTTCAGCTGGAACAATCCATACATCAGCTTATCTACCTGAGGAAAGACGGGCGTTATATACAATAGGTGGTAATCGAATGCCGGTTGTTTTTGATTTGAATCAGTTCTTGGCAGTCGGTAATATAATGGTGAAACAAATCAAAGGCGTGTTACAATATAATAGGCCTTTTGTTAATATGGAAAAAATAAATGTATCTTGAATAAGGTGAAGATGGTGCCGTATATTTTATTATTATGTTCTATTGTATTAGAAGTATTTGGTTCAACGATGCTTAAATTATCGAACGCTTTTACAAAAACATTGCCTGTTGTAGGCGTGGTAATTGGGTTTGGAGCTTCTTTTTATATATTTTCCATCGTGCTGCTTGATCTTCCATTAGGGTTTAGTTATGCAATCTGGAGTGGGAGTGGAACGATATTGATTACGCTTGTTGGGATTGTTATATTTAAAGAAAAAATTAATCGACAAGGTGTAATCGGAATTGTTCTTTTACTTACTGGAATTGTCTTATTAAATCTTGGATAAAGGTAGGAGTAGGCGATGAAATATTATATATATTTAGCTTTAGCTATTTGTTTAGAAGTGTTCGGCTCAACGATGCTTAAAATGTCAGAAGGATTTACAGTATTACTTCCTTCAATCGGTGTCGCACTAGGATTTTTATTATCTTTTGTTTTTTTAGGTTTATCGCTTCATGGTTTAGCTCTATCGACTGCTTATGCTATATGGGCTGGTTTAGGAACTGCCTTTACTGCTGTAACAGGTATAATCTTATTTCAAGAAGCGGTAGATACAGTGAAAATTATCGCATTATTACTTATTATCGTTGGCGTCGTTATGTTAAATAAAGGAAAAGGCGATGAAACGAAGAAACAAGTAGAAAATGCTATTAATTGAGCTTAATAATGAAAAAATCAAACCGTCTGTTATCATAAAAATTATGATAACAGACGGTTTGTTTATTTTATAATTTAAATCGAAGAACTAAGTCATTTAGTTGTTCAGCTAGTTTTGCAAGTTCATTTGAGTTTCCGGACACTTCTTCCATCGCACTCGTTGTTTGTTGTGCGGAAGCGGTTGTTTCTTCAACCCCAGCCGCAGCTTCTTCCGATACGGCTGCGATGTCTTGAATCGAATCATTCATAATTTGACTGTTTCTCGAAATGTCGGATAAATTATCAGATACTCTATTAATATTTTCTGCCATGTAATTTGTTGCAGATTGAATACTTTCAAATGTTTCACCTGTCGTAATAATCTGTTCTGTTCCAGATTCAACTTCGCGGTAACTTTCTCTTAATGAATCTGCAACAATACTAGATTCGCTTTGGATATTATCGACAATATCAGTGATGTTCATGACTGATGTTGAAGATTCTTCTGCTAATTTCCTTACTTCATCAGCAACAACAGCAAATCCTTGCCCATGTTCACCAGCTCGTGCAGCTTCAATCGCAGCATTTAAAGCGAGTAAATTCGTTTGATCAGCAATGTCGCGAATAACAGAAACTAATTCAGAAATTTCTTGTGCATGTGTATCTAAACCTTCTACTTTCGTTACTGCATCTTGAACAATTCGATCAATTGAACGCATTTGTTCTGTTGAAGAAGTCATTAATTCAGAACCTTCTTCTGTCATTTTTAATACATTTTCTGACGCTTCTTGAACATAATTTCCATCACGATCTGCTTCTTCAACTTTTTGGGTAAAGGAACTCATTGATGATGTTAAATCAGTCGCTGTGTTCGCTTGAGACTCAGCACCAGTCGCTAATTCTTCCATCGTCATCGAAATCTGTTCTGTACCAGCTCTAACCTCACTTGCTGCTTGTGCTAACTCATCACTTTGCCCTGTTACAGTTTTAGATACTGTATTCATTTCATTTACAATGTCATACGTACTGCGATTCATCTCATTTGTTGCTGTTACGAGTTGACCAATTTCATCGCGTAATTCTGTTTCCAGTGGAGAACCACTCAAATCACCACTAGCAATTAGTTTCATCCGCTCCATCACCAGTCTGAGTGGTCTAACAATAGAATTAGACGTTACGATTGCGACTACTAAGCTTAGTACGATAACCAAAATAGTTATAGTAATTATTAATTTTAAGGTAGATTCTCCGCTTGCTAAGATATCTTGTTCTATTTCTATAATGTGCTCTTCTCTAGCTTCAGCTAAGTCCTCATATCCAACCATGATTTCACGTGCAATATCAGCAGATTCTGCTAAATTTTCTTGAGCTATTTCTTCATTACCTTTATCGTATTCTTTAAAGACGCCTTCTTCTATACTAGTACGCCATGCCACAGTCTGCTCAATCAATTCATCAAATTCTTCTGACTGGACAGATTCCCTTATTATATCTTCATACTGTTTTCCTTGCTCTGTATATTCATTAAATAAATCTACTTGACTTTTGTCTCCTGTTAACAAATAACCTCTAGCTGTTGCTATCCTACTTGACATCGTATAGGCTAATTTTTCATCAGCAATTAAAATGGGCAATTCTTCGTCCATCACACTCTTCGTTGTAGTATTTACATTTTTCATCACTACAGAATTATAAATACCTAAAAATAGAACAAGTAGTATAATAAAAGAGAACCCCAATATCATTTTTGATCTTATACTTCTAAATTTATACATCTATTAATTGACACTCCTTATGTAATTTAATATTTTAAAACATATTGTCCGTTAGCATGAGAATTGATTCGCATACTCTAGTATTATCGGCATAATAAAATAATTGTTTAACCTTTATAATAGAATTATTAGAATACCTTGAAAAAATCAAACTTAAAAAGAGTTCTGTTATCTTTTAAATAAAAAGCATTGATTTGATTGTTGTTTTACTAACCAGAAATGAATAGGTAAAAGTCTTGTTTGTAATAAATTTATCTTTAGTATCAAGAACAATAAGTAGGGTTAACATTTATTCCGTTGACATTAGCTATTGGTCATGTATTTCAGTTAGGACAATCTATTAAACAACGTATTTTATTAATTATTGTTGGAACAATAGTAGGTGTATTTATTGTGATTTTTGTTCGACAGGTTATTTTTTATCCGTTATTATGGTTGCTTTCTTCTTTATTAAGTTACTCGTTGCTCACATACTTGTGTAACAACGAGTAAGAGGAATTGTTTAATTATATATTAAACAGTACCTTGCATTGAACAGTACTGTGTGTTATCTTATTTATAACAGGTACTGTTCATTGAAAGGTAGTGCTTGGGCGAATGGAGTGAAAGCGATGAACATACAATTTAAAAAAGGAATTTTAGAGATTTGTGTACTTGTACTTTTAGATAAAAAAGATTGTTATGGCTATGAATTAGTGCAAAGTATATCTGATAAAATAACGATATCAGAAGGTTCCATGTATCCTTTATTAAGAAGATTGACGAAAGAAGGTTACTTTACAACCTATTTTCAGGAATCTTCTAGTGGACCAGCTCGAAAGTATTATAGTTTAACGAATGAAGGTCAAATGTATTTACACGAACAAATGAAAGAGTGGCGTGCTTTTACAAAAGCCGTAGATGAGTTAATAGAGGAAGGTGTTAGCGGTGAATAAACAACAGTTTTTAAATCGGCTTGATCAATCGATACAAGCATTGTCTAAAGAAGAACGACAAGATATAATCGATGATTTTGAAGAGCATTTTGCATTTGGTGAAGAAGAGGGGAAGTCGGAATCAGAAATTGCTGCTTCCTTAGGATCTGTTGAAAAAATAGCCGATGAACTTCTGGCAGCTCATCAAACAGAAGAAGATATAATGGAAACGACTTCTAATAATACCGCTAAAGCAGTTGCCATTACAATTGGTTTAATACTGTTTAATTTAATGATAGTTCTTGGGCCTTTTCTTGGAATAGTCGGAACGTTATTTGGTGGTTGGCTAGTAAGTGTTTCATTTGTCTTATCGCCTTTATTACTCTTAATCAATTTAGTTATATATCCTGCCAGTTTTGTTATATTTGAACTATTTGTCGTAATTGGATTATGTGGTCTTGGTTTACTAATTGGTATATTAATGTTTTTAGCATCAAAAGGGGCTACTTATCTTACAAAACGTTATGTACAATTTAATATTCAACTTGTGAAAGGCGGGGTGTGAGATGATAAAGAAATTAACTTTTCTAGCTAGCTTATTATTAGTAATCGGTATTGTCGGAGCAGCATTGACAATAAAACCTGTACTAAATGCAGAATCAACAACTAAAGAACAAATATTAAAAGAAGATTTTACCGCAGTAAATATCGATGCAGAAAATATTGCGGTGAATATAAAATCAACAAATGATTCCCAAGCAACAATTGAGATGGTAACACGTTCATCAGAATATAATTTAATGACCGATGTAAATGATAATACGCTTGCAATAAAGGTAAAACATGAATACAAAAAATTATTTTCTTTTGATTTCTTTAATTTTACACCGAAATTAAACATATATCTTCCAGAACAAGATTATAATAAAGTAAATATAACAACGACGAATGGCATTATATCAGTAGAAAATATTACAAGTGAAGAAGTGGGTGCGATTTCGACTAATGGTATTATTAAGTTGAAAGACGTAATAGCAAACAAAGTAAAGACAGAAACTGAAAATGGCATGATTGACTTAGAAAATGTAGAGGGCGATATAACAAGTGTGACGACAAATGGAAAAGTTGATCTACGCACACCAGATTTAGATCGCATGATAGATGTAAAAACAACGAATGGTAGGATTAAACTTGTGACAGACAAAAAGCCAACAAATGCGACTATTGCTGTCTCCATCAGTAATGGTAAAGCAACTGTTTTTGGAAGTTCTAATCCACACTCTGTTTATGGCGATGGAGAAAATCAAGTAAAATTAACGACAGAAAATGGTCTAATTACAGTTGAATAAATATAGAAAAAGGACAAAACTAGATTAGTTTATACTTAGTTTTGTCCTTTTTTATAAAATAGTTTTAAACGAAGGATTAATTAGAAGATGAGCCTAGCTGGAACCCTTCGATTTCAACATCGTCTTCAATTTCTAATAATAAACATCTTCTACCTTCATACGTAATATATTTTACATTTTTTAAGTGCTCAGGATTAATTGATAGTTTAGCAATTTCAGTATTTATTTTCACCTTTTTTGGTACTAAGCTATCTGCTTTAAAAGAATGTTGTTCATCATCGAACACTGTTTTTAAAGTGTCTTTTACTTTTTCGGGATCAACATCTTCTACTCCACTTGAGGTAAGAATATGTTCCACATCATGATAGTCTAATTGTGGTGCATTTGTTTCTGCTTCATCTTCTGCACTTTCTTCAATTATACTTTCAATTTCTTCATACATATTAGACAGGACATTTGCATCAACTTGATCGCCTGCTAGTTTACTAACAATTAATTCAAATCCATCTTTTTCTTCAGCCGCAGTTACAGTATCACCACATTCAAGCACATCTTCAATGAATATTTCGTCGGGTTGATTTGCTTTACCTGCACTATATAATATGTGATTCACATCTGAAACGTTATTTTGAAATGTTGGAAACATAAATCCGGTCAGTGGTTTAGTTAAGTTAATAATTGGGTCTACTTCATTAAATGCTTTAAATTGTTTAGCAATATAATCGAAAATAAGCGATGTTTCAGGTTGGGTCGTTTGATTTAAACTACATAAAATAAACGGATGGGCAAATGTTTGATCATTACCACCTTCACCTGAATCTTCACTTCTTTTTTTCATCGGTTTACGGTATTCTCCATAAATAAAACTAACGACTGTATCAAACTCATATACATGATGTTCAAAGATTTTTTCTACAATTTGTAACATATAGGCTTGCCAAGCTTCACGATCTTCTGTTTGTAATGCTTCATATAATATTTTTTGTGTACTATTTTCTTCTTGTTCATCACGCTGGAATTTTAACGTGAACAACTTTGCGTTCACTTGACCTGACAATACTTTTTTACAATTCGTGAAAAATAAATCTTGTGATTCTGTATCTAAAAGGGGGAATGGACTGTTTTCATGATGAAAAATTTCTCCCGTTTCTTTTTGGACATATACGTTAAAAATATCTCTAATTTCCATTAATTCATTTTCTGGTTTAAATTGCCTTCGAATCATTGCAATATCATTTTTATTCATAGCTTCAACTCCCATTAACGATTATACACGTTGTGTTAGTAAAAATAAACATAGAGTAGGAGAGGAATTACAAAAGAGATATGTTACAATATTAATCAAGTACAGCTTTAGTGTAGGGGTGGAACAAGATGATGAGTGGTGTAGGTCTATTCACAGGTTTAATTATGTTATTTTTTTATCTTGGCTTGCCAATATTAATTATTTTAGTTGTTTTATGGTTGTACCGTATTAAACAAAATAGTGATATTCAAGTAGAACAAAACAAAAAAATTATTCAGTTGCTAAAAAATAATGACGAAAAATCTAATCGTAATGTTTAGTGAAAGGGTAGGTGAGTGATTTGAATATTGGATTTATCAACGTACTTATACTTGTAGCATTGTTTTATTTAATTTATACAGTTGCAAAACTAGATGAACGTACGAAAGGTTTACAGTATCGTTTGGGACGTATTGCAGAACAAGTAGGGGTAAAGAATGATGTATTAGATGAAGAAATTAGTAGCTTATTAGAAGAAGGGAAAAAGGTTGAAGCGGTAAAGCGTGTTAGAGAAACGTTAGGATTATCGTTAGTAGAAGCAAAGCAGTATGTTGATCATATTGAAACATAAATGGTAGACAAAAGAAAAAAGCAAAATCAAATTTCGATTTTGCTTTTTTCTCTCCTCATATTCCGAGGAACGGAAAATTTTAAAATTGTTTGAAACTGTTACATCTGACGAAAGTATGCCAACCCGTCATCACTTACAGTTTACCTTGACTGATATTACTCATTGCTTCAGTCATTCTTACTACTTTCAAATTGCACTTACACAAAAACTTTACACTAACTGCTTTACATTATTCTTACTCTTAAAGCGAAACTCAAACCTATAAAGATTGAATCTTGACGAGTCTACTAACGTCATTAGGGTAAATTTTCCGTAAGGTTGTGCAAGTCTTCATCCGAAGCCGCCTGTAAACAGTTTCTTTACCGACATTTTCTTCTGAGAGTTTAACCTTAAGTTCATTATACATCATAATTTATAAAAGTAAAGCGTTTTCATAAACTTTTTTTAAAAAAATAATAAAAAGGCTGAGGTTATGCATCATTCATATTTAATTGCTTAAACACGAACTTTAAGTTTGAGGAAGGCCCTGTTTACTTTCATTTCAGTCGCCTGCTTTCTGCGGGCACGGTCTCAACTCTTACAGTAATATTAACGTGTTGTTGTAAGGATTTTCGGACTCATGGGTTTCATTATCGTTCACCCACCGAAGAACTTTTGCTTTTCTCGCAAGAGTCAGGCGACTTCCATTCAAGTAAACTTAGTATCATAATCTAAACACGTATGATAATTATTTTTCAAACTTTAAAGTGATGCATCGTAAATTGATTTTACTGCTTTAGCTAATATGTCGTTAAATTCTTCTTCTGATTGATTTACTCGTAAATCTTGTGTTAATGCACGAGAGAAGCTTGCAATCATTCCGTCATTTTTGGATAATTTTTCATTTGCATCGTCTGTTGCATAACCACCTGATAAAGCTACAACGCGAACAACGTTTGGATGATCGATTAACGGTTTATATAAATTTTCCTCTGTAGGAATCGTTAATTTTAACATAACAAGTTCGTCTGCTGCTAAATTATCTAACTGGGAAAGAATATCATCTTTCAAATATGCTTCAATTTGTTCCTTTTCTGCACTATGAATATCAACTTCAGGCTCGATAATTGGCATTAAGCCTGCTTCAATAATTTGTTTACCAATATCAAACTGTTGTGTGACAACTTCAGAAATAGCTGCTTCATTAAATCCTTTAATAACAGAACGCATTTTAGTTCCAAAAATATTGCGTTCATTTGCACGTTTTAGTAAATCGTCTAAATCAGGAATTGGTTTCATAAGTTGAGAACCATTAACTTCATCAGCTAATCCTTTATCTACTTTTAAAAATGGTACGATATTTTTCTTTTCTGTTAAATAATCAGCTGTGTACATTCCTTCAATTTTACTGTCCATTGTTTGTTCAAATAAAATAGCACCTAGAATATGTTCTGCATCAAATGCTGGTGACGTAATAATTCGTGTACGCATTTCATGGACAAGTTCAAACATTTCTGTTTCGTTTTGATAACTATCTTCTTCCACACCGTATACTGCTAGTGCTCTAGGTGTACTTCCGCCACTTTGATCAAGTGCTGCAACAAATCCTTTACCATCACGCATTTTAGTTAATTGTGCTTCATTCATTTTATCTACTCCTCGGATTATTTTTTCTTTGCTACAGAAATAATTTCAGCTACTGACCCGTATTCTTTTCGAATTGTTTTTCTTGCTGTTACGGGTGTACGTGCATAAACTGTTTCTGTTATGACGTCTCCAGCAACGTCTACTTCAACTAGAAAACATTTTGCTCCACATTGCATATTCTGTCCCTCTTTCCTAGATGAGTATCTTCTTTATTATATTGTAAAGGATTTATGTGAAAAAGTGAAATAAGGATTATCTAGCCTCACTTATTAATGTTATTATAGCCTATGATATAATAAAAAAGGTAACGGAAAGGTTGATTGTATATGCCAACTTGTCAAAACTGTCATACAGAATGGACATGATTAGAAACAACCTACGGGAATTAAGGTTGTATTCATTGTGATTATATTTTCATTTTATCATTGTTCAAGTGACGTAAATTTTTTAGCTAAGTATGGAACGAACCATATGCACAGAATCCCATTCGCCAAAAGATAAATAAGTGATAGGGTATTTCTTTTTAAACACTTTATTCATAATTTCCTTTTCGTTTAAACCTTGTTCATGTAAAGTAATTACTTCTTCTTGAAAATTTGTTAAAAAATCAAGTTTCTTCATCATTGCTTTACGTCCATCAGCTACATATCCGGCATGACAACAAAACATCTCTTCAAAATCGTAGGTTAAGATTTTTTCTAATGAGGCAATTGTCGTTGGAATACTTTCATTACGGAGGACGACTTTAGTTTTTGGGTGTACATATAAGTCACCAGAGAATAGTTGTCCAGTTTCTTTATTTAGAAAAGATAGATGATCTGTCGTATGTCCTGGTGTTGCAATGACGTCCCATGTAGCTTGGCGTGATTCGAATGTAGTTTGCAGTGGAGTTGCTTGAAAAGGTTCTCGCTTTCCCCAAAATAATTTCCGGTATAATGGATATGTCGCTTTTTTATCGCAGTTAGCAACAGACATTTGATTAATATAAATCGGCACCCCATACTTCTTTTGTAAGTAGGCGGCACCCCCAGTATGGTCTTCGTGGTCATGTGTAAGCATCACTTTATCAAAATCTGCTTGAGCAAAGAATGATTTAAATTTATCTAAAACAGATGCAGCACCAGAGTCAATAAGCACACCGTCAGTTTCGAAACAATATACATTTAAATTAACGGGGCCTAATGAGACGAGTCCATTAATAAAACGTACACCTGATTTCTCCCCTAAAGTTGCTTTAGTTTTTGCAAACATGCTTTTTCACCCCGTGTTAAATTAGTTATTTCCTACAATAACACATGATGAATGAATATTCACTCTATTTTACAAAAAAAAGAGGTTAGGACAAAACCCTATTTTTTGTATATGAAAATCTAGAATTGAAATAAAGTATATTTCCTAAACGATTATTTAATCAATCCATATTCATATATGAAAACAGTTTTGTCCCAACCTTGTATATTAAGCATAAGAGGTTCGCTACCTCTTGTGCTTTTTTTAGTATAGTCCATTATACTAAAAGCAACGCTGTGGATTAGTAA
>JAPFDT010000013.1 GCA_026169815.1 Pseudogracilibacillus sp.
ACTTATAATTATACATACTTCATATATCCGGAAAATTTATGAAACTGAACAAAAACTATACATTAACTTCTCTTGGTAGATATATTGACCTATTTTTATAAGACATAAAAAAAGAAACCTCTATACATATAGAGGTTTCTTTCATATTACTACCTTTATTCACTCCAATTTTTATACCAGGCGACCACTTCTTCGTCTGGTTCATCCCCAAATTCATCTGCTAACATTTCTTTTAACAGGCGATATTGTTCTTCTACTGCATAACGATCATCGTATAGAGCGTACAATTTCATTAACTCAATATAACTTTCTTCGTGATAGGGGATAATTTTTTGGTAATACAAGCATATTAGTATTGCTTCTTCATGATCATTGATAGACATATAGTAATTAAAAACCCGTTTAACCTGATTAAGCCATTTCACACGAAGACGGTCTTTCTCATTCATCGACCACAAGAAATTTTCTTCCTCGAAATAATCCCCTTTATACAAATATATTAATTTTTTATGAACTTCAACGTTTTCCGCAGTAATTAACGGCAGCGTTTTTATTCCTTCTTCCCACACATCAACATCTATCAAATGATTATTCAATTCCAACTTGTAATTGTTTTCTGAATTAATAATTTGGACGTCAAATTCAATGGACGAAAGAGATTTTCTAATTTGATAAATGGTAGAATACAGTTGACTAAAGGCCTTTTTTAATGGTGATTCTGGCCAAAACAGATCAACTATAACATCTTTACGGACAAATTTCCCACGTTTATGTACTAAATATGAAAAAACTTCACGCGCTTTAGAAGTTCTCCACTTAACACTTAACATATCCTGATCGCATCCATACTTACGAAAGTTTAATGTTTGAAAACAACAAATCATCGGTTGCTCTTCTAGTGCCTGTGTCTCTTTTTCGGCTGATATTTTTGCTATTGTTTTTCGTAGGCGGGTATCTTCAACCGGTTTTAAAATATAGTCATCTGCTTGAATTTCAAATGCGTCTATTGCTTGGCGAGCACAAGTATCTAAAAATACTATTTTCATTTTAGGCATTGCTTTCTTTAATTGTCTCGCTACCTCTATCCATTTCACTCCTGTTATAGATATATCTAAAAATGCTAGATCTGGTTCTTGTTGAGATAATTCAATTAATCCTCGATGATGGTTTGTATATACTCCTAATATTTCTATATTTGATAGTCGGGTAATTTTCTCTTGTAACAAATCTAGCATGGATTGATCTTGTTCTATTAATATTGCCTTCATAGTTGTCCTCCTGCCTCAACGATATGTTAACATACGATTACTTATATATTACAATATTATGACAAATAATTGCAAATCCCGATTTATTTCTCTTAAATATGAGGTTATATTAAGTTATTGTTACAATTTGTTCCCTATTTAATATAAAATAAACATTTTACAGATTCTGATATGTTTTAAGTTGGTTTATGTATATAAAACGTTTATTTATAATGCTTCAAATTTAGCAGTTGATCGCATCAAGACTTTATTAGGTCGGGAACAAGCTGTATAACGTTAGATTTAATTTGAGTGTTGTTTTTAAAAAGAGCAATTATGAAATTGATTCAAGGAATATTTAAAAAACAACTAAGCGAATACTACCCTTCACTTAGTTGTTTTACATTCACAAACATATTAATTTTTCATCAAATGCCGCTTCTAAAACAGCTTCATACTGTTCTCCGATTTCTTTTACTTCTTTTCCTTCAAAAAAATAGTCTCCCCCTTGTGTAACTTTGATAATCTTCTGCTGTTACATCATCGCATGTTTCATAACTTATAATTTTTGCGTCATCTAAATTTGCTTTTTCCTTTTGCATCAGCATCATCACTACCACCTGCACAGCCTACTAAAAGTGCAAATGCGGCAAAAGCTACAAACAACGAAAGTAACCTTTTTGATATTACCATCCCACTCCACTACTTTGTTTTTAATAATAATAAAACAGCCTAAAAACTTACGTTAATTCTTTTATTTATTAACGTAACATAGGAAGGGTAAGTTAAATCTAAGGAAAATGAATTAAAAAAGTAAAAACGAGGTCTGCGCGTAGGCAAACCTCGTAAAGATTAGATTTTTTCATAAAAAAGACGGAGTTTGCATATCACAAACCCCGTCTTATCAATACATGGTTGGATTAATTACATCATTCCCGGCATACCCATGCC
>JAPFDT010000051.1 GCA_026169815.1 Pseudogracilibacillus sp.
AGTTTCTTCAGATGTTAGATCAAGTTTAGATAAGGTTCAAGAAAGGGTTAATGCAGTAAATAATATGGAATCTTTTTCGGGAAAAGCCGCTAAGGAAGCGAAGAGCTATTTCAATGAACTTCATTTAACACTATTGGAATCTTTTCGTGGCTTGTTTGATGATCTTAATGAAAACTTAAATCAACATATTAAATCATTTGGTACTGAAGTAGATGCAAGTGAATCTGCGGTTATTGAAAGTAATTATTTACAAGACGTAAAAGAAGATATTAATGAAGTATTTGCAAGTTTAAAGGAACTGGATGAAAGTATTCATGATACGATTGGGGACGTTTCTGATATCAGTTCGGCAACATCACCAGATTTTTCAGATGTACAGGAATGGAAGAAGAAGTCTGTCAAAAAGATACAAGAAGTGGATGAAGACTTAGATGCATTTACAAGTAAAGATAATGAAGTAGATGTAAACGAAATTATGCATCAAATAGAAGCAGTGATGTCCAAAGCAACAACGAGTAAAGGAAAAGCAAGATTTGCGGACTTTAAAGGTGCTTCGGGTAACAGTGAATTGGCGAAGTTGATGGAGTATAATGAAGAAAAACAGAATGTGGAAATGGAGAAGGCTAAAGATGCTAGGGATGGTGCAATTCAAGATCAAAATAAACATTCATCCAAAAATGTTATAAATAAAGCTTTTACAGATTATAAAAATGGTGATATAAAATATGATCAGTATTTATCTATTCTGAATGAAGTGGATAAAACAAACGGAAATATGAATCAAAAACAATTAACAGAAGAATCAACAGGAAGTTTTATAAAATACCTAGATGATAATGATTTGTTAGAGCAATATCTTGGAGACCATAAACCTTTTGCACATCATGTTGTTGAAAGTGTACCTGAAACAGCCAAGGATACAATAGAAACCTTCCTTTATGCTTTAGGATATAATAAAAAGCAAATAGCTGATTATTTAAAGAAATCAGAAGATGCAATAAGAGTTGCTGTAGACAAACCGGACCCGAAAGCGAGTAAAGACATAAAAGATACGTATAAACAATCAAAAGAGCTTTATAAATATGGTAAATATGTAAAAGGGGCAAACTGGTTATTTGCAGGAGTGGGGCTATATAGTGGTTATCAAAGTGATATAGATAATGGAAAAACAGGAGGACAAGCAGTAGCACATAATCTGGCGGGATTAGGTGGCGGAGCTTTAGGTGCTGCATTTACATACGGAGCTACAGTTCTCTTAGGAGCAAGTCCAGTGGGGTGGGCTGTAGCTGCAGGAATAGGTATCAGTTTTGTAGCAACTTTTACTTTTGAATATCTGTATGATAATAATAAATTTGGCATTCAAGATAAAATAGATAAGGTAGGAGAGACACTAGATAAAGTTGGTGAAGCGATATCTAGTGGTTGGGATGCGATTAATCCCTTTGCGTAATACAGCTACATAAAAGGAGAATCTATATGAAGTGCACAGTTAATCGGATGGATAAGAATCTGAGGTATCGATTACTTACAATAAAAGGAGATAAATATATTATGGATATGGGGGGAGAGTCTATTTGGAAGTTGTTATTCCCAATATTCTACTGGATTCTTCCCAATCGTGTATATAAATTGGAAAATCAAACAATAGCTGAGCGACTAACTGCACCTGCTGTTCAAGAAAAGACAGGATCTACTCAAATTATATGGCCATTGTTAGCTTCTATTCTAGCTACAAGTTTAAGTCCTTTGGCAAATTACTTTGAGATTTCCCTCTCTACTAGTGTGAATATACTTATAGTATCTATCATTATTGTTCTTATGTTCATTCTAATCGGACTTTTAAGTCGAAAGTTCAAAGAAAGGATTTATCAAATTGTTGATCTTAGTCAACTAACTAAAGGGTGGCTGTGGATTTTCCCTGTTCCTCTTAAAGCTGCTTTAATATCAGCCTTTTTGTATGTTGGTTGTATGGGACTTGGTGTATTAGCGATGATGTCATATGTGGAAGATGGAAATTGGTTAATCCTGTTATTTTCCATACCACTATTACTTGTAGGAATGGTTCTACCTGGATTATTAACAGTTGTTGAAGGAAAAACAAGGGTTAAAATTTTAGGCGGAGAAAGAGCGGAAATTTATCCTCAAATTAATGTTTAATATAAGATGGAAGGAGAGGATATTTATGTTATCAATTGGTTCAATTGTATATTTAAAAGAAGGAACAGATAAAATCATGATTTTGAACAGAGCGCCGATTCTTCCCTCTGAAGAATCGGAAGATGAAGGAATATGGTACGACTATTCTGGGTGTTTTTATCCCCAAGGTTTAGATCCTAACAATGTATTCTATTTTAATGAAGAAAACATAGATGAAATTGTTTTTGAGGGTTTTAAAGATGAAGAAGAAGTACGGTTTCAGAAATTATTTAACAACTGGAAAGCGGAAGATAAGCCGAACTTAACAAAAGGAATAATTACAAGTCCTTTAGAATAATGACTGAATATAAAAGAGATACATATTTAAAGACAAATTTTATCTTGATAGAATTTGTCTTTTTATTAAAGCCTTAATGTGGAATGAATTCTGAAACTGGTTCAGATAAAGTAACATTGAAAACAGTATTAAAAAGAAGCTTGATGGAGTGAGTAATCATAAAGTCGATATATGAGAAATAGATAATTTTGCAAGTGACTTACAAGAAGCTTCACAGGATATTCGTTCTAGCTTAGACAAAGTTAAAGAAAGTATTGATTCTTTTAATGGTATGGATTCTTTCTCAGGAAAAGCGGCAAAAGAAGCGAAAGTATATTTTAATGAATTACATTTAACGGTATTAGAATCCTTTCGTGGATTATTCGATGACCTTAATGAAAATTTGGTACAACACCTCAAGACATTTGCTTCTGAAGTAGATGCTAGTGAATCCACTGTCATTGAAAGCAATTATTTACAAGATGTAAAAGAAGATATCAATGACATATATGAGAGTTTACAAGAACATGATGAAAGTATTTATGATACGATTTAGGGTTTTATAGCAATATTCAAGAATGCAATTGCAAAATCAAAGGAGAACTTTTTAAAGTACAAAAATGTATATGAGCAATATAAAGAAGTAACGAGACATATAGAATAATAGCACAATGAATAAATTTTATTGCGTAACGCTTTGTGTCAAAAAATAAGAAACTATTTTTGGTTTTTTAATATACATAAAATAACACAATTAACTTATAGAATAGGGAGGATATGTATATGCGTATATCAGTTAAACAAATCGCTGTCATTTTGGGTGTGTTTTTATTATTAGTTGCGTGTAAACCATCGGATAAATATGTAGGTGAATGGTACGCTATTTCAACTGAAGGAGAAGTGAAAGTTAATTTTTCCAAAGAAAAAGTATTAACGGTGGAAAATGATGGGAATAAGGAAACGTTTGATTTTAATCAAACTTCAACTGGGTTTATTAATGAAGTGAAATACTATGGTTTAGATATGGATGATGGAAAATTTTATGTTGTGTTTGAAAATAAAAAGGATGAAGACAAAGCAAAGCTGATTAGGCAAACAAATCAAGCAAGTGATTTTGAGGACGTTGTCGGTGATGTAGTGTTTGAGATGAATCGAGATGAATATCCTAAATGATATATTATGGATATAAAAAGACAATAAAAGTACAATTTTATAGAGGTGTTAGGGAAATATAGAAAGTTTACTCTTTATAAAAGTATTGGGAAAAATAAGGTTGACTTATATACACGCTATTCTTTTTGTCATGTGAGTTATGTCACAAGAAAAAGAATGCGTGTTTTGTTTAATGTTTAATACTTTGAAAGCTTGCTAGAGTGAACGATATTTTATTTAAAACTTACTTTGACAAATTAATACCCCCAAATTATTCCAATTCCGATTAAAATAATAAATGTACTTATTATTATTATCTGCACTCTGTTTATACGTCTATATGTAAATCGAGTCAGACAACGTAATTTGTATAAAATTGAAAGTAATTATTTAAAAGACGTTTCTTATATCACTTCGGCAACATTGTCAGATTTTTCAGATGTAAAAGAGTGGAAGAAGAAGTCTGTTGAAGATCTTCAAGAATTAAACGAAGATCTTGCTTTTTTTACAGGCGTAGGTAATGAAGCAAATGTGAAAGACTGATGAATCAAATTGAGATCTTCATGAACAATGCCAAAACAAGTAAAGGAAAGGCTAGAAGGTTATTGAGAGAAGAATAAAATTGTTGCCGAACAAGAAAAAATTAAAAAGGAAAAAAATGATGCTAATGGTTTATAGGTAGTGTAGCTAAACTGGCTGGCACAGGTGGGAACAAAATATTAACCGTCTTTTTCAGGTTCGATTGTTGATTATAATGTTCAAGGTGAGGATTCATTAGATGCAGAAATTATAGCAGGAGCTGGTGGTGTTATCTTAGCAGTAGCTGATGCAATAGACTTAGCAGTTGCAAGTTCCTTATGTGCAGTCTTAATGGGAGGTACTATTGATTAACTAGGTAGTAAAGGTTTTGACGCAATCTATCATAATAAGGATAAAATATGGGAAGATACAAAAAGACTTGTAGGAAATGCAGTATCTGGAATAACTGATGGTCTGAGCACTATCTTTGGATGAAAATCAGAAGGGAGAGGTTGCTTTTGAAGAGTACTCTAGTCCAAATCTACAGAAACTCAGATTTATATACGTTGTACTATGATCAAGAAGACGGGGAATTTTATAAAATTCCTTTTAGAAAGAAAAGTTCTTTTATTAATACATATTTGGTTGTCGTAGGTCTTATTGTTATTGAAACTCTTGTTAGTAGTGTATATGGAAATTATCACAGTTTACTTTTAAATATAAGTTTGGTTGTTATTGGGATAGCCATTGCCTATTACATGGTTAAGCAACTATATAAATCATATTATATGATAGAAGATATTCGACCAATGTATTTAGATAATTCCTTCTTTGAATCTTGTGCAAGTGAGGGAATAAAGCAATCACGCAAGGAAATTCCGGTTCTCATTATATCCCTTTTACTATCAATAGTTTCCTTTGGTACGTTTTTATTTGCAAATAATTCCAAACTTTTGATTTTGGGTAGTATGAGTACTGCTTGTTTTTTAAGTTTTTATAATATGAAACCATTAAAGCGAAGAAGCATAATAAAAAAATTGCAAATACGAAAATGATAAATTTATATTACTTAAATAATATTTAAATAGTTACGTGGGGAATAAAAATGAATGTACTACCTATAGAAAGTATTGTTCGATTGAAAAAGAACTATATAAAATTAATGATTTTGAATAGAGCACCATTACATAATAAAAATAGAGTGCTTGGTTATATTGATTATTCGGTTTGTATTTATCCAACTGAATCGTAAGAGAATGCGCCTACCATTTCAATCATGAAAATATTCAGGAAATATTTTTAATAGGCTATATTTTATGAAGCAAAGTGTATTAATGTCACTTACTGTTATCGGACTGTGGCCGTCTACTATGGAGGTGGTTTGTGCAATAAGGCCAAGTAGTATCTGGTGGAGCTGCATCAATAGCTAGAACAGCGGCTGCTACAACGATAGGGGGTATTATCTTTAAAGTAGCTTATGATAATAATGTTTTCGGATTTTAGGAAGGACTCGATTAGACCGAAGAAAAATTGATGATGGATTTGAGGGGACTGGATGCAATCAATCGGCAATTAGAGAGGGCGTTTCTACTATGATAATTAGTAAAGGAGCGGAGGCGAAATGAAAAAAGGATTGATTCCTTTTTATAGAGATTTAAGTGAGGGAAATAGAGGTTATACATTGTTTTTAGATAAACATTCCAACCAAGTTTATAAATCATATCATAAAAAAAGTAATCAATTTATTTATTGGATTTTATTTGCTTTAGTTTTAATTTTGTTTAGAGGAATGAAAAATGTATATATTCCATGGAATAATATAGTAATTATATTAATTGTTTTACTACTAACAGTAGTAAGTGCAGTAGTAGCATATATTTATATTACTATAAGGATTTACAAGAAGAATATTTTACAGATACAATGGTTGAGGAATATATTGAAAAAGGTAAAGAGATATTCATAAAAGAGGTAATAACTGTAATTGTTGTATTTTTATTTGTTGTTTTATTTACAGTATTATACATAATTTATCATTGGTTAATATGGCTGATTTTCGCACTCTTTTTATTCTCAATGACTGTACTTGGCATATGCGGACTACCAGTGGGAAGATTTAGGCTTTATAAAAAGGAAAAACGGAATTAATCATCAGGTAGAACTAAGGTTGATTGATTACTCGTTATTGTTATGGACACTGGAGTTGTATGGAAGGAAGTAGAATATTTGATTATATTATGGAGAGATGATCATGACTGAAAAATTAATACCATTATACCGAGAACGTGAAAGTTACACCTTGTTTTATGAGCAAGATAAAAATGTTATTTATAAACTTCAACATAGAAATAAGTCTTTTGGTTCGTTTTTTATATTTATTTTGGCTATGCTCTGGTTATCTAGCATGCTGGACAATTTTTATCAGAAATATCAAACCTCTTCTTTAGATATTACTATTTTTATTTTTGCGCTTGGAATCACATATTATGTATCGAAAAAATTTTACAATGCTTATTATCAACAAGAAACAAAGCGTGAGATGATTGTAGATAAAGATGATATGGAGAAATATGCGACTAAGGGATTAAAACAGCTTAAAATTGAATTTTATAGTTCTATAGTTATACTGCCTATAAGTATTCTATTTTTTATGATATTTTTCACTACAAGTCAAATCGCTCCAATGATTATCGGTTGTATATCTTTAGGAGCAGCATTTATTATAATTTTTATGAAGTCTTTGAGTCGAAAAAGAATATTGAATCAATTTGAAAATAGAATGATTGATATTTTATAAATAGATAAAGTAAAATCATAAAGGACTGAGAATATGAGAAAAGCATCACTTTATATAATGTTAATAGTAGTATCAGCCTTACTTATATCGTGCGCAGATAAAGAGGAAGAGGCTGATGAAATAATAAAATATTACAATGAAGAATGGATTCCTATCAATAATTTTATAAAAGATGAATTAGGAAAGTTTACAACAGAATTTATAGAATTAGATGCAAAAAAGGATAAAAGTGAAGCAACTGAATTAATTAAAACTGAAATTATACCATTGACAGAAGAAATAGTATCTCAGTTAGAAAATGTAAATCCCAAAAATAAAAAAATAAAAAAAATGACCAATTTACAATTAGAAGCTGAAATATTTTTATTAGAAAGCTTTAAAAATATAATAAAATATTATGAAGGTGAGATGACTGAAAGTGAGCTCGCAGATGATAAACAAAAGCTAGATTCAATGTATGACGATGTTATTGAATACCAACAAAAAGTTTTTGAAAAATATAATTTAGAACAATCAGATGAAAAGATAGGCAATTTCAGTAAATTAAAAAAAGCAGATGAAGAATAAAAAACACTTGCAGCATCTCGTAAGAGTTACTGCAAGTGTTTTTTATTCTTCATCATTATAAGAAATTGTCACTTTTGCTTTTCGTGTTGTACTCATAATAAAGAGAAATAATCCGAAAATAACAATCGTACCACCAAGCCATTGCGAAGAAGTAACGACTTCGCCTAAAATATAATAGGCTAAAATGGTTGCACCAATTGGTTCAAAGACAATCGCCATCGAAATGGTTGATGTACTTAACCAACGCAATGCCCAATTGAATAATGAGTGTCCTAAAAATGTCGGTACAATTGCGAGTGCAATAAACCAAATCCAAGTTTCACCTGAAAAACCAATAAATTCATTTTGTAAAATAACGTTATACACTAATAATGTAAGGGCACTAATCCCATAGACGATAAAGGAATACGTCATAAGTGACAAGTTACGGCGCATTTGTTGCCCAAGTAAAAAGTAACCTGTCACTGTGACAGCTCCAAGTAACGCCAAAATGTCACCGAATAATGCCATCCCACTAATTTGAAAGTCTCCCCAACTAATGATGAAACTTCCAAGTAAGGTGATGAACATACTAATGATCGCCGCAACGGAAAAGCGTTCCCCAAAAAAGAAATACGTCCCGACGAAAGCGAAAATAGGCTGTAATGTAACGAGCACAACGGAACTTGCGACAGATGTATAATTTAACGATTCAAACCATAAAATAAAGTGCAAGGCAAGGAAAAATCCTGATAAAGTTGCTAAGCCCCAATCACGTTTTTTAATAGAACGAATTTCATCACGATATTTTATTAAAATACTTGGTAACATAAGTAGTACTGCAAAAAATAAGCGATAAAATGCTATCATACCTGCAGAAGCATCGCCGGCTAATTTCACTAAAATTGCGGAAGTAGATACAGCAATAACACCAATGACAACCGCTATGTATGGATTAAATGGAGGAAATCGCAACACACATACTCCTTTTAAGAAATTGAATTATTTATTATTAATATTTTTTTCGACAATCTGTATTATAACGTATTCTAAGTCAGATTGATATTAAGACAAGGCGAATTTTCAATAATATTATAAGTAGCAAAAAGAATCATGTTAATTAAAGCATTTTTTTATCATGTTTTTACGTTGTTGCTGTCGTTTATATGTGAAAATTGCTTATAGTAAAAGGTTTTTGTGGATATAAGACAGTGAATTGTGATATACTATTGAAGTTGTATACATGAGTAATGGAATAAATAATTAAAAATCCATGAAGGAGGAAGCCTCCTGTAACTTTAAGGATTGATAAATTTAGATGATACTTAATTAAGGACATGAATAATTAAGTAAATATAAATAAGAAATGGTAACCGTAAATAGACATTATTTACAATATGTCCGTTCAAAAAGTCGCCGACATTTGTTTGAGGTAAGAAATAAGTTGTGTTGATGTATGATTTTTTGAACGACTTCTTAAAGTAAGATTGTGAAGGTTTCCGCTTATGTAAAAAAATTTACAAGAGTAGGAAAAGGAGAAAAGTATGACAACTTTTAAAGAATTAAACATATCAGCACCAGTAATGAAAGCATTAGAGGCAATGGGGTTTGAAGAAGCAACACCAATTCAAGCAGAAACGATTCCTCATGCAAATGAAGGTAAGGACGTTATCGGACAGGCACAAACAGGAACAGGAAAAACAGCTGCATTCGGAATTCCGATGATCGAGCAGTTTGATAAAAATGTTAAAGCAGTACAAGGTTTAGTTGTAGCACCAACTCGTGAGCTTGCCATTCAAGTTGCAGCAGAAATTAACCGTTTAGGGAAATTTAAAGGAGTACGTGCTCTAGCAGTTTATGGTGGTCAACATATGGATCGTCAAATCCGTGCCTTAAAAGATCGTCCACAAATTGTTGTAGCTACACCAGGAAGATTGTTAGACCATATTCGTCGTCGTACGATTCGTTTAGATGAAATTAAAGTAGCAGTGCTAGATGAAGCAGACGAAATGTTAAATATGGGTTTCATTGACGATATTAAAGATATTTTGAAACAGATTCCAGAAGAACGTCAAACATTGTTGTTCTCTGCTACAATGCCTAAAGAAATTCGTAACATTGCAACGACTTTAATGAAAACACCTGTTGAAATTAAAGTTAAAGCAAAAGAAATGACAGTAACGAATATTAATCAAACGTTTTTAGAAGTACCTGAACGTTATAAGTTCGATACGTTAACAAATCATTTAGACATTAATTCACCAACATTAGCGATTGTATTCGCACGTACGAAAAAGCGTGTTGATGAAGTGACAGAAGGTTTACAAGTACGTGGTTTCCGTGCAGAAGGAATTCATGGTGACTTAACACAAGGTAAACGTTCATCTGTTTTAAACAAATTTAAACACGGTTCGATTGAAATTCTAGTAGCAACAGATGTTGCTGCACGTGGTTTAGATATTTCAAACGTTACACACGTGTATAACTTTGATATTCCGCAAGATCCAGAAAGCTATGTGCACCGTATTGGACGTACAGGACGTGCTGGACGTACAGGAGATGCCATATCTTTTGTTACGCCACGTGAAATGCCACATTTACGTTTAATTGAAAAAGTAACGAAGAGTAAAATGAAGCGTGAAGTACCACCGACGAATAAAGAAGCATCGCGTGGGAAGCAACAAGCAACAGCTGAAAAATTAACGAAAGCAATTGAACAAGGTGAGTTAAAAGACTTTAACGAGACAGCGACAGAGTTATTAGAAGATCATGATTCTGTATCACTTGTTTCTGCTGCATTAAAATTATTAACGAAAGATCGTAAAGATGTACCAGTTCGTATTTCTTCTGTACAACCAATTAGTGTTAAATCAGGAGGCGGTCGAGGTGGACGTGGACGCGGTGGAGGCGGCGGTCGTGGCCGAGGCCGTGGTGGACGTGACTCAAATCGTCGTAGTGGCGGTGGAGGCGGTAAACGTTTCTACGGAGGTAATCGTGGAAAAGGTGGCGGAGGTAATACCCGTCGTCAAGGTGGTAACCAATCAAACCGTCGCGGACGTTCATAATAACATGAGAAGGAAAAGAGCTATTTTTAAGGAAATAGCTCTTTTTTTGTTGGGTGGAACTTTTGATATGAGCTTACATTTTAACTATAGTTTCGTAATAGATTATTACCTAAAATTTCCCTACAATGTTAATTAAATATTACGGTTTGACAACTAATTCTAAACTTTTTATGAAGTTTGTTTATCATTCGTTAAATTATGTTAAAATAAGAAGGAGAAAAGTGAGGGAAAGATATGAGACAACAACCTGGAAATAATATCGCAAGAGATGCGATTAAAGCGTGGAGAATAACAGCGTCGACTTATATGGTTGTCCTATGGCTACTTATTATTGCTGGCGGCGTAGTGACGTTCATTTTCGACTTTACTTATATATATAGTGTAATCAGCATCATCATTGGTGTGATAGCGATTTTAATTTTTGTGTTATTAATTCCTAAAATTCGCTACCGTCGATGGCGATATGAAATTTATGAACAAGAAATATACATACAACATGGGATTTTAATTATGACAAGGACGATTATTCCGATGATTCGCGTACAACATGTTGATACGAAACAAGGTCCAATTTTAAAAATGTATAAATTAGCGACAGTGTCGATTTCAACAGCTGCGACAACTCATGAAATTCCAGCTCTTTATGAAAAAGACGCTTCTGAGTTACGTGACCGAATTTCTGCATTAGCGATGGTGGATGAAGATGATGTATGAAGAGGACAAGCAAGTGACACCATCACCACAACGAACAAGTTTGGAGCATGCACGACGGTTACATCCGGCAGCGATTTTCTTCAACTTAATTAAAGTGTTGAAAGAAACAATTCTCGGTTTAGGTGTTGGGTTAATTATAACATTAAAAGAATCTGTCATTTACTTTTTAATTTTTGTAGCGGTGTTTTTAGTATTGTTAATTATTAGTAGTTTTTTATCTTGGTTACGTTTTACATATCGAGTGGAAGATAATGAATTGCGGATTGAACAAGGTGTTTTTGTACGGAAAAAACGTTACATATCGATTAATCGAATTCATAAAATTGACGTGACAGCAGATGTTGTTCATCGCATTTTTGGCTTAGTGAAAGTTCAAATAGATACGGCGAGTAGTGGTGATGGTGCAGAGGTAGATTTGAGTGCCATTAAAGTTACTCAAGCAGCTCGGTTACGTCGGGCACTAAAAAACAATAAAAAAACCGCCGAACAAACAGAAGAACGTGTTGTATATCCGAAAAAAAGAATATCATGGGGCAGTTTATTTATTGCGGGAAGTACGTCTGGTACAGCAGGATTTTTACTTGTGATGATGTTAGCGATATTTTCACAAATAGAAGATTTAATCCCGACTTCTGTATATAAATCAGCCTATGCTTTGTTTATTGAATCAGGAATTGTTTTTTTCATAGCTTCGGTTATATTTTTCCTGTTTTTATTATGGTTAATTGGGATTGCTGGAACGATGATTCGCTACGGACGATTTACAATTGAAAAGCGAGAAAACGAATTGTTTATTAAGCGTGGACTAATTGAAACGAAAGAATTAACCATTCCATTTGATCGAATTCAAGCAATTGGTGTGAAGCAAAGTTTAATTCGTTGCCCATTGAAGTACGTGAAGGTCACGGCAGTAGTTGCGGGTGGATCGTTCGATAAACAAGAAGCTTTTCCTGTTGTTTTTCCATTGATGAAAGAAACAGAAGTTGCAGATTTTTTAGAAGAATTTTTACCAGCTTATGCACATATTTCTCCTGAGAAAAACTCATTAGCAAAGAGGGGACGAAAATATTATTTAGCTCAATCATTCATTTTACCAGCGATTGCTCTTGTTCCTGTATGGATATTTATTCCAAATTATGTTTGGGCAGTATTACTTGTGATGGCAATTTGCTTATGGAATGGTTGGGTTCGCCACCGAAATAGCGGATATCATTTAGATGATAAAACGATTACGCTGCACATTCGCCACGTCTTTGAACAAGAAACAGTTATGATGTACCATCGTAGAGTGCAAGCGATGGAGAAAAAGCAACATCGTCTACAACAGTGGGAGAAGATTGCAACGATGCAATTATCATTAATTGGATCAGATGGACTTGGAACCCACTATCATGTTAAACATATGGAAGCAATGGATATTGATATTATTGGTGATTGGTATTCTCGTGAAAAGGTAGAAACTTCCTTGTCAGATAAATTAGAGTAAGGTAAGCTTTATCTACTCTTACAAAAATAATGATAGTTTTGTATTCGAGGGAGGAAGCGAGATGTTAGAAAAATTAGGTATCGAAATGGTGACGATTCCATTGCCATTTCGATTAAATCACGTTAATTGTTTCGTTGCAAAAGGTAATGATGGTGATGTCATCATTGATACAGGATTACATGATGAAAGAGCAATAAAAGCGTGGGATCAAGTATTAATGCAACGTCATGTTACAGATGTTTTATTAACACATATTCATCCAGATCACACAGGTTATGCGGGAGCTTTACAAAAAAGAACAGGCGCGAAAGTTTCCATGACTGAAATCGACAGTAAAGTGTACGACCATATTTGGACAGAATCAGGGTTGAAATTATTAGAAAAAGATTATCGTTTGTCAGCTGTTCCTGAAGATATTTCAGAAGGTATTATGGCAATTACGAAAGAATTTGTTCCGTATGTTTCCCCACAACCTAACGTCAATCATTTTTTACAAGAGGGAGAAAAGATTCAATTTGGAAAGGGAAAATACGAAGTAATAGCGACACCTGGTCATTCTGAAGGTTTAATTGTTTTATACAATGAACATGACCGAGTTTTATTATCAACAGACCACATATTACCAAAAATTACACCGAATATTTCATATTGGTTTTACGGAGAGAGAAATCCGCTTCAATCATATGAAAATTCATTACAAAAAATCAAACAACTAGATGCGGAGTATGTCATTCCCTCGCACGGGAAGCCATTTTACGGAGCGAATGAACGAATTGATGAAATTTGGGCACATCATCTTGAACGTTTTGACATGACACTTGAAGCGATAAAAGATGGTGCGCCAGTTTTTGCAGTATGTGAAGCTTTATTCTCATTTGAATTAACGACGTATGACTATCAATTTGCAGTAGGCGAGGCTATCGCACACCTTGAATATCTACGTGCAAAAGGAGAATGTGAAAGAACGGAACATGCGGGCAAATGGATTTATCAGCGAGTTTAATAACTAGTCTGTTATTCCTTGCATCGAAAGCCTATTATGATATAATTTGATAGGTATATTATGTCGAAATGTTTAGTTTTTAACATGAAATGAGGTAAAGAAATGAAACGAAGAGAGCGTAAAAAGTCGAAAAAGTTATGGCTAAAAATTCCTTTAATCATCATTTTGGTTATCGTACTAGGAATTGGTGGTTATGCATTTTCTGTTTATCAAAATGCGAAAAAAACAGTAAATGATCGGATGCACGATCCAGTAGAAACGATAGACACAGAGTTAACGAAAAAGAAATTACAAGATACAGAGAAAATTAATATTTTATTATTAGGTATAGACTCAGAAGGTGAAGGAAATCAGCAAGGTCGTTCTGATGCGATGATGGTCATGCGTTTAGATCCAGAAAAAGACGCTATTTCTATTGTAAGTATCCCACGAGATGCACGCACGGAAATTGTTGGCCGTGATATGCAAGACAAGATTAACCACGCATTTGCATTTGGTGGTGCCGCTATGTCTGTTGCAACAGTTGAGAACTTCCTCGATATCGAACTTGACTATTACGTTAATATTAATATGAATGGATTAGTCGAACTTGTCGATGCATTAGGTACAATCACAATCCATAACGATATCGCTTGGACCGATAAAGGTTATGACTTCCCTGAAGGTAAGATAGAAATGGACGGAGCAAAAACGAAATCATTTGTCCGTATGCGTAAAAAAGACCCTGCAGGAGACTTTGGCCGTACGCAACGTCAACGTAAAGTAATTGAAGGAATTATTAACGAAGGAGCTCAAGTTGGTTCTGTCCCGAAATTTTCATCTATGATGGATATTTTAGGTGACAATATGAATACTAATATGGACTTCGATGATATGAAAGTGTTGTTTAATAGTTACCGAGATACACGCCGCTCGATTACAGAGCACATGATTGAAGGTAGTGGACAAACGATTGATGGTATATACTACTTAATTGTCCCAGATGACGAAGTTCAAAAAGCACACGATATTTTAACCGAATAATAATGAAAAATCCGAAGCATTCCAATAACAAAAGGAATGCTCCGGATTTTTTATTGGTAAATAGCTGTGAGTGAGAAAGCAGTAAAACCGCGCGAACGAGATTATGTCCGTATAATTGTGTAAAAGGGATAAAAAAAGGGTCTTATTAATTCCTTATGATACAATGTTTTCAACCACGAAAACTCAAGGAGGAATTAATAATGACCCAACTACAGTTTACCCTAGATTTTGATAAATTAA
>JAPFDT010000043.1 GCA_026169815.1 Pseudogracilibacillus sp.
AATTCAAAGCGGGAGAGCAAAATTCAAAGCGGGAGAGCAAAATTCAAAGCGGGAGAGCAAAATTCAAAGCGGGAGAGCAAAATTCAAAGCGGGAGAGCAAAATTCAAAGCGGGAGAGCAAAATTCAAAGCGGGAGAGCAAATTTCAATGTTTAGCTTTTTCCTCATCGGGAATATTGGCAATAAGAAAGTGAGGAGTGAATAAAAGTGGTAAAAAACTCAAATGATGAGCAAGGTAAAGAAGAGACTATAGAAGAACGTAAACATAAAATGGATGATGAAGGCGCGATGGCAGTAGAGGAACATCATTTTCATGATCAGAGTTTAGCTGAGGGTAAAGAAGCAGAAAAGAAAAGAGTCGAAATTAATAAAGCAAAAATGGATGCAGAAGGCGCAATGGCAGTTGAAGCGCATCACTTTCATGATCAAAGTTTAGCAGAAGGTCAAGAAACCGAAGAGGAAAAAGTTGAACTCAACAAAGAGAAAATGGTGGATGAAGGTGGCTTAAACAAAGCATTTAATGATGATGAAGAATAAATGAAGAATAAATGAATAATGAAATGATGACCTCTCATGCAGATGAGGGGTTTTTTGTTATGTTTTTTTCGCATAGCTTACCTTTTTTAGTGAAAACTATGCTAAGAAAAGGAGCGAAGAACTGTGCGATATTTATTTGTTTGTTTGATTAGTATTATTACTATATATTTTTTCCCGAGTAATGGAATGGCTGAAAAAGAGGAAGTGTCAGTTATATTAGAAATAACTGATAACACAAAAGAGCATTTGAATTATATTAAAGAAAATATGCCGAAATTGGAAGTAGTTGCTACATATGATCTACTTTTTAACGGTATTGCTATAAAAGGAGATAGAGCAGCTGTCAAAAAAGCGGCGCAATTAGATTTTGTTACAGAAAGTTATCCTGTGCAAACGTACACGACACAACATAATCTGAAAAAGGAATTAGCAGATAAAAAGCAAGAAGCACCATTCATACTACCAGCAGATTTAAATGATACAACTTACACTGGAAAAGGAGTAACCGTTGGAGTAGTTGATACTGGAATTGACTATGAACATCCTGATTTACGTGCAAATTTCTCAGGCGGATTTGACGTCGTTGATTTAGATGATGATCCAATGGAAACGACGGAGGAATTACCGACACTACATGGTACACATGTGGCGGGAATTATTGCGGCAGATGGAGCGCTTCAAGGTGTTGCCCCGGATGCGGAAATATTAGCGTACCGGGCACTTGGACCTGGTGGAAGCGGCACGTCGATTCAAGTAATCGCAGCGATAGAAGAGGCAGTTCGTGATGAAGTTGACATTATAAATTTATCGTTAGGAAATACGGTCAATGGACCAGATTATCCGACGAGTAAAGCAGTGAATGAAGCAGCGAAACAAGGTGTTGCAGTTGTTGTGGCGAATGGAAACGATGGTCCGGGAAATTGGACAGTTGGTTCACCAGCGACTTCCGCACAAGCGTTATCAATCGGCGCATATGAAGCGGAAACAGAAGTACCATATTTACATATTACTAAAAAAGATAAAAAAGTCGCTTTACAATCATTATCAAAAGAAGTGCCATGGGAATTAGAACGAGATTATAACATTGTACAGCAAGAGCATGCAGGGCAAGGTGATCTAGCTTTGTTAGACGTACAAGCAGAAACAATTGTTGATGATGTCCTCTTATTGCAAGAAAAGGGGGTAGAAGGTGTCATCGTTTATGAAGAAAAAGCAAGCGACATTGATTGGCGCGTAGCATTAATTGAAGCAAAAATTTCCCTGCCAATTGCAGCTGTTGCCAAAAAAGATGGGCGTTGGCTGAAGCGGCATGCAGAGGAAGAAGAGAATTTATTCGCTGATACGATATTTGAAGCAAAGCCCGATGGAGTAGCAAACTTTAGTTCACGTGGTCCTGTAACAGTAGATTGGACGATGAAGCCAGACATAATCGCACCAGGGGTAAATATTTTAAGTACTGTTCCAGCTGGATATGAAATGCTAAATGGTACGAGTATGGCGACACCTCACGTAGCAGGTGCAATTGCGCTGATGAAAGAAGCGAAACCAAATTGGTCGAATGAGCAAATTTTTAATGCGTTGAAAACAACAGCGCAACAGGTAGAAAGAATGGATGGCAACATCGCACCACCAATTGAGCAAGGATCAGGACTCATCCAAGTAAATGACGCAATCAATACGGATTTTATTATCCACGGAGCTCCGATTACATTTGGACGAGTAGATGATTATCTTCATGAACGAAAAAAATCTTTGACGCTTGAAAATACATCATCAGAAGTAAAGGAAATTACATTCGATTTTCCGAAACGAAATAAAGGGGTAATTTGGAATCTACCTCAAACAGTAACACTTAATCCTTATGAAACAAAAAAAGTTCCAATACAATTACAAACAAATTCATTACTATTAGATGAAGGCATTTTTCAAGATTGGTTAACGATGACAGATAATGATCGACAATTTCACGTACCAATCGTCGTTATGAATGAAACTTCCAATTATAAAAAGGTGATGGGGTTTTCTTTTATGTTAAATCGTTTTGATGATAGGTCATATAATTATGAATTGTATGTCCCCGAAGAGGTTGCAAATCTAAAAGTGAAATTATTCGATACGGAATCATTACTATATAAAGGAACATTACTAGAATTAACCGATTTAGAAGTTGGGATGAATAAAGGTGAGTTGGCAGATGAGGAAGTAGATCTTTCTGGAGAATTTTATGGCTTAATGATTGTTGAACTAGAAAATGGTGAAACAGTACATTATGATACGAGCATATTTATAGAATAAGGTTGGTGTGAGAATAATTTATTCTACTCAATTATTCTCACGCCGCAAATCTAATAAAACTCTCATAAATAAAGATTTGAATATTAAACTCGATAAAAATATAGTTGAAAGCACTTACATTAAATTGTCACAAAAAGTTCAAAATGCGGACATGGAACCAAGATAAATTGTTCGATTGCTATGTAACAAGAGGTTTAGTGCGTCTTTGGTTGAATTAAGTCGAAATAACCTTTTAGTTTAAATTGACAACGAGCTAACCCTATTGTAGAATTCATACGTGTGAGTCATTTCAAGTATATTTAACCAAGCTATGCTTAAATTGCAAATTTGCGTGATATATATAGAAATGAGTCGAAATTTGGTTTGCTTATTTGTATATATAAGTGAAACGATGAGCAAACGAAAGAGGACACATTATGTCAGAATACAATAAGATGGTAAGTCGGCAAAGAAAATGGATGTACTTATTCATTGGTATTGTTGGGATACTAGCAGCAGTTTTACCCGAGAAGTCAATAATGTACGGAATTTTGTTAGGTCTCGTCATTGGCTTCTATAATTTATGGCTCTTACAACGTAAAGTTAGAGTGCAAGGTGAAGCAGCGGAGAAAACTGGAAAGCGTAAAGGTTTAGGGACGTTTTCGAGACTAGCTTCAGCAGCACTTGGCGGATTAATCGCCATTCAATACGATTGGAGCTTACTTGGTTTTATTATTGGACTAGTGGCAGTCTATCCTGTCATTATGCTAGATTATATTTGGTTCAATAGGAAATAAAATTGGAAAGAGGGGTGAGATGATGGAATATGGAGCACCAATAATTGAAAATGTATTCGGGATCTCGTGGCTATCAGTAAATTTATCGAATGTCCTCATGATTATTGTAACCTCAGCAATCGTTTTTATTTTATCGGTTTTAGGCGCACGAAAATTGCAAATGAAGCCAACAGGTGCACAAAACGTCATGGAATGGGTTTTAGATTTCGTTAAAGGTATTGTTAATGACACGATGGATTGGAAAACAGGGAAACAGTTTTTACCACTAGCGATTACGTTATTTACCTTTATCTTAGTAGGTAACATGTTAGGGGTTATAACGACAGGTGTTTATGATGGAGAAGTATGGTGGACATCACCAACAGCAAATCCAGGTATAACATTAACACTTTCATCAATGGTGATTATCCTTTCGCATTACTATGGAATTAAGTTACGTGGTACTGGACATTATATCAAAAGTTATTTCACTCCAGTATGGTTTTTATTTCCAATTAAACTCATTGAAGAGTTTGCAAACACATTAACATTAGGTCTGCGTCTATTTGGTAACATATTTGCAGGTGGAGTACTATTAGCACTACTTGTAACATTGACGACTACAGGACCAATTGGATTTATCGGAGGAGCAATTCCTTTCTTAGCTTGGCAAGGTTTCAGTGTATTCATTGGAGGAATCCAAGCGTTTATTTTCACAATATTATCCATGGTGTACATAGCACATAAGGTGACTGTAGATTAACCATAGATAGTAGTTACTATTTTAATTAACCAGCTTTATCTCAAATAAAACTGGAAATTATAAAAAAATATTATTATATATCTTTTGAGGAGGAAATTTATTATGGGTTCATTAGCAGCAGCAATTGTAGTTGGTTTAGGTGCATTAGGAGCAAGTTTAGGTATCGGTCTTATCGTTAGTAAAACATTAGAAGGTGTTGCTCGTCAGCCAGAAATCAGAGGTCAGCTACAGACTATTATGTTCATCGGTGTTGGTCTAGTTGAGGCACTTCCAATCATTGGAGTAGTTATTGCATTAATGGTAATGAATAACTAACTTATAGGTTATTATTCCAGGCGAAGCATCTAATTAGAAACTTCGCCATCGTTTATGTATAAAATTCGGTATTTTTCCGAAAGGAGTGAATGGTGTGCTAGGTGGATTCCATTTAATCGATATGGCTGTTATGTTATTCTTCTTCCTCATTCTCGTATATCTGGTAAGCAAGTTTGCTTGGGGACCAGTAATGAATATGATGCAAGAGCGTGAAGAATACGTAGCAAATGAAATAGATGCGGCTGAAGCGAGCAGAAAAGAAGCAGAAAAGGCGTCAGCAGAAGCACTAGAACGATTAACACAAACAAAGCAAGAAGCACAGAAAATTATTGAAGATGCTAAATCAGCTGGTGTAAAGCAAGAGCAAGACATTATTGCATCTGCACAAAAAGAAGCAGAACGTATTAAACTATCTGCGCAAGAAGAAATTCAAAATGAAAAAGATAAAGCATTGCAAGCACTACAGGAAAAGGTTGCTTCTTTATCTGTTTTAATTGCTAGTAAAGTAATTGAAAAAGAAATTAGCGCACAAGATCAAGATAAATTGATTAGTGATTATATTAAAGAAGTAGGCGAAGAGCGATGAGTGAAGTCGTTGCAAAGCGATATGCCGATGCTCTTTTTCAACTTGCTTCTGAAAAAGAAGTTGCTGATAAGCTGATTTCAGAATTAGAAATTGTTAAGGAAGTTTTTCAAAATGAAGCACAATTAAATGCTTTTTTAACAGATCCACGTATTACAAATGAACAAAAGCATACATTAATTGATTCATCTTTTGGTAAACTAGACAAGTACATTGTAAATACATTGAAGTTACTAGCTGAACGAGGTCGTGCAAGTAATGTTGCAACAATTGTAGATGAATATGTTCGTCTCTACAATGAATCAAGAGGAACAGAGATTGCTACTGTTTACTCTACACGTGCATTAACAGACGATGAAAAAGTTCAATTAGCAACTTCATTTAAAACACGTTTTAACAAAAAAGAAATAATTATTAAAAATGAAATTGATCCATCATTATTAGGTGGAATGAAAATAAGGGTCGGCAATACAATTTATGACGGTTCTGTTCAAAATAAATTAAACCGTATGAAACAAAACATTGTATCCGAAACTATTTAATGATAGGGGTGACATGGTATGAGCATTACTGCTGAAGAGATCAGTACACTGATAAAACAGCAAATTGAAAACTTTGACTCTGACATCGAAATTAATGACGTTGGAAC
Organism: Pseudogracilibacillus sp.; assembly: GCA_026169815.1. Taxonomy (GTDB): domain Bacteria; phylum Bacillota; class Bacilli; order Bacillales; family Amphibacillaceae; genus Pseudogracilibacillus. The sequence continues at coordinate 5,896 of JAPFDT010000043.1, forward strand.
AGTTATTGAAGTTGGTGACGGAATTGCCCGTGCTCATGGACTTGATGACTGTATGGCTGGAGAGCTAGTTGAGTTTTCAAATGGTGTTGTAGGTATGGCCCAGAACTTAGAGGAAAGTAACGTCGGTATCGTTATCCTTGGACCATATACAGATATTAAAGAAGGCGATGAAGTTCGTCGTACAGGAAGAATTATGCAAGTACCAGTTGGTGAAGAGTTAATTGGTCGTGTTGTAAACCCATTAGGACAAGCTATTGATGGTAAAGGACCTATGGAAACAACTAAAGCACGCCCAATCGAATCAGATGCGCCGGGAGTTATGGCTCGTAAATCTGTTTTCGAACCACTTCAAACTGGAATTAAAGCGATCGATGCCCTAGTACCAATCGGAAGAGGTCAGCGTGAGCTTATTATCGGAGACCGTCAAACAGGTAAAACAACTGTAGCGGTTGACACAATTTTAAACCAGTCAGATCAAGATATGATCTGTATTTATGTTGCAATCGGTCAAAAAGAATCAACTGTCCGTGAAACGGTAGAAACTTTCCGTCGTTACGGTGCATTAGATTATACGATCGTTGTTTCAGCTGGAGCATCTGACCCAGCACCACTACTTTACCTTGCTCCATATGCTGGGGTATCAATGGGTGAAGAGTTTATGTACAATGGTAAGCACGTACTTGTTGTTTATGATGACTTATCAAAACAAGCTGTAGCTTATCGTGAATTATCACTATTACTACGTCGTCCACCAGGTCGTGAAGCATTCCCAGGGGACGTATTCTACTTACACTCACGTCTACTAGAGCGTGCAGCTAAGTTAAATGACGAATTAGGTGGCGGTTCATTAACTGCACTACCATTCGTTGAAACACAAGCGGGAGATATTTCTGCTTATATTCCAACAAACGTAATTTCCATTACAGATGGACAAATTTTCTTACAAAGTGATTTGTTCTTCTCCGGAGTTCGTCCAGCGATTAACCCTGGTTTATCGGTATCACGTGTTGGAGGGGACGCACAAATTAAAGCAATGAAAAAAGTTGCTGGTACATTGCGTCTAGACCTTGCAGCATTCCGTGAACTAGAAGCATTCGCACAATTTGGTTCAGACCTTGATGCAGCAACTCAATCAAAACTGAATCGTGGACAGCGTACAGTTGAAGTATTAAAGCAAGGTTTACACAAACCATTAGTTGTTGAAAAGCAAGTAATGATCCTTTATGCTTTAACACGCGGATTCTTAGATGATATTGCTGTAGAAGACGTTGTTCGTTTTGAAGATGAGTTCCACATCTGGACTGAAAGCAATGCAAAAGACGTACTTGATACAATTAGAGAATCAGGTGCACTTGCAGATGAAACAGATATGAATAATGCAATTACTGAATTCAAAAAGACATTTTTACCAACTAACCAAAATTAATATGGCGAAGCTAGGACAAAACATATTATAGACATGAAGTCATGGATATCTGAGCGTAGTAAATATACAAAGACTTTTGACGGAGTATATTTCCGAAGTGACTGAATCAATCCATTCATATTTATATCTTAAATGTATTTGTCCCAGCTTCATTAACTAAAAATATGATGAAACAGATTTTGATGCGAGTAAATCATTCGTACAATACACTTCTGTTTTAGAAGGGTGGTGGAAGGCTTGGCATCACTTAGAGATATTGAAGACCGGATTACATCCACGAAGAAAACGAGACAAATAACAAAAGCGATGGAAATGGTATCTGCATCTAAGTTAAACCGTGCAGAAGAAAACGCTAAAAGTTATAGTGCTTATAGTAATAAAATTCAAGAAATCATTTCTAATATTGCAAACACAGATACAGATGTCTCACATCCAATGTTAGAGCGTCGTGAAGTGAAACGTACTGGCTATATTCTTATTACTGCAGACAGTGGTCTAGCAGGAGGGTATAACAGTAATGCAATTAAGAAATTACATGATACGATTGAAGAACGTCATACATCTCGTGATGAGTTTACTGTAATTGGTATTGGAAGAATGGGAGTAGACTACTGTAAAAAGAATGATATTTCCCTTTCAGAACAGATTATTGGAGTAGATGATCAACCAAAGTATGCAGACATTAAAGGGATTGCATCACGTGCTGTTCAACTGTATATTGATGAAGAAATTGACGAATTAATTATTATCTTTAACCATTTCGTTAGTGTGATTAGTCAAGAAATTCATGTGAACAAACTCATTCCATTATCGGATATCGATGAGGCTGAGTCAACGAGCACATATGAATATGAACCAGGTGAAGGAGCCATTTTAAATGCGCTTCTCCCACAGTACGCAGAAAGTCTTATTTATGGTGCATTACTTGATGCTAAAGCAAGTGAACACGCTGCACGTATGACAGCAATGAAAAGTGCAACAGATAATGCTGGGGATCTTATCGATGACCTTACATTATCATTCAACCGTGCACGCCAGGCTGCAATTACTCAAGAAATTACCGAAATAGTCGGTGGAGCAGCTGCTCTAGAATAATAACAGTCTATGGTCGATGGTTAAATAGTAAATGATTACGTTTTGATACGTTTACGATAAGTAAATGAAAATGATGTTAGGAGGGGAATCGATGGCAAAAGGTTATGTTACTCAAGTAATGGGACCAGTTGTTGACGTAAAATTTGCGGACGGACAACTGCCAAACATTCTTGACGCATTAAATATTGACATTGAAGCAACGGAACAAACAGAAGCTAGAACTCTTGCGCTAGAAGTAGCATTACACTTAGGCGACAATGCGGTTCGTACGATTGCAATGTCTGGTACAGACGGAGTGCAACGTGGTATGGAAGTTAACGGTACAGGTGAACCTATTTCCGTTCCTGTCGGTGATGTAACGTTAGGTCGTGTATTTAACGTACTTGGAGAGCCAATTGACTTAGCAGGAGATATCGCTCCTGAGACTCAATACGATCCAATTCACCGTGAAGCACCAGAATTCGAAGATCTAACAACAGATACTGAGATTCTAGTGACAGGTATTAAAGTAGTTGACTTATTAGCACCTTATATTAAAGGTGGTAAGATCGGTTTATTTGGTGGTGCTGGAGTAGGAAAGACAGTACTTATCCAAGAATTAATTAACAACATCGCACTTGAGCACGGTGGTATTTCGGTATTCGCTGGTGTTGGAGAGCGTACACGTGAAGGTAATGACCTTTACTTTGAAATGAAGGACTCTGGAGTTATTAATAACACAGCAATGGTATTCGGACAAATGAACGAACCACCAGGAGCAAGAATGCGTGTTGCACTTACAGGTCTAACAATGGCAGAGCATTTCCGTGATGAACAAGGACAAGACGTTCTATTATTCATCGACAACATTTTCCGTTTCACACAAGCAGGTTCAGAGGTATCGGCACTATTAGGTCGTATGCCATCTGCAGTTGGTTACCAGCCGACACTTGCTACAGATATGGGACAATTACAAGAGCGAATCACATCAACGTCTAAAGGATCAGTTACATCTATTCAAGCGATTTATGTACCGGCGGATGACTATACAGACCCGGCACCAGCAACAACTTTCGCACACTTAGATGCTACAACGAACTTAGACCGTGGTTTATCTGAGCAAGGTATTTACCCTGCAGTTGACCCATTAGCATCTACTTCACGTGCACTTGACCCAGAAGTTGTAGGAGAAGAGCATTACGAAGTAGCAACAACAGTTCAACGTACATTACAACGTTACCGTGAATTACAAGATATTATTGCAATTCTAGGTATGGATGAGTTAAGTGATGAAGATAAATTAACGGTAGCACGTGCTCGCCGTATTCAGTTCTTCTTATCACAGAACTTCCACGTTGCAGAACAGTTCACAGGTCAGCCTGGATCTTATGTACCGATTGAAGAAACTGTAAAAGGATTTAAAGAGATTCTTGAAGGTAAATATGACGATCTTCCAGAAGATGCTTTCCGTTTAGTCGGACGCATTGAAGAAGTAATTGAAAAAGCAGAATCTATGCAACAAGCATAATAAAGCATGATGATAGTAGGGATGAATGGAGAGTTCCGATCATCCCTTCTAATCTTATTGATGAAGTTTTATTAGGAGGTGTTTCGACTTGAAAACACTAACAGTAAGTGTAGTAACACCTGATGGAGAAGTGCTCGTAGACGATTATAACATGGTCAGTTGTAAAGCAGAAAATGGAGAATTAGGAATTTTACCTAATCATATTCCATTAGTTGCCCCTCTGACAATTGATGCTGTACGTCTAAAACGTGATAATGGAGAAGATATCGTAGCAGTGAGTGGTGGATTTCTAGAAGTGCGCCCTGATAAAGTGTCCATCTTAGCACGCTCTGCAGAAAAAGCGATTGATATCGACGTTGAACGAGCGGAACAAGCAAGAAAAAGAGCGGAAGAATTATTAAAATCTAAAGATGCTAAAGTCGACGAAGCTCGTGCTCGTATGGCATTAAATCGAGCAATGAATCGTTTGAATGTAGCAAATAGATAAGCTAAAAACCTCATTTTATAGGATGAGGTTTTTTTGTTATATTAGAAGAATTAGTATTGCCTGAAGAACTCAGGTCATCTAATGTGAAGCTTAAATATTATATTAAAAAGTTAGTACAAACTTCAGGGTTTAATTATTTTAATCATTTATCAGCTCAACTGAATGGCTGTTCATTAGGTGGATTATCCTAGGTGACTTATCACTTTCGACAAATTTTAAATAGAAAAAACAATTATTTAGTAATAATAGTGATTATTTCCCAGGAAATAATTCAACATATTTTTATTTTATTTGTCATTTAATTTTATCTCGTTTGACATTTTTTTATGTTCGTGGCAAAGTTACGGTAGACTTTTAATTAGGTAGGTGGACATGCATGTCGATTGGTTATATGGCATTAGTTGGAATTATATCTCATGTATTCTTTATTTATGTTACATGGACGGCAATGCAGGGAATTAATTTTGATTTTATTGTAAGATCAAATAAAGTAACAGAAGCAAGAATTGTTATTATTTTCTTAGCAATAATTATTGGAACAGGTGTAAGTAATTTTGTGTTGGATATTATCAGATGGTCACAAGATTTAATTTATTTGTTTTAATTGTAAAAGACTAGTATGTAAATTTTCTATTCATCGCATCGATGTGGCATGTTGAACAGCTACTGGAAAGGGATGAATGAATTTAGCTGCTAGTCTTTTTTTTATATAAATTATCGGCTAAAAAATAATCAAATGTTAAAACTTGTGTTATATCACATTGGAGTGATATAATAAACAATGGTTTATAAATTGACGAAAGTTGTTTAAAAATGCTATTTAAAAGGTATGTGTTTATGGTGAGTTGAGAATAAGTTAACCATACACCATACATAGTATCAATTAGATAGAAAAGTTGTACACGATAAAATATAAAAGTGTAGATTAGATTAGATTAAATTAAAATAGACAAAGTAAAATAACAGATGATAATAGGCACACGAAACATATTATGTGAATAGTAATATAGTGAGCAGAAACTGAAGGAGAATCGGTAAATGGATAAGATAATTGTAAAAGGCGGCAGAAAGCTAAATGGTAGCGTGAAGGTGGAAGGTGCTAAGAACGCGGTATTACCAGTATTAGCAGCAAGTTTAATTGCGAGTGAAGGTAAAAGTGTTATTCACGATGTCCCGACATTAGACGATGTTTATACGATTAATGAAGTTTTACGTAATTTACATGCAGATGTAATGTTTGAAAATAATCAAGTAACAATTGATGCAACGAAAAAATTAGCTACAGAAGCTCCATTTGAATATGTTCGTCAAATGCGTGCATCTGTCCTTGTATTAGGACCTCTTTTAGCACGTTATGGTCATGCAAGTGTTGCTATGCCAGGAGGATGTGCGATCGGAACACGTCCAATCGATCTTCATTTAAAAGGTTTTGAAGCGATGGGAGCAAAAGTTAACACTGGTAATGGCTTTGTTGAAGTAAGTGTTGACGGCAGGTTACAAGGTGGAACAGTGTACTTAGACGTTGCAAGTGTTGGAGCAACTGAAAATATTATGATGGCTGCAACGTTAGCAGAAGGTAAAACAATTATTGAGAACTGTGCGAAAGAACCAGAAATTGTTGATTTAGCAAACTATTTAAACAAAATGGGAGCACAAATAATCGGTGCTGGTACAGAAACAATACGGATTAAAGGTGTTGAAAAGTTAACAGGTGCAGAACATACTATTATTCCAGACCGTGTAGAAGCAGGTACATTTATGGTTGCTGCTGCAGTAACTGGCGGAGATGTTTTAATTGAAAATGTTTTAACAGAACATTTAAGCCCGGTCATTGCGAAGTTACGTGAGATGGGTGTAGAAATTATTGAAGAAGATAATGGTGTTCGTGTAATTGCACCAGAAAAGTTAAAGTCAACTGACATTAAAACATTACCTCATCCAGGTTTCCCAACAGATATGCAGTCACAAATGATGGTTGCTATGTTAGGGGCGGAAGGAACGAGTGTATTAACAGAAACTGTTTTTGAGAACCGTTTTATGCACGTTGAAGAATTCCGTCGTATGAATGCGAAGATGAAAATTGAAGGACGCAGTGTTATCGTTGAAGGCTTAAATGCACTACAAGGTGCACAAGTTCAAGCGACAGACTTGCGTGCAGCTGCTGCGCTTATTTTAGCAGGCTTGACGGCAGATGGTATGACTGAAGTAACTCAGTTAACTCATTTAGATCGTGGGTACGTAGATTTTGCTGGAAAACTGGCTAATTTAGGAGCAGATATAAAGCGTCTTGATAAACATGGAAATGAAACGACTGAAAAAGTTGTGCCATTCACGGTGAGTCAAGAAGATAATGTTACAATTAACAATTAATATTCTTAAACAGATAGGGTGAAATGCTCTATCTGTTTTTTTGTTCTATCTTCTCTATTTTAAACATATGCTAGATTATGGTACTTAGAATAGATGTTATAATAGGAGGAGAAGACGATTAAAAAAAGTAAATATTATAAACGATATCCGAGAAAACAACTTGTACATGCTCGTCGCTTAACGATCCTACTTATTTCAGTTATTGGTTGTTTGATGATTGTTTTGCCAACTTTTATTGTGAAACTACCTTTTGGTGATCAAGTAGGTTCAGCTGTAATTTCAGAGGAAAAGACAGAAGAAACGGTAACTGAAGTAAAAGAAGATTCACTTGAAGTGTCAGTGCAACGAGCCGACACAGAAGAAGTAGAAAAAGTACCGCTAGAACAATATGTTATTTCTGTCGTCGCATCAGAAATGCCGGCAGATTTTGCAGAAGAAGCATTGAAAGCTCAAGCAGTCGCCGCACGTACGTACATTGTGAATCATTTACAACAACAAGATAATGAAGAAACCGTGATTACAGATACGACCGAACATCAAGTATATAAAAATGAAACAGAGTTGAAAGAACAATGGGGCGAAGAGTTTCAATGGAAATATGATAAAGTGACTTCAGCTGTCTTAGCTACTGAAGGTGAAATTATTACGTATGATGATACGCCAATCACACCAACATTTTTTTCGATGAGTAATGGTTATACAGAAGATGCGGAAAATTATTGGGGAAATGAACAACCATATTTAAAAAGTGTCGAAAGTAAATGGGAGGAATCACATCCTGACTTTTTAGAACAAACGATTTTCACTGTACATGAATTAAGTGAAAAACTCGGTGTCCCATTACAAGCTGGAGAACAAGCAGCTTTATCTATTTCACGGACTAACAGCCAAAGAGTCGCACAGTTAAACATGAATGAAACGACTTTTTCCGGAAAAGAAGTCCGAGAAAAACTAGGATTACGTTCGAACGATTTCTCAATTAAACAACAAAATGATCATTTCATTTTTACAACAAAAGGGTATGGCCACGGCGTTGGGATGAGCCAACACGGAGCAAATGGTATGGCAGAGGCTGGTCAGTCGTATGATGAAATATTGCATCATTACTATCAAGGTATAGAGATTGATCCATTACAAGAAGCTGCACCAACACTAGTTAGTAAATAAATGTTATAAAAATTATTTAAAAGCAGATGGACATTATGTGCCGTCTGCTTTTTCATGTAAATGTTTAAAAATACTATAGGCAACATTTGTGTTAATAAGTCCATCGTGTTTTACTAACATTTTAATCATTCGTGTAAACGAAATTTGTACAGTAGAGACAACGATGACCCCAACATTTAATCCTTTCATAAATCCACAATACGTATGAAAGCCAACTGTCGTGCCACTGTGATGTATAATTGGCTGAGGCGCCCAGTCTGGTTGGTCAATCATCCACGTTAATGCATTTTCAAAACCTTTCATCGCTTTTATTCCTTGAGCTTCTTGTGATAATTCCATCGCTGACGCTAATGATTCTGACGTTTCTCGAAGCCCCATTTGAAATCGTAAATATTTTAACATATCTAAAGTAGAACTCTTTAATCCACCAGCAGGGTTGAAGACACCGATATCCATAGGTGGAATTGGCTCGTTCTTTTTCGTATAAGATTTAACGTATCGATTCATTTTTTCCTCTGGGACGATAAAATGTGTGTCGTCCATACATAAGGGATTTAAAATATAAGTTTGAATCGCTTCTTCATACGACATGTCAACGACTTTTGCTAATACGTAGCCTAATAAAGAAATCCCTAAATTAGAATACACCCACTTTGTTCCGAATGCACGTTTTGGTTGGTAATGTTGAAAAAACTCAGTAAAATGGGTTTCATCATATTGTGAAAAAGGATTTAATTTAACTGTCGCATCTTGTTTTATTAGTTGACGAATCGTTTGTACGTCATCTTTCGGTAAACTAGCAGTATGTGTAGCTAAATGGCGAAAGGTCACTTCTTTACCTTCATATGTTAATGCTTTTTTAAACTTTGGCACATATGGACAAACAGAATCATCAAGCGCAATAACCCCATCTGTTACTAATTTAGCTAACAATGTTCCCGTAAAAGTTTTCGTAGCAGAACCTATCTCAACTAATAACCTTTCCGGATCCATACCATCATAGTAATCATGTAAATAACTTTCCACCTCCATATCATTATGAGAAACGACCCCTACAATTAAACTAGCCGCTCGTGCTTTTTTCAGTTCTTTATCTATTAATCGGTTCGTACTTTTCGGAATCACTTCAATTCCTCCTTCATACTAAATAGCCTACTGATCAAAGAAATTTTAAATTACCGCACAATAGTCCTTATTTTAATTGTAACTTGTAAAAATAAATCGTCAAGTGTGTTTTCAGATAATTCCGAAATGTGAGGAAGGTAAGCGTGCAATTTTAAGTATGAGCGCGCAATTCCTCCATCGAGTAGATAGACAGTACCTATCATTCTAGTTCTCAACATCCTTCTAACAAAAAAGTTTTAAATTTAAATGTATAGAATTGGAAATATCTGTTCACAATGGGGATGAGGTGATAAGAATGAAAGAATTTCCAAACGGATCCAAAAATAAATGGACTCGAATTTTACAGAAGAAATGGTTTTTTCCATCGGTATATTTATTATTAGCGGCATTTCTTCTTACAGGTGTTGTTTGGTATCAGAATTTTGAAAGTAAGTTGATGGAGGGGATGGACGACGATAGTTCGGAGTTAAGTGATATCGATGCAGCGAATCCGTTCGATGATGAAGAGGCGGAGTCGGTTGTACAGCAGCAAGAAACGATAAAAATGCCAGTAACAGAAGATATGCAAGCTGAAATTGTCACTAAATTTTTCGATTACAATGATGAACAAGAAGAACAAGAAAAAGGCTTGAACCTTTATAACAACCGTTATTATCAAAGTACAGGTATCGATATTGCCGCAGATGATGGAGAGACATTTGACGTGGTTGCATCATTAAGTGGTACTGTAGAAGAAGTTAAGGAAGATCCTTTACTAGGACATATTGTCATCATGTCTCATGAAAAAGATGTGTCGACATATTATGCGAGTTTAGGAGAAGTGGATGTAAAAGAAGGCGCTAAAGTAAGTCAAGGCGACAAACTTGGTATCGCTGGGAAAAATTTATTTAGTGAAGAAAGTGGTAATCACGTTCATTTTGAATTACGAAAAGATGAAACACAAGTAAACCCAGAAGACTTTTTCAATGAATCAATTGCTACTTTAATCGAATTTGAACCAGCTGAAGTAGAAGATGAGGCAGTAGAAGAAGAGCAAGAAGTACCTGAATTAGATGAAGCAGACGAAGAAGAAGAGCTAGACGAAGAAGACACCGAATCTGATGATGAAGATGAAGCGGATTCTGAGGAAGAAGATGCTTTACGAGACGTATCATTTTATATGACAACTTAAAAAAATCTTTTAAAACTGTATGCGAGCAATGTAAAAATTGCGTCGCATACAGTTTTTTATTTGCTTGAAAATCAATTCAATTCTGAACAAATGTAGACATTTAATCATATTCCGTATTTTTACTAATAAAATAAAAAGAACAGTAAAATCGTAAAATCTGGGGTGCGAGAAGGAATTGAACTGTACAACACTTTGTTTTTGATGTATCGAAATGAAGCTTGTCACAGGAACAAAAGGAAGCCTTGCCATTCATCTGCTTATGTTTTTCTAAATGTACATGTATACACCGCATGAACACCTCAGAAAAACAACATAGGGAGGCGAACGGTGTGCATGATTACATCAAAGAAAGGACAATCAGGATAGGGTATTATGTGTTAGAAACACGTAAGACTGTCCGTGTGATTGCAAAAGAATTTGGTGTTTCGAAGAGCACAGTTCATAAAGATTTAACCGAACGATTACCAGAAATAAATCCATTGCTCGCCAAACAAGTACAAGAAGTATTAGACTATCATAAGTCAGTTCGGCATATTCGAGGAGGGGAGGCAACGCGTGCAAAATATTTACATGAAAAGGAACAAGAATTGAAATAAAACGTAAAACAGTTAGTGAAAACGTGATTGTTTTTTTCCTAACTGTTTTCCCTTATTAAAAAATTCCCCCCCCCATCAAACACTTACTTCACTATCCCCCACAACTATCTGCGCGTGCATGCTTGAAACAATGCTTGTGACCATATACAATTAATATGAAACAAATCACGATGAGTTTTTAATAAATAGCTAGGAATACAATGAAAAATAGACAAGGGTGAATAAAATGAAGAAAATTTATACAAGTTTTGACGAGGCAGTTGCTCATATAGAAGATGGCATGACGCTAATGGTTGGTGGCTTCGGCTTAGTCGGAATTCCGGAAAATTTAATTAAAGCATTAAAAGAACAGAAGATGACAGACCTAACAGTCATTTCAAACAACTGTGGAGTAGATGATTGGGGCTTAGGATTACTACTACAAGATAAACAAATTAAAAAAATGATTTCATCGTACGTTGGTGAAAATAAAGAGTTTGAGAAACAAGTGTTAAACGGTGAATTAGAAGTTGATTTAGTTCCACAAGGTTCACTCGCAGAAAAGATTCGTGCAGGCGGTGCGGGAATTCCAGCATTTTACACTCCAGCTGGTGTCGGGACTCCAATTGCTGAAGGACGTGAAACACGCGAATTTAATGGCAGGGAATATTTATTAGAAGAAGCACTTGTAGCTGATGTAAGCTTAATTCGTGCATGGAAAGCAGATAAAATGGGGAATTTAGTATTCCGTAAAACAGCACAAAACTTTAACCCAATGATGGCTGCAGCTGGAAAAGTGACAATTGCAGAAGTGGAAGAAATTGTGGAAGTTGGCGAATTAGATCCAAATGAGATACATACTCCGAGCATTTATGTACAAGGCATTATTCAAGGTGATCAAGAAAAACGTATTGAACGATTAACAGTGAAAGAAGCGTAAGGAGGAGAAATATCGATGAGTAAAAATATTCGTGTACAAATTGCAAAAAGAGCAGAAAAAGAATTACAAGATGGCGATTATGTGAACTTAGGAATCGGTATGCCAACAATGGTAGCTAATCATATTTCCGATGATAAAACGATTGTTATGCAATCGGAAAATGGTTTATTAGGAATTGGTCCATACCCGACAGAAGATGAAGTAGACCCCGATCTAATTAACGCAGGAAAAGAGACAGTAACAGCAATTAAGGGCGCAAGTTTTTTCACGAATGCTGAGTCATTTGCGATGATTCGCGGTGGACATATTGATGTTGCCATTTTAGGTGGAATGGAAGTTGCTGAAAATGGTGATTTAGCAAACTGGATGATTCCAGGTAAAATGATTAAAGGAATGGGCGGCGCCATGGACTTAGTAAATGGTGCAAAAAGAATCATTATCATTATGGACCACGTCACACGCGATGGTAAGCCGAAAATTTTAAACCAATGCTCCCTTCCATTAACTGGAAAAGGTGTTGTAAACCGAATTATTACCGACCGAGCTGTCATCGATGTAACAGATGCAGGATTGAAACTAGTCGAAGTCGCAGAAGGATATACATTAGAGGATATTATCGCCTCAACAGAACCAGAATTAATCGTCTCAGATAACCTTGTCTACGACGCATTTTAATTACTTAAAAAAACTTTATCCACTCGCTCAAAGTAGTGGATAAAGTTTTTTATCTTCCTCCGCTCGGAATTGTGGTGACTTTGCTCGTTTAGGGTTGCCCCCGCTCGGATTTGTGGTGTCTCTGCTCGTTTTCGGCTCCCCCTGCTCGGATTTCAGGTGTTCTCGCTCGTTTTCGGCAGCCCTCGCTCGGATTTCAGGTGTCCTCGCTCGTTTTGGTCAGCCCTCGCTCGGATTTTAGGTGTTCTCGCTCGTTTTCGGTTGCCCCCGCTCGGATTTCAGGTGTCCTCGCTCGTTTTCGGCAGCCCTCGCTCGGATTTGTGGTGTCTCTGCTCGTTTTCGGCTCCCCCCGCTCGGATTTCAGGTGTTCTCGCTCGTTTTGGTCAGCCCCCGCTCGGATATCAGGTGTCTTCGCTCGTTTTCGGCTACCCTCGCTCGGATTTCAGGTGTTCTCGCTCGTTTTCGGCTACCCTCGCTCGGATTTCAGGTGGCTTCGCTCGTTTTGGTCAGCCCCCGCTCGGATATCAGGTGTCCTCGCTCGTTTTCGGCTCCCCTCGCTCGGATTTCAGGTGTCCTCGCTCGTTTTCGGCTCCCCCCGCTCGAATTTCAGCTGTCCTCGCTCGTTTATGATTGCCCTCGCTCGGATTTCAGCTGTCCTCGCTCGTTTTCACAGCTCTTCGCTCGAATTTCCAACAATCCCGCTCGTTTAACTAAAAATTTTATTATTCAAAAGAGGAGAATAGACTCATATTACAACATTCAAAACATCTAAAAGTTGAGAAAAATTTTTTCCCTCAAAAAATGTCATAATCATTAGGTTTATTGTTGTAAATTGTGGTAGAATAGGTTGTTAGAAGTATAAAAACGATTATAAATGAAATTTGAGATAGATTTATAACTAGGAGGACAAAAGAATTATGTTTTCGAGAGACATTGGAATTGACCTAGGAACAGCAAACGTGCTCATTCACGTTAAAGGAAAAGGAATTGTATTAAATGAGCCAGCTGTTGTTGCGATGGATCGTACGAGTGGAAAAGTATTAGCTGTTGGTGAAGAAGCGTATTTAATGGTTGGAAGAACTCCGGGAAATATTGAAGCAATTCGTCCACTTAAAGATGGGGTAATTGCTGATTTTGACGTGACTGAAGCGATGTTAAAACATTTTATTAATAAAATTAAAGTTCGTGGATTTTTATCGAAGCCGAGAATGCTCATTTGTTGTCCAACGAACATTACAAAAGTTGAACAAAAAGCGATTAAAGAAGCGGCAGAAAAATCTGGTGGACGTAAAGTTTACCTAGAAGAAGAGCCGAAAGTTGCGGCAATCGGAGCAGGAATGGAAATTTTCCAACCGAGTGGAAATATGGTAATTGATATCGGTGGAGGAACGACTGACGTTGCGGTTCTTTCAATGGGTGATATCGTTACAGCAGAGTCGATTAAACTTGCTGGTGACACGTTTGACCATGATATTTTACAATACATTAAGAAGAAATATAAATTATTAATTGGTGAACGTACAGCGGAAGATATTAAAGTCCAAGTAGGTACAGTATTTAAAGATAGTCGTCATGAATCAATCGACATTCGTGGACGTGATATGGTAAGTGGATTGCCACAAACAATTACGGTACATTCTGAGGAAATTGAAGAAGCATTACGTGAACCTGTTGCACTTATTGTTCAATCTGCAAAAGCAGTATTAGAGCGTACACCACCAGAGTTATCAGCTGACATTATTGACCGTGGCGTTATTTTAACAGGTGGGGGCGCAATGATTCATGGCTTAGATTTATTGTTAGCAGAGGAATTGAAGGTACCTGTTTTAATGGCAGAAGAACCAATGAATTGTGTAGCTAAAGGAACAGGACTTATGTTAGCAAATATCGATAAAATTGAATCGAGAAAAATCATTTAACTTTTTATTGAAACGAAAATATTTGGAAAAAAAGCTAGTAAGGAGGTTTTTCAATGTTACGAGGGTTTTATACAGCCGCAAGTGGAATGATATCGCAACAGCGCGTTCAAGAAGCTTTATCTGATAATATAGCGAATGTTAATACTCCTGGTTATAAAGCAGACGAACCTGTATTACGAGCATTTCCAGAAATGTTACTAAGGCAAATGGGATCGAATGAAGAAGGTTTAGGTCAAGGACCAACTCGTACCCGTTCAGGACAAGGAATTGGTTCATTGAACACAGCAGCATACGTACAAGAGTTAATTCCGGAGTTCTCCCAAGGACCGATTCGAGAAACAGGACAACCAACTGATTTAGCACTCGTTGACGGCGTACTACCAGATGAGACGGGTAGCTTATTTTTCACGGTTGAAAATGAAGCTGGAGATGTGCGTTATACACGTAACGGTCATTTCACAGTTGATGCAGATGGTTACCTGACAACGAATGAAGGTAATTATATTTTAGATGATAATAATAACCGGATTCAGCCAAATAGTTTAGATTTCGTCGTTAACGCAAATGGACAAATTGAAGCGGATGGTATGAATGCAAATCTCGGTATTGCCTATGTTGCGAACGTCGAAGATATGGTCAAAGAGGAAAATAATCTTTGGACAGGCGAAGATGGGGATGTCGCAGCAGTTGATGCACGTGGAGAAGATGTCACTTTTTCTATTTTACAAAACACACTTGAAGGTGCGAATGTAGACGCTGGAAAAACAATGACAGATATGATGAGTGCTTATCGCATGTTCGAGCAAAGTCAACGGATGTTAAAAGTATATGACGAAAATATGCAAAAAACCGTATCAGAAGTTGGTCGTTTAGGTTAAAAAATTTATAAGAGGTGACTTAGATGTCTTTTCGAATGTCGTCACTAGCAGCAGGAACGATGAATCAATTACAACAAAAAATGGATATGATTGCACATAACTTAGCAAACAGTAATACAGTTGGTTATAAAGAACGTCAAACAGAGTTTTCTGATTTGTTATCGCAACAAATTAATAATCTAACACCAGCTGACCAAGCAGGGCCACGCCTTACGCCTGATGGATTAAGAGAAGGAATGGGTGCCCGTTTAGGTGCAATTAATTCGAATTTAGAAATGGGCTCGATTCAAGTGACAGAGCGTGAACTTGATAACGTCCTTCGTAATGAAAAACATTTATTCCAAGTTCAGGCAGAACATAACGGACAACAAGAAGTTCAATATACACGCGACGGCTCTTTTTACTTACAACCTGTCGGAAATGGCGATGACATGATGTTAGTAACACAAGATGGGCTACCTGTTTTAGGACAAAATGGCACCATTCAATTTTCTGGAGCAGATGTTGAACAAATTCAAATGGACGAAGCTGGGAATCTCTATGTGAAACGAGCAGGACAAGTGGAAGATGAAATTGTCGGCACACTTGCACTTTCTGAGGCAACTTTTCCTCGCGCACTTGAAACAGTAGGTGACAACTTATTCCGTATCGGAGAAGAATTTGCAAACAATAACGTCATGCAAGCTGTACAAAACGACGATCGTGTCATTCAAAATGGAGCGATTGAAATGTCGAACGTCAGCATGCAAGATCAAATGACAGACTTAATCAATGCCCAACGTTCTTATCAAATGAACGCACGCAGTGTTACAATGAGCGACCAAATGCAAGGATTAATTAATCAACTGAGATAAAAAGTATGAAAAATGATGATGTATCTATTTGTATGTTATAATATAGTACGTCATTTATGTTCCAATGTGGACAACGTCAAGTTAAAGTAAGGTGAAATATACATGAGTAAACACTCAAATGAGCAAACAAAAGCGAAAATAAAGGATGAGCATGAAGAAGTCGAAGCAACTTCAGAAACTACATCCATAAAAAAAGCAGAGCAATCGAATGAACAAACGGACACCACTGAAGGAAAGTTTAAAATAAATTTTCGAACACGAAAATTTCCAATTTGGTTACGAATCATCGTCGTGCTCATATTGCTCATTATAAGCCTTTTATTAGGTTTAATCGTTGGTTATGCCTTTTTTGGCGACGGTGAAGTCGTCGACGCATTAAAAATTGAAACATACCAACACATTTTAGATATAATCAACAAAGAATAATCATACTCCTGTCCCAAGGTGGATAGGAGTATTGTTGTAAATAGATAAATGAATCAAATTCATAATAGATAATTTAATTAAAAACACGAATGATTATATACAAAGTGTTATTAACATACGTTTTTAACTCCCGTAACTAGGTTTACTTGAATGTAAGCCGACTGACTCTTGCGGGAAAAGCAAAAGTTCTTCGGTGGGTGAACGATAGTGAAACCCATGAGTCCGAAAATCCTTGGTACAATACGATAGTGTTGTACCAAGAGTTGAGGCCATGCCCGCAGAAAGCAGTCGGCTGGAATGAAAGTAAACGGTTCTACCTTCAAACGTAAAGTTCGTGTTTGAGATACTAAAATAAATGATGTAATTGATTCAATTTAAAAATAAATGAAAAGAGGCGTTCCTTATGTTAGATGTACAACAAATTAAAGAAATCATTCCTCATCGTTATCCTTTTTTACTCGTTGATAAAGTAACAGAAATGGAAGA
Organism: Pseudogracilibacillus sp.; assembly: GCA_026169815.1. Classification (GTDB taxonomy): domain Bacteria; phylum Bacillota; class Bacilli; order Bacillales; family Amphibacillaceae; genus Pseudogracilibacillus. Next base: position 22,994 of record JAPFDT010000043.1, read on the forward strand.
AGGCAAACGTGTCGTAGGCTTAAAAAACGTTTCAGCTAATGAACCATTTTTCGAAGGTCATTTTCCAGAATACCCAGTTATGCCTGGTGTATTAATTTTAGAAGCTTTAGCACAAGTTGGCGCGATTGCTGTTTTAGATATGGAGGAAAATAAAGGAAAAATTGGCTTTTTAGCTGGAGTAGATAAATGCCGTTTTAAACGAGAAGTAAAACCAGGGGATCAACTCGAATTAGAAGTTGAAATTATACGTATGAAAGGCCCTATTGGAAAAGGAAAAGGGATTGCGAAAGTCGACGGGGAAGTTGCCTGCCAAGCAGAAATTACTTTTGCTATAAAATAAAAAATAAGCTTGTAGACGCTACATATGCGTTTGCAAGCTTATTTTTTATTGTGTCACACTAAACCTTGACAAGTATAACACATTTAGATATATTATAAATATAACCGGTTACATCATTGTTACATATCATGTTATGTATTAATTAAGAGGAAAATAACTGAACCGGTTACATGGAGGTCGAAAAATGGCTACGATTCGTGATGTCGCCAAACAAGCAGGCGTATCGATTGCGACAGTTTCAAGAGTGATTAACAATAAAGGAAAAATTAAGCAAGAAACCGAAACGACAGTTCGCGAGGCGATTAAAAAATTAAATTATATACCTAACAAAGTAGCACAAGGTCTATCAAATCAACGCTCAAATGCAGTTGCATTTATATTACCTTCGATTAGTAACCCGTTTTTTCCAGAAATGGCACGTGCAGTAGAAGACGTCGCTCAACAACATGGTTACCACGTATTTATCTGTAATACAGATGATAAACGAGAAAAGGTGCTAAATTATCTTGATAATTTAGCGACACATTATGTAGATGGCATTATTTTAAATTCACATATAATAAAAGAAGCAGATTTAGAAAAGTTAAGAAACAACAATATATCAATAGTTATGATGGACCGAGTTTTAGAACACGAAGAAACCACAGCCTTTGCAGTAAAAAATCGTGCAGGAGGACGTAAAGCAACAGAACATTTACTCGATGTTGGTTGTAAACGAGTTGCCCATATTAGTGGTGTGACAGATATTCCGACTGCTCAAGATCGAATGTGGGGCTATCTTGATGTTGTTGGAACCTTGCCATGGTATGACACTAGCTACATTAGTCGAAGTGATTTCACTGTAGAGGGAGGCTATCAAGCGGCGAAAGAATTGTTCATGCGTCACCCTGAAGTTGATGGTATTTTTGCAGGGAATGACTTAATGGCAATTGGTGCATTACGAGCAGCACATGAATGGGGGAAGGCGATACCGAATGAATTAGCGATTGTCGGTTTTGACGGTATTGATATGAGCGCACTTACGACCCCACCAATGACGACAGTACAACAACCAATTTATGAGCTAGGTGAACTTGCAATGAAAGAATTATTAGGTCATATGAATGACGAAGCATATGAAGCGAAAACAGTGAACCTCGACGTTGAATTAATTATTCGAGAAACGACGATGCGAACACAACAAAATTAAGCAAAGAAAAAGACTATTCGTTCACGATTACAACAATATGATAACTAGAAGACGCGAATCAAGTTGTTAGTGGGAGGAAATAACATGGCAAAAATTTGTGTAGTAGGCAGTGTGAATATGGATATCGTAACATACGTAAATGATATTCCAGTTCGCGGACAAACAGTAAATGGAAAAAAACTAGTAGAAACAGCAGGAGGGAAAGGAGCGAACCAGGCAGTCGCAGTAGCGAAACAAAATAAAGACGTTGCGCTCATTGGATGTATCGGCGATGATTACCACGGAGATATGTTACTCCAAAGTTTACGCGAATATAAGGTCGATACTTCGAAATTGAAACAATTACAAGACACAGCTAGCGGAAAAACATCAATCGTTGTCGAAGATTCAGGGGAAAATTTCATTATTTATTTAGAAGGTGCTAATAAAAAATTAGACAAAGGCTACGTACGTAACACAATACAAGCCGAAAAGAATTGTGAAGTATTGCTTGTACAATTAGAAAGTCCATATGATGTCGTTTTAGAAGCGATGAAAACAGCGCACGAACAAGGAATAAAAGTTATCTTAGATCCAGCACCATCCAATCACGTAACAGATGAGTTACTACAGTATGCTCATTTAGTATTACCTAATGAACAAGAAACAAGAGAGATTACTGGTATAACGATTACCGATGAAGCATCAGCGCTCACTGCAGCTACTATTTTTAAACAAAAAGGGATTGAACAAGGTGTATTAAAAGTAGGCGCAACAGGCTCATATGTGTTTGACAAACAAGATATGACATTTATCGATGCCATCCAAGTTAAAGCAATTGACACGGTCGGTGCAGGTGATTGTTTTGCAGGGGCATTTGCAAGTGCATATGTCGATGGATTGTCATTAGTAGAAGCAGCAAAACACGCTAATATTGTTGCAGCACTAAAAGTAACGAAAGCAGGAGCGCAAGACGGAATACCAACACAACAAGAAGTGAAAGACTTTTGTACGGAAAGAAACTTACCATGTTATGTAACGAAATAAATCCGGAACAACAAAGTCGAGAAAGAAAAAGAAACTAGGAGGTGCTAAGATGCGACAAACCCCTTTTGTTGAAATGACAGGAATAGATAAAGCATTCGATGGAAATAAAGTATTGCAGAATGTTCATTTAACGGTAAATAAAGGTGAAGTGCATGCACTCATGGGAGAAAACGGTGCAGGTAAATCAACTTTAATTAAAATTATGTGTGGGGTTCATTCACGTGATGCAGGTGAAGTGAAAGTAAATAACGAGCCAATTGTATTTAAAACACCTAAAGAAGCCGAAGAACGAGGCATTAATATTATTCATCAAGAGTTAAATATTATTCCAGAATTAACTGTGACACAAAACATGTTTTTAGGTAAAGAGTTAACGTACGGAAAAACAGGTATTTTAAATAAACAAGCAATGCGAAAAGCAACGAAAAAAAGCTTACTAGAACTCGGTGTAGATTCAATTCATCCTGATGAATTAGCCGGAAACTTATCAGTTGGTCAGCAACAAATGATCGAAATCGCCCGCGCTCTAGCGACAAAGTCAGAATTAATTGTCATGGATGAACCAACAGCAGCACTGACTGACCGTGAAATCGAAAGTTTATTCGAAGTTATTAACTCTCTACGTGACCGAGGTGTTAGTATTATTTACGTGTCACATAGAATGGAGGAAATTTTTGCTATATGTGACCGGATTACTGTATTGCGTGATGGATTATATGTCGGAACAGAAGTAATTAAGGAAACGACATTTGACGATATAGTAAGAATGATGGTAGGACGCGAACTAGGTGAACGATTCCCTACGCGTCATGCAGAAATAGGCGATGTCGTTTTATCTGTTGAAAATTTAGCATTAGCAGGCGTATTTAAAGATGTGAGTTTCCATGTACGAGCTGGTGAAATACTTGGCGTAGCTGGATTAATGGGAGCAGGACGAACTGAAGTAGTCGAAACTATTTTTGGTTATAGAAAAAAAGAACAAGGTGAAGTAAAGTTACATGGAAAATCGATTGAAATTAACCATCCAGTTGATGCTGTACAACATGGGATAGCCTTTATAACGGAAGATAGAAAAGATAAAGGACTACTAATCGACGCGTCGATTCGAGATAATGTCGCTTTAACAAATTTATCAACGATATCAAAATCAGGTGTTGTCATACGCTCAAAAGAAAAATCCCTCGTCGATGATTTAGTGAAACGGCTGCACGTTCGGATGGCACATGTTCATCAACCAGTGAAAAGTCTAAGTGGAGGAAACCAACAAAAAGTAGTTATCGCCAAATGGTTAGGCATCCAACCACAAGTATTAATATTAGACGAGCCTACACGTGGTGTTGATATCGGTGCAAAGAAGGAAATCTATTCTATTATGAATGAACTAAGTGAAAATGGAGTAGCTATTGTGATGATATCATCGGAATTACCAGAAGTACTAGGCATAAGTGATCGAATTATGGTACTTCATGAAGGAAAAGTGATGCGTAAGCTACAACGCGAAGAAGCCGATCAAGAAAAAATTATGTTAGCAGCGACTGGGAGGTATCATGATGAGAAATAAGCTGAGTGAAAATATAGCAAAAATAGGACCACTCATCGGACTCGTTTTTATAGTTATCTTATTAGCCTTTTTAAGTGATAGCTTTTTAACGGTTGATAATATATTAAATTTACTACGTCAAATATCGATTAACGCATTAATTGCATTCGGTATGACATTTGTTATTTTAACAGCTGGAATTGACTTATCTGTCGGGTCTTTACTCGCCTTAGGAAGTGCTCTGACAGCAGGAATGTTATCGAGCGGAATGGATCCAATTTTAGCGATTTTTCTAGGGTTAATTATTGGATTAGTATTAGGTGCTTTAAATGGATTAATTATTACAAAAGGAAAAGTCGCGCCATTTATTGCGACATTAGCGACGATGACGATTTTCCGGGGAGCAACATTAGTATATACAGATGGAAAACCAGTAACAGGATTATCTGATAGTGTGTTATTCCAAATGATGGGGAAAGGGTATTTCTTCTTTATTCCAGTTCCAGTCATTATTATGTTAGTCGTCTTCCTTGTTTTATACTTTATTTTACACAATACAGTGTTTGGCCGCCGCGTCTATGCGGTTGGTGGAAATGAAGAAGCTGCCACATTATCTGGTGTGAAATCAGACCGCATTAAAATATTAGTGTACTCACTTACAGGAATGTTAGCTGTTTTAGCAGGGATTATTTTAACGAGCCGTTTGAATTCCGCACAACCGACAGCTGGAACGATGTATGAACTAGATGCTATTGCAGCAGTCGTAATAGGTGGGACGAGCTTAATGGGTGGACGTGGACGGATTACTGGGACATTGATCGGTGCATTAATTATCGGTGTCATTAGTAACGGACTTAACTTACTTAACGTCTCCTCCTTTTATCAACAAATTGTAAAAGGTGCAGTTATCTTATTTGCTGTTATGCTTGATCGCAGTCGAGATTAAATTATAAAAAAACACAATATATTATTTGGAGGAATTAACATGAAAAGAATAATAACGAGTTTTTTAGCATTAACATTATTAATTGTTTTAGGAGCATGTTCATTAGATAAACCTGGTTCAGATTCAGACGATGAAGCAACAGATGATAATGCAACAACAGAAGAAGCAAGCGAATTAAAAGTTGGTTTTTCTATATCGACATTAAACAACCCATTCTTTGTCGATTTACGTAACGGAGCAGAAGACGCAGCAGAAGCAGAAGATATTGATATAGTTGTAGCAGATGCACAAGATGATGCTTCTAAACAAATTAATGACATTGAAGATTTATTGCAACAAAATATTGACGTATTAATTGTAAATCCAACAGAAGGAGAATCAGTTGTCGCTGGTATTGAAGCAGCAAATAATGCGGACATTCCAGTTATTACTGTAGACCGTAGCGCTGCAAGTGGCGAAATCGTCACACATATTGCTTCAGATAACGTAAGAGGTGGAGAAATGGCAGCAGAGCACATTGAAGAAATCCTTGGCGCAGATGGAGGTAAATTAATTGAGTTAGAAGGTATTTCAGGTGCCGCATCAGCAATTGAACGTGGGGAAGGTTTCCACAATATTATAGATGATTTAACTGAATTCGATATTGTCGCAAGTCAAACGGCAAATTTTGATAGGACAGAAGGATTATCAGTAACAGAAAATATTTTACAAGGTAATAAAGATGTTCAAGCTATTTTTGCTCATAATGATGAAATGGCATTAGGTGCCGTTGAAGCGTTAGAGTCACAAGGTATGTTAGATGATGTTATCGTTGTCGGATTCGACGCGACAGATGATGCGCTGGTAGCAGTAGAAGATGACCGTATGGAAGCGACAATTGCTCAACAGCCTGATTTAATTAGCGAAGCAGCTATTCAAGCAGCAATTGACATTTATAACGGTGAAGATTTAGAAGATTTCATTCCAGTAGATCTTGAATTAATTAAATAATAATCCATCCCTTTGTTTATTGTGATATTTTACGATAATAAGCAAAGGGATTTTTTTAATGGAGCATACTAGGGAAAAAATTGGTTAAGCTAACAACGAAGCAAAAAGAGAAGGAGGGATACTATGTTGAAAAAAATCTCCATCGCATTGTTTGCAGTATTGTTCGCGACAGCTTGTGGAACTGCTAATAATGAACCTGCTCCAAATGATGTTCCAGATGAGGAAAATATTGCCCCAGACAACCAAGACGAGCTTGATCCACGAGACGGAGAGGGGCTAGATGAAGAGCCAATGCCGGAGGATCAGCCGGATGTGGATATGGAAGAAGAACCGTTAGATGAAAATGACCGAGAAAATGATCGAGATCGCGAGTAAATAACAAGACGATGTAAGAACATATATGATAAAAACATCCGCCCTCATGCGATGATGATGGCGGATATTTTTAATCATTTATTTATTTCACGTAACCTAATCGCTCAGAGATCTCTTCTGTCGCTTTCAGTAATTTTTCTGCGTAAATTTTCACATCTTCTGTTTGATAATTTGCTTCCATTCCTGCGATACTTAAACCTGCCACAACATTTCCAGTATGATCAAATATCGGAGCCGCTATTTCGGATGTGTAGTCATATAACTCCGAATGACTTACCGTATAACCATCTGTCTTTGCTCGCTCAATTAATTGATACAATGTGTTCTTATCCGTGATTGTACCTTTCGCTAACTTAGCAAAATCTGTACCTTCTATATAATCGTCAATGACATCAGTAGGCAAATAAGCTAGAATAATGCGCGAACAAGCCCCAGCATACAAAGGACTCTCTCTACCAATGGCCGTATATAAACGCACCTTTTGTTTCGTGTCTATTTTTTCAATATACATCGTCGTGTCCTTACTTTGTTGGATTGTTAAATTAATCGCTTCTTCCACATCATTATGCAATGCCTTCATAATTGGATAAGCTGTTTCGCGAATATCTAATCGGGAAGAAACCAGTGAACCAAATTGAAGAAAAATTAGCCCAAGCCGATAATTCGCATCAGCTCCTTTTTCTAAAAATCCCATACCTTCAAGTGTGGACAACATTCGATAAACGGACGTTTTAGGAATACCAGATAAATCAATAATCTCTTGAAAAGATAGTTGCGGATGATCGATAAACAAATTTAAAATTTCCATAGAACGGACAACTGTTTTATTTTGATAACTCATTATTAATGCCACCTCATAAAAAATAACCTAAATATATTTTAACATATTTATCCTTAGAACTATAATTGAAGTATAGGAAGTTGATCGTTCTCCTATCTTGGAATTTGCTCTCCCGCTTTGGACTTTGCTCTCCCGCCTTGTAATTTGCTCTCCCGCCCTGGAATTTGCTCTCCCTCTTTGGACTTTGCTCTCCCGCTTTGGACTTTGCTCTCCCGCCTTGTAATTTGCTCTCCCGCCCTGGAATTTGCTCTCCCGCTCTGGATTTTGCTCTCCCGCCCTGGAATTTGCTCTCCCTCCTCGGACTTTGCTCTCCCGCCCTGGACTTTGCTCTCCCGCCTTGGATTTTGCTCTCCCGCCCTGGAATTTGCTCTCCCGCTTTGGACTTTGCTCTCCCGCCTTGTAATTTGCTCTCCCGCCTTGGAATTTGCTCTCTCGCCTTGGAATTTGCTCTCCCGCCCTGGAATTTGCTCTCCCTCTTTGGACTTTGCTCTCCCGCCCTGGATTTTGCTCTCCCGCCCTGGAAATTGCTCTCCCGCCTTGGAAATTGCTCTCCCTACCCGCATTTTGCTCTCGCTCTGCAAAACTTTCACAATCCCTCATGAATTATCACTTTTCGAGATTAAATTACTTGTAAACTTGTATGATGCGTGTATCATGGAAAAGTATAAGAAGTTGTTCAAAAAGTCTGGTAAAAAGAATGATTTGCTTTTCTTGATAGGTTTGCTATTTAACGTGCATCAGCTATTTTCATAATTTTTTCTGTTAAAAAACGCAACCGAATCGAAATGCTAGATTTTTTATCCTCTTGATGAACAAATAGTAGAGATTTTTTATTAAATAGGAGGACATCGTATGCGTAAAATTATCTTTTCAGTTTGTTTAGGACTTATCCTTATATTAGCCGCTTGCAGTAACGATGAGGAAACAAATGACAACACAGAAGCGGCACCAACACCCGTAGAAGTAGCAAAAGTAAAAACAGGTGATTTTATTATTGAAAAAACATTGTACGGTGAAACATCACCTGAGAAACAAATGCCAGTTATGCTAGAACAGCCGTCAGAGATTAAAACTGTTCACGTAAAAAATGGCGACAAAGTAAAAAAAGACGATAAACTCATTACGATAAAAACACCAGCAGGAGATCAATCGGTCAATGCAAGTACAGATGGAGTGGTTGGCCAATTAACAGCAAAAGCAGGAAGTTTCCAATCAAATGAAGACCCAATTCTTGTCATTGCAGATTTAGATACATTAACCATTCATTATATGGTCACAGCGAATGCACGCGATTTATTTAAAGTAGACGATAAGCTAGATGTTGAAATAAACAATGACACTTATGAAGCAAAAGTAACCTCGATTGACACATTACCGAATGAAACAGGCCAATATGCAGTCGAGTTTGAATTAGAAAATAAAGATAACGACGTTTTACCTGGTGAACCAGCAAAGGTGAAGGTAGCAGAGGAAAAGGTGAAGAAAACGAAAATCATTCCAACAGAAGCGGTTCTTACAGAAGGGGATGAACAATTCATCTTTATCGTCCGTGACGACCAGGTTGAGCGTGTCCTTGTTGAAGTCCAAGAAACACAATCAGATAAATCAGCTGTAAAAGCAGACATAAAAAAAGATGATCAAGTCGTCGTAAATGGGCACTTTACATTGACAGATCAAGCAGAAATCGACGTTCAAAAGGAAGATAAATAACGATGAAATTAGTTTCCTTATCCGTTAGAAGACCTGTTGGCGTCATTATGATTGTACTAGCGATTATTGCCCTAGGGTTTGTCTCGGTTCGAAATTTAGCCGTTGATTTATTCCCGAAAATTGATTTACCAATCGCAGTTATTGCGACAACATATGACGATGCAGCACCAGAAGAAGTTGAAAATCTCATATCCAAACCAGTAGAATCAGCGATTAGTTCTGTTGAAGGAATTGAGGAAGTCCAGACACAATCCGAAACAGACGCATCAGTCGTTGTTATGATGTTTAAAAATGGTACAGATTTAGACCAAGCATTACTCGATGTGAGAGAACGAGTCGATCAAGTAAAAGGTATGTTACCTGACAGGGCAGGAGATCCAAATATTATGCGTTTTAGCCCTGATGAATTACCTGTTATGTGGATTAGTCTAACAGGTCAAGATACGGATGTATTAACAGACCTGGCGGATGACCAAGTCGTGCCATTTTTTGAACGACAAGAAGGAGTCGCCTCTGTATCTGTCGAAGGGGAAAAAACTCGTGAAATTCAGCTCATTTTAGATGAAGCGGCAATGATGCAATATGGGGTCAACCCACAAGAAGTCATGCAAGCTTTAAATGATGCAAACCAAGCAAGTTCTGTCGGTACAATTGATAAAGGTACCCAAGACTTACAAGTACGTATGACAGGTGAATTTGCATCCATTGACGATATTAAGCAAACGACCATTACATCACAGTCTGGAGCAAGTATCGTCGTCCAAGATGTAGCCGAGGTAAAAGATGATTTTAAAAAGTCAGATGATCTCACCCTTGTAAATGGTGATCCATCACTCGTCTTATCAATTATGAAAAAGACGGACGCAAACTCAGTTGACGTAGCAAAAAATATTCATAAATATATCGCTGATTTAGAAGAAGATTTACCAGCAGATGTCGGTGTGAATGTCGTAATCGATACATCAGAGTTCATTCAAGAATCGGTTGATTCCGTTATTCAAAATATTTTAATCGGTGGCGCGATATCTGTTTTCGTTTTACTATTATTTTTAAAAAGTATTCGTGCAACAATTGTTATTGGTTTATCGATACCAATTGCGATTATTTCAACATTTGCACTCATGTACTTTACCGGTGAAACGTTAAATATTTTAACACTCGGTGGTTTAGCACTAGGAATCGGAATGATGGTAGACAGTTCCATCGTTATTTTGGAAAATATATATTCCTACAGGCAGCGTGGTCACGATCTAATTGATTCAGCGATTAAAGGAGCTGCGGAATTAACGCCGGCCGTAATTGCATCAACGACAACTACATTAGTCGTCTTTTTACCGATTGTGTATGTGGAAGGAATCGCATCAGATATTTTCACACCACTCGCTTTAACGGTCTCATTTTCGTTAATCGCATCACTAGTCGTTGCGGTAACATTAGTGCCAATGCTTTCATCGAAATTATTATCAAAAGCAATGGACGATGGACGACGCTATTGGTTCGATAATCTATTAGAAAAATTAAACAACACTTATGCACGGGCACTAGAAAAAGTATTGAAATTTAGAAAAACATCTATTCTCGTAACGGTCTTATTAATGGTTGGAAGTTTAGGACTCATTCCATTTATTGGTGCAGAATTCATTCCAGCTGGAGATCAAGGACAATTAACCGTTAATGTAGAAACAGCACCAGGAACGAACGTCAAACATACGGAAAAAGTCGTTGACCAAGTAAATGAAAAAATGAATAAATATGAAGATACGATTGACGTTAGTTACGTCACAGTTGGTGGCGGAGATTTTGCAACAGGCGGATCAAGCGGAAACCAAGCTAGTTTTACTGTCCAATTAGTTCCGCAATCTGACCGTTCCATGACAACAGCTGAATTCGTACAAAAATTAAATGACGATGTAGCATCGATTGCCGGAGCAGAGATTACGATAAGTGAAATGGAAGCAGGCGTCGGTATGGGCGACCCAATCCAAATTAACTTAAACGGAAAAGAACATGACGTCCTCCGTGATTTAGGAAATCAAGTCGTCGCAGAAATAGAGGATATCGATGGCGTGTACAATCCAGAATCAGGATCAGACTTAGGTGTTCCACAATTAAAAGTAGAAATTGATCAAGATAAAGCAGCATTTCACAAGTTATCAACTGAAGATATTCAATCGCAAATTGAAATGAATTTTATCGGGCAAGTCGTCACAGTATATCGCGAAGACGGACGTGAAATTGACGTCACGATGATGTACCCAGAAGACGCCCATAATACAATTGCAGATTTAGAAGATATGAAAATCCAAACAGAAGAAGGTGCCAGCATCCCACTCGTCGATGTCGCAGATTTTATCGAAGAGCAAGGAGCCGTCACATTAGTTAGGCAAAATCAACAAGCACAAATGAGCGTTACATCAGAATTATCTGATCGAGATTTAAGCAGTGTAACGAAAGATATCGAAAAAACATTAGATAAGATGAGCTTCCCAGAAGGATATACGTATTCGATCGGCGGCGAAGCAGAAGACATGCAAGAATCATTCGCAGATTTAACAATGGCACTTATCTTCTCGATATTCTTAGTTTACGCTGTAATGGCAATTCAATTTGAAAACTTTTTATTCCCGTTCATCATCATGTTTTCAATGCCAGCAACCGTTATCGGAATTGTATTCGGATTATTTGTCAGTGGTCTATCATTTAGTATTCCAGCGTTCATCGGTATTATTATGCTCGCCGGAATCGTCGTTAACAACTCCATCATCCTCGTCGACTATATTAATATATTGCGACGTCGCGGCATGGAACGTCATGAAGCAATTATCGAAGCCGGAAAAAGCCGACTCCGCCCAATACTCATGACAACATTAACGACAGTCCTAGCGATGATCCCACTCGGTTTAGCACTAGGCGAAGGAGCGGAAATGCAACAACCACTCGCCATAACAATTATATTCGGCTTGAGTGTATCAAGTATATTCACACTACTACTCATCCCAATCGTCTACACATACTTTGACGATTTAACGAGAAAAATCTTACGCCGAGATACAAATATTTAAAACAATCCCGCGCCCCAGCACAATTGGGAGCGCGGGATTTTTGTATGGAGCGAAATCTTGAGCGGGAGAGCAAGATTCTGATTGGGAGAGCAAGACTCTGATTGGGAGAGCAGAGTTTTAGTTAGGAGAGCAAAGTTTTAGTTAGGAGAGCAAAGTTTTAGTTTGGAGAGCAAGGTTTTAGTTTGGAGAGCAAAGTTTTAGTTTGGAGAGCAAGGTTTTGTTTGGGAGAGCAAAGTTTTGTTTGGGAGAGCAAGGTTTTAGTTGGGAGAGCAAGGTTTTGTTTGGGAGAGCAAGATTCTGATTGGGAGAGCAAGAATCTGAGCTCGAGAGCAAAATCACGATCGTAAGTACTATTAAAATAGGAAAGTTCTAGCGATTGCTAGAACTCTCTTCTCTAATTGATTTGCTTTATTTAACAATTGTCCATTTGTAACGTGTGGCTTGTTTTATATTTTGAGATTGTTGAAGAATATATTTTGTTGTGTGGCGAGAGTTTAGTTGTAAGAATTGGCGACATTGCGGATTAGTTAATGTTTCATTAAATAATATTTTAAAATCCTGTAAAGCTTTTTCATGTGCATTGTTGCAAGTTGCACTACATGATGGACAATACCAATTGCCTGTTTTGCGCTTCATTCCGAGAAAGTTACATTGTGGGCATTGAACACCAGACAAGATTTCTGATGGATGAATTTGGTATTTCTTCATAATATCAATCATAAAATCTTCACAGTTACGCATTATATGTTGAACCACTTTATTCCTAGAATGTGAACTTTTTTCAATAGGGTGTTTAGAGGCAAGTTCTTCATTGAGTCTCCTTACTTGGTGCGGAATATCTTCTACATACGTGACAATATTTTTTAAACTATTTTCCTCACCTTTCACTTTGATATAAGTGCTGCGTTCTGAAAAGGCAACGAAGTAATAAATTGGTAAACCACTTTGTTTAGCTATTTGAAGGAAGCGCAGTAAGTTTGCTTGGACTGTTTGCACTTGAGTAATTGGATATTTATAACGTTCAATATCACCTTCTATATCGCGATAACATTGTCTTAAAGTCGTATCAAAGGTGATAATTCCGGTAAAACTTTTTACTTCAACAATGAAAATCGCATGATCTGAGACGATAAGTGAATCAATTTGCGTTTGCTTGTTATGCAAGGAGAAACAAACATCAGCCATAATTGTAAAATCATCAGACAAACCTTCAATATGATAATCAAGTTTTCTTTCTCCATTATAGCCCTTTTGTAGCTTGGCGGCATCGATACGCAAATCTTTTAACTGTGGATGATTACTAGGCAATCTCGGTATCAATGCATCTAACATTTGTAATGGTAGTGGACGATTACGATAGCGTATTATCATAGTGTAATTCCTTTCTTTTTATTAATAGCTTAATCTAACTTTTTTAATTCGTCAAAAAGGCAAAATTGTTAATTGAAACAGAAATATGTACCAATTTTTAAAAAGTCTCTAGTAAATTTGTGAAGTTCGAATGAAGATAGCTATGAATTTTGAAAATCAGATGATTTATAAAAATATAAAAGGAGAGCAAGATCTAAGAGTGAGAGCAAAATCCAGAGCGGGAGAGCAGATTCCAGAGCAGGAGAGCAGATTCCAGAGCAGGAGAGCAGATTCCAGAGCAGGAGAGCAAATTCCAAGGCGTGAGAGCAAATTCCAAGGCGTGAGAGCAAATTCCAGGGCGTGAGAGCAAATTCCAAGGCGAGAGAGCAAATTCCAAGGCGGGAGAGCAGATTCCAAGGCGTGAGAGCAATCTCCAAGGCGTGAGAGCAAATTCCAAGGCGTGAGAGCAAATTCCAAGGCAGGAGAGCAGATCACCAAAATAAGTGAGCGATCATTTCCTAAGTTCAGCGCTCCATTTTTGATAAAACTGAAAACCTCACATGTCTTATTATGAATTCACATTATGTAGACCGATTGTCATAATCGTGGGTGAAAGGGGAGTATATCATTTGAAAAGAAACTCGCGTGAAGAAACGATTAAATCAACCGCTTATTTACTCCAAATAAAAAACTATGTAGGTAAGAGTATTAATGATATTATTGAACATAGTGGTTCACCAAGAGGATCGCTTTACTATCATTACCCAAAAGAAAAGGAACAATTAGCGCTCGAAGTAGTTTTAAGGACGAAAGAAAATCTGACAGCTTTTATCACAGATTAATGTTAATACTCGACCATATTAACTTAGTAGGAACAAATCTATTAATAGGATCGAATAACGATGACTTAGGAACACGTTTCCCAGATGCATCTGAAGTGTATAACAAAGACTTACGCAATATCGCTTAATAAAATCAAAAAAAGTTAGGAGAATTTACACATGAGTGAAAATAAACCATTATTAACAGGTGAACAATTAGCAAAAATGATTGACCATACATTGTTAAAACCTGAAAGTACAAAAGAAGAAATCGAAATATTATGCGCAGAAGCAAAAGAATATAATTTTGCAACAGTATGTATTAATCCATCTTATGTGCCAACAGCAGTAGCAGCCCTAAAAGGTTCAGATGTCGGGATTACAACAGTAATCGGCTTCCCTTTAGGAGCAACAACGACAATTACAAAAGTTGAAGAAACAAAAGATGCAATTAAAGCAGGAGCAACAGAAGTAGATATGGTCATTAATATTGGCTGGTTAAAATCAAAAGATTACGAAGCGGTAGAGCAAGACATTGCAGACGTAGTATCAGCAGCTAATGGACAAGCAGAAGTTAAAGTTATTATTGAAACAGGACTTTTAACTGACGAAGAAAAAGTAGAAGCATGTAAGCTAGCAAAAGCTGCAGGGGCAGATTTTGTCAAAACATCGACAGGATTCGGTCCAGGCAGTGCAACACCAGAAGATATCGCGTTAATGCGTAAAACAGTTGGACCAGACATGGGCGTTAAAGCATCAGGCGGCGTTCGTGACATTGAATCAGCAAGAAACATGGTCGCAGCAGGAGCAACACGATTAGGCGCAAGCTCAGGAATAGCTATCGTGCAAGGCGGGCAAGGAACAGGGTATTAAATTAAAGTTGGGAAATAGAAGCGGATAGAACAAGAAATTACCTTAAAAAAATCTGAGTACTGAATCGAAATGGATTTAGTACTCAGATTTTTCATTCCTCATAATGGGATAGCCTCATTTAATATATTTTCCTTTTATATCAGGTATTATTAACAGTTTGTTCTACCTAAAAATATTATTCGCTACAGAAGAGATAATATCCTTTTGACAAAATGAACATTAAATCTCCAAACAAAAACATAATCTCCTAATAATCGTCACTTTCCCCTTTAATATTTGCAACTATAGCTTAACTTTCGCTATAATCTAATAGCAAAGTAAAAATGCAGGAACTTTAATGAGGGATATATTATGTTAAATTACGTTGATTTAATGATTGCTTCCTTTATTGCACTCATATCAACATTTATATTAACGTTTGGAGTAAGGAAATTTGCCTTTCGCTTTAATTTTGTCGATTTCCCCAACCAACGTAAAATTCATAAACATGTTACACCACGTATCGGTGGATTAGGTATATTTTTAGGAGCGGCATTAGGACTGCTTTATTTACAACCAGAACATATTCATTTAACGGGAATTTCACTAGGGGCGCTCGTCATCGTAATTACTGGATTATTAGATGACCGACTCGACATTCGTCCAATCATAAAATTAACTGGACAACTTGTCGCAGCATCGTTTCTTATCTCATCTGGATTAATTATTGAAAAAGTAACACTACCATTCTTCGGCATGATCGAATTAGGCGCATTTAGCGTGCTCATTACGTTTTTATGGGTTGTTGGGATAACGAACGCAATTAACTTAATCGACGGCTTAGATGGACTTGCTTCAGGCGTTTCGACGATTGCACTTTCAAGTATGTTCGTTATGGCATTAATTGATTTACAAATTTTTGCCGCCTTTTTATGTGTCGTCTTAATCGGAGCTAATTTAGGTTTTTTATACCACAATTTCTATCCAGCAAAAATTTATATGGGCGATACTGGATCGAACTTTCTAGGATATATGATTGCCGTCATTTCAATGCTCGGTTTATTTAAAAATATCGCCTTATTCAGTTTCGTTATTCCAGTCATCGTGCTGGCTATTCCTATTTTTGATACATTATTCGCCATATTACGACGTGCTTCCAATAAACAAGGTATTATGATGGCCGATAATAAACATATTCATTATCAATTACTAGACGCAGGTTTCTCACATAGACAAACTGTGCTCATCATATATGGATTTAGTTTCATTTTCGGAGTACTTGCTATTGTATTTACAGAAGCATCTTTCCTTGTCTCAGCTTTAGTAACGCTATTTGTGCTATTTTTAATCCACATTCTAGCCGAGCTAGCAGGAGTTGTATTAGGAGGAAGACGACCTGTTGTAGATGGGATATTGAATATATTAGGGATTCGTACAGACGAATCAGAAGAAGACCACTTTAACGAATAAAAAAATCCGCAAACACATTAGACGTGTTCGCGGATTTTTTCTGTTTCAACTTCAACTTCTAGTTCATATATTGTTTGAATTAACTGTGCACTTGATTCCCCATGCGAATATTTATTCCATTCCTCAGCAAAAGGTTTTACCCGTTCTAATTGGAATGATTTTTCTTTAATTACTTCAATAATTTCATCAGTAGTCTCAACGACAGGACCGGGAACACGTGTATAATAATCTTTCCATAGTCCACGCTTTTCCATATAATCATCAAAGTCATAAGCATAAAAGATCATTGGTCGATTTAATAGAGAAAATTCAAATGGAATCGATGAATAATCTGTTATTAAAATATCTGTTCCGATTAATAAATGATTAATATCCGCATAATTGGATACATTATAAATGAATCCTGGATATTTATTTTCGAACGAATGATTCACAGCAGGATGTAATCGTAAAAACAAAATATAATCATGTTTAAAATGTTGATACATTTTATCTAAATTAATTTTTAATGTACCGTTATTTAATTCATCATCTCGATAAGTAGGCGCATATAAAATTACCTTTTTATCTTTTATTAATGGAAAATTACTTCGCAAAATTTGCTGTGTTTCTTGTTTTTTTATATCATCAAAGAAGAAATCAGTTCTCGGAATTCCTGTCTTAATAAAACGTTCTTCAGGTAAATCAAAACTATCTTGAAATATATCAATCATGCGATCTGAACCAACTGTTACGTAGTCAAATCGATTATAAACTTGTTTAAATCTTCCTAAAGCCTTATCTGTACGTGTTTCATTAGTTAAATCTTCTAAACCAAACTTCTTAATAGCTCCAGCAGCATGCCATAATTGAACACACTTAACCTTAGTATCAAACTCAGTAACAGCTAAAAACCCATAGTAATTATCGACAAACACATAACGCGCCGTCGCTAAATGATAGATTGACGTAATAAAATCCTTTAATCTACTAGCCTCAAAATTTAGTACCGTTTGATTCGATGTTTCTACAAATCTATTCCTATTATTCTCATTCGTTAAGACAATAGTAGTATGATTATCTACCATTTGATTTAATTGATTCAGAGTAGCTTCAATATTACCACCAAATGAAGCTACAAATACGGTTTTATCTTGTAATGGTTTACGTTTAAAAAAGTTAAACATAACTTTGAAACAGAATAAATATAGTGAAATGAAAAATTCTCTACGCATTTGATTTCTGATTTAAATCTTTTTTAATTTGTGTGGTTGATATACCCTCAGTTCGTGGTAAATAAACAACCTCACATTGTTCTTGTAGAAAATCAAATTTCCCTTCCCAGTCATCGCCCATAACGAAAACATCGATGTCATGTTTCTTAACATCTTCTTTCTTTTGTTCCCAGTTGTCCTCAGCGATAACTTCATCTACATAACGTACAGCTTCTAAAATTGCTTTACGTTGTTCAAATGTATAATATGCCTTTTTCCCTTTACCTGCATTAAACTCATCAGAAGAAATAGCGACTACTAAATAGTCCCCTAATTCCTTTGCACGGCGCAATATATTAATATGTCCTGTATGAAGTAAATCAAACGTTCCATACGTAATTACTTTCTTCATTTAATAACCTCCGAATTATATTCAGTACTTTCTAGATTATACTACAGACTTAGTTTAAATTCGATATAATAGGATGAATTATAATTGGTAAATATTGATGTTATTTCAAGTTATCGTCACATTGTATAAAATTTCACTAAAATAAATAGAGAATTCTTTTACAAAAAGTAGTAGTAGTATTATACTTATTAGTTGTAGAGGAGGTGAAATGAGTGGAAAATAACAGGTCTATTGCACTATTTTTAGTTTTACTTACTTTCATATGGACCTTCAGCCCTTCAGTTTCATATGCAATGAATGAAAAAGCAACTTCTAATCTGGAAGAAAATGAGGAATCAGAACTAAATGAAATAATTTTAATTTCGGAAGATGAAGATTCAGAAATTAATATATATGAAGATGAAGAGTTAAATAAAGTATTATCAATCATACCTAACGAATCTAATGTTAACGTGTTAGATTTAGCTGAAGATGATTATTTATTCATACATTATGAAGGTAAGGACATAGAGGAAAATCCAGTAGATATTGAAGGATATGTAGATACAGAGTCGGTATTAACTGAAGAAATAATAGACGACAATATAGATGATGAAACAGAGGAAGTCGAAGATACTGAGGAATCAGGTGAGGAAGAGTCGAAAGATAAATCTAAAGTTGAAGAGGCTGATGATAAAGCTGATGCAGAAAAAGAGTCTACTGAGTCTAATGACTCAAATGAAGAGTTAATTGAAGATGAAGAGGAAGAATCTTCAGAAGAAAATAATGATTCTAAGGATATTCAATCAATTGCTGTAGCGATGAATCAAGTTTCTTACAATGGGGTAGCTTTAAAAAATAAAACTCATGTTTATTCAAGTCAATCACGAGATTCCAAACCTCTAAAGTCATATTCACAAGGCTCTATTTTAAAATATAACTCATTAAATAACAATTGGTATCAAGCTATAGTGAAGATTAAAGGTGTATGGGAAGTAGGATATATTCATTCAAATGATGTAGATAATGTTGTAAGTACTCAATCTACATTATACGGAATTGTGCCAAGTGGAAAAGTGAATGTATTTTCAAAAGCTTCAAAAACGTCTAAGTCTTTAAAGTCCTATTCAGTTGGTTCTAAGTTAAAATATAAAACTTTTTCTAAAGATTGGTATGAAGCAACTGTTTATGTTAGCGGTGTTGCAACAAAAGGTTATATTTATAAGAATGATATAGAGGACATAGAAACCAATCAAAAGACATTGTATGGGATAGCTAATAAAGCCCCTACACACATTTACTCAAAAGCTGCAACTAATTCTAGTAAGTTAAAATCTTATGAACAAGGCTCGATTTTAAAATATAAGACTTTAACGAAGGATTGGTATGAGGCAACTGTATTTGTAAAAGGTAAGAAAAAAGTAGGTTATATTCATAAGTCTCATATTGAAGATAAAGTAAGTGATCAGGAGTCTGAATTTGGGGTTGGTCTTCATAACAAAACTAATATTTATACAAAAGCTTCTACTAGCTCTAAGGTTTTAAAAAACTATAAACAAGGCAGTATTTTAAAGTATAAAACATTCTCTAAGAATTGGTATGAAGCTAAAGTAAAAGTAAATGGTGCTTATAAAACTGGATATATTCATAAAAATCATGTAGGAAAGCCAAGTAAACAAAGTACGTTACAAGGTCTTGCTACAAATAAAACTACACAAGTATATTCTCAGCCGTTTACTTCATCTAAACCTCTAAAAGGATATTCAGAAGGAAAGGTACTTAAATATAAATCCTATGCTAACAGTTGGTATGAAGCCAGAGTAAAAGTAAATGGTTCTTATCAAACGGGGTACATTCATAAAAAACATGTAGAGGATATAGCTGCTAAACAAAAGAGTACTAAAGGTAAAGCAAAACGATCGAATACTAATGTCTATAGTAAAGCTACAAAAAATGCTAAAGTTTTAAAGAGTTATAAATCAGGTAGTGTATTAAAGTTTAAAACTTATACTGATAATTGGTATGAAGCCAGAGTAAAGGTGAATGGTTCTTATCAAACAGGTTATATTCATCAATCAGATATCAGTTCGATAAATGGACAATTAGTATATTTAGATGCTGGTCATGGTGGATCTGATTCAGGTGCTCCAGGAAATGGATTGCTGGAAAAAGATTTAACTTTAGATATTGCTAAAAGAGTTCAGAAATTATTAGAATCAAATGGTTTTATTGTAATGATGTCAAGAGCCACAGATAAATATTTATCTCTTTCTCAAAGAACAAAAGAAGCAAATGATGCTAATGCTGATATTTTTGTTAGTATTCATATTAACTCTTTTACAAACGAGAGTGCAAATGGTATAGAAACTTGGAACATGAGCAAAGGGCCAAAAGCTAAAGAAAGTAATATTCTGGCTAAAGAACTACAAAAAGAATTAATTAAAGAAACTAAATTAAATGATCGTGGTGTAAAAGATGGAAACCTACATGTTAACCGCAAATCTAAAATGCCAAGCTCTTTAGTAGAATTAGGATTTATTAGTAACAAAAGTGATGCTCAAAAGTTAAAACAAGCCTCATTCAAAAATAAATTAGCTAAAGGTATTACTAATGGCATTAAATCTTATTTTAATTTAGTTCATTAGGAAATAAGAGTTTCATAGTATTAATAAAAAGCCAACGTCATAATTCAGTGACGTTGGCTTTTTATATTATTTATATTTCGGTACATCGAAAGTTAATGAATAGTTATCGAGTAAATCATAAAATTTAACAAGATTACTAGTTTGTTTAACCGCCCAATTAATATCTGTAGCGTATTGATGGAAGTATTTATCTCCATTTACAATACTCGTTGGATCCCACTTCATTTTATATAAAGTATCTTGTCCAGCATGAATATAGTTTTTAGCAACAAATTCTGCTCCCCCAATAATCGCATCTTCAGGTGTGAACCATCCTTCTTCAAAAGCTCGTTTCATACCACATTCCCTTGGATCCTCACACGAGTCTGCTGCACCAATGCCGTACATATTATAAACTTTCATACCTTTATAAGTATCGCCATTAGCTAAAGCAGATGAGCCGTTTCCAGTTTCTAATAAGGCATGTGAGATTAAATATAATTCATTAATATTAAACTTTTTGGCTGCTTCTTGAAAAGCCTTTGCTTTTCCAGATAATATTCCCTTATTATTAAGGATTTTATTATTTACTTCCTTATCATTTGTATATACTGGTTCGGAAAGTACAGCGAATTGATAATAAGCATTAGTACCTTTATTAAAGTTAGCAGGGTTCATACTCTTCTTAACTTCATCCTCTAGAGGAATAATCCAAGTATGAAATTTATAGTAATCACTAGTACTACTTTGTTCATAGACTGTAATAGTGTCATGTACATAACGTTCATCTATAGTTCCAATTTGCTTATTCTTTCCGTTAGGGCTATTATATACTTTTTGATTTTTTCCGTTGACCTTCCACTGTCCTTTTTCTTTTTTCAAAGCACTTTTCTTGACATACATATTAGTATGGCTAGTTTTAGGCTTAGTTGGATTATTCATCTGGGCATTAACTACTTGATTGATTGTCATGTTATAATTTGTTGATTTATATTGTAACGTTTTTTTACCTACATCATCAACGTGAATATATCCTGTTTTATAAGATCCATTTACCTTTACTCTAGCTTCATACCAATTTTTCGAAAAAGTTTTGAATTTAATCGGGCTTCCTTTAGAGTATGTTTTTATGACTTCAGAGTTTCTTGATGCAGTTTGATAGATCGTTGTCGGATCTTTTGCTGCAAATGATCCATTAACAGTTTTTTGTGCTTTTGCAGACTCAGCATCTTCAATATCTTTGTATTGGATATATCCTGTTTGATAAGAACCATTAATCTTCACGCTAGCTTGATACCAACCATTACCATATTCTTTATACTTTAAAATACTCCCTTGCTCATAAGTTTTAATAACCTGAGAAGAAGAGAAGGGTTTTTGATAAATATTAGTTGGTTTCTTTAATCCAATTCCCCTTAGGTCGATTTGATTAGAAGGCGTTCCTACATGGTTTTTATGAATATACCCAGTTTTATAGGTACCATTTACTTTTACCCTAGCCTCGTACCAATTACTGGAGAATGTTTTATATTTTAAGATACTACCTTTATTGTAAGATTTTAAAACTTTAGAATCAGTAGAACTTTTTGTATAAATATTTATTTTGTTTTGAAGCCCTACTCCGAATTCAGATTCTTGTTTAGCTACTTTGTTTTCCACGTGGGATTTATGAATGTACCCAGTTTTCTTATTCCCTTTAATAAATACTGTAGCTTCATACCAATCTTTAGAAAAAGTTTTATACTTTAAAATCGATCCTTGTTCGTAAGACTTTAATTTTTTAGAATTAGTCGAAGCTTTAGAATAAACGTTCGTAGGTGACTTAGTTCCGATACCCCTTGTTGTTTCTTGTTTACTCAATTTGTTTTCTACATGAGACTTGTGAATATATCCAGTTTTATAAGCACCGTTTACTTTTACTCTAGCTTCATACCAATCTTTAGAAAAAGTTTTATACTTTAAAATTGATCCTTGTTCGTAAGACTTTATTTTTTTAGAACTAGTCGAAGCTTTAGAATAAATATTCGTAGGTGACTTAGTGCCAATACCCCTTACCGTCTCTTGTTTATTCAATTTGTTTTCTACATGAGACTTGTGAATATATCCAGTTTTATAAGCACCGTTTACTTTTACTCTAGCTTCATACCAATCTTTAGAAAAAGTTTTATACTTTAAAATCGATCCTTGTTCGTAAGATTTTAACTTACTAGAATTAGTTGCAGCTTTAGAATAAATATGTGTAGGTGATTTAGTACCAATTCCTTGTAAAGTTTCTTGTTTATCAACTTTACTTTCAACATGAGATTTATTAATATACCCTGTAGAAGGTTTACCGTTAATAAAGACAGTTGCTTCATACCAATTCGAATTTAAAGAACGATATTTTAAAATCGATCCTTTTGAATAAGACTTTAAAATATTTGAATCAGTAGATTGCTTAGAATAAACATTAGTCTCACTCTTCAAAGCAACTCCATAAAATATTTCTTGTTTCAATGAAAGTGTAGAGGTAGATGTTTTTTCTTTAGATGAATCATTAGAATTTAAATCATCTATCTCCTCAGTTTGAGTATCTTCAGAGTCAATGTCAGTATCGACTAAAGTATCATCTTCATTAATATCATCATCTTGATTCGTTTCATTATCCTCGTTCTTTTTCTTATCAGATGAGTCATCTATAAGTTCGATATACTTATTTTCTACATAACCTTCTAAAAAGTTAGCATCCAAGTCATTGTCAGAATTCCTATCTTCCTGTGACTCAGCATTTGATTCGTTATCATAAATCTCATCTTTTTCGAGTTTATCGCTAGAATCATTGATATCTAATTCCTCTTTTCTTACCATATCAATTACATCCCTGTCCACATCGGGACTATCTATTAATTTATTTAAATCAAGATTCGATGTGCTGGAATCAAACTTAACTAACGAATGTGTCTCGGACTTTTCTACAACTTCAACTTCATCATTATTTTCTAAGAAAAAAAGTATGTCATCTTTTTCATCCTTATCTTCTAGAACCTCCCGATATAATGGAATCTCTGAAATATCCTCATGGTCTATAGTTATAAAAGCATTGACTTTTAAACTGTTATCTTCTTCTGAGTTATTATCGTTTGCTAACGCATAAAGAGGGGTGAATGAAGTTTGAACAACCAGTATAAATGTAAGGAAAACCAAAGCAATTTTTCTGTTAATTATTATGAGTCACTCCTTATTTAAATTGTGTAGACAAAAAATAAACTATCCTCCTTTAATTTTATAACCCTAGTATTATACCATTCCTTTGTTATGTTCTTAAAAGAGGGGTATAATTGCTAGTCACTAATGACTATATTATTAAAAAGGTAATAATGCAATTATAATATAATAATAAAACATTCATATAACAAGAAAAAACAATTTGTGAAGAAAATATTACAATTTGAACAAATCTATTATTTCGGATTTATATATATTAGTAGAGTAAGTGATACTAAGATAGATGTGGTAATATATTGTTTGAAAATTAATAAACTATAGTAAAGAAAGAAGTGGGATAATATCAAAAATGATATTTGGCAGATGACTTATAAAGAGTTATATTATCATTTCTTCATAAATTTGATATAATTGATAAGGATAAAAGACTTATGATAAGTTGTTGTATTGGAAAAGCTCATAAAGAGATATGAAATAAAAATTAATAAATAGGAGTTAAACATGTCTATGTTGTCATTATTTAAAAAGAAGAATAAAAAATTTAAACATAAATTAAGCTTAATACAAAATGAAAATGAATTAAATATTCAAGGAGAACTTGGTAATGAAAAGTATTTAGTTACAGGTCTTTATCTCGTAAACCGTCAAAGCTTTTACGAAAAGCATGAATATGGTAAACAAAAACCATCTATTAACTTTAAATTTTCAGTATCATTATCAACGTTATTACAAAACTTGAGAAAGAGTGATTTAGAGGAAACATACGACTGGTACTTACAAGTAAGATGTTTGGAGGAAAACCTTACAGAAGCTAAACGAAATTCAGATGATGTTTATATCTTTGAAGAAAAAGAAGAAAAATGGGCTGAATACTTAATAAGATGTGGCAGATTTCAACATACATTTGCAAAACCTTTAACTCCATATGAAGAACAGGGTCATACAATTGATAATTTTATCACTCTGAAAGGTAATTTATCTTTAAATATTAATAAGGAAGCTTCATCTCCTGTAAAACTGCAAATAGATAATGTTAAAAGCTCCAAAGGACAACTTCATCTGAAAGGAAAGATTTTTAGTAGAAGTTCTTTTGTTGGGACGGGACAAGTCTGTGTGATAGGACGAACTTCAGGAATACAATTAAAAGCAAACACGATAAACTTTAATCACCTAAAAATAGAGACCATTAATAAATTTGGTTTAAATCGTTATACGTACGAAGCTACAATAGATTTAGTTCATATGAATGGTGATGAACTATTACCTGAAGATGTCTATGATTTATTTCTTAATATTAAATTTCATGATAAAAATGAGGAAACTTTAATTCGGGTAGGTAAACCTACTCGTAGAGCAAAGTTGTTTTTAAAGGATATGTACTCAATTATAGGACAAGAAGCCACAATAATAAACCCTTATTATACTTTTAAATTAGAGAATTTATCATTTGAAATATATAACTACCCGATTGAATCCTATAGATATTTACGTAAATTATTAAGGTTCTCATGGATTATTCGGTTATTAAATAAGCATAAAAATGTTTGGTTAGTTGGAGAACGAACGTATAAGGCACAGGATACAGGATATAGCTTTTTTAAACATATGCGTGAAACATATCCAGAAAAAAATGTATATTATGTCATCGACGAAAGATCTCCAGAGAAGGGAAATGTAGAGGCATTAGGAAATACGTTAAATTATAAATCAAAAGAGCATATTTGGAATACAATTATTGCTCAAAAGGTTATATCATCTCATCATCCAGATTATTTATATCCTTTAAGAACACCAACATTTAAAAAGAAGATCAAGCCTGATAAAGCATTTTTACAGCATGGTGTAATGGGGACGAAGAACATGGTCGCAAATTATGGTAAGAATGCTCAAGGCTTTAATACTGATTTATTTATGGTTAGTTCGGAATTTGAAAAGGATATGATAATTAATGACTTTGGATATGATGCTAATCAAGTTTTCGTAACGGGACTTTCCCGCTTCGACCAACTGTTTGCTAACGATGTAAAAGTAAAAAGACAAATATTAATTATACCGACATGGAGAGATTGGATTATAACCGATCAAGCCTTTTTAGAAAGTGAATACTATGAACGCTATACACAATTAATCAATAATGAATTATTACATCGAATGGCTTATGAACATAAGTTTGATATATTGTTTTGTTTACATCCGAATATGCAACAATACAGTAAACACTTTGAAAGTGAAGCTGTTAAAGTCATTAATCAAGGTGAAATTGATGTACAATATTTAATAAAAGAAAGTGCCATGATGATTACCGATTATTCAAGTGTTGGTTTTGATTTCAGTTTCTTGCATAAACCTGTAATATATTATCAATTTGATCGAAATAGATTTATTGGTAGGCGTCCATCCCATTTGGATTTAGATAATGACCTGCCTGGGGATATAGCTTTTGAACTTGAATCATTGCTAGAGTATATTCAAAATCATGTTGAGTATGATTTTACAATGAAGGATAAATATAAATTTCGTGCAAATAACTTCATAAAATACAGAGATCAAGGGGCTTCGGAAAGAATTTATCAAGTTATTCAACATAATACGGTAAAGAAAAGTTTTAAAGATAACCCAGACTATCAGATAATTAGGGACGCATTATACAATAAGTTTCGTAAAAGCAAACATTATTTTCCGATAATGAAATTATTTTATAACGTGGGAAGAGTCATAGTACCAGTTGATAAAAAATTAATAGTATTCGAAAGTGGTCTAGGAAGACAATATGGAGATAGTCCTAAAGATATTTATGAAGAAATATTAAAACAAGAGTTAAATTATAAAAAAGTTTGGATTTATAATAGGCAACATAGCTTTTCTGATTCTTCTACTAAAAAAGTGCAACGTTTAAGTCCACAGTATTATTATTATTTACTAAGGGCACGATACTGGGTAAATAATCAAAACTTCCCAACGTACATCAAAAAACGTTCACAAACGACTTACTTGCAAACGTGGCACGGAACGCCGTTGAAAAAAATGTTGTATGACATAGAAGAAATTCAAGGTAGAAGTGAGGATTATTTAGACAGAGTTAGTGATGCTATTAAAAATTGGGATTATTTAATTTCTCCTAGTCCCTATGCTTCGGAAGCATTTAGAAGTGCATTTAACTATAAGAAAGACATAATCGAAACTGGGTATCCAAGAAATGATATATTTTATCGACATGACCAGGAAATTTTGAAAAGGAAAGTATTAAATCGTCTACACTTACCTAAAGATAAAAAGATTATTCTTTATGCACCAACATTCAGAGATAACAGAACGTCCGTAAATAATAAATTTATATTTGATTTGGAGATGGATTTAAATGTTATGCGAGAGCAACTAGGCGATGACTATGTTGTTTTATTAAGAATGCATGTCGTTATGCAAAGAAATTTAAGTATAGATGAGTCGCTTGAAGACTTTGTTTATGACGTATCAAGTTATCCAGATATCCAAGAATTACAATTAATAACAGATGTTTTAATTACAGATTATTCTTCTGTTATGTTTGATTTTGCTAATACTGGTAAACCAATGTTGTTCTTTACTTATGATTTAGCAGAATATCGCGATAAAACTAGAGGGTTTTATATGAATTTTGAAGAAGAAGCCCCTGGACCTTTAGTATTTAATACAGAAGAAATAATTAATTCAATAAAAGATTTAGATTCAACTGTTCTGGATTATGAAGACAAATATGAAAAGTTCACTTTAAAATATTGTGCACTCGAAGATGGAGAAGCAAGCAAAAGAGTTGTAGAAAAGGTATTTATAAAAGATAAATAATAATTCATACTAAAGACTAAAAAACATTTCACATAAAATTTAACTCATTCTGTTTTCAATAAAAGATGATTTATTCTATAGAGTTATAGGGGTAGAGTTAGGAAAAATAAATTAATTAACATCTATCTTTAAAATGCTAACCTTATCTAAGATAGAAAGTTAGTTAATCAGCGAAATAAATTATAAATATGGATTATATTTGAAAGTTTTTTAGGTAAACAATATGGTGTTAATCCACGCGTGGTTTTGAATATATGAAAGAACATTATCCAGAGTTTAAAATGTACTGGAGTATAGAGCGGAAGTCGTTGTATTTGTTCGGCAATCTCCCAAATATTTCTATTCGGCGAATTTTAATTAAATGGTGCCTTTAATAAATCGTGCGTAATACTAGTATTGGATATCGAATAGCCGACTTCCGTTATGGATGCCTAAGCGAAAGAAAACCATATATATACAAACTTGGCATGGTACCCCATTAAACGATTAGCTGTAGATATGGATGAAGTGCATATGCCAGGAACAAACACAGAAGTATATAAAAAATCTTTACAACTGTCGTTGAATAAAAAGGTAATTCTATACGCTCCAACATAGCGTGATAATCAGTTTACTTTTGAAATGGATGGAATAGCACGTTAGTATCAAGATGCTTTCCAAATCTAGCGAACAGACAGTGCATAATCAAGTATGTATTTTGTCATTAATGTGAATGAAAAAGCTACAGGAATTATCACGTTTTAAAAGGAGATTAAAAATGAAAAATAAAACGCCCATAATTTTATTAAATTCATTAAACATAAATAGAGGAGGCGTCACAAAATCTGTTCTTACCTATGCTAATCTGTTAGTAAAGCAATATAAGAAAGTGATTATAGGCACATTTTTATATCAGCGTAACCATAAAGAAATAGTACAAACATTATATGAACAAAACAAGTTAGATAAACGTGTTATTGTATTAAATATGTTTGAAGAAATGAAACCAAATAAAAAACAAAAGATTATAGAGCATAAAATAAAGGAAAAAAAATTAATTGAAATTGAAGATACAAATCAAAAAACTCCTTCATTTCGATATTTTAAAAATGGATTATATGTTAAATATAAAAGATTTGATGA
Source organism: Pseudogracilibacillus sp. (assembly GCA_026169815.1). GTDB lineage: Bacteria > Bacillota > Bacilli > Bacillales > Amphibacillaceae > Pseudogracilibacillus. Next base: position 51,862 of record JAPFDT010000043.1, read on the forward strand.
AGATGGTAATTTAATATTTATTGATTATATGAATAATGCAAGACAAAGAATCCTCAGAGAAGAATATAATTCTTTTGGTTTATTAAGTCGTAGAAGACATATGGATTTAACTACAAATCAGTCCAGATTAGATCAATACTTTGATAATAAGGAAAATTGTTATTTAACTACTTGGATTAATCCTAAAACATTAAAAGAAGCGCGCTTTTTTAATTTTGTTAAAAATCCGATAGAATTTAAATCATTAAATGAAATAAGAACTTTTTGGTTAAATAAAATAATTAATAACATAAAAAATCCTGTCTTTATAATTGATCAAAGAAATATCGATAATTTAATGAAAAACATTCAACACTCTAACCTAAAAACAATAGCTGTTTTACACAATAATTATTATGAAAAACCTTATACATATGGTTCAAATATAAAGCCTGATTTTCATTATTTATTTAATAATCTTGCTTTATTCGATAAAATTATTTGTTTAACACAAGCTCAAAAAACGGATATCTTCAGGGACTTTAATTTAGACAACAATAAAGTTGAAGTTATTTCTCACGCAGTCGAGCCAGTTGATAGTGATGTATTAACTAATCAAAATAAGGTTAACCCATATACCGCAGTATCTATTGCGAGATATGTGAAGCAAAAAAGAATTGATGAGGCTATTTATGCATTTAGATTAGTAGTTAATAAAATTCCAAACGCACAATATCATATCTATGGACAAGGTAACCAGCAAGAAGCGTTACAAAAATTAATAAATGATTTAGATTTGCAAAATAATGTTAAATTAAAAGGTTATACTAATGAAGCTTACAATGAACTTAGTAAAGCGAGTTGTTCAATTCTAACTTCTGATTTTGAAGGTTTTGGAAGAGTTGTATCTGAAAGTCTTTCTGTGGGAACACCGGTAGTATCTTATAATATAAACTATGGTCCTCCTGATATTATTCGAAACAATGTTGATGGGTATATCGTAGAAAAAGGGAATAAACAAGAATTAGCTGAAAAAATTATTGACATATTTAAGAATGAAAAATTAAGAAAAAGGTTATCAAAAAATGCATTAGAAGTTAAGGAGAGATTTAGTTACAAAAAATTAGAGAATAAATGGCTAGATCTTTTAAAGAGAATATAAACAAACAAGCTCTTGTACTTGATTTTTTGATTATGGAAAATCAATTATTTAAATACTCTAAGCTGTAAGAACACTGTACTTTATTGCATAGAGCTTTCAAACCTGCCAATATGATAATAAATTCAAGAGCTAAATCATTAAAAATATATGAATGTGTAACAGCTAAAAATCGATCCTCACTTTTCAGGTATTAATCTTATTTTCAATCATCAACTTTTTATCACGAAATATAAGAACATAGTTTACTTAGTGATTATTTAGAAAAAGCATTAAGTTTAATTGAAAAATATACATTCTATATTTATAGGTTTTATTTCGTTTTTAAGTACTTAGGCGTAAAAGCTCGATTCAAATTTTGGCGAGTTATGTTTATCTTGTTATAGTTTAAAAAAATTATGTTATATTAAATCTTCATGAAGAGGTGAATAGTAAATGGATTCAGATATTTATAGTCTAGCAAGAAAATATCATGAAACAGGAAACTGGAGAAAAGCAATTGAAAATTATAAAGAATATTTTAAACATGCCGAAGATCCAAAGGAAGAAAGTTATGTTTACTATGCACAAACGCTAAAAAAACTAAATCATTTAATTAAGTCAGAAATGATTCTTGTAGAAGGAAATAAATTGTACCCGAATAATACAGGGATATTAAAAGAACTTATTAAATTGTATCAAGCTAAAAAAGAACACTCTAATGCTAATGCTATGGCAAAGTTATTAGTGAAAGTGGATCCAACTTGTGCTGAATCTTATTTTGTTTTAGGGACAACCTATGCATCGATAAAAAAGAAGAAAAAAGCAAAGTTGAATTATCTCACAGGTCTTGAATACAAACATGATATGCAAATGAAAGATATAATAAAAAGGATACAGAGTAAATTTGTTAATGTAAATGATAATGTAAGTTCTGAATATAATTTCGTTTCTGGAAGGAGTAATTATGGTTCTATAACTCATAAATTTAAAAAAGAAAAGTATTTCACTAAAATATCTAATTTTTCCACATTAGCTAAAAGAGAAGAGTTGTTTTATAGCCAAATCTGTGGAGATTTTCCTTATTTAAAGAAGTATACTCCTAATTTTGTGGATTCATTAGTTTTGGATAATTTATCCTATCTAACAATTGGATATATAGAAAGTAAACCAAGTAATATTGAAAATCTTAAAGCGGTATTACAAATATCTCAAAAGATATCATCTATATCTTATCAAGAAATAGTTGATAAATATCCTAATCCCAATTACTCCTTTCAATTAAAAAACAAACCCAATCCTATGGTTATATTCTTTACTCAAATTCATAAAAAAGAAATTAATGAAAGGTTGTTTGATTCATTATATAAAGTAATGAAAGAAAATAATTATCCTAAATCCTTGAATAAAGTTATAAACAAATTAGAGTCTTTAATCATGGAAAACTATTTATATAACTTTATCGATCCTCAGGAACATTATTCTTTATTACATGGTGATTTTAATTCTAGTAACATTAGGGTAAGTGAGGAGGATCAAAGCATCAAAGTGATAGATTGGGAAACGTTTAAAATAGGTCCTCATTTCCTTGATATTGCAAGATACATGTCTGGAGTGTTATTACCATATAATGATGTGAAATCAATATACTTACAAGATGAAAAAATTAATAATAATTTATCATTAATTGAAAAAATATTTTTCTTATATTCTATAATACTCTTATATATTCTAACAATAGGGGCTAATAATATTGAAAAGAATATAGATAAATATATAACACCAGCATTATCTGATTTAGAAATGTATGTTACACAGTTTAAACAGAATGAATATAGTGTAATTGTAGAGTCATTATTAAAAGAAAATAAGAAAGTTAACAAAAAGAATCAAGAAATTAACTTATTAAAAATAAAAATTAAAGAAACTCAAGAAATACTAGACAGTACATTAAATAGTAAATCATGGAAACTAACAGCTCCATTACGAAAACTGATGCAGTGGAGAAATAAATAAAGTAGGAATCTATTTAAAATCTGAAGAAAAGTAACATAGATTATTAGGTGATAATAAGTGGTTAATAAATTAAAAAATATATTTTTTAGAATGTACAAACTCTCTTTTCTTATTGTAGGCAAAATACTTCCAAAAAACAAAAACATAATTATGTTTGAAAGTTTTTTAGGTAAACAATACAGTGATAGTCCACGTGCTATTTATGAATATATACAAGAAAATAAACCAAACTATAAGATGTACTGGAGCGTTGAGCGAAAATCCATGCATTTATTTGCTGATCTTCCAGTAATTCCAGTGCGCCGATTCTCACTTAAATGGTTAATTCTAATGAATCGAGCAAAGTATTGGGTTTCGAACAGTAGATTACCTTTATGGATTCCCAAACCTGATAAGACGATATATATACAAACATGGCATGGTACACCTTTAAAACGCTTAGCGGTTGATATGGATGAAGTACATATGCCTGGAACAGATACAGAGAGCTATAAACGTAATTTCACGACTGAATCAGCGAAGTGGGATTATTTAATTTCACCTAATGCATATTCAACGGAGATATTTAAACGTGCATTCCAATTTGAAAATCAAGTAATTGAATCAGGATATCCTAGAAATGACTATTTATTTCAACAAAATAATAAAGATGAAATAAATCGCATTAAACGAATGTTACAGCTACCATTAGATAAAAAGGTTATTCTTTATGCACCTACTTGGCGTGATAATCAATTTTATGGAAGAGGTCGCTATAAATTTGATATTCCAATGGATTTGAAAAAGCTTAAAGAAGAATTAGGCAATGAATATGTTGTTGTTCTTCGTATGCACTATTTAGTAGCCGAAAACTTGGATATTAAAGATCATGAAGGATTTATTTACGATGCATCTCATCATGCAGATATTCGAGAACTATATCTAGTAGCTGATATGCTAATCACGGATTATTCTTCTGTCTTTTTTGATTATGCGAACTTAAAAAGACCAATGATATTTTATGTGTATGATATAGAGGAATATCGTGACAAGTTACGTGGTTTTTATATCGACTTTGAAAAAGAAGCACCAGGTCCACTAGTGAAAACAACTGATGCATTAATTACGGAAATAAAGCAAATTGAAGCAGACTTTCAAGTAACTGAGCAAATACAAACTTTTTATGATAAATTCTGTAATTTAGAAGATGGTAAAGCAAGTGAACGTGTAGTGAATACAATATTCAACGACAAAGAATAGACATTAAACTGTCTATTCTTTGTGTTTAAAAAGAGTTAAATGTATAATTTAAGAAGTTACTATTGGATAGTACGAGTATTTGAGATGAGAGGATATCCAAATGAGAGCACCAATTAAAGTTTTTAAAGAACAAATAGAACATTTTTATTTAATACGTAGGTTGTCGTTATATGAAATAAAAAGTAAAAATCGTAATAACTATTTAGGTATGGCTTGGGAACTAATTAACCCAGCTATACAAATGATGATATATTGGTTTGTATTTAGTACGATAAGATCTCGTGCGCCAATTGATATGAATGGCGTAGAAGTGCCGTTTTTCCCGTGGTTGTTAGCCGGATTCTTTATCTGGATATTTTCATATCAATCGATTATTCAAGGATCAAATTCAATCTATACTCGTTTACGAATGTTGTCTAAGATGAATTTCCCAATGAGTGTGATTCCGAATTTTGTTATATTTTCAAACTTTTATATTCATTTAATTTTGTTAGGTATTTCAATGATAATCTTGAATATTATGGGGTATTTCGCAAGTATTTATTATTTCCAATTAATTTATTTTATTATAGCAGCATTTTGTTTGTTGTTTTCGATATCATTGATTACATCAACAATTTCAACAATTATCCGAGATTTTCATTTATTCCTTAACTCGACTGTAAGGATGTTATTGTATTTATCAGGTGTGTTATGGCCGTTAACCTTGCTAGAAGATTTCCCTTTAATGATAAAAATTATGATGTTAAATCCAATTTATTATTTAATTCAAGGATATCGTGCAGCTTTATTTGGGTCAGAATGGTATTTTATAACGAACTGGCAATATTCATTGATATTCTGGGGAATTGTTATCGTGCTATTTATCATTGGTTCAACGTTACATGTGAAGTTTAGAAGACATTTTATTGATTATTTATAAGGATTAGTGATGCTACGTGGATAAAGCAATTATCGTAGAAAATGTATCGAAAAAATATACATTATATGAAAGTACGAAAGATCGTCTCCTTGATTTGTTTGCACCAACAACAAGAGGCGAACCTTTCTATGCACTGAGAGGTATTGACTTCCAAGCGGATCATGGTGAAGTAATTGGTTTTATTGGAACAAATGGTTCTGGTAAATCAACGTTATCAAATATTATTGCTGGAATTGTTCCGGAAACATCTGGTAAAGTGACAGTAAATGGACAAGCAGCACTAATCGCCGTATCTGCTGGATTAAAAAATGACTTAACAGGTCGAGACAATATTGAATTGAAGTTGCTTATGTTAGGGTTTAGTAAACCTGAAATAGAAGCATTAGAAGATGATATTATTGAATTCTCGGAGTTAGGTAATTTTATTGATCAGCCTGTAAAATCCTATTCTAGTGGAATGAAATCTCGATTAGGTTTTTCCATTTCAGTGAATGTTGATCCAGATATTTTAATTATTGATGAAGCCTTGTCTGTTGGAGATCGAGCTTTTGCTGAAAAAAGTTTGGATAAGATGAATGAATTTAAAGAAGAAGGTAAAACGATGATTTTCGTCAGTCATTCAATTGGACAGATGAAAAAGTTTTGCGATAAAATTCTTTGGCTAGAGTTTGGAAAGGTAAAGCAATATGGTGATGTAGCGGAAGTGATGCCACAATATGAAGAGTTTTTGAATATGTGGAAGCGACTGTCGAAGAAGCAACGTGAAGAGTATCGAGAAAAAGCTATAAATGATACGTTAGATTATGAGCGTTTTTTAGAGAAGGTAGAAGCAGAAGAAGAAGTGAAGTACAAAGAGAAGTTAGTGAGTAAGGTTGCTAGAATTAAAAGCGCTGAATCACCAATCTATGAGGATCCTCAAGATTTAACATCAGAAAAAACTGCTAAAAATTATCGAGGAAAAGCTTATTATATTAAGAAACAAGGAACTTTGAATAAGGAAAAGTATTATTTAATTAGTACAGAACCAAGTGCTACTGCGGGTGTTATTGGTTGGATGAAAGCATCTGATTTACATACACGAAATTTAGTCTATATTGATGATGATGAAAAAGAATTTATCATACATGGAGAAGGAAACGCAGTAGACCAACCATGGGGTGCAAGAAAGAATGTTGTATATGAAGATTTATCAGCTTTTTCCGGTGAGAAATTTCATGTAACTAGGACCGAACTAGTTGGAAATAGAACATGGTATTATGGCACTGTAAAAAATGAAAATTTATGGCTTCGCAGCAGTCGTCTTGAACCAATCCCTGAATAACTTAATATATATTCCTAAACACTTTTAACGCATTCAACGTTAAAAGTGTTTTTTTCATTCATTTCCTACAACTCGCCTCCACACATTCCTCACCAATCCCCAATTCACCCACAAAAACACACCACATGCTCCAATCAACGCACCACTCATAATTACTAAACTCTCACTAAAAGAAACCACCATCGCTATAATAACCCCACCAAACAATACCATCATATCCCTCACAGGAAACACTACCTTAAACAATTTCTCCGCAGCTTTTACCCTCATCACCCACGTCACGATAAAGGCAATCATTGTCGCCATCGCAATACCATACAATCCAAACAAAGGAATGAGTAATAAGTTCCCAACAATATTTACGCCTGCACCGATAACAGAGGAGCGGAATATTGGACTAGTCTCCTTTGCACCATGAAATCCTGCTGACCAAAACAAAGCAAAAGCGTGGAATAACGTCGCAATTAATAATATCCCACTATACTGCCATGCCGCTTCGTATGCACTGTCGATAAAAAGGATAATAAGCGGTTTAGCTAGTAAAATGAGTACAATAACTGTCGTTGTCAGGAAGCGAAAATAATGCGTAAAAATAGTTGTAAAATACGCATCTTTATTCGCATCATCATAATAGATAATTGCACTATCTTTCCACGCTAAAGAAAATACAGTGTTCATCATTAGTAATAAAGCAGGTACTTTAAGTGCAATCGCATAAATCCCATTACTCGTTAAGCCGAGAAAAGCACTAATAAACCATCGATCAGACATTGTCATAATCCACCAGCTTGCTGTTGCGGGAATAATCGGCCAAGCATACCTATAAAAATCGCTTAATAAAGATGAAGTGTATTGACGATATATAATAAATTGACTAAACTTACTTTTCATCCATGTAAATAAGGAAACACTAATACTAGCAATAATTTGCGCATAAAAAAATGCAACAACACCCAGTTCTAATTGAAAAATAAAATAAATCATAAAACTTATCATCACAATACTATGTATAATGCTCATACTGGCAAATAAACGATTCAACATGAGTCCACGTACACATTGTTGGAGAAAGCTAAAAAACAACATACTTTGTAACAAAATAAGTGCCTGCCATTGAAAGGGAAAATCGATGAATAAAAAGAGAATAATCGCTAATAATGCACTGCTTATCATATGACGCAACAAGGCGAAAAAACCAGTCGAAATAATTTTTGCTTGTTCTTGCTTGTCACTTGTTTGGAGTAACCAACGATATGTAGCACTATTTAATTCAAAACTAACTAATGGCATAAGTAATGTAATCGTCGTTAAAAACAAATCCCACGTACCAAATGCTTCTGGACTAAAATAAGTAGTATAAATGGGTAGCATAATAAAAGCGAGTAAAGAAGTGCCAAAATGCGCAAAGCTATATAATAATGTATCTTGCCACAGTTTTTTCGTTTGCTTCATCTTAATCTACCTCTAACTCACTGTCTAATATCCTAAATTGATTTTCTGCGTCATTTATTTGATACTCAACCGAAATGGCATCTTGTGAACAAGCTGTGCGCATTTTTTTAATAACATTTTCTCCGTAACATTGCTTAATATGACAATGGGGGATAGTTAACGCATTATCTTCTATAACTGTTAACATTTTATTACTGTAGATAATGGCAAATGTTGGCTTTTCATAAAGTAAACTTAAAATCATCGCATGAAACCTCGTTGCAATAACAGCATTTGCTTGTGCGATTAGTTGTAATGCTGTCGCAATGTCTGTTTCATAATCAAAACTCATCATGTGTGAATAGTATTGTGGATGAATGAGTTTATAAATCTGTTCGATTGCTTGATCATCTTTTTCCCGCTTACAAAAAGCCATCCAGACAATATTGTATCCTTCATTCATACAAGCGACTGCTAAGGAGGCAAGTGTGTTGAAATAAGCATCATTAATGTCCTGTAACTCTTTTCGTATTGACGGATAAATAACAGAAATGACGATAGTAGCTACTGTTTTATTCACATGATCTACAGGCTGCGTAAATACAACGTCGTTTGCATAACGGACGTTAGGTAAATGTTTGAATAAATGATATGAATTTTTATCGCGAAAACATATATCATCACAGTTTTTAAAAAAGTCTTCATACTTATGATAAAAATTTAAAGAATGATAAGGACCGAAATTTGCGCCTAAAATAAAAAAATTCGCATGACGTTTTTGTGCTTGTTTCATTTGTTTCCAATGCTTTTTCCAACCAGGCTGTTCAATAAAAAGCGAACCTCCTATATAGACAGCTATGGAAGGACGGAGAAGTAAGTAATACATCATTTTTCCAATCAATGTATCACTAGGCATAATGTGTAAATTCGTTATGTTGCTAAATGTTTCTTTGTATTTCTTAGGGGCATATAAGTAAAACGTGATATGTGGATAACGTTGACATAAGATGTGAATAAATAAATCGTCCCCAAGATTATGTGCTGTATAAGCGTAGATCATCACTTTTCTTCTTGTCATCCACGTTGCCTCCTAATGATTTTTTTCACGAATGATTTTAAAGTATAAAATATATGCAAGCAAAATATTCCGCGTTTTCGAATGAAAAAGGTAAAAAAACTATCTTCCGTTCTAGCCACTTCTTGCACAGTTTCATCCAATACAATGGATTGGAGCACCTTGTATTGTTGTTTATAACTTAGTGGTGTTTTTGGTTGATAGACGTTACTTATCGCATAAGCTGTACTATGAAGGAATATACGATTCGCTGTTTTGATGTTTCTTGTTGTGGCACTATCTTGTTCGTATAAAAATCTTACAAAATATTCGTGTAAGCTTTTTTGAATCGGAAATAAAGTTGGTTCATATTGTCGTGTTAAAGAACGAGCTTCATAGCAATATTTATATGGTGCCGCTTCTGTAAAAGCGATGTTCCCACAATGTCTTAAATAATCTAAGTTAAATAAAAGGTCTTCTCCGATTGAAAATTGTGATGAAAATAAAATGTTATATTCTGCAATAAGGGCGCGGCGATACATTTTGTTGCATGGTGATGGTAGAAGTGTCTGCTCATACAAGGCGCTGATTTTTTCTAGCCATTTTACACGTGGTGCAAGGCAAGTAGCTCGTGGCCGAATCGTTTTGTCTTCTGTTTCATAACCACAAATGACAAGGTCAGATTGCGCTGTCATCATGTCAACAAGTTGTGCTGTCATCGTTGGTTGAATCCAATCATCTGCATCAACAAATTGTATAAACGCTCCTGTGGCATGAATTAACCCTTTATTACGTGCCATAGATGGACCTTGATTATTTTGCTGAAAGAATTGAATACGATCATCAGTTTTTTTCAGTTGTTGCACTTGTTTGCTTCCGTGATCAGTTGAACCGTCATCAATAACGATAATGTCTAAATTTTTGTAAGTTTGCGCTTGTACACTTTGAATCGCTCGTTTTATCGTAGCTTCAGCATTGTACATTGGTATAATTACGGAAACGAGAGCTTCATTCATTTGCAATACTGCCAATCCAAATGACTAACAGGGCAACATAGGACATAACTGCTGGTGCGAATAAGACATGCCCTGCCACAAAGGAAATCCCTATCGTTAATAAAAGTGTCCCCATACTATACATATATGGAAAAGTTAACTTCCAGCGAGTTATCTTATAGCTGAGCAAAGCAAGTGGTAGTAGTAAAATAATTGTTCCAAGCCATCCGAAACTGAAAAATAAATCATAAAAGTCCATCTCAATTGTTTTTGCAGCTTTCTTATAATCACCGGCATAACCAAGGCCGACCATTTGTCGCAAAAAAGGCGCCTGACGATAATCTTGTAGTGTCGTTTCTAAATATACATCTCGTGAACTAAGTAACGAATGTTGCTGTTCATCTGTTTCTACTTCATGATGATTTGCTGTATCTAATTGATTCGTTGAAGCAGCTGTAAATGGTATATATACGAATAATAAACCGAGTAATATACTTAATGTGATTGCGTGTTGCCATTTACGTTTAAAAAACGCATACAACAGTATAGGAATAAATAAAATTAATCCGCCATACAAAGCTGTTTTTGTCCCAATCATCGGAAAAATAAACAATGTGATTATGATTGTAAAAGTCGTCAAATTCGTCCATGTATGTAAAAAGTAAACTAAAACGAGTGCGAATAAAATTAAAATAATGACGCTTAATTCATTTGCGGAAAAATACCAACCAGAATAACCTGATTTAACATAAGCGTAACTGTTAAGATTTGTGTTCGTAAAATAAGCCAACCAATATGTCGAACTGACAATGAACAAAGCAATATGGACAACTCGGAGAAAGCGAATTTGTTCAATTTGTTTCGTAGTAATGATGTGAATTACTAGTGAAATCATCGTAATAAAATAAGCGACTTTTAACATAAAACTTACTTCTTCCATTAAGTAAAAGGGAGTTTTCATGAAAAAGTTACTAACAAATGTCACTGCAGTCAATATGTAAGCAAGTAAAAATACGAGACGATATTGTTTTTTCATTGGTTCGATAATCCATATATAGATTATGACGAGAGCCATTAATAAAGTACGTATTATCGCTCCGATTGATAATGTCCATTCTTCCGTAAAAGCTGTCGCTATATCAATGATTGGCAATAAAATAATTAATTGATAAACACGTTTATTCATCTTGTCCTCACCCCATGTATTATGTCCATTATTGGTGCATAATGCCTTTTTTATTCACAACAATTATAAAAACTTTCCATTTGGTTATGCTGAGCAATAGGTAACGAAATGAGGAGAATAAATAAGTGAAAGTATTATTTTTAAATGCAGGTAATGAAACTGGCGGTGGGATGGTTCATATTTTACAAATGTTACAAAGCTTGCAGCAGAAAGGAGAGGGCACGTTCGTATTAGCTGTTTTAGAAGAAGGATTATTAAGAGAACGTGCCGAAGCTTTAGGTATTGAGACGGTTTGTTTTAGTGAGATGCGTTTTCCATTTTTACATGAATTACAATTTTATATTGAACAGGGGAATTTCACACATATCCATACACATGGACCTCGTGCGAATGTGTTAATCGCTTTTTTACGACGTCGTTTACGATCTGAATTTGAATGGGTAACGACAGTGCATAGTAATCCATTAGTTGATTTTGCACATAAAGGATTACGTGGGAAATTGCTAAGTAAGTTACATATTAGTGCATTAAAAAAAGCGGATAAAATGATTACAGTTTGTGAAGCTTTTCAACCTGTCCTGAAAAGAACTGGTGTGAAAAAACCTCTTATGACTACGATTCGAAATGGAGCACAATTTACGACGAAGATGGATGAAGAAGCTATTGTAAATGACAAACGCCGTGCTTTAGGATTAGCAGACGAACATATTGTTTTTGTGCAAATTGCCAGATTAGAAGCGGTTAAAGCACATGAAAAAGGTTTGTATGCATTTCGGAATATTGTAGATAAGTTTCCTTTTGCTCGACTTCTTTTTGTTGGTGCAGGTCCTCTTGAGGGGGAGTTAAAACAATTAACGGAAAAATTAAACTTGGAAGATTACGTCACCTTTTTAGGTGAACGAGATGATGTAGCTGATTTATTGAAGTTGTCACATGTATCTTTATTAACATCTATTAGTGAAGGATTTCCTTACGTACTCTTAGAATCAGCTCAAGCGAAAAAGCCTGTCATTGCAACAGATGTAGGCGATGTCCGTCATTTAGTTCATCAAGACTCAGTAGGATGGCTCGTTGAAGCTGGAAGTGAAATAGGTGTAGTAGAAGCGATGGAAGCAGCAATTGTTTCAAAACGAGATGGTAGGTTGGAAAAAAAGGGAGAAGCTTTGTATGAACATGCAAAAAAGAAGTTTTCAGTGAAAACGCAGACTAAGAAATTGTTAGAAGTGTACCGGGAGAAAATATAAAAAACCTCGTTGTACTGTGTGAGTACAACGAGGTCATTCGTTTAGTATGTTGGTTCTTCTTCATACGTCGGCTCTTCTTCGTATGTTGGTTCCTCATTATTTTGTTCATTAAATTCAGAGGAATCTTCCTCTTCATCATTATCTTCATTTTCGTCCTCGTCTGAATCAAGGTCGAAGTCATAGCCGTAATCTGTTATCGGAATTTCTAAATGCTTTTCGAGCGTATTGATTGTTCTTGCTAAATCCATATCATCGAATTTCCAATAATAAATCCCATTCGGTTTATAATCATAACCATCAATGTTTAATGTTTCAATATCGATGTTTGTACCGTGTGTCGCATAACTTAGGAAACTTTTCATTTCAGTAAATGTCATATCTGTTTTTAAATTTTCACCAATCGCATCAATAACATCATCATATTTTAAAATTGATTTAACATTCATTGTTTTCGATACGAGTGCTTTAATAATTTCTTGTTGACGTTTTCCACGCTCAACATCACTATCTAATTTTCTCGTTCTAGCTAAGGCTAATGCTTCTTCCCCGTTTAATTGTTGATATCCAGGGTATAGATGGATAGCGTCCGCTTTGTCTTTAGAATCTTGTTCTTGAAATTCGTATGGTACATCGACTGAGATACCATCTAATGCATCAACAACATCCATGAAAGCTTCAAAGTTCACTCGGATATAATAATCAATTGGAATATCTAATAAATTCTCTACAGTGTCAATTGTCGCACGTGTTCCGCCATATGAATGAGCATGGTTAATTTTGTCCTCGTAATTTACATAAGGGATGTGGACAAGTGCATCACGTGGAAGACTTAATAATTTAACACTTTTATCATCTTTATTTAATGTTGCGACTAATAGGGCATCTGTACGTGTACCCTCATCTGCTCCTCGTTTGTCACTAGCGTCAATTCCCATAAGTAAAATCGAGACGTTGTCGAATTTTGGGTCGACATAATCCATTCGTAAATCAGATTTCTCCCTATCTGCGTCGTCGTGTGATTTTGAGATAGCGCTATCTGCTTTTGAGTGTAAATACATGAAGTAAGATCCCCCAGCAATTAATAAAATGACTAATGGAAGGATTATTTTAAAACGTTTTTTAAGGACACGTTTTTTCTTTACTTCGATTCTTGATGATTCATTTCCCATGATATTCTCCAATCTCCTTTTTTAGGATGTATATATAAATAATGGCATTTGTGTCAATTCGGAATTAGAATAGTTATATAGCTTCGTGTATGATATCACATACCTAGCTATTTTATCAAAAACTGCTACCATATATCATACTACTTTTTTTATTGTACGTAAATACATATCTACTCATTATTAACTAATAACTCGAATAAAATGGGAAAGGTTGTTGGAAAGTGTCGACAAAGCTTGAAACAGTAACAATTATGGATATACCATTTGTTAATAAAACATATAAAGACTTTATTGAAACAGTTATATCAGCAACAATAGACGAAGAAAAACAGTTCATCGTAACAGCAAATCCAGAAATAGTAATGGCGACACGAAAAGATGCAACTTATAAACAAATAGTCCAAACAGCAGATTATGTTGTGCCGGATGGGATAGGGATTATCGTTGCAGCGAAATTACAAAAAGAAGCGTTACAAGAACGAATTGCGGGTTTTGATGTTATGACAAGTTTGTTAGAAAAAGCAGATGCGCATAAGTTAAGTTGTTTTTTCTTAGGTGCTTCAGAAGCAGTAAATGAAAAAGCGGTGCAACAAATTCAGAAAACATATCCTAATTTAATTGTTGCTGGACGTCATCATGGTTATTTTGATATAAGTGATACAGAGGTGCAAGAGCAAGTCATTGCTTCAGAAGCAGATTTAATTTTTGTTGCATTAGGGTTTCCGAAGCAGGAAAAATGGATTGATGCTTGTATGCCACGTTGTCCTAAAGGGACATTTATTGGTGTCGGCGGAAGTTTCGATGTGTTTGCAGGTAATGTGAAGCGAGCACCTGACTTTTGGATAAAATGGAATATCGAGTGGCTTTATCGTTTGTTAAAACAGCCATTTAGATGGAAGCGCATGTTGCCGATTGTGAAGTTTTTATGGTTAATAGTTAGGAAAAAGGATTGAATGACAGCAGTTTAGACGATACATTTTTCGTCGGAACTGTTGTTTTTTTATTTTTATTATAATTCATGCCACCTTATTTACCTCCCCAGCGATAGTATGGGTGAAAGTGAGGTGAGGGAACATGGCAGAGAGTATTTTACAACATTCACAGTTGCGTTTAATTTTAAATAACGGAACAGATCCAGAGACGGACAGAGTTAAAACGAAGACAAAATCGTTTAACAATGTCACGGAAGATGCAACAGCGGATCAATTGTATGCAGTGGCAAATGCGCTTGTATCATTGCAGACACTTCCGTTACACGACCTGCAACGAGTGGATACGTCAGATTTAATTGAGTAAGCAGATGACTAATTGTTAGAAAGGAGGTATGTCATGAAGAAATTAGAGCTGATTTTTGCAACAGATCTTGATAAGACAGTGACGTTCTCATTAGATTCACCTGTTGAGCCGGTTGATGGAGCAGCAGTGAATGAAGCGATGGATTTGATTGTCGCAGAAAATATTTTCAAGCCCGCTTCAGGTGGCGAAATTATTAAGAAGAAAGCTGCTCGTATCGTGGACCGTCAAGTGGAAGACATTGAACTTGATATTGACGAAGCGTAATGACGAGTGAAAGGAGAAACAGGCTGGCTGAAGCGCTAGCCTGTTTTTTCGCTTAAGCAGCGGAACTACAAGTGAGGAGGGATTTTTCATGGAAACATGGATTGCGTTTGTAACCGAATTGAGCTTTCCTATAGCGATTACGTTTTATTTATTACATCGTATAGAAGGAAAACTTGATGTGTTAAACGACTCTATCCGCATGTTACCAGACAAAATGCGCTAAAGAAATAGGGGAGACAGCACTTTCTGAGGGAAGTGCTGTTTTTTGATGAGGAATGTGTTGGCACGGCTCATTCTCCAAAAATATTTTCACAATTTTAATGCTTATTTAAAGTTTTCTCCTTTTCATATGTAGGAACTGGTCAAAAATGCTATACTTATATGAAATAGAATGGACGAGGAGTGTTTGGTTATGGTGAAGTTGTTGGGGCGTTTGCCGGCGATTTGTACGCCGCTTACTGGAAAGACGCGTGAGGAGATTATGGATCAGCTTGGTGTGGTGCGGATGCATTTGCCTGATGTGATTGAGTGGAGGGCGGATTTTTTTCATGAGTTGGCGGATACGGAGCTTGTGCTAGATGTGATTCGAGAGATTAAAGAGGTGACAGAGATTCCGTTGTTATTTACGATTCGCGCACAGCATGAGGGTGGCGAGCGGATTGTATTGACAGATGCGGATAAGCTTGCGTTAGTGAAGCTGGTGTGTGCGGAGACGGCTGTAGAGATGGTTGATGTGGAGACGTCGAATGGCGATGATTTTGTTCGTGATGTTCGTGCGGCTGCGGATGCTGCGGGGAAGCGGTTAATTTTGTCGTATCATAATTTTGAATATACACCGGATAATGCGGAATTAATGAAGCGAGCGCAGAATGCAGAGAAGTTGGGTGCAGATTTTGTTAAGTTGGCTGTGATGCCTCAGGATAAGGCGGATGTGTTTCAGCTCTTGCATGTGACGAAGGAAATTGATGAGGCGCTAGACGTTCCTGTCATCACGATGTCGATGGGAGATGTAGGTGGGCTCAGTCGCATTATTGGTTGGGTATATGGTTCAGTGTTGACCTTTGGAGTTGGGGTCGAGTTGTCAGCGCCGGGGCAAATGCCGGTGAAGGAGTTACGTGAAGCGATTCGAAAAACGCAGGATTTAGTGCCGAAGTGGGAGAAGTAGAGAGAATTATCAAAAGATATTATAAAATTGTTGAAATGGTAATACTAATTTAAAAGGTTTATGAAATTGATAAATTTATTTTAGGGGGGATATTTTGAAATTATCGAAATATGAACCATCATTAACTCTGAGTGAATTACTTACTAGAGAAGAAGGAGCCTATTATGATCGGAAATCTGCTAAAATTCCAATTTCTAAATTGGCTGAGGCTATAATTGGTTTTGCAAATGCTGATGGCGGAATGATAGCAATAGGAATTGAAAATAGAAAACTACAAGGTATTTGTTCACAAGGTAATACTAAAGTTAATGATTTTATTCAATGTGGTTTTGAAAAATGCTTTCCATCAGTCAATTACGAGTATGAGAAAATCGCAATAGTAAAAGAGAATAAAAAAGAAGATGAATTACTTTTACTTCATATAAAGCCAAGTATAGATAAAGTTCATAAATCAGAAGCGAATGAAGTTTTCTTAAGAGTAGGCGATGAAACTAAAAAGTTAAGTTACGATCAACGAATTGATATTGAATATGATAAAGGAAGTAGGCTATATGAGGAACAGATTGCTGATGGATGTACGATGGATGATTTAGATATTGAAGTTGTCCAAAAGTATAAAGAAAAGTTACAATTTAAAGGTGATCATAAAGAGTTGTTGTTAGCTAGAGGTTTTTTGAAAAGAGATAAAAACATGTTAAATGTTACTATAGCTGGTGCACTTTTGTTTGCTAAATATCCAACCCAATTTGTGCCAAGTGCTAAGCTACGCTTTTACAGATATGATGGTATAAAAGCTAAGGTAGGGACAGATATCAATATATCTAAACAAAAAGAGTTTGAAGCGCCATTGTCAATATTAATTGAACAAGCTAAGCATTTCATTGATTCACAATTAAGGGAATTTATGACATTAGATATGGAAACAGGAAAATTTACAAGCATTCCAGAGTATCCTCCGTTTGCGTGGCAAGAAGGAATTATTAATGCAATTACCCATAGAGCATATAATATACACGGTGATGATATTAAAGTTTTTATGTTTGATGATAGATTAGAGATTCACAGTCCTGGAAAATTACCAAATATAGTCAGTGTAGACAACATTCGTTATACAAGATATTCTAGAAATCCAAAAATTGCACGAGGTTTGTCCGATTTAGAATGGGTACGTGAATTGAATGAAGGAGTTAAACGTATTTATATTGATATGGAAAAGTTCTTTTTGG
Organism: Pseudogracilibacillus sp.; assembly: GCA_026169815.1. Taxonomy (GTDB): domain Bacteria; phylum Bacillota; class Bacilli; order Bacillales; family Amphibacillaceae; genus Pseudogracilibacillus. The sequence continues at coordinate 69,507 of JAPFDT010000043.1, forward strand.
ATCCTCCTGTATATGAAGAAAAACATAACACTGTAATTTTAACTTTAAAAAATAATTATATCATGCGAAAAACACGAAAAGAAGAACGGATTTCAGCAATATTTGACCGTAATTGGAAAACTTTATCTAATAGCGAGAAAAAAGCACTAGAACTTGTATATGAGAAAGGTCATGTAAGAACCCGTGATCTAGCCTTAGCACTTAACAGAGGACAAGGATTTGCTTTAGATGTTTTAAAATCTTTAAAAGATAAAGAATTATTAAGACTAGTAGCTTCGTCGAATTTCGATCCCAATCAGTATTATGAATTAAATACGGAAGAGTGAAGAGTGAGGTTAAAGATAAAATAACGAAACGTTGATAACTTTATATCTATTTGTTTTTTAACAGATAATAAATAAAATTAAAATAACGGGGCTTTATTAGTAGCTGGCTTCACGATAGGTTACGAGCCTCTCGTGAAGTACTCTGAGCCTCTCGCATGTTTCCCGCTGAGTTGTGTGTTAAAAAGCTTGGTTCCTCGCGATAACATTCAGTATTATTTTAAGAGCTTCTTGTTTAAAGTCATGAGCCTCTCGTGAAGTACTCTGAGCCTCTCGCATGTTTCCCGCTGAGTTGTGTGTTAAAAAGCTTGGTTCCTCGCGGTAACATTCAGTATTATTTTAAGAGCTTCTTATTTAAAGTCACGAGCCTCTCGTGAAGTACTCTGAGCCTCTCGCATGTCTCCCGCTGAGTTATGTGTTAAAAAGGCTTGGTTCCTCGCGGTAACATTCAGTATTATTTTAAGAGCTTCTTGTTTAAAGTCACGAGCCTCTCGTGAAGTGCTCTGAGCCTCTCGCATGTTTCCTGCTGAGTTGTGTGTTAAAAAGCTTGGTTCCTCGCGGTAACATTCAGTATTATTTTAAGAGCTTCTTGTTTAAAGTCATAAGCCTCTCGTTTGCAGACTATAAGTTTCATATTCGATTTTCCCCCGTTTATCCTTTCTCATTCAGGGTATGATATGAACATGAGGAAGGCGAGGTGAGGAAAATGCCAAATAAACGGGACAAAGAGAAGCTTTCTGAAAAAATTAAACACCAGGATGACTTTCGTGAAGAGGATCGCACGGCTTTAGATGAGTTTGCCGATCAAAAATTTGCCGATGATATTCCTCTTGAAGATTTGAAAATTGAAGGGGAACAGGAAAAGGACAAGCATAAACAACAAGACACGTCGCAATCGGAAGAAAAATATGATGCCGATTACGGTGATAATAATCGTTAAAAAAGTGGCACCTTCATGAAAGTGGAGGTGTTTTTTGTATGAAAAAAGAGCGAAGAATGAAGTCTCCGCTCTAGCTCGTTTTATAATTTTTCAATCGCTTCATCAATTTCGATTGTGCCTTTTACGACTTGAAATTCTTTGCCAATTGTTGTGTTCTTTTCCAAACAAGTGAGGATAACTTTGGCAACGTCTTGTCGTGGGATTTCCTCACGTCCAACAGTAGAAGCGGCTGTAATTTTTCCATTGGCTTCATCATTTGTTAACAATCCTGGATGGATAATCGTGTAGTCTAAATTCGTACTGCGTAACCATTCATCAGCATAATGTTTTGCAACAACATACGGCGCGAAAGAGTCAGACGCTTCTTGAATCGCCGCACGCCTTGTGTCGAATGAGCTAATCATAATGTAGCGTTTGATATTCGCCTGTTCAGCAGCTTGCATCGTTTTCACCGCACCATCAAGGTCGATGAGCAATGTTTTATCTTTTCCAGTATGTGGACCTGATCCTGCCGTGAACACAATCGCATCACAGCCAGCCGCAGCTTTCGCAATAGCATCCACATCGTCCTCTAAATCCGCAATAACAGTTTCAGCACCTATTTTATTAAAAAAATCTGCCTGCGCCTCGTCACGAATCATCGCCACAGCTTTAATCTCCTCGTGGTTTTGCATATATGTGACAAGATGCTTTCCAATTTGTCCATTCGCACCAACAATTAATACTCTCATAAAAATTCTCCCTTCAAAATGGATCTTGTAACGTCAAGTATGATGGAATGGAAGAGGGAAGTCTAATGATTATTAGTGTGGAGAGCAAAATTCTGAGTGGGAGAGCAAGATTCTAAGAAGGAGAGCAAAATTCTAAGAAGGAGAGCAAAATTCTAAGAAGGAGAGCAATATTTGAGTTGGGAGAGCAATATTTGAGTTGGGAGAGCAAGATTCTGAGGGGGAGAGCAAGATTCTGAGAGGGAGAGCAAGATTCTGAGCGGGAGAGCAAGATTTGAGGGGGAGAGCAATATTTGAGTTGGGAGAGCAAGATTTGAGAAGGGAGAGCAAGATTCAGAGTTGGAGAGCAAGATTCAGAGTTGGGAGAGCAAGATTCAGAGTTGGGAGAGCAAGATTCTGAGGGGGAGAGCAAGATTCTGAGGGGGAGAGCAAATTTTGAAGCGGGTGAGCACCTCCAGCGTCTACACTGTAATTAAACAAAAAATCCACTATGCCATATCAGTTTCATCTTCACCTAAATAGGAATTTAGGTAGATCCCTCGCGAATTCTATTGTACAGAAAAATAGTAACTTTTTAATCGCAAAAAAACAGGTGTGATATACTAGAAAAAGAGGAATATAAAAACAAAGGAGCGATAAAGTTGAAAAAAATAACGATTAAAGGAACAGAACTTGACGTTTTTCCAATTGGCTTAGGGACAAATGCAGTAGGTGGACAGAAATATTATCCAAATATTACAGATGAGGCAGGGCGTGAATTTTTACGAAAAGCGCTTAGTGTTGAGATGGATTTTTGGGATACGGCTTTTACGTATGGACCGAAACGTTCGGAGGAAATTATCGGAGAAGTACTTGCCGCAGATAAAGCGCGTCACAACGTTGTGCTCGCTTCAAAAGCAGCCCATCAATTTACAGAAGACGGAACAGTGTATAACAACCATCCAGATTTTTTACAAGAAGCGGTAAAAGAAAGTATGGAACGATTGCAGACAGATTTTATCGATTTATTTTACATTCATTTTCCAGATGAGGACACGCCAAAATATGAAGCAGTCGGAGCCTTGCAAGAACTTAAAGAAAAAGGTATCATCCGCGCAATAGGAGTATCGAATTTTTCTGCTAAACAGTTGGCAGAAGCGAATCAAGATGGCTATGTCGATGTCGTACAAGATCATTACAATTTATTAACACGTGGGGCAGAAGAAACGCTCTTTCCATATATTAATGAGCATAACATGTCGTTCGTACCTTATTTCCCATTTGCATCAGGACTTTTAACAGGAAAATATACGCCCGAAACGACGTTTGATGAAGGCGATTTACGTTTAAATAAACCAGATTTCCAAGGTGGAAAATGGCAAGAAAATTTAGCAAAAGTCGATAAACTACGTGATATCGCCACAGCTAAAAATTGCGAAGTAGCCCATCTCGTCTTAGCTTGGTATTTAACACGAAACGAAATTGACGTCGTCATCCCAGGAGCAAAAACAGCGGCACAAATTGAAAGCAACATGAAAGCAGCCGAAGTCGAGTTAGATGAAAGTGAAATTATCGTCATCGATTCATTATTTAGATAAACACAAGGAGCAGGGAAACCTGCTTTTTTCCAGAATAAATTAACTGAAAATTCACACGAAACATGATATAATAAATGTGTGCACAAAAATAAAACTAGCAACATATAATGGGAAAGGATGAATGTATGGAAATCACAATCGAATAGGAGGTTGATGTCACATGAACAACAACAAGGAGATGGTTTATGACATTATTCAAGCTACATTAGATGTAGCGAAAGAGACGATTACACATGTCGAGAGAACACCAGGCGGCGAAACGAATGAAAGTTACTTTGCAACAGTTGCAGGGAAAAAGTATGTCGTCAGACTGCCAGGAAAAGGCACCGAAGTTTTAATTGATCGCAGCATTGAAAAGGAAAACTTAACATTTGGCACGAAACTAGGGATTAACCCAGCATTCGTTTATTTCGATGAAAGGAGTGGCATTAAAATTTCTCACGCCATCGAAGCAGCAACACCATTAACACAAGCAACCGCAAGGGACGCACATATTTTTCATAAATTAATTCATCTTTTCCAAACATTACATGAAACAGACGATGTCATGTCGAATCGTTTTGATTTATTTCAAAAAATCAACGAATACGAACAACTAGCCTTCGCAGCAAACAGCGTAACCTTACAACAAATCGTACCATTACGTTCCGAGATCCATGCACTACAACAAGTTTACGAATCATACGACATCGTAGACGTAGAAGCCCCATGCCATATGGACTCAGTCATCATCAATATTTTACAAGACAAAACAGACAACTTATATTTAATCGACTGGGAATACAGCGGTATGTTCGACCCACTATGGGACATCGCAACATTAATACTATCATTAGAGCTTAATGAGGAGGAAGAACACTATTTCCTCACGAACTATTTCAGACGCGAACCAACTGTCGACGAATTACAACGTCTCCATCTACTAAAAATATTCCTCGACTACTACTGGAGCCTCTGGTATATATATAAAGAAACACAAGGAGACAACTTCGGCAACAAAGGCACAGCTCGCATCCAACGAGCAAAACACCACCTCGCAACATACAAAATGGCATATGAAGTGGATGTGGTTGTTTGAAAGGAGAGCAGAATTATCAGCAGAGGTCATAATTTAATGTGAGGGCTCATTAATACAAATGGTAAAGCAAGATGACAATATGAGCCCTCGTCACAATTCCACAATGACTCAGTAGTTTCCCTCTATTAATAATACTTTTTGAAAGAAATTTTTAACATCTAAATATAAAGTCGTGTTATCTTAAATCGGCTTTCTTCTATGTGCACCCAATCGAATTAGATATATCTTAATTAGCATCTCCGCAAAGAGATAAAGGATAAGTTATTAATCAGTTTGCGAGACTTCATAATTTATGAATGTTTTTAATGACTTTTGACATCAATTTAATTATACTGAAGGTAGATACATAACTATCAATTAGTCGAAGAAATAGAAAAGGAGAATGAATTTGAGCTCTAATATAAAATTATTTCATAAACTATATGTTGAAAACTTGTTAAGAGTTGATTGGAATAAAAAAGATTTAGGATTAGGTGTTTCTAGAAAGATAAACTCGACAGACAAACAAGCGATAGATAAAACGGTTGTAAATGACTTTATGACTTACGTTACAGAAATTATGGATTATGTGACAAAAAAGGATTATGAAAAATCTGATGTTTTTTACGAGCTTCAAAATATCATGGGAGATGACTTTGATAAAATTGTTTATGAAGCAGAGAAAAGTGCTACAATAATAGAACCAACTTTAGAGGGTTTAGATGTAGAATACTTAACTAAAAGAAGTTATCGAGATATTAAACATATAATAGGATACAATGCAAAGTTAAAGTTAAATCTGAGTAATGATGAGGAAATAACTATAGAATTAGACGAACAGCAACTTACTACCTTTTCTGAATCACTAACGTTAGCGTTAGAAGAGTTGAAGTCCTTAAAGAAGTAAATATATAGAAAAAGGGGTGATATTTATGCTTAAAGAAAAAATGTATTTTCATAAAAGTGATATGATAAATATAACAACCCGAGATCATTTACAAGATCATTTATATGTGGAAACGAACAGAAGTGGATTTACAGAGTATAAAATTCCACAAAGAACATATACTAGTAATATGAATAAAATAATAAAACGATATTTAAAAGAAAAGACTACAGATTCTGAAGTTGTCGTCGTTGATGAAGATGTGTTACAGGGAATGCCAATAATAGAAGGAACAAGGTTGCCTGTAACTTTAATTTTAGCCTACATTCGAGATGAAGAGAATTTTGAAGAAGTTTTAGAGGATTTTCCATATATTACTAAAGAACAGGTAGTAGCTTCTTTAGACTATTTAATCAAAGTAATTGGAGATCCATATCAAGATGAATGATATTTCCTTTTTGCTAGATGAGAATATCACACCTATGGCTGAAACATATCTGAATGCTATGGGTTATAGATGTAAACATATAGTAACGATGGGGCTTCAAGGTTCAAACGATGAGAAAGTATTGAAGGTAGCTAAAGACTTAAATTCATGTTTATGTACGATGAATGGAAAAGATTTTGTAGTTCAAGTAATTCCAAGAGGAGATAGTTTTCATCCGGGATTGTTTTGGGTAATCGATAATGTTACTAGAAAAAATTACACCCATGTTTTTGATTTAATCATACAATTTATTGAAAGTACGGATACAATGAAAAATAAAATTATTAAATTACATGAGGATGAATATGGATTTAAAATAAATCAATATTATCCAGTCGGGGATTTCCTACGAATGTATTCTAACGGATTAAGTCATTAATATGAAATAGACTTATAAAAAAGACTTCAGTACATGCTGAAGTCTTTTTTAAATGCTGATTATATAAGAAAATTCTTTTCCCCAAACAGACTATATCGAAAAGAACAATCCACGCACATGGACGAGTCAATCTATTTAAATTCTCCGACTCAATCGACTAAATATTGCAAACTATGATATGATTTAACAAACGAACTATTTATTTGAAGGTGAAGCGATTGGTTGAATTTATCATTATTTTGCGCGATATTATTTTACCGGTTTTTATCATTATGACAATCGGATTTATTTTACAGAAAAAATTTACACTCGATGTTTATACATTAGCACGTCTTAATATATATTACGTCGTGCCGGCATTTATATTTGTCCGTTTATATGAAGCAATTATTCCGTGGAGTATATTTGCGAAAGTTATTTTATTCGTCAGTTTACTCGTCGCCACTTTATATGTGCTATCAATGTTTACTGGCATGTTGCTTGGACTCGACACAAGAAAACGCGTCACATTTACAAACAGCGTTATTTTTTACAACTCTGGAAATTACGCCGTTCCTGTAAACGACCTTGTTTTTCGCGGCGACCCATTTGCGATGTCAATTCAAGTAATCGTCCTAATGTTTCAAAATATATTCATATTCTCATACGGCATTTTCTCCCTGCAGTCAATGGATTCAGGAAAATTACGCGCCGCACTCGCATATTTCAAAATGCCCGTCATGTACGCTATGTTACTCGGAATTTCAATGAACGCACTTGACCTATCAGTGCCAGAATTTCTCTGGGTACCAGTCAACTATATCGCGGAGGCCATGATCGCCATTGCCTTGCTCACGCTCGGCGCACAAGTTGCTCAACTCAAATTAACAACAGGACTCCGCACCGTCTATTTCAGCATGATATTGCGCCTACTCGTGAGCCCGCTCATCGCACTCGGACTCATATTAGTATTTGGCCTATCTGGCTTAACTGCCCAAGCACTGTTCATTGCAAGCTCTATGCCAACAGCCGTCAACAGCGCTGTCATCGCCCAAGAATATGACAACCACCCAGAAATGGCGGCTCAAATTGTGCTATTCTCAACCGTCGCATCAGCTTTCACTGTATCACTTACGATATTCATCGCACGAATGTTATTTTAATATAATATATTCAAAAAAGAGCATGCAGCAAAACAAACGCACATGCTCTTTTTGTTTGAGAAAAAAGAGGGGAGGGGAATGCATCTATTAAGAGAATAGCTTATAATACAAGTTCAAAAGATTTTAAAACATAAAGGAAAAGATTTAATCAATACAAAAAAATCCCCAGCCACACAAGTAGCTGGAGATTCCCTAACAGTATTCTTTTTAGTAAAAACGTTTGTAGCTATGGAAGTGGTCGCCCCAGTATGGTCCTTTTACATTTGCGATTGCTACGCCTGAACTTGAGCCAGCATGGATCATTTGTCCGCCGCCAATGTAAATTCCCATGTGTGACATGCCACTCTTATACGTACCTTCGAAAAACACAAGGTCGCCTGGTTGTGGGTTACTGACGATGTATGATTTATTGTAGTAACCTTCAACACTCGTTCGACCAATGTCATTTCCGCTTTCTTTATGTGCCCAATGGATGAATCCACTACAGTCGAATCCACCTGGTTGTGATCCGCCCCATACATATGGTGTACCTATTACAGATTTAGCGTTTGAAATTAAGTCGCCACCGCCAACATTGTTTTGTTCAGCAGCTTTAGCTTCCTCTTCTTTTTTCTTCTGTTCAGCAGCCTCTGCAGCTTTGCGGTCAGCTTCTTCCTTTTCAGCTGCTATACGATCTTGTTCAGCTTTCTTCGCAGCTTCAGCAGCCTTACGCTCTTCTTCCTCTTTTTGTTTCTGTGCAGCGATTCTTTCTTCTTCTTGCTTCTTCTCAGCAGCTACTCGTTCTTCTTCAGCTTTCTTTTCAGCAGCTTCTGCTTCCGCCGCTTCACGTTCAGCTTGCTCGTCCGTATTATTTGCTTCAGCGCTCACTGTTTGAACAGTTGCTTCATTATCTGTGCTTGCGCTTGCTTGTTGTACTTCAGGTGCATCTTCCACTTTAGCTTCTTCTTCCTCAGCCTCCGCTTCCGCACGTTCTGCCTCTTCAGCAGCCGCTTCTTCTTCCGCCGCTGCCGCTTCCTCAGCTACACGAGCTTCCTCTGCCTCTCGTTCAGCTTGCTCCGCTTCTTCCGCTTCTCGCTCAGCTGCTTCAGCAGCCGCAAGTTCCGCTTCCTCACGCTCAGCCTCTTCTGCAGCCACACGCTCCGCTTCCTCGCGTTCAGCCTGCTCTGCAGCCTCAGCTTCCGCAACCGCCGCAGCTTCTTCCTCGGCCGCCGCTTGCTCAGCTGCCACACGTTCTTCCTCAGCAATACGTTCAGCTTCAGCAGCTTTCTCCGCCTCACGAGCCTCACGTTCTGCCTCTTCTTCAGCAGCTTCCGCCTCAGCAACCTCAACTTCTACAGCTTCACGCTCTGCTTCTTCATTTACTTCAACAATAACTAACTCTTCCGCCACGTCTTCAGAATCCGAATCTTCTCGAGCATCGCCATTTAACGCTAACTCTTGTCCAGGAAGAATTAATGTATTATTTAAATTGTTCCACGTCATTAAATCTTCTGTCGTAACTCCATATTTATGAGCAATCTCACTAAGCGTGTCACCGCTCACGACTTCATGTGATCCATCTTTTCCAACAGATTCAGACTTCTCACTAGCACGATCCTCAGCAACCTCACTATCTAGAGCACGCTTCTTAACAACTTCTTTTGCATCTATTTCCTTAACCTTTAAATCATGCTTTAGCGAAACCGTCCATGGAGTCTCGCTCGTTTTATTCGTTAACTCAGTAGCATCCGACGCACCTGGCAACGCTAACGCTGAGGCAATGACAGCTGTAGCAGTAACAGACATAAATACTCTCTTGTTCGACAATCAAAAAACCCCTTCCTTCATATATCTATATGAAATAGTATGTATTTAACAATTTCCACGAAAAACATTCGCAAACTCTCTTTGTAAAAAAATGAACTTATCTAGCACACACTACACTAGTAATCTCATTTTCCTGAAAGCACTAATACTTTCAAAACTATCAAATAGAGCTGTTTTTACAATTATGCTACCAATTATAGCACCAATCTCACATAAAACCTAGTAATAATTAACAAAAATAGCCAAAAAATACAAGAAATTTGAACAAATAATCAACAACTAGCCTAAAACAACCGGAAAAACACACATAAGCCGACATTTACCAACCATTACATTACAAAAATCCCCAACCACAACCATGCAAAAATAAAACCAAATACCTATCACACGTGAAAAATAACTTCTGTACCCGCTATTTATTCCATTTAAACATAAAAATAAACACCGCAGCTGAATAAAAAGGATATCAGTTTCATCACTCGCTATTATTTGGTAGTATATAAAAGTGTTAGAAAGAAAAAGATGTCGGGACACAAAGTGACTAAATATCACCAACTAAATCCCACATCACAAACGCAATTATATTTATCATTCATAATAAAAAATCAATACAAGAAGAGTAAGGTGGAGGAGACTATGGAAGAAACTATATCACTACAAGAAATCTATGAAGTTATTAAAAAACGCTTCATGCTCATTATTACATGTACACTATTGGCTGTACTCATTGCAGCAGTCGTGAGCTTTTTCGTATTAACACCAATCTATGAGTCATCGAGTCAATTTATCGTAAACTCAAGTGAACAAGAATCATCGGAAAATATGCAAATTGACCAAGGATCGATCCGTACAAACGTTGAATTGATCAACACATACAATGTCATCATTACAAGTAGCGCAATCTTACAAGAAGTAATCGATACATTAAACTTAGATTATCAAACAGATAAACTAGCAGATAAAATTACGGTCTCAAGTGAAGAGGATTCACAAGTCGTTAAAGTAGCGGTAAAAGATGCCGATCCACACTTAGCGACAAGTATTGCGAATACAACAGTCGCTGTATTTCAAGAACAAATTGTCGATTTAATGAATGTCGATAACGTTAAAGTGTTATCAGAAGCAGCAACGAGTGAAAATCCTTCACCAGTTGAACCAAGACCTACATTAAATATAGCAATCGGACTCGTCTTAGGTGTCATGGTAGGAATTGGAGTAGCTTTCTTACTTGAATATTTCGATACAACTATTAAAACAGAAGAAGACATTGAAAAGAAACTTGGTGTCACACTCGTCGGCGTTGTTTCGACAATGGAAGCAGATGACGTCCGCGTAAATTTCTCAAGCATGTCAAGACAAGGGGGAATGAGTCGTGTTCAAAAAGAAAAAACAAGCACAAACTAATAAAATGCGTCACCTTATTACAAAGTTAAACCCACGTTCCCCAATCTCGGAACAATACCGAACGATTAGAACGAATTTGCAATTTTCTACTGTAGACGAAGATTTAGAATCAATTCTAGTAACATCAGCAGGACCAGCAGCAGGAAAGTCAATTACATCAGCGAACTTAGCTGTCACATATGCACAACAAGGATTAAGAACATTACTAGTTGACGCGGACTTAAGAAAGCCAACTGTTCATTACACATTCCGTCTTAATAACTTAAATGGGTTAAGTAATGTCTTAGTTGGATCTAGTCAATTAGAAGATGCAGTAGAAACGACAGATGTCGATGATTTAAGTGTTTTATCGAGTGGGCCAATTCCACCGAACCCAGCAGAATTACTAGGTTCAAAGAAAATGAAAGAAATATTACACCATGCAAACAGACTATATGATATTGTTATTTTCGATATGCCACCAGCACTTGCCGTCGCAGATGCGAAGATTATGGCAAATATCGTCGATGGTATGGTTGTCGTTATTCGAAGCGGAATAACGCAAATAGAAGAAGCAGAACGAACAGTTGATTTATTAAAAGATTCAAAAGCAAGACTATTAGGCGCTGTCCTAAATGACCGCGAAAAAACTGACAATAACTATTACTATTATTACGGAACATAACCCTCTCGCCGTTTAGGCGGAGGGCATTCCCTTTTTTATTATCAACAATAACTAAAACAGTAACGTACATTTTGGGGAAAAATGGAAAAAAACACACAAAAGTGTTACAATATACCTAATGTAAAGAGCTATGATAAACAAAAATAGGTGGGAGGATGAGAGAAATGATAGATATTCATAGTCATATCTTACCCGGCGTAGACGACGGGGCACAAGATGAACAAGCTAGTATAGAAATGGCTCGAGTAGCTATTGATGAAGGGATCACACATATTGTCGCATCCCCACACCATCGCAATCGTACGTACGACAATTACCGGGATGAAATTCGCACAAGCGTGACCGTCCTAAATGATTTATTCCAATCAGAAGGAATTAATCTAACTGTCTTACCAGGACAAGAAGTTCGTATTTATGGTGAGATTTTAGACGATCTAGCAAAAGGTGAGATCCAAACAGTAAACGATTCGAAATATTTATTAGTCGAATTCCCATCAGATTCTGTACCACACTATGCCAGTCAATTATTTTATGACATGCAAATGGAAGGCATTCAACCCATAATCGTCCACCCAGAACGAAATCGTGAACTATTAAACAACCATGAGAAAATGTACGAATTCGTCCGTAATGGTGTCTTAACACAAGTAACAGCAGCTTCTGTCGTCGGAAAGTTTGGCGAACAAATTGCGACATTTAGTGAACAATTAATTCGAGCAAATTTAACGCACTTTATCGCATCAGATGCACATAACACAACAACGCGTGGTTTTTTAATGCAAGAAGCCTTTGCACATATTGAAGATAAAATTGACGCAGAAAAAGCCTTTTTATTTATGGAAAATGGACAATTGTTAATGGACGACCAAAATGTGTACAAAGAAGAACCACAACGGATTCAAACGAAGAAAAAACGTTTTTTTGGACTTTTTTAACAGTTGTACATTTGCTTGTGCACCTTATGCAGTGCAATGAAAAAATCAAACAGACAAGAAAGTTGGTGAAAAGAAATGACATATAAAAGTAGACTTACCTTACTCATTCTTCTAGATTCTATCATCGTTAGTTTTGCGGTATTCGTCGCTTTTTGGATTGTATATCCGTATTCCACTACACCGTATGACTATCTCATTATCGGAATAACTGCATTCACACTATTAGCTTTTCACCATCTTTATGCTGTTATTTACAATTTATATAATAAAGTATGGTCATATGCGAGTGTTGGAGAATTAGTTGCCATTGTAAAAGCAGTCACATTTACTATTGCATCAGTCGCTATTATTCAATTTCTTATTAATGATTTTGTTATTTACCGTCGTGCCTTACTCGTAACTTGGATGTTGCACATTATCCTTATTGGAGGATCCAGGTTTATTTGGCGTGTATTCCGCGATCGTTATATCTCAACAGGTGAAAAAGATAAAAAACGTACACTCATTGTTGGAGCAGGCGATGCAGGTGCAATGATTGCTCGCCAATTAAATACAGAACATAACGACTCAGAATTATGGCCAGTCGCCTTTGTCGATGATGATGACAATAAACAGCGGATGCAAGTGTACAACTTACCAGTCATTGGAAAAGTAGAACAATTACCAAAGCTTGTCGGAGAAAATAATATCGAACATATCGTCATTGCGATTCCATCATTAAAAAATGGGGAACTAAAACGAATCGTTGAATTCGCAAACGAAGCAGAAGTGAAAATTCAAATGATTCCAAAGCTAGAAGATTTAGCTTCAGGACGAGTAGAAGTCAGTCATTTAAAAAATATCGAAGTAGAAGATTTACTCGGAAGAGAACCTGTCATGTTAGATAGTGAATCGATTGAAGGAACAATCGCCGGAGAAACAGTGATGGTGACAGGTGCAGGTGGTTCTATTGGTTCTGAAATTTGCAGGCAATTAATGCCATTCAAACCAGCCCGTATTTTACTAGTCGGACACGGAGAATTTAGTATTTATTCGATTGAAATGGAATTAAGAAAAAAATACGACAACACAAATATCGAAATTGTGCCAATTATCGGCGATGTAAAAGATCGTAGACGTATGTTTCATCTTATGGAAACATACAAACCAAAAAAAGTGTATCACGCAGCAGCACATAAACATGTACCATTAATGGAATATAACCCACACGAAGCAGTGAAAAATAACGTTATCGGTACAAAAAATGTTGCCGAAGCTGCTGATTCATTTAATGTCGACACATTCGTACTCGTCTCAACAGATAAAGCAGTCAACCCAACGAACGTCATGGGTGCATCAAAACGAGTAGCAGAAATGGTCGTTCAACAATTAGCGGCACATAGCCAAACGAAATTCGTTGCGGTAAGATTCGGTAACGTACTCGGCAGTCGTGGCAGTGTTATTCCTTTATTTAGAAAGCAAATTGAAGCAGGGGGACCTGTCACAGTAACAGACCCAGAAATGACACGATACTTTATGACAATCCCAGAAGCATCAAGACTCGTTATCCAAGCAGGAACATTAGCACGCGGTGGAGAAATTTTCGTCTTAGACATGGGTGAACCAGTGAAAATTGTCGACTTAGCAAAAAATCTTATCAAACTATCAGGCTATACAGAAGATGAGATTGAAATTAAATTCTCCGGTATCCGCCCAGGTGAAAAAATGTACGAAGAACTGCTTGGAGAAGATGAGATTCATCCAAAAGCAGTATTCGAAAAGATTTACATAGGAAAAACAGTCGAAATTGATGAACGCATTATTGATGAATTAATCGATGAATTTAAAGCGTATGACAGAAATGAATTGAAAGACGCATTAATGAAGATTGTCTATATGGAAAGAGAAGTATTAGAAGCGAATTAGTTACAAGCTATAACTGGAGGTATTAACATGAAGAAAGTAAAAAAAGCAATCATTCCAGCAGCTGGAATGGGAACAAGGTTTTTACCAGCGACAAAAGCAATGCCGAAAGAGATGTTACCTATTGTTGATAAACCGACGATCCAATATATAGTCGAAGAAGCAATTGAATCAGGCATTGAAGATATTATTATCGTAACAGGAAAAACAAAACGAGCGATTGAAGACCATTTTGATTCAAATTTTGAATTAGAAGAAAGTTTACGCAAAAGTGGCAAGCTTGATTTACTAGAAAAGGTAAAACAAGCTGAAATAGAAATACATTACATTCGCCAGCATGATCCAAGAGGTCTTGGACATGCCGTTTGGTGTGCACGTAAATTTATTGGTGATGAACCATTTGCTGTATTATTAGGAGATGACATCGTCCGTGCTGAAACACCTGGATTAAAACAATTAATTGATCAGTATGATGAAACAGGTTGTTCTGTCGTTGGAGTACAAACAGTATCTGATGAAGAAACAGATCGTTACGGAATTGTTGATCCAGAAGAAAAAGTCGGACGTCGTTACAAGGTGAAACAGTTTGTTGAAAAGCCAAAACAAGGTACAGCACCATCTAATTTAGCAATTATGGGTCGTTATGTGTTAACACCGGAAATTTTCACATATTTAGATAAGCACGAAATAGGAGCGGGTGGAGAAATACAATTAACAGATGCGATTCAGTCATTAAATGAAGCAGAAAATGTGTATGCATATGACTTTGATGGAAAACGTTATGATGTTGGTGAAAAGTTTGGTTTTGTAAAAACGACGATTGACTTAGCGTTAGAAAATGATGAGATTAAAGATGAATTGATGGAGTACTTAATAGAAGTAACGGAAGAACATAAAGTTAAAGAGAAATAAATATTATTAAAAGTAAATTTATTACAGAAAGGACTATTATCCATGTCAGAGAGAATATTTCTTTCATCACCTCATATGAGTGATGAAGGGTACGAACAAGAATATGTTAAAGAAGCATTTGATACAAATTGGATTGCGCCTTTAGGAGAAAATGTTAATAAATTTGAAGAAGAGCTTGCTGAAAAGGTAGGTTCAACATCAGCTGCAGCTTTATCATCTGGTACAGCAGCAATTCATTTAGCACTAAAAGCAGCAGGTGTTGAAAAAGATGATATAGTTTTTTGCCCAACATTAACATTCTCTGCAACAGCGAATCCAATAATATATCAAAATGCAACACCGGTTTTCATCGATAGTGATTATAAGACATGGAACATGTGTCCGAAAAGATTAAAAGAAGCTTTCGAGAAGTACCCGAACGTAAAAGCAGTAATTGTTGTACATTTATACGGTTTGTCCGCTGATATGGATGAAATTCAAGCATTATGTGAAAAGCATGATGTAGCACTTATTGAAGATGCCGCTGAGTCATTAGGTACATATTATAAAGGTCAACATACAGGTACATTTGGAGATTACGGCATATTCTCATTTAATGGTAATAAAATTATCACTAGTTCTGGTGGAGGCATGCTCGTTTCTGATAATGAAGAAAGGGTTCAAAAAACCAGATTCTGGGCGACGCAATCTCGTGATCCAGCCCGTCATTATCAACACAGCGAACTAGGATATAATTATAGAATGAGTAATATTTCTGCTGGAATTGGAAGAGGTCAATTAAAGATTTTAAATGAACGTGTAGAAAAGAAGCGATATATCTTTAATTATTATAAAAACGCATTACAAGATTTAAAAGGTTTTCAATTCATGCCTGAGAATGAATGGGATAAACCAAACTTTTGGTTGACTTGTATGACATTAAATGGAGATGTGACTCCAATTCAAATAATGGATGCATTAGAAAAAGAAAATATCGAATCAAGACCAGTGTGGAAGCCAATGCATATGCAACCTTTCTTTAAAGAATATGATGTTATAGGTGGTAAAGTTGCTGAAGAATTATTTGAAAAAGGAATTTGTCTTCCATCGGATACAAAAATGACGAAAGAAGATTTATTAAGAACTGTTGAAGTGATTAAGAAAGTTTTAAACAACTAATTATAAAAGTTTTGAGGAGGATAAACTTTGTATAACTCATTTAAAAGATTGTTAGATATTATTTTCTCTTCAATTTTAATAATTATTTTATCACCGATTATGATAATTACAGCTATATTAGTACGAACAAAGTTAGGCAGTCCGATAATATTCACTCAGGAAAGAGTAGGATATAATAACAAAGTATTTAAATTAAGAAAGTTTCGAAGTATGACAAATGAGACAGATAAAAATGGTAATCTTTTATCAAAAGATGAAAGGATGACAAAGTTCGGAAAATTAATACGTTCAACTAGTTTAGACGAACTACCAGAACTATTTAATATATTAAAAGGTGATATGAGCTTTATTGGGCCGCGTCCTTTATTAGTGGAGTATTTACCAAGGTATAATAGTGAGCAAATAAAACGACATAATGTTAGACCTGGATTAACAAGTTATACAGCTGTTAATGGACGGGCAACATTAACATGGCCAGATCGTTTAGCATTAGATGTTTGGTATGTAAACAATATGAGTTTTCTCCTAGATTTTAAAATATTAATTAAAACATTTATTACGGTGTTTAAGAGAGAAAACATAGATGGAACTAGAGGAAAGTTTATGGGAAATGAACAAAAATCAGATATTGAAAACAAATAGAATAATGGAGATATAACTATGTATGATGAATTACTATTAAGCGATATATTACATTATTTAGAAGAAGAACAATATGACTATGAGTTTTATGGAAATAAGAATGAGCAAGTTAGCGGATATTCGACACTGTTTAATTATAAAAAACACACAATGACTTTTGTTTCTACATTAAATAAATTCGAGGATTATCAACAATTGTTTATAAATCAACAAATACAATTAATTTTATGTGGGTATGAAGAGACCGATATTAATTGTTCTAGCAATATGATTAAAACAGAATATCCGAAAAAAATGTTTTTTGATTTACTAAATAGATTTTATGGAGACCCTGCTATTTCGAATAATTTAATTGAAGCCAATCGTGATAATAAACACTCTTTCATTTCGGATAAAGCTCAAATTGGTAAAAATGTAAAAATAGGCTATGGTTGTATAATTGAGGATGGTGTCATTATAGGCGATAATACTATAATACACCACAATGTAGTAATTAGAAGTAATACAAAAATAGGACAGAATTGTACACTTTATTCTGGGATTATTATTGGTGAAAGGGGCTTTAATCCTTATACACGTGAAGATGGCACAAGAGAAATGTTAGTTCATTACGGTGGGGTTACAATTAAAGACAATGTACACATAGGGGAGAATTGTTGTGTTGCTAGAGGGTCACTTGATGATACAGTAATAGATTCTGGTGTAAAGCTTAATACAATGGTTCATGTCGCACATAATGCTTATGTTGGAAAAAACACTGCAATTACCATGCCGACACATATCAGTGGTAGTGTTCATATAGGCGATAACTGTCATATTGCAGCAACGACTATTCGCAATCAATGTTCTATAGGAGACAGAGCCGTTTTAGGTTTAGGTTCAGTAGTTGTTAAGGATGTACCAGCTGGAGAAACAGTGGTAGGTAACCCAGCAAAACCATTAATTAAATAGAGGTGATTAAATGAAAGTTTTAGTATTTGCCCCACACAATGATGACGAAGTATTAGGTGTAGGTGGTACAGTAGCAAAACACATAGAAGATGGGTATGAAGTTATTGTATGTGAAGTGACAAGTGGACAAGATCAAAAAAGACTTGAAAATATAAAAAGTGAAGCATTAGCAGCTCATAAAGTACTTGGTGTTACAGAAACTATATTTTTAGATTTACCAGTAGTAGGTCTTGCTGATATACCTACAAAAGAATTGAATCAAGCTTTTTTTGACGTAGTAAAAGAAGTGAAACCAAATATTGCTTATATTCCACATAAGGGGGATATGCATATCGATCATACGATGGTAGCTGAGGCAGCTATGGTGGCGTTACGTCCAAATAATAATCCACAACTTAAAGCAATTTATGCATATGAAACACTATCTGAAACAGAGTGGAATATTCCAAGTGCAGACAATCTGTTTGTACCGAATGTTTGGTCAGATATAACTGGAACAATTGATAAAAAGTTGAAATCAATGGAATGTTATCAATCACAACTTTTTGATTTTCCTCATCCAAGATCTTTAAAGGCAATTAAGGCATTGTCAATGTTAAGAGGATCAACAATATGTGTGGAGCATGCTGAAAGTTTTATGTTAATTCGTTCTATTAAATAAAAGGAGATTTTATTATGTGTAATGAAATAGGAAGTCATTTTGAATTCGATGATAGTATTGGTGAAACTCACAAAGAATATATTTCATGGCTTCCTGATTTTAAAGACACACATTTTACAATCTCAGGAAGGTCTGCAATCGAATTAGTAATTAAAGACATTCAATTTGATCGTGACATTAAAAATGTATATATGCCATCTTATTGTTGTAATTCGATGATAGAACCATTTATTAAACATGATATAAAAGTGTTTTTTTATGATGTTATTTATGATGAATCTAAAGGAATTCAATATGAAGTTGAGTTAGATGTTGATTGTGATATCTTTTTTGCGATATCTTATTTTGGTGTAGAAGAATTTCAACAAGAATCTTTATTAGAACATTATCAGAGAAAAGGTACAATCATTATAGAGGATATCACACATCGCTTACTCAGTAAGGATCCTCACTCATTATCTTCAGACTATGTAATAGCAAGTTTGCGTAAATGGTTTCCGGTCGCAACAGGAGGTCTAGCAGCAAAACTTGAAAGTCGTTTTCAAATTGCCCCAGATATAGAGAGTAATAATTTAATTAAAGAGAAAGTACAAGCTATGAAACAAAAAGACGAGTATCTAAAAGGTGAAAATATAGATAAAACAAAATTTTTAAGTAAGTTCACAGAATTTGAAAATGAATTTAAAATAAGAGGTTATAGATATAAGATTGATGACTTTTCATATTCGATATTACAGGACGTTGATATTGAATTAATTAAAACAAAAAGACAACGTAATGCAGAAATATTATACGAAGGAATTAAAGATTTAGAGCATATCAGTTTCTTAACACAAAAACCAATATTGTATAATATGACCCCATTATTCTTACCAATAATGATGGAAAGAGAAAAACGAGATGAATTACGTCAACACTTAATTCAGCATCATATTTATTGTCCAGTTCATTGGCCGAACACCGAACTGAATTCATCAATGATAAGTAATAAAGAGTTGTCATTGATTTGCGATCAAAGGTATTCGGAAGATGATATGAATCGAGTGATACAAGTTATAAATCAATGGTATTTGCAGACATATGAAAGCTAATAATAGAAATTTAGGAGAGTATGTTAAAAAAAATGATAGATATTTACTTTGACTCAAATTATGGAAAGTTATATGAAGAACATGAAAAAGGTAAGAGTGAAGTTTTTAAACTAGAAAGTAAGTTCGGTAATGTTCAAAATATGTTTATTAAGAGAGAAATACCTTACCCTATTAATGGTGAGACATATTATGATATAGTAACTCCTTATGGTTATGGTGGTCCACTTATAACACATTATTCAGAAGGACAAAAGGATTTATTATTAGAAGAATATAAAGAAAAATTTAATCAATATTGTATTGAAAATAATATTGTTAGTGAATTTGTTCGATTCCACCCACTTGTTGATAATGTAGTAGATTTTCAAGAAGTATATGACACAAGCTATATAAGAAATACATTGGGAACTAATTTAACAGATTATGATGATCCGTTTCAAGAGGAGTTTTCAAGGTCATGTAGGAAAAATGTACGCAGAGCATTACGAGATGACGTAAACTTTAAAGTTACAGAAAGTCCAAGTGATGTAAAAAAGTTCATGGAAATATATTATTCTACTATGGATCGAAATAATGCAGGAGATTTTTATTATTTTGATGAGACATATTTCAACAAATGTGTAGAACATTTTCAAGAAAACATCTTAGTAGTAGAAGCAATATATGAAAACAAAACAATAGCGATGGGTTTTTATTTCATATATAAAGATTATATACATATCCATCTATCTGGAACTTTAACTGAATATCTGAAGTTGTCTCCAGCTTATATACTTAGATATGCAGTAACACAATGGGGTAAAGAGAACGGATACCATATGATACATCATGGTGGCGGAAGGACTAATGATAAAGAAGACTCTTTATATAAATTTAAAAAACAATTTGGAAATAATACTGAATTTGAATTTCATATAGGGAAAAAGGTTTGGAATGATGAGATTTATAAACAATTGTGCTATAAGCATAATGTTAATCAAGATGTAGACTTTTTCCCTGCATATAGATATGAAGACAATTAAATGTATAAATAATGATTAATGGAATGAGGATTTATATATGTCTGACTTAAAAGGTAAGCGATTATTAGTATTGGGAGGTTCTAGGATCTCTTGTGAAATTGTTCGTAAAGCGAAAGAAATGGGTATTTATACAATGGTTACGGATTGGTATCCAGTAGAGAAGTCACCAGCTAAAGAACTAACAGATGAATATTTCATGACAAGTACATCAGATATTCCTGCCATGAAAAAATTAATTATAGATAATAATATTGATGGTGTTATAACGGGTTATACCGATTCCGTATTACCTTATTACGCTGATATATGTGAAGCGACAGGATTACCTGCATATGGTACAAGGGAACAGTTTGAGATGTTGACTGATAAAACAAAGTATAAAAAACTATGTAAAGAATTTAATGTTCCAGTTATTGAAGAATATGAAGTAAGTGAATTTGATTTAGAAACAAATAAAATTAATGATATCAAATATCCTGTGTTAGTAAAGCCTGCTGACGGAAGTGGTGCAAGAGGAGTATTTATCTGTAACAACGCGGAAGAACTAAGGGTTAAATATAAAGAAGCACTTAATTATTCGCAATCGAAAAACATTTTAGTAGAGAGATATGTTAAAGGTGAAGAAGTAACGGTTTTTTATTTACTTGACAATGAAGAAATTTATTTAACTGGAATGGGTAATCGTCATATGAAACATAATCAAGAAGGTGTCATTCCTCTACCAGTGGCATATACATTCCCGTCTGTGCACTTGAGTAATTACATGAAAGAAACAGATAAAAATGTAAAAGAAATGTTTCGGTCTTTAGGAATGAAAAACGGTATGGTATTTATGCAGTGTTTAGTCCAAGATGATGAATGTATTGTGTATGATATTGGATATCGTCTCACAGGAACATTAGAGTATAAGTTGATGAACGAAGTTGCTGGATATGATCCATTAGAAATGTTAATAAGATTTTCTTTAACAGGTAAAATGACTGGTAAAAATCTTGAAAATATAATTAATCCTGTATGGAGACCTTATGCTTGTAATGTTTCATTTTTAATGAAACCAGGTACGATTAAAGAAATTAAAGGAATAGATAAAATTAAAGAGATGCCTGGAGTAGTAGATGCGGTTTTAGCTCATCATGAAGGTGATACGTTACCGATAGAAGCTAAAGGAATGTTACGACAAATTATGTTACGAGTATTTGCCATAGCTGAATCTGAAGAGGAATTGAAACAGAAGTTAACTGATATCTATTATTTATTAAAAGTATATGGGGAAAATGATGAAAACCTGTTGCTAGATGGTTTGGATTCAAATGAAATTGAAGGTGTTTTATTATGACTCAACATACAGAAAAGAAAACAATATTAATTACGGGATCGAGTGGTTTGTTAGGATCAGAATTAATTAATCAATTATTAAAAGAACAGGACTTTAATGTAATTGCGATGACGTCAAAAGTGAAACAATTAACTGAAAAATATTCAAATGAAAATTTAGAAATCCTCTCAAATCAAGAGTGGATACAACAATTACAAGATAGAAATATTCAAGTTGACATATTAATTAATTGTGCATTCCCAAGATCATCAAAGCCAGAAGAATTAGCTTTAGGAATTCCTTTCACAGAAGATTTAATCAAGGAAAGTATAGAGTTTGGTATTAAAAGTATAATTAACATTTCTTCACAAAGTGTATATTCACAAAAAGATAAAGAAGATGTAACAGAGACATCGGATGTGCAACCTGAGAGTATGTATGGAATAACTAAGTATGCATGTGAAAGAATAGTTGAATTGCTTTGTAAACAAAATCATATTAACTATTCAAATATAAGATTAGGAAGTTTAACAGGATTAAACTTTCAAGTCCGCATGACGAATCGTTTTGTGAAAAATGCTATAAATGGAGATACGATTACTGTTAATATAGGCAATCAAAAAATTTCATATTTAGATGTACGAGATGCGGCATCCGCTTTAGTGCAAATGATGAAAGCTGATCCATTAAGGTGGAAAAACACTTATAATTTAGGAAATAACAGTTCGTTTAGTTTATTAGAGTTAACTAAACTAATAGAAATAATAGCAGAAGAAAATTCTATATATAATTTAGATATTGTTAGATATGAAAGTGAAGATTCTTTTCATAACTATATGAACTGCAATTTGTTTTATAAAGATTTTAATTGGCAGCCAGAATTCGATATTAAAAAGATGATTTCAGAATTATTTTCTTATAATATGAAACAGAAATAGAGGTGATTTCCTATGTATGCTTTAGTAATTGGGAGAGCTTTCCCAGATCAAAAAACCGGTATGATGGGGATATTCGAGTTTGAACAAGCCGTAGCTTTAAAAAAGCAGGGATTAAAAACTGTTTACTGTTACTGTGATAATCGTTCCATTAAGTCACTTCGTCAGTATGATTATCAACAATTCGAAAAAGATGGAGTTTTGGTGTATGGCTATCATTTTCCTATAGGAGGATTACCTAGAGGAGTTTTCGACTTTTTTAAGGAAAAGTGGACATTAAAAATGTTAAAAAATGCTATACGAGAAAATGGAATTCCAGACGTAATCCATATACATTTTCCTCTTTTGAATTTAAATCATAAAATATGGGATTATTTGAAAAGCTTGAATATAAAAATCGTTATAACAGAACATTGGACAAAAGTACAGACTAAAGAAATAGAAGATTATAGAATAGATTTACTAAAAAGAATTGTTCAAGAAGCTGATTCATTTATTTGTGTAGGAGAATTATTGAAACAAGGAGTACAAGAATTAACAAATACAGATAAAAGAATAAAAGTAATCCCAAATATGTTAAATGAGAATTTTTATTATAAAGAAAGAGAAAAAGGTAATAATGACTATTACTTTATCACTGTAGGTAGATTAGTGGATGTGAAGCGTTTTAGTTTTGCAATAGAAGCATTTGCTAAAGCATTCTCTGATAAAGAGTATGTCAAATTACATGTAGTAGGAGACGGTCCATTATATTCAAAATTAGAGCAACAAATAAAAGATTTAAATATGCAAGAACGTATTATATTGCATGGCTTTTTACCAAGAAGGAAAACAGCTGAATTAATAAGAGAAAGTGATGCTTTTGTATCTGCTAGTATATTAGAAACATTCGGTGTACCATTTATTGAAGCGATGGCTTGTGGTAAACCTGTTATTGGAATTGAAAGGGGTCCAATTGACGGTTATATGAATGAAAGAAATAGTATACAGTTTAAGCAGGATAATTTAGAGAGCTTAATTGATACTTTTAAAACACTATATAATAATCGTAATTTTTATAATGAGGAGTTTATTTCAAATCAGACTAAAAATTCATTTAGTGAAGAAATAATAGCGGAGAAATTAATCCAAGTATACAAATCAACTTTTATAAATACATTATATAGAGATTCTATAACAGAGGTGTAGAAGGTGAAAGATAAATTAATAAGGGAGTTAAACAAATGTATTGCTTATTTCTTATTTTTATTAATAAGAAAGAAAGAAAGAAAAAGAAATAACTATTGGATTTTTGGAGGATCATTAGGAAGAGTTTACTCCGATAATAGTGCATCCCTTCATAAATATGTTGTTGAGAATTATTCAAATATACTTGCTTATTGGATTATTAATAGAAACAGTCCTGACGTCGATAAAGTAAAGAAGATATCTGAAGGGAGAGTTTTATACAGAAATAGTGTAAAGGCAAATTTATATGCATTATTAGCAAATGTACATATAGTTAGCCATGGAAAAGTAGATATTTCCTCATATAGAAAAAATGTATTTAGCAATGTATTTAAAGTACATTTAGGTCATGGTGTTCAGGGATTAAAGAAAATGAAAGCTCACCCTAAACTAATGAAAACATTTGATACTGATTATGATCTAATTGCTGCAAATTCAAATTATGAAAAAAGGATTAAAGAAGATTGGGTAAAAGATAGTAATAAAGTAGAAGTGTTTGGCATGCCAAGATACGACGATTTGATAGAGAAAGCTAATAAGAATCAATCAGCAACTAAAGAAATATTATATATGCCTACGTGGCGTGATTGGCTTGTAGATAATTCGAATTTAAGTAAAACAATATATTATAATAAAATTGTAGAGTTATTAGAAAACGAACATTTAAATCAAATATTACAAAAAGAGAATATTAAATTCAAAGTTTTTCTTCATATAAACATGAGGAATCAAATAGATAATTTTTCAACTATAAATAATGATAATATTATTATTTTATCAAGTGATATTAATATTCAAAATGAGATTGCTAAAAGCAATCTGTTAATTACTGACTATTCAAGTGTCTGTTGGGACTTTCTTTATCTAGATAAACCTGTGATATTTTATCAATTTGACTTAGATGATTATTTTAATTATCGTGGATCATATCTTGATTTACAAGAAGGATTATTTGCACCAATTGTATACAACGTAAATGAAGTGATTTGTTATATAGAAAAGTATCTTAAAGAATATAAGGCAGATTCAAATGTAAAAAAATGGAAAAATAAAATGTTTAAATATCAAGATAACAATAACAGAAGTAGAGCATTAGAAAAAATCGTGAAAAAATTGTATGAAAAATAAAATTATATTATTGTGATTTTCAAGTAATACAAGAAGTTTTTCAATGATTAACCCGATATTGATTACTATTAACTAGATTATTTAGAAGTATATTATATATTCAAAGCACATAAAATATTATAGAAATATAGGTTATACCAATTGAAAGAATTATTTTAAATTTGTATATAAAGAATAATAATCTTTGGAAAGTTTGTTTTGATAAAATGAAAATAATTTGGTTTGAGGGTTAATGTTAAATAAAATAATTGAGGTTCTGTAAATGCAAAAATCAAAGAAAGTATTTAAAATAAAATATTCATATATATTATTTATCTTATTTATATTTATATTACCACCTCCTTTTTTAAATGAGATACCATATTATCCCTTTTTCAATAATTTGATAACAACTTTAATTGTATTTGTTCTTATTTTATTAAATATTTATAAACAAAGAATAAATATGTTCATTATGATAACATTAATGTTTGTATGTTGGAATGTATTGTCAAGTTATATACTTGCTGAGGGAATTTTAGATATATTTAATAATATAAAAATTGTCTCTATTGTTTTATTAATAAATTTATTTATTAATAACCATTTGATTTCATTGTTAAAATCGTTAAATTGGTTATTTAGTATATATATCTATTTGAATTTTATAACGATTTTATTATTTCCTAATGGTTTATATATGGACAACCCTAGGACAGATCACTATAGATCTGCTTGGCTTTTAGGTATTGAAAACCAATTTGTTTATACGATTGTACCAGGAATTACAATAATTATTTTATATACTTTTTATAAAAAAAATAAACTAGACTTTAATTCAGTGATAGCGTTATTAGTATCAATTATCACTATCTTATCATCATGGTCAGCTACAGCTATTGTATCCTATGTTTTATTCATTTTAGGTCTAGTTTTTTTATTAACAAAGGGTACAAAAAAACTGTTAAATTATAATTTATTAATAATTTTATATTCATTTATTTGGATAGTAGTAGTTAGAATAAATTCATACAATTTTTTCCAAAACATTATAGAAAATATTTTAGATAAAGATATGACGTTTTCAAATAGAACAGTAATATGGGATAGAGCATTTCTGATGATTGAGTCATCAGCTTGGTATGGTTATGGTAATAATAGTGTAATTGAATTAATAACAAAGGATTTTAGAACGCATAATTTAATACTTCAAATGCTATTGGATAATGGTTTAGTTAGTTTAATATTGTTTATTCTTTTACTAAGTTTAATAGGACAGCAATTAATAAAATATAATGCTAACACTAATGTTATGATAAGTATTATAGTTATTGGAATGTTTGCCTTTTTAATAGGTGGTTTAGCAGAATCATATCAATTAAATCATTTATTTTTAATCATGATTTTACTTTACAATTGTAAATATATAATTTTATATAAAAATGAAACTTCTAATAATAAGATATTTGGAGGTTCATATGTTAAGTAAAATACAAAAAAAGGGTAATTATACATTTGTAAAAAATGTTATCATATTAGCATCTGGTACTGCTGGAGCTCAATTTATAGGAATGTTAGCTTCACCATTAATTACACGTTTTTATGGGCCTGAAGCATATGGATTAATGGGTAGTTTTTTAGCGTTAGCAAATATTATTATTCCAGTATCAGCACTTACTTATCCAATTGCAATTGTATTGCCGAGAGAAAAAAAAGAAGCGGAAGAATTAATACATTTATCCATTTTTGTATCTATTATACTGTCAATGTTCACATTTCTAATAATTTTTTTGTTTAATAATCAAATAATAAATTTACTTAATCTGAATGAAATTGGAAATTTGATTTTTTTAATACCTTTAATAATATTGTTTGCAGGTTTTATGCAAGTATCTAGGCAATGGTTAATTAGGACGAAACAATTTAAAATCAACGCAAAAGCTGATTTCTTACAATCGGTAATTGTAAACGGGGGGAAAGTTGGTTTTGGATTTTTAATGCCAGTTTCTACCGTTTTAATTTTGCTATCTACAAGTATTAATGCAATAAGAGCATATATTATGTGGTTTTCAGCAGAAATACCAAAGTTAAATTTAAGGTACTATTTACAATATGGAAAAAATAACATGAAGAAATTAGCAAAAAAGTATTATGATTTTCCCATGTATAGAGCTCCTGAATCCTTAATAACGGGCATTTCACACAGCTTACCAATATTAATGTTATCGGCATTTTTTGGTCCTGCATCTGCTGGTTTTTACAGCATTGGCAGGACAGTTCTTAGTCTTCCTTCACAATTAATTGGTGAATCAGTAGGGGATGTTTTTTTTCCAAAAGTAACTGAACTGTATAATAATAATAATAAAATAACTCCAATTATTAGAAAGTCTACGTTTGCCTTAATGGGAATTGGAATTATACCATATGGTATTATATTTTTATTTGGTCCATTTTTGTTTTCATTAGTTTTTGGCAGTGAGTGGAGTATGGCTGGTGAATATGCTAGATGGATAGCCTTATGGTCATTTACAAACTTTTTTAATAAGCCAAGCGTAAAAACCTTAGCAGTAATTAATGCTCAAAAGTACCATTTGTTATATACTATTTTCGGTATAATAGTTAGATTATTGGCTTTGATAGTTGGGTTTACCTTTTTTAAAAGTGACATATATGCTGTGATGTTATTTGGAATAGCAGGAGCAGTACTTAATTTAGGATTAATTTCTATGACATATTATTTAAGTATTAAAAAACAAGAAAAAATGTAAGGAGTGTGGAATATTTGAAAGTAACAGTTGCCGGCACAGGCTATGTTGGTCTAGCCAATGCCGTATTATTAGCTCAACATAACGAAGTTGTCGCATTAGATATCGTTGAAGAGAAGGTAGAACTTATTAACAACAAACAGTCTCCAATTGCGGATAATGAAATTGAAGATTTTTTCGCAACAAAGGAATTAAATATCCGTGCAACGACAAATGCAGAAGAAGCCTTTAAAGGTGCTGAGTATGTTGTTATTTCAACACCAACGGATTATGATCCAGAAGAACATTTCTTTGATACAAGTAGTGTAGAAACAGTGATTGGACAAGTATTAGAAATTAATCCTGAAGCTACTATTGTCATTAAATCAACAGTTCCAGTAGGGTTTACAGAACAAATGCGTAAAGAATTTGATGCAGATAACATTATGTTTTCACCAGAGTTTTTACGTGAAGGACAAGCATTATTTGATAACTTACATCCATCACGGATTATTATTGGCGAACAATCAGAACGAGCACAACGTTTTGCTACATTACTAGCAGAAGGTGCTGTAAAGAAAGATATCCCAATGTTATTCACAGATTCCACAGAAGCAGAAGCAACAAAACTATTTGCTAACACGTATTTAGCAATGCGTGTATCATTCTTTAATGAGTTAGATACATACTCTGAATTAAATGGTTTAGATACAAAGCAAATTGTTGAAGGAATTGGACATGATCCACGAATTGGTGATCATTATAATAACCCATCATTTGGTTATGGTGGATACTGTTTACCGAAAGATACAAGGCAAATGTTAGCAAACTTTGAAGGTGTTCCAAACAATATTATCAATGCAATTGTTGCTTCAAACGACACAAGAAAAGACCATATTGCTAAGATGATTGCAGATCGTAATCCTGAAACAGTCGGTATTTATCGTCTAACAATGAAGACAGATTCTGATAACTTCAGACAGTCTGCTATTCAAGATGTGATTGAACGTCTAAAAGCAGCAGACATTAACGTTGTTGTCTATGAACCTGTATTAGAAGAAGATGAATTCGATGGTTTACGAGTTGTGAAAGATTTTGCTGAATTTAAACAAGTAAGTGATGTCATCGTCGCAAATCGTTTAAATCCAGACTTAGAAGATGTACGTGAGAAAGTATATACGAGAGATTTGTTTAGTAGAGATTAATGATTTGATAGACTTTAAATTTCTATAAAACTAATATAGAAATTACTATATTCTAGAAAAATTAGTTTCAGTAGTTGTTGTTTAAATATTATTAAATTTAGTTTATAAAACGACTGACGATAGGTAACTAAAAAAGAGCTGTTATTTCTATTAGCTGAATCGGTTATAAATAAGAACATAGTTTGCATTGTATTAAATTTCTTTTTAGATTAATTAATGGGATATAAAATATTTACTAGGAAGTATTGAGTTATCACCATATCGGAGGCGTTTATTTGGCTAATAAAATTTTATCTGTTACTAAAAAAATGAATGAACCGTTTGTTAAGTTCCTCTTGATAAAAGGTTGGAACTATAGGTTACAACAGAAAAAGAAAAGCGGATTTAAATTAAAATCACTTACAAAAGCTCAAAAGAGAGAAGTAAAAGAATACTGGAAACAATATGGGAAAAATGTAAATCCAGATTGGGCTGCCTACTTTTCTTATTGTAATGATTATTTTGATCCTCGTTATATACCAGAAAGTTTATATTATGGAGAAATTGCAAAAAGATTGCATGTGAATGGTATGGGTGGTTTACATCATAAAAATGTTCAAGAACAGATTTTTGATGCTAAGCAGCCCGAAACTATTGTTAGGAAAATAGACAATTTTATCTCTGACAAAAATCATCAACCTATATCCATAAATAAAGCTATACAACTATGTAAAGAAAAACAAGAAGTTATTATTAAACCTTCTACGGGTACGTATGGTGGAAGTGGTATTGTTTTTTGGTCCCCCATTGATGGAGAAGATAAATTAAAAGAGATATTGAAATCACTTGATCAGTTGATCGTTCAAGAAGTAGTAGAATCGCATCAATTTATGCAAAGTATAACTACTTCCACAATTAATACTTTAAGAGTTGTAACTTTAATAGTTGATGGACAACCAGTTTTGCTATCTACCTTATTAAGAATGGGTAAAGAAGGTAGTAGGATAGATGGTGTGTCTGAGGGAGGAATTATAGCTGTTGTAAATAAAGACGGATATTTAGAAGAGACAGCCATACAGTTAGATCAAACTATCCGTAAAAGTCATGACAGTGGTTTTGTTTTCAAAGGACAAGCAATCCCTTCATATAAGGAATTGATAAATGATGCGTTTAGACAGCATAGTAGAATACCTTACTTTAAAATGGTTTCTTGGGATTATGCTATTGATAAAGAAGGCGATCCGGTATTAATAGAGGCGAATATTCCAACCGGACAAATTGACTTTCATCAAATTAATATAGGTCCTATATTTGGTAAATATACTGATAGGGTCTTGGATTATGTTTATAAAGGAAAAGAGCTTTAAGTATAATATGCAGTTAATATAATTCATTAAAATAAACAACAGACAATGAGTATATGATGATCTCATACAAGATGATATAGAATCGATACTTCATTATTTGTATAATATTTTGATACTATTAAATAAAATGTAACATCATTGTGATTAATTGTTTATGATATTTATTCTAAGAAATATATGGAAAAAATTTACAAGAGACTTATTTCATCGAGATAAAGTTAAATTAAATATATGAAGTAGTAGGGGATTAACTTATGAAGCAAAGAGAAACACTAAATAAAACATTAAAACCTCATTGGGTATGGGCAATAGCTCTTGGTTCGGCTATCGGGTGGGGTGCATTTATCCAACCAATTAACTGGATGGAATCTGCTGGACCATTAGGGGTTATTATCGGCTTTTCCATAGGTGCTTTACTAATGATGTTAATTGCAGTTAGTTATGGCTTTTTAATACGTAGTTTTCCAGTTTCAGGTGGGGAATTTGCCTATGCATTTATAAGTTTAGGAAGAACCCATGCTTTTATTAGTGGATGGTTCTTAACTTTGGGTTATATTTGCATTGTTGCACTGAATGCATCAGCCTTAGCTTTAATGTTTAAATATGTGTTTCCATTTGTCATTGAACAATTTCATTTATATTCAATTGCTGGATGGGATGTCTATGGAGCTGAAATACTTATAGCATCTATAGGATTAATTATATTTGGATATTTGAATGTAAAAGGTACAGGTATCTCAGGACAAATACAGTTTATTTTTGCATTAATTATGGTTATTAGTGTTGTTGTATTAACAATATTTGTTGGATCCCAACCTACCGCTGGTTTGGAAAATATGCAACCTTATTACCCAACTAATACAACAGCATTTGCAGCAATTATATCAATAGTAGCTATAGCTCCATGGGCTTATGTTGGATTTGATGCTGTACCACAAGCAGCAGAAGAATTTGACTTTCCAGCACGTAAAGCATTTTCTTTAATTATCTTTGCATTAATTGCTGCAGCTGCGATATACAGTTTAATGATTATTGCTACTTCAATGGCTAGTCCATGGGAAGAGGTTGCGGCTGCGAATCATTTATGGGGTACAGGATTCATAGTTGAAAAACTATTAGGTTCTTGGGGGTTAACAATTTTAGTTGTTGCTTTATCAATGGGAATTTTCACAGGGTTGAATGGTTTTATTATGGCGAGTAGCAGATTATTATTTGCGATGTCTCGTGCAAAAATATTACCAAACTCATTTGGAAAGTTACATCCAAAATATAAAACTCCACATGTAGCAGTTATTTTCACCGTAATTATTGCAGGAATCGCTCCTTGGTTTGGACGAGAAGTATTATCATGGGTTGTAGATATGTCTTCCATAGGTGTTTCTATTGCTTATTTTTATACATGCTATACTTCATTTTATTTATTTAAATGGTCTGAAAAACACATAATAGATTCAAGGATTCAAATAGTGTCACCACTTAAAAAGCTAATTTCATTAATAGGAATATTTGCTAGTACTATTTTCATTTTATTATTATTAATACCTACATCACCTGCATTTATGGGTTCAGAATCAATCATAGCGTTAGTAACTTGGATTGTATTAGGTATCATATTCTATGTATATAAAAGAAAAGAATATAAATCTATTCCAGAAGAAGAATTAAATTATCTAATTTTAGGCGAACATGGAAAAGTTATAACACAAAAAGACACTTAAAAATAATTGTAATTATTTTTAAGTGTCTTTTCTTAATCCTGAAACAGTCGGTATTTATCGTCTAACAATGAAGACAGATTCTGATAACTTCAGACAGTCTGCTATTCAAGATGTGATTGAACGTCTAAAAGCAGCAGACATTAACGTGGTTATCTATGAACCTGTATTAGAAGAAGATGAATTCGATGGTTTACGAGTTGTGAAAGATTTTGCTGAGTTCAAACAAGAAAGTGATGTTATCGTTGCAAATCGTTTAAATCCAGATTTAGAAGATGTACGTGAGAAAGTGTATACGAGAGATTTGTTTAGTAGAGATTAATTTTTAATGATATGAATGCAACACCCGGCTCTGAAGAACCGGGTGTTTTCAGTACGTAAAAAGTTTTTAAATTAATTAAGTAGAAGTTTATTAATCATAAAAGGGTAATTATACAAACAAATAAGTATTATATGCAGTATAGAATATATCTGTAACTGCTAAACTAGAGTTAACAGATTTTGCTTGATAGAATTGAATACTTTTATAAAATCCGTAATTTTAATTTAAATAAAAAGAGGACTTAACTATCCTCTTTAATTTTTTGCAGCAATATCTTATAATCAGTAATAATATAATTTAAATCTGCATTAAACATAAACATTTGTAGGGTTATTTGTTCGTTTTTTGAATTTGTGATTGTTATGTCTCCAAATTCAGTGATTTCCTCTTGATGTTGAAATTGTTCTGTTAGATCCTCTTTTAGAAAGTTGTTGATATCATCAATAATTTCTTCTCTGGTTTTCATTCATATTCTCCTTTTAAGCTGCAACATTGTGTATTTTTATATTGCCATAAACACCTTTTAACAATATTATAGATCATTAAGCATCATATTGTTATATTAAGCATGAGGGAAAAAAGAATTAAACCCATTGTGAGTATAATGAGTCAACCTTATTCAATATCCCTTTATTTTTAATGGTGTAATGGATGACTAAGTGATAATATTGTACATCCAATGCATCCGCGGTTACCTTCATTTATTGGTTAAAAGCTATCTACTAAGGTCATTGCTTTTAATGGGGTGGGTATGTTCTGACTGGATTCATGAATATTGCATAAACAAGTTTTGTCATAATTGATGTGAGGTTATATATAACTATAGTTTTCCTCTACTCCTAATAATTGCTTAGTTCTAGTTTACTATATAAATCAAAGTTAGTAAAAAGTGTTTATTTGAAAGGGGCAAAATCCGTTACTTGTATTTTAGCAGTTAAGGAAGTTATCGTTGCAAGCTGCTTATTAGAAGATTTACATGATGCACGTGAGGTAGAAAGTATACGAGAGATTTGTTTAATAGGGGTTAATCAATAATTATCTGTAATGTAAAGCCCGACTGAGAAAAGCCGGGCTTTATATTAAATGAATAAAATAAACTCAATAATTATATTGTAAATTTATATGAAGCAGAATTTGATACCTCTAGTTTAGTAGTTACAGCTGCTTATTGTGTTTTGCAAGATAAAAGATGAACCTTAACATCAATTTACTTTAGAAACACTAAAAATTACTCCACTTGATTCGTCATATTTTAAATGATAACGAATTAAGTTTTCTTCTACAGTTAATTCATTTCCGGTAAATTCATAGTCTTCATCAAATAATCGTAGTTTTGTTAGAATTTCTCCTATTTCAGCTTTTTCTAAGTTAGGATTTGTTATTTCAATTAGTATCCCCATAATATGGATAATATCTGTACCTGAACCTTGGCCAATCATAATGATTTCCTGAACTCTCTCATTGTTATCAATATTTTCCAAAAGGATTATATCATTACTTAATTCAGATGTTATTAAATGCTTTTCTTCTTCTATTACTTGCATACTATAGGATAGATCTTGTTCGCTCACTTTCTCAGTAAAAGCCTCTACCACATCATCATGATTATAAAAAAGTGGAACAGTTGTATTCACTATTATTATAATAGGTGTTATAAAATAAATGCTCGCTAGTACTGTTAATATAATTTTTTTAACTTTACTAAACTTATTTTGCTTCCATAGTAAGATTAATCCAACTGGTGGAAATATGAATAGAAATAACCACATAAGCCAAGATTTTTGATGAAATGGTTTTCGAGTGCTGACATCTTTCTCCACTTTCATTTTATTGTCCTCCAGTTGCTAATTCATTTATATCAATGTCAAAAATAAATTGAACTTTTTCTTGTTCATTTTGCACAATATAAGATTTAATATTATTAACGACATCAGAATAGTTCTGTGTATCTTCATTGCCATCTAGTAGATGATTGAAAAGAGAATCTTGATTAAAATCAATAGTTTCAAGTTCATATGTATCTTGGATGATTTGCAAGTTTTCTATTTGTTGAATTGTCGCTTGATAATCTTCTTCTAACTCTGAAGATTTAACATGTTTCTTTAAAAGTGTATAAAGATTAGTTGATTTTTCGAATTCGTTTTTTGAGTAAGCTGATTTTGCCTCGTCCAATATATCGTCCATAATAATATCGAACATACTGGAAATATCATCGATTTCTTTTAAGTCTCTAGCTTCGTTTATAAATGAAAGGGCTTCTTCATATTCCTTATCATCTTTAGCAGTTTCTGCCTTTGATAATAGTAGTGAAATTTGTTCAAGTAAGATGACATTTTCTAATAATTTTTCCGATTTTTCTATTATTTGTGTATTAGAGTGTGGGAAATCTATAATAAATTCTAAAAGTTCCTTTGCTTTTTCATACTCCTCTTTGTCTAGATGAGCTTTAGCCAACTTATAGATTGAGGTTAATGAGTTTTGCATAAGTTTATCAGTCTTATTGTCATCTCGATCTAGATCATATATTTTATCGAGTTCTTTAAGCGCCTTTTTAAACTTTTCGTTTTCAAAGTAATCAACAGCATTTTGATAATGTTCATCTGCTTGTACCTGTTTTTTATCTATTTTTGGTTTAGGTTTAGCTTTAGGTTTTTCTGTAGTGGATTTGTTGTCGGTTGATTCTGATGTTGAATTAGAGCTGTTATTGGAACTTGAATTAGATTTCGATCCTGAATCTGGGTTGGAATTGGAACCGGAATTAGAATCAGAGTTTGAGTTAGAATCTGAATTAGACTTCGAGCTGTCACCATCGTTATGATAATGGTATTCCCCATATTCTAATCCCCATTTTTCACAATTAGTGTAGCATGTATGACCACCATTGCTATCTGTTCTCCCAGGATGCGCATTTGTGATAGAAGGTAACAATAATGCTAAACAACATAACATACTCAAGGATAAATAAAAGACTTTTCTCATGTTGAATCTCCTTTAATTTTTAATATGTCACAAAAGTATTTACCCAAAATTTGATTTCTTTTCCATTATAGCAATAAAATCCAATAATTGGATATTTAGGAATGATAGGTAATACTATAGAGGTTTAAAGACATATATGTGTGTTGTATAGCCTTTTATTGTATATGATTATTAACGTATGATAGAGAATATCGGTATGCACTATGCATTTTATGGGCGATATAATAAGAGGTGGAATATGGATGAAGTGTTAAGTGGTATAGTTGAATTAGTTTGGGGGGAATTCATGGGTGATGATAATTGTATTTCGTAAGTGAAAAGTGAAACACTTTGCAATTAAATATTAAACCATTTATGCTTTAAAATGTAATTTGTGTGTTAAGTAATTTGTAAATGTAGTAATTACAAGCATCTAATGTGAAACATCAAATTGAGAAGCTGATTTAATCGCGATAGGGTGAGGAGATTAGGCTAATGACAAATTATAAAACGTCTCTGAAATAAGCAAACTTATCAGTTTAAGATGATAGCTTTTATTATAAAAGTGATTGATGCTTTTATAGCAGTTAATAGAGAATAAAAAATAGACCTAACAATAGGTCTATTAATATACAAGATATAGTTATAATAGTTCTCTAGTTAAACGATCTGTATCTAAGCTAGCAGTATCTTGCCATCGTCTGCTTAAAACATCTGAGATAAGTACATCAATATCACTATTTGTTACGATATTAGTATCATTTACTAAAATTTTATACAAGCGCTCGTAAAAATAAGTTTTTTTGTACTCTATTTCTTCAAAGTGTTCTCGATATTTAGCGTGAAGATGCATTAATGTGTCTGTAGTAAGTAAAATTGGTTTTGAATTTGTATCTTCAACAACATACTTTTCAAAATGTTCTTTTATATATTCTTTTTGCGTTTCTTTGAAGCAATTACTTATGAATATATGACCCGTTAGTTCATTTAAATGAGTGAAATTGGTTAATTCATCTGATTCATTTAAATCATTTACATAATCAGCAGCCTTTCGTTGTTCACTTTTGTTTAAGTTATGCCCTTCATCTTTTCGGGTTAGTTTAAAATCAAAAGAGAAAGCGTAAGACTCTTTACTCCTTCTTTGTTTTTGAAATGATATTGAAAATACACCTTCAGGGACGGCTTGTCCGCTTTTTTCTTTCCCCCACTTTACAGCATTCATAAACAAGTCTTTTATTAACGTGAAACCATCATCTTCTAAATCACTAGAACTATATTCATCTGGTTTTATTTGTGATGGCATCTTTTGGATAACTTGCATGGATTGATAAGCTTTACTAGCAGCTGTAGCGATTGTAGTTTTAGTTCGTAAAGCTAAGTCATGATATATATTT
Organism: Pseudogracilibacillus sp.; assembly: GCA_026169815.1. Taxonomy (GTDB): domain Bacteria; phylum Bacillota; class Bacilli; order Bacillales; family Amphibacillaceae; genus Pseudogracilibacillus. The sequence goes on from JAPFDT010000043.1 coordinate 106,442, forward strand.
TCGATAAAGTTAGCCATCTGATCATCTTCTTGTACATATAACTTGCCAAATGTCATTGCTTCAATACAATTTTCTGTATATTCTTCGATTAAATCCTCTCGTTGTCCAGCGAATATTATAACAATGGGATCCATCATTTTCGTTAATTTCTTTAATAGACCCTTTTTAATAGTTTTATTCACAATAAAGAACTGTAAAACTTGATTTTTATCATTATTACTTATTTTTATTATTTGTAAAGGAGTTTTATCATAAGTTAGTTGCGAGTTAGCATTCATTTTCCAATTATTATTTGAACACCATTTATTAAGTTTATCTATTACGTACTTTTGTATGTTCTTCATATTTATCTCAGTTGATTCTACAGTATCGAATGTAAGTTCTTCAGCACATATAGGGCATGGTAAATCTTCATGTATCGTATCATGTTCTGTTTCTTGATAAAGACAAGTTACATCAGAGCAATCTGCGTATATAATAGATTGCTTCTCGAGTATATTATCTTCTAGTAATTTATCATACATAGTTTGAATATGAGATTCTTGTTCAAGTGTATTACAGTACCCTAATACATAATCAACTATGTCTATTTCTCCTGCTTTAAATTGTTGATTACTAATTTCCTGAAATAAAGGAATGCCAAACTTGTCCTTAAATTTCTCTTTGATTGCTTGTAAAATTTTATCATTCATGCGGGCATCGTTCATTGTGAAAATAATATTTCCATTATCTTTAATACGGGAGTATATCGTTCTTCTAACATCCATTGATTTAAATGATATAGATTTTAAATCTTTAAGACTATTTATATCGATTGTTCCTTTATCATGGGCATCTGCAATGGTTGGCCATATACTTTTGTTTATGGTTTGCATTGCAATTTCAGGTGAATTTGTAAGTGGACTTGAACGAAAGACAACTTTATCAACAAGGAAATCATTAATAACTGTACCTGTTGCAGTATCTTCACCTAGCATGGCATTCATTACTTTTGATTTTTCGTATTGTTTAAAGACATCATTTGAAAGTGTAACTAAAGTACAGTCGCAATTTTTTTCTATGAACTCTTTAATAGCTGCATATTCAGAATTAGCCTTTGCTTTTATTTCAAGACTACTATGTGCAGTATCGATTGCAAAGAGTCGCACATCAACTTGTTTATTTCGTACAGCATCGTCAAAATCTGGAATAGAAGTGTCGTTAATTTCTTTATACAACAACCCAATACATAGAGTGTCTTGTATAATTGAATATGAAAATAGTTTATAGTTATTGTCGTGTGTAGAATGTCTCTTTAATAGTTTACCGAGATTTTCTGTATATTGTTTTTCTGTGAGCAATGATTTTACTTTATCTATTCCAATAGATTGATCAAAATGATACATTTGACCGGAAGCACGTGATAACCAATAGTGATAGGTTAAGATAGAAGACAAATTATTCGGGTCTTTATTGAATATCTCCAGCAATTGAGCAGAAGCGTTTTCATATTGCCCATCTGTTATATTACGATTATAAAAGTTCATAATCGTCATTTTCTTCCTTTTTTGAAAGTCATTTAAAAGTAAAAGCATTAAACGTTCAGCTTCGGAAACTTCTAATAATTTATTTGTTAAATCTATAGCTTGAGCTCCCTCTACGGGAGTAACATCTAATTGTATAGTTAATTCTTCAAGTTCCTTTAAAGACATAGTACGTAAAAAACGTCTTAGGTAACTTATTTGTTTCGTTTCTTCTAATTCATTTATTGCATTATAACTTACCCCTAAATTTCTCCAGTAAGTTTCAGAGTATATCTGTTGTTGATAAGTTACATCTTGTGTATGCATTGCTTCACCTCTATATTCATTAAGTTCGATATGGTTTTAATTATAATTTCTTCTCATTTTAATGTTAGTAGATTACAGGTTATGTTAATTTTCTAATTAGTTCCATTATAATGGTAAATAAGATATAATTCAATATGTTGTGTTATAGTACAGAAGATGATGACTGTATATAGATAATTATGGACGTTGCAAAAAAACAAAATTAGTTTGTATTTTTCAAATAAAATTAATTCTACCTTTTTCTCTGTTCACAATAATAAAATAAAGTATGAAAGAAGAGGTTGATTATGAATATAAGTACGATTCAGATTAAAAACTTTAAAAAATTGCAAGATGTAACTATTCCAATCCAAAAAGATCAGAGTATATTTGTAGGCGCAAACAACAGTGGGAAAACAACAGCCTTCGAAGCAATATCTAAATTTTTAAAACCAGAACATAAAGAGGGAAAAAGGTTTGATGTATATGATTTTACTATCTATAACTGGAGTAGAATAGATGAACTATTTAATGAACTACAAGAACTTCAATCACAGATTTCAAAAGAGAAAGATGTTAAACTTTTATTGCAAGAATTTAATGAAAAGCAAAAAGAATTAGAGGAATTATTTCCCTCACTTAAAGTAGTTATAGATATTGAAGAAAATGAACTGCATAGGGTAATTGATTTAATTCCTAAACTTGATAATAACATTAAGCAAGTAGCAGTATATCAACGGTATGAACCAAAAGATTACATAGAAATTTTTGAGGATTATAAAAAGGCTTGTGATGAAGCAAAAAGAATGAAAGAAATATTGGATGAATCTTATCAAGACAGAGAAAGAATTGATAATATTAAAGCAGAGGTGCCACCCAAAAATATTAAAGATTTTTTAGAAAAGGATAATAAGTTAAATCGTTATTTTACTATAAGGTACTATTTAGCTAATCCTTCAGTAGAAGATGATGAATTTCCTCATGAAGCTATAAACGAATTTGATATAAATCCCTTGAAAAGTTTAATAGAGGTAGATGAAATAAATGCTCAACGAGGTTTAACAGATAACGAAAGTGACAGTGAATTTAAAGTTACAAAGAGAATTTCTAGCCAATTTGCAAGATACCATAAAAGATTTAACGAAGAAAATCAAGATTTGGATGAACATGATGGAGCAATAATGTATGCAAAAAAATATGCCGAACACACCATAGGAGAAAGATTAAGAGACTCATTAACAAGTTTGATTACTCCACTAGAGACATTAGGATATCCAGCATTTGGCAGTCCTAACATAGATGTAGAGCCGGTAATTGATATTATTAAAACGATTGAGAATGAAGGGAATATTTTATTTAATCCAGATAATAACAAGAGTAAAGATTTACTTTTACCGGAGAGTAGCAACGGACTAGGCTTTCAAAATTTAATTTATATTTATTTAAAGTTACAATATTTTTGTCGTAGTAGGTTGTTGATGGATAACGAAGAGGAAATAAAACCACTACACATTATTTTGATTGAAGAACCTGAAGCACATTTACATGCACAAGCTCAGAAGGTTTTTATTGATAAAGCGATGGATATTATTACAAAAGATCAACCTGCTTCATTAAATTCTCAATTACTATTAAGTACACATTCTTCTTATATTGCAAATGAATCAAAGTTTAACAATTTATTATATTTTAAAAGAGAGTTGAATAAAGATAATCATCTTGCTAAAGTTGTCCATCTGAGTGACGTACCTATGGATCCAAGAGTTAATTATATGAGAAAATATAAAGATGATGAAGTTGGTGAAAAGGAATTAAGAAATTATAAAGCTAATGAAAGGTTTGTGAAAAAGTACTTAGAAGTTGCTGAGCATGATTTATTTTTTGCAGATGCTATTATTTTAATAGAAGGCAGTGCGGAAAGAATTTTACTTCCACAGATGATGAAAAATGAATCTTCATATTTGAGTAGTAAATTTATCACTTTTTTTGAAGTAGGTGGTGCATACAGTCATTTGTTTTTCCCATGGTTAGAAGCATTGGAGAGACCAACTTTAATTATTACCGATATAGATACTGTTCAAGGAAGCGGAAATAAAACAAAAACGCATACAACTATTGGCGATAATAAAATTTCTAAGAACCCAACCATTTGGAAATGGTTTAATGATAATGAAATAACTATAGATAATCTAGTAAGGTATAAAAATAAAGATAAAGAGAAGGACAATATGAGAATTACATATCAATATAAAGATTATGGGGAAGACGCATACTCACGAACATTTGAAGATGATTTCGCCTTAACGAATAAAGAATTATTTAAAGAAATGAGTAAAGTAAAGGGCTTGGCACAGAAATTTAAAGACATATTTATCAAATACGATAATATAAATGAAGATGTAACAGAGAAATTATTTGAGTATGTCGATAACACTAAAACAACCTTTGCACTTGATATTTTGTTTAATGAATTAGCGCTAGATCAACCGTTTAAAACTCCCACTTACATTAAAGAAGGATTTACTTGGCTAGAACAACAGTTGAAAAAAGAAAATGATAAAAGTGGTGATCAATAATGAAACGAGAAGTTGATAAACTAACTGACGACGAATTAAATCGATACGTGTCATTAGATAATCCTCAAAGTTTTTTTCTAATGGCAGGGGCAGGGTCTGGAAAAACTAGGTCTTTAGTAAGCATGCTTGAATACCTCAAAAAAAACTGGCGTTCTAACCTTAAATATACAGGGAGAAAGATTGCCGTTATTACATTTACAAAAGCGGCTAGTGAAGAAATACTCGCAAGAATTAAAAATGATTCCGCATTTCATATATCAACAATTCATAGCTTTGCTTGGGAAATGATAAAACATTTCCAATGTGATATTAAGGATTATTTAATTAATTATTATAAAGATAAATTAGATAGTCTACAGGAAAAGCCCCCTACGGGTAGGCGGGAAAAAGATATTGGAAAATATCAACTCAAATTAGAGCAAGCACAAAGTGCCATAAAGTTTTATTATTCGCCTGATGCTAATATTACAAGAAAAGGTTATATTACTCATACAGATGTTATAAATATAATGAATGAATTTTTACAAGTTAAACCTACATTTGCGAAAATTATGACTCTAAAATATCCAATACTCTTAATAGACGAATGTCAGGATACGAATAAAAAATTATTAACTACTTTAATAGAGATAGAAGAAGCGCATAAAAATTTCTGTTTAGGTCTAATTGGTGACATGATGCAAAGAGTATATACAGGCGGAGTGGAGGAATTAGAAAAGCGCGTAAATCACTGGGCTAATTTCCCTAAAAAAGTGATGAATTGGCGATCTCAAAAAAGAATTGTAGAATTTTTAAATGAATTAAGAAAATCGACAGATAATTTAGAACAATATCAAAATAAAGATAAAGATGATGGAGTTTTAAAGATTTATATTATTGAAGAAAGAAAAATAGAAGAATGCATTCATATGGAACAGAGAATTAAACAACATTTTCTTAAATTTATTGAGAGTGATGCAAACGTCAATACATTAATTTTGGAACACAAGATGGCGGCTAGAAGACATGGCTTCTCTAATGTTTTTTCAGCATTAGATAGTGCATCTACTAAAATCACATTACAAGATGCTACAGGAAAGGAAATGAAGTTTATACGAGAATTTGTACTCCCTTTCATTAATGCATTGCGATCAGAAAAGGAATTTGAGTTATTAAATCTGTTTAGAAAAGAAAAAATAGTAGGGACTAGAAAAAGTCAAGAAAGTATTCAAGTTTTAAAAAAAATAAAAAAAGAAATTGATAAAATTCGCCCAAAAATAAATAAACAAACTACTCTGTTGCAAGCGATTGAATATATTAAACAATTAGAAATAATAGAAATCCCTACTGCATTTATCGATAAAGCGGATGCAAAATATATAAATTGGGAAGTTGCAATGAACGAATCTTTAAATGAATTTGAAAAATATTTTAATTATAAAGATGAACATTCTCCTTATATTACACAACAAGGATCTAAAGGTTTAGAATATAATCACGTTATGGTTATTATGAATGATAGTGAAGCAGGAGGGCATATGTTTAATTTCAGTAAATTAACTGGAACAAAACCTCCTTCTCAAACGGATTTAACTAATATTAAAACGGGAAGAGATAATGCTTTAGAACGAACAAAGAGATTACTGTATGTTGCAGCTAGTAGGGCTAAAGAAAGTTTAGCTTTGATAATATATTCATCAAATGTTGAGTCAACAAAAAAATATTTTTTGCAAGCTAATTTAGTAAATGATTGCGAGATAGTGACAGAAAAGGACTTATATAAAGAATAATTCAGAAATTGAAATTTTCTTTGCATTTATTATTAACCCTAGTATTGTGAGGTATATGTAGTAAAGTATTATTTATAGATGAAAAAATTGTAAAGTAGCGTGGTTTCGGAAGAGCAACAGATTATTTTGAGAGGAAATGAAATTTATAGAAGATTATAAAGAAGTTTGTGATATATACAAATTCGAAGTGATAACAATTTTTTAAAAAGCAAGAATATATTTTAATTCAGAAACGATAAAATATTTAGCGACAATAAATAATTAGAAATTGATTGGGTAATATTTTCTGTATGTGTCTTTTATATGCTCTGAGTTAATTCATATATTATTATTTAAACATTGCTAGGGATTGTGGAGGCCGTAAGACCTCTTCCCTAGCAATGAGATTATCTGTTAATATTTTTTGCAACTATAGAAATAGCTTTATTATTATCACTATAATAATGATTAAGGAAACATTGATTGTTATCATAAAATATGAAAATCGGACTTTTAACATAAACTGTAATATACATATGAAATTACCACCTTTACGATAATTTCAATGTTAGTATTTACTATTGTAGTATAAATAATGAAATGAAAGAAGTATTGAATCTTATTTATAAAAAATGAAATAATCCTTTTTGTGAATGATGATAATTCCATAAATGACATTGAAGCTTTATTTAGCTCAATTGATGACATTCATAAATATCTAAAAGTAATAGAAAAAGGTAAAGGAAGATTACCTAAATTGAAAGATCCAAAAATGAAATCAAAAGATAGATATAGAATTTCAACTTTTGGGAGGAATTTTTATATGTTTTTCTCTGAAGAAGAATGATATTAAACCCCATTGCTAGTAGTTGATATATTTACCAACTCCAAGTAATGGGGTTATCTTATGTACCTTTTCAATTCTTGATAGAAGGTTTCTCTTGTTCCGGCCATAATAACAACAATTATTTCCTCATGTTGATTCTCTTCTAATCGATTATCTAATTCATAGTTCGTACCTTTATATGTAATATCACAACAATAAATTCCGGCTAAATCTCCTTATTTTAGTTCACCGATATAGGGATTCAGCCGAATGTCATGGATTTTATCTAAAAACTTTTCATTTAATTTTTTAACATACTTTTTAGCAGGATTTAAATACGTGACGGGTAACAACTGCAATCACTACTTTAAATCCCCAAAAAGTTCTTCGGTTTCTTCATCACCATTATCAGTAATGTGTTCAGCAGCCAGACTGGATTCTTCTATCATTTTCAACTGCTGGTCTGATTTGGGATTTTACCTTTTGGAATTCTTGCCCACTAAATCCTTGAGCCACCAATTCCTTGAGAATTTCTTCAGAAAAGTCATCAGATTGTGGAACAGGACGCAAAATAATTTCATTATCTCTTAACTCACAAGTAATTTCGTGTCCCATGTCTAACATGTCATAAAACTGCTTAGGTATAGTAATCTGCCTTTTATTAGAGACATTAATTCGTAGTGTAGCTCTTAACTTTTTATTATTCATAGAAGAAACTATCTATTTCTAGATTGTTAATAAGCTTCCTTGATATAGCGTGCTTTACTTTTACGAAGGTATCGATTTTATATATTATTATCCAATCACTACTGTCCATTGGTAGAATATCTTATAATCCTAAGTTTATAGATAATTAGAAAATAATAAGTTGATTGTTTAAAAGTGAGAGAATATAATAATTTCATAAATTTTCAATGCTTGATAAAGTTTATTTCCCATATATTTTGACTCAAAGGTTATAAGACTATACTATATAGTGTAGATGTATATACAACTTAACGTAAGGTAGTGATGTATTTATGATAAATCGAGAGAGTGGGACACCAGTTTATTTGCAAATCGCTTATAATATTAGGAAGAAAATAGTTGATAACTATTATAAAAAAGATGATAAAATTCCAACAGAAGATGATTTGGCAACATTATATGGAGTATCACGTATGACAGCAAGAAATGCAGTAACACATTTAGTAGATGAGGGATACGTGTACCGGATACATGGTAAAGGAGCATTTGTTTTAAACAGTAAGTTAAACAGAAATTTAAACAAATTAAATAATTTTTATCAAGATATTGAAAAATTAGGCTTATCTCCATCTGCTAAGGTGATCGACTTTATAGAGCGCCTACCAAACCAAAAAGAACAAAATGTTTTATCTATACAACGAACAGAAAAAGTGTATGATGTAAAACGTATTCGTTATGTAGATAAAGCTCCCTTAGGTTTACAAAATTTTATCGTACCTAAAAAATTAGTGCCTAATTTACCAAATATTGATATAGAAACCGAATCATTTTATGAATACTTAGAAGAAGTTGGTTATCCTTTATACAAAGCAGATCAAAAGATGGAATCTATTTATGCTCCAGATATTGCTGAAAAAATAGGTGTTTCATTAGAGAATAATCCATTCTTCTTTTTTGAACGAATATCATATACAAAAGATAATACTCCTGTAGAATTATTATATTCTTATTTTCACGGAGAAAATTATTCATTCAATATTACTTTATATTCTGATAGTTGATTTTAGGAAAATAAATTACTTTCTCAAACTGTAAATTTAAAAAAGTTTGGGTAATAGAGAAAGCTTATTAAGATAATTCAAATAAAAATAAGTTTTATGTGAAAGTATGAAAGGATATTTGTATTCTTAGTTAATAATATAAAGTAATAATAAAACATTAATTTCATAACACTATTAATTAATTAAACAGTCTTTATAAAATTTATGTTTAATTAACTAATAGTGTTATTTGTTTTTAATAAGTATTTAATTATAAATCAACTTGACAAAAATTACGAAAAAGATTATTCTATATCACATAGATGTATATACGTCTATTCAACGATTAATTACAAGCGCTTTCATAGAGGGGAGTGAACATAATGTTAAAAGTAGAAAATATAACAAAGAAATTTGGAGGATTAACTGCTGTTAATAATGTTTCCTTTAAACTTAATAAAGGAGAAATACTTGGTTTGATTGGTCCAAATGGTTCTGGAAAAACAACAATATTTAATTTAATTACAAGTTTTTTAAAACCAACAAGTGGAAAAGTGAAATTTAATGATGAAGATATTTCACATATGTCATCTCATAAAGTTTCAAACAGAGGTATTTCTAGAACATTTCAGATTACAAGTATATTAATGGATTTAACGATTGAAGAAAATATTAGAGCAGGATTATTTAAGACAATTAAAACAAACTTTATACAAGATATTTTTCAAAATAAAACATATAAAAAACAAGAAGAAAAAGCAGATGTACGTGTTAAAGAAGTTTTAAAAACTATAGGCTTATATGATAAAAAGAACTTGTTAGCAAGAAATATACCTCCTGTAGATCAGCGTAAGTTAATGATAGGGATAGCGATAGCTAAAGAACCACAAATTCTCATGCTAGATGAACCAGCAGCTGGTACTTCAAAAGAAGAACAAAAAGAATTAGTTGATATTATCAGAAAGTTAAGTCAGTTAGGTATAACGATTTTAGTTATTGAACACCATATGGACGTTATTATGAATGTTTGTGATAGAATTATTGCTTTAAATTTTGGAAAGAAAATAGCGGAAGGTTTACCAGAAGAGATTCAGAAAGATAAAGACGTAATCGAAGCGTATTTGGGAGGTGAAAGCAATGTCTCTTAAAGTAAATAATTTAAGTATAGCTTATAAAGGAATTGAAGCAGTTAGAGGAGTAAGCTTTGATGTGAAAGAAGGTGACATTACCGTTATTATCGGAGCAAATGGTGTAGGTAAATCCTCTATACTAAAAGGTATTATGGGAATTGAAAAGCCAACAGGCGGAGAAGTTCTTTATAAGGGGAATAATATTTTGAAACAACCAGCTAATAAACGTTCTTCTACCGGAATTGCACTATGCCCTGAAGGTCGCCAACTGTTTCATAAAATGACTGTACAAGAAAACTTAGAGATGGGTGCTTATGCACGAAAAGATAACCAAATAAATAAAGATCTAGAAGAGATTTATAAAAAGTTTCCTAGGTTATCTGAACGACGTAATCAAAAGTCAGAAACTTTAAGTGGTGGTGAGCAAGAGTTAGTAGCGATTGCTCGTTCTTTAATGGCTAAACCAGATTTATTAATTCTAGATGAACCATCTTGGGGACTTGCGCCGATTATGATTGATCAAGTTGTGTCAATTATTGAAGATATTAATAAAGAGGGAACAACTATTTTATTAATTGAACAAAATGCAAATATCGCTTTGAAAATGGCTGATTATGCGTATGTGTTAGATGTGGATGGTTTTGTACTAGAAGGTACAGGAGAAGAATTGTTAAAGGATAAAAAGGTCCAAGAAATTTACTTAGGTGCATAACTAAAATAGGAGTGAGAATATGAAAAAGATAAAAATAATGTATGCATTATTAGTGGCTGGTTTACTTATATTAGCCGGGTGTAGTTCGGGTGATAGCAATGAAATATTAGTTGGTGAGGTTGATCCTTTAACAGATTCAGCAGCAGTATATGGAGCTCCACAAAGTGATGCATTAAAACTAGCAATCGAAGAAATTAATGATGCGGGTGGGGTTACTGTAGATGGAGAAGATTATACGTTTAAATTAATTGATTATGATGATAAAGGCGATCCGAATGAGGCAGTATCAGCTACACAAAAACTGATTGATAGAGATGGTGTGAAATATATTCTTGGGTGGGCGGTTAGTGCTTCAGCTATGGCAGCAGCTGATGAGCTTGGTAATAAAGACGATGTATTAATGCTTGTAGGTAATGCAGGTGCACAAAGCATTGTTACGCAAGGATATGATAATGTATTCCGTACACGTCCTCCAGCAGGATATACGGGTGGTCCCGCAGGAGAGTTTGTTGCAGATCAAGGAGTAAAAAAGTTAGCGGTGTTGGGTCAGTTAGAAGATGCAATTTATGCAGAGTATTACGAACATTTCAAAGAATCGTTTGAAGCAAACGGAGGAGAAATTGTAGGAGAAGAGAGTTTTCAATTATCTGAAAGAGATATGTATACGCAATTAAATAAACTAATGTCTAAGAATCCAGATGCTATTTTTGTTCCTGGATCGGTTGAACCAGCTGCTTTTACTTTTAAACAATTACGTGAATTATCATTTGATGGAGATATTTATGGCTTTACAGGAGGTACTCCAGAACAGTTTTCCGAAGTTTTAGATGACGAACAAATGAATGGCATATATGACTTACGACCATTAGAGACAACTTATGCGGCAATGAGTGATGTTGGAAAAGACTATGTAGAGAATTTTAAAGAGAAATATGATGTAAACCCTGTACCAAGTGCAGTAAATGCTTATGATCAAATGTATGTGTTAAAAACAGCAATTGAAAATGCTGATAGCTTGGAAGTAGATGATTTAATTAAAGAAATTAATGAAATGGAACCTCCTAAAGAAGCAGCACTAACATATATCACAATTGATGGGAAAATGTATGATCCAAATGGACAAGCCTTTACTACAAATGTTGCTATGCAATGGGAAGATGGCGATTGGAAGTTTCTTGAAGAGATGGAAACAGATGCAGAAGAATATTCGAAGTTTTTAACAGAAGAGTCTAAGAAATAAAATAAGAATAATGGAATTTACAATTTAAATAATTAGCTGCAGGGAAAGTCTTAACTAAGTAGATTACTAGTTCGGATATTTCCTTGCCAGCAATATAATTAATCAATTTAATTTTAATAGGAAAGGAGATTGAATAATGGATATATTCTTTCAGTTGCTTTTAAACGGTGTTGTAATTGGAAGTTATTACATACTTATTGCATTAGGTTTATCGATAATTTTTGGTGTATTAGATATCCCTCATTTTGCACATGGATCAGTAGCGATGTTTTCGGGTTATATTGCCTATATTGTTGTATCTAGTTATAATGCAAATATTTTTGTGGCAATTATTATTAGTATTATATTTGCTACGATAATTGGAGTTATATTAGAAATAGTTGCTTATCGACCTGTAGCTAATGCTCCACCAATTAATAGTTTTATTATTGCCCTTGCATTAATGATGGTTATCGATAATGTTGCGACGGTTATTTTTGGTTCGAATCAAGTTTCAATTAAATCATCTTCAAATCAAGTGTTTAATTTTGGGAGTGTTACATTAAGTGAACAACGTTTATATTTATTGTTAACAACTTTTATTTTAGTGACAGGCTTATATATATTTATGAAGTATTCTAAAACAGGAAAAGCAATTCGAGCAGTATCACAAAATAAAGAAGCAGCACAAATTGTTGGAATTAATACAAATCGTATTTCAAGTATTGTTTTTGGATTAGGTTCTGCGATGGCAGGTGCTGCAGGAGCATTTATGGGTATATTATTTGCTCTTTATCCTGCGATGGGCGGACATACAGTAATGAAAGGTTTTGCAGTGTTGATATTAGGAGGTCTAGGTAGTTTTCCTGGAACAATCATCGGAGGTTTATTAATTGGAATTACAGAAAACTTCGGAGTTGCACTATTGTCTTCATCTTATAAAGATCTTTTTGCATTCGTTATTTTAATTATTGTACTCGTTTTTAAGCCATCAGGATTATTCGGAAATAGGGGGTTATAAAATAATGAATAAAAAAAGAATTATACTCACGTTAATAATCCTCTTCTCTTTTGTAATACCTTTTTTAGATATTGGGTCATATAATTTACACCTTGTATCTTATTCGTTAATTTGGGTAATTTTAGCACAAGGTTTAAATGTTATTCAAGGGTTTACTGGTTATGTATCGATAGCTCAGGCTGGTTTTTTTGGAATAGGAGCTTATAGTAGTGCTATTTTATCACTCAATCTAGGAATCTCTGTCTGGCTAACTATTCCTTTAGCTATTGTTATTAGTGGAATTTTTGGCATTTTAATTGGTTATCCTGCGTTAAGAACACAAGGCCATTATTTTGCTATAGTAACAATGTCATTTACGATGATCATATGGGTATTTATGATGTCTTCAGTTAAATTTACGGGTGGTGAAGAAGGAATTCCCAATATCCCTAGTCCGAGTTCCGTATTCGGTATTGACTTTTCATTAAAGGAAAATTACTATTATTTGATTTTAATTAGCGTGCTTATAACAATTTTATTTATCTATCGTTTAATGCAATCTCGTGTTGGGCGTGCGTTTATTACTATTCGTGAAAATGAACAACTAGCACAAGCAGTAGGAATATCCTTATTAAAATATAAAATGTTGTCATTTACGATTAGTGCAATGCTTGGTGGATTTGCAGGAGCGTTATATGTGCATTATACCCATTTTGTTAACCCTACTCCATTTACTGTTGACTACTCTTTAAATGCAATATTAGCGGTCATATTAGGTGGAAGTGGTACCATTATTGGACCTATTATAGGTGCATTTATTATGATTTTCCTTCCAGAGTACTTACGAATTGCGGAAGAGTATCGCTTAATTATTTATGCGGTAATGTTAATTTTAATTGTGTTTTACATGCCAAAAGGAATTACAAATTTAATTAAAATTGCATATAATAAAGTTTTGTCAAAGGTAGCAAGAAAATCGGAAACCAAAAAATAAGTTGATTTAGAGAGGATATGAATGATATGGAGTTAAAAGGTTATGCATTATCTATGTTTCGATTTGAATTAGAACAAGCGGTAGGAATAGAGAATGTTATATCGGTAGAAGAAGATTTAGAAGAGGCATCGGTTGATTTTTATTGGTTGACTAACATGTGGCGTCAAAAAGGAGAAGAGTTACCATTACCTTACTTTATAGTCCGACCGAGAGATACGGGTGAAACGTCAGCTGTCATGAAAATTTGTCATACTTATAAGATTCCCGTTGTTCCACGTGGCGGAGGATCTGGTTCAGCTGGTGGGGCGGCTACAATGTATGGGGGAATCGTGTTAGATGTAACAAGAATGGATGACATTATTGAACTAGATGAGGAATCGTTAATATTAACAGCACAACCCGGTATTAATGGAGGCGTCTTAGAAGAATATTTAAATCAAAAAGGATATATGCTAGCTCATTATCCATCTTCTGTTGATATTAGTACATTAGGAGGTTATTTAGCTGCTCGAGGTTCAGGAGTGATGTCAACTAAGTATGGAAAAGCGGAGGATATGGTGTTGTCAGTGGAAGTAGTATTACCTGATGGGAAAATTATTGAAACACTTAAAACTCCAAATCACGCATGTGGTCCAGGGATGTTACAGCTTTTTGTAGGCTCAGAAGGAACTTTAGGAGTTATAACAAAAGTTAGTATTCGAATTGATCCATTACCAGAATCAAGAATATATCGTATGATAAAGTTTCCAACTATATATGAAGGAATAGAAGCTGGAAGACAAATGATGGTGAGTCGTTTAAAACCAACTGTCATTCGTTTGTATGATCCAGGATCAACTGAGAAGTCATTACAAACAACAGGTTTAGATATAGAAGGAAATTATATGGTTTTAATGTTTGATGGAATAAAAGAAATTGCAGAAACAGAGTTAAAGCGAGCGCTAGAAATTTGTGAGGAGAATCATGGGGAAGATTTAGGAAGTGAACTAGGTAAACACTGGTGGGATACAAGATATGTAGCTTATAAGCCACCAGTACATCCGAATTATCCACAAATGTACGGCACTCCTGAAACAGTAACTACTTACTCGAATATTGTAAAGATTTATGATGAGAAAAAGAAACTTGTAGAAGAGAATTATAAAGAGTGGGGTGCAAAATATACTGCCCACTTTTCTCATTGGTATCCATGGGGAACTATGATATATGATCGATTTTATATTGATAATCCACCTGAGGATGCGGATGAAGCATTACGTTTACACAATGAAATTTTTGAAGCTTGTTCGAAAGTCAATTTAGAGAATGGTGCTGTCTTGAATGAACATCATGGAATTGGATTAAAACTGGGATATCTTATGCCAGAACAATATGGAAAATCCTTCGATGTATTATTAGATATTAAAAAATCGATTGATCCCAAAGGAATTATGAATCCAGGTAAACTCGGCTTTGGAAAGTGGTAAGTCAAAAGTAAAAAAATAGGTGATAATAATGAGAGCACTTGTGTACAAAGGTAATAAAAAATTAACAATAGAGCAGCTACCAATACCAAAGATAAAAGAAAATGAATGTTTAATCCGTGTAGCATATGCAGGTATTTGTGGTTCGGATATGCTTTTGTGGAATGGGGGATATCCAAGGGTTAAACCTCCGCTTATTATAGGGCACGAATTTAGCGGAACGATAGTAAAGGTAGGTACAAGGGTTACTTCATTAAAAGAAGATGAACCTGTTGTTGTGAATCCATTAATTATATGTGGGAAATGTGAGTCCTGTGTCGCTGGACATCATAATACTTGTGATTATTTAAATTTAATTGGTATTGATAAAGATGGTGGGATGTCAGCATATGTGGTAGCGAAAGAAGATCAAATTACATCATTACCTGATTCTATATCACTGGCTAAAGGTTCCTTTACAGAACCTTTAGCTGTAGGTGTTCATATGGTACGTATGTCCACATTAAAAAAAGGAGAAACAGCGTTAATAATTGGGGCTGGGCCAGTTGGCTTAATAGCGGCTTCAATTGCTAAAATAAAAGGAGCTACAGTGTACGTATCTGAGATGAATCCTTTTCGGTTAAAAAAGGCAAAGTCATTAGGGTTTAATGTTATTAATCCAAAAGAACAAGATGTTGAATCATATATTCAACAAGTGACTAGCGGTAGTGGAGTTGATGTTGCATTTGAGGTCACGGGTAGTAATCCGGGATTAACAGATTGTATTCAAACAGTAAAGCCAAAGGGAACCGTATTAATTGCGGGAATGGCATCACAAAAACATTCTATTGAAACATATAAAATCATTCAAAAAGAAATTCATATTACAGGCTCTCGCGTTTATACAAAAACGGACTTTAAAGAAGCGATTCAATTACTCGAAGAAAACTTATTCGATCCTACTCCATTCATTAGTCGCGTCGTAACCTTGGATAATGTTATTTTAGATGGATTCGAGTCTATTGAAAAAGGGGATCCCGTTTTAAAAATATTAGTTGATTTAGAAGCGGAGGATAAATAATGGCTAATCAATATGTTCTCGGTATTGATCACGGCACTGGTGGTTGTAAAGTAACTTGTATTAATGAATCAGGTAAGCGCATATCAGAAGCCTATGTGGCGTATCCATCTTATTACTCTCAACCACGTTGGGTAGAGCAAAATCCTGAAGAGTGGATGGATGCGGCAATTATAGCAGTTAATAAAGCATTGAAGGGCTTCTCCAAAGAAGATCGATTATGTATTAAAGGTATTGGTTTTAGTGCACCGCATCATGTCGCTGTATTATTAGATGAACAAAATCAAGTCATTCGTAAAGCGATTATGTGGAATGATCAACGGAGTGGAGAAGAAGTTCAAGAATTAATTGCCTCCCATGGAGATGAAATTATTGAATTAACGAATCATCGCCCATCTCCGACTTGGACATTACCACAAATACTTTGGTTGAAAAAAAATGAACCTGAAAATTATAAAAAAATAAAAAAAGTTTTATTCGAAAAAGATTATATTCGCTATCGTTTTACAGGTGAAATGATGACGGATAATATTGAAGCAGAAGGCTCCATGTTTTATGATGTGAAGAGACAGGAATGGTCTGAAAAGTTATTGTCACTTATCGGTTTGAATGCTTCTATGTTGCCAGAAGTAAAAAAGCCTACAGACGGAGCTGGAACATTAATGAAGGCAATGGCAGATAAGCTTAATTTATCTCCAGGTATTCCAGTTATTATTGGGACAGCGGATACAGCATCTGAAATTTATGGTTCAGGTGCAACCCAAGAAGGTGATGGAGTAATTAAATTAGCAACAGCTGGAAATTTTTCAGTATTATCAGCTAATGCTCATACTAATATGAATTTAACTGGATATCATTTTCCAATAGAAGGATTATATTATTTAAACAGTGCTACGAATTTTGCGGCTGCTTCCTTTCGTTGGTTGAAGGAAACTTTCTTTGAGGATTGGGAAGATAAGTATGGAGAAGATGATGTTTATTCAATGATTGACAAAGCTATCGCAACAACAAAGCCAGGGGCTGACGGATTGTTATTTCATCCATATTTAAATGGAGAACGTTCTCCTTATTGGGATCCTTACTTACGTGCTAGTTTTTTCGGTGCAATGGCCGGGCACACTCGGATTCATTTTGCACGAGCAGTATTGGAAGGCGTGGCATTTTCTATAAAAGATGCTTCATTGGAATTCGGTGAATTACCAATTAACAATGTGAGGTTGATTGGGGGAGGAAGTAAAAGTAAAGTGTGGTCACAAATTATGGCTGATATATTAAATTTGCCATTAGAATCACCTAGGATTAGTGATTCATCTTACGGAACGGCATTGATAACAGGAACAGCTTTGCAAATTTTTCCAGACTTAACAGAGGCAAGTAAATACAATAATGAAATCATTCATCGAGTAGAGCCGATTCAAGAAAATGTTATTCATTATGAAAAAATGTTTGATATATACAAAGAGTATTCTTTAAAAACGAAGGAATTGTCACATAGATTATCAGATTTATATTATTAAACAACTTTGGTTTCCGATTTAAAAGAGTAATTGAAATATACAGGAGAGGACAAGTTATATGCAAAAGTTAACATTTACTGCACAAAACTATGTAGGTATTGATTCTATTAATCAGTTACCTAATGAATTAAAAAGATATTCTCCTAAAAAAATTATCATTATTACTGATCAAATTTTAATAGAATTAGGTTTATTGAAATCGATTTTTTCCATTTTAGAATCAAATGATATTGAATATACTGTATTCTCGGGTGTTGAACCAGAACCATCTATACAATTAGCCCAAAGATTAGTAGATTTTGTTCAAAAAGAACAAGGTGATTTTATTATTGGAATTGGTGGGGGAAGTGCATTAGATTTAGCGAAATTAGCGGCAGTATTATCATGTCACGAAGGTAAAGTAGAGGAATATTTAAATTTAACAGGTACTAAAGAAGTTAATAAGCGTGGTATTCCTAAGGTGTTAATACCAACAACATCTGGTACTGGTTCAGAAGTGACAAATATTACAGTACTATCATTGAAAGCAACAAAAGATGTTATTGCACATGACTATTTATTAGCTGATGTAATAATTGTGGATCCATTATTGACGATTACAATGCCTAAACGTGTTACAGCTGCAACGGGCGTCGACGCATTGACTCATGCAATTGAAGCTTATTTATCTAAAAATAGTTCTATAGTAACAGATGGACTTGCCTTACATGCAGTAAAATTAATAGCTCAATCATTGTCGAAAGCAGTCCATGAACCTAATGATATTGATGCGCGAACTGACATGAGTATAGCAAGTTATATGGCTGGTATGTCCTTTTTTAATGCAGGTGTTGCAGGGGTACACGCTTTAGCCTATCCATTAGGAGGACAATTCCAGTTACCACATGGAGAAGCAAATGCAGTTTTACTTCCCTATGTTATGAATTATATAAAAAAATCATCTTATACACGTATGAAAGACTTACTTTGTGCATTCGATTCAAGTTATATTGACATGGAACCTGAAAAAGCAGCATGCATTTTTATCGATAAATTATTTGAGATGATACAAGAAGTTGAATTACCTACTAAAATATCATCATATGATATTCCGAAACATGCAATCGAATTATTAACACAGGATGCAGAAAAACAAACGAGATTGTTATCTAGAAGTCCATTAGAATTAGAGTATGACGATATATATACAATCTATATTGATGCATATAATGGATCTAAATAGGGAGGAGGAAACAATTAATGCCATTTGTACATATTGAAATTTTAGAAGGTGTATCTGATGAGAAAAAGCAAGAAATTGTGACAGAAATGACAAATACATTTCAACGGGTGGTAGGTATCCCAGAAGATAAAGTATTTATCTTCTTTGAAGATTTAAAGAAGAATAACTATGCAAAACAAGGAAAGTTAGTCATTAATCATGATACTTAATCACTGAGTATAGGAACTTTACATTCATTAATTACTATAATACTAAACGATGCCTTTCTAGTAGCGTTCGAAAATTAAATAATCCATTAATAGTTAAAAATCTACTCCTTTTCCTAATGAAAAAGAGTGGATTTTTAAAATAAATTGGAAAAGAGGAAGAAAATATTATCATTTATTATAATGTTATTAATCCTGAAACTGGAAAATTAATTTAAAAGTTATCCAATATAATCGTTTTAACTTAGCCAAAGGTCAAACAATGACGTTCAATAACAGTATTAAAAAAGCGTGGTATTTACTGTTTTAATCCAGTAAATACCACGCTTTTTTTAATATAAAGTTGTTGTAACTTCATCTATAAACAGTCAATCAAATGATATTCCGGCAATTACTCAGATAACTTATCAGCATATGCTTTTACATAAGTCGGCATATCTGCTGGGCGGCGACTTGAAATAATATTGCCATCTACAACTGTTTCTTCATCTACCCAGGTAGCGCCTGCATTTGCCATATCATCTTTAATGGCTGGTGTACTCGTTACTTTTCTACCTTTTAGAATATCTGCTGAAACAAGTACCCATCCAGCATGACAGATTTGTCCAATTGGTTTATTTGCTTCATCTAATTTGCGAACGAAATCTAATACTTCTGGATAACGTCTTAACTTATCTGGTGCCCAACCGCCTGGTACAAGGATACCGTCATAGTCATCGATGTTTATATCCGAAAAAGCATAATCTGTTTCAGCTGGAAGTCCTGCCTGTCCATCGTACACAGTGTTTGCTTCTTTACCTACTATGTGAACAGTTGCCCCTTCTTCTTGTAAGCGAAAAATTGGATACCATAATTCAAGGTCATTATAATCTTTCTCAACTACTGTAATGACTTTTTTATCTTTTAATCTCATCATGATCCCTCCAAAAATATAGTTTCAACTCTAGTGTATCAGATAAACCTATGGCATGAGAAGGGAATGCTTCAAAGTCAAGAACGTAATTTCCATTTTTACTAGTTTATCCACTCACTTTCCTTTCTCTTCTCGTAACCCTTTAAGTAATGAAATCATTAGGAATACTAAAATGATTGCAAATGGAAATGCGATTGCAATGGCGGCAGATTGCAGTCCATTTAAGCCTCCTGACCAAAGTAGAGCCACGGCCGCTGCTGCTTGAATGATGCCCCAAACTGCTTTTATTTGATTAGGTGGATGAAGCATACCATTAGTTGTTTGCATGCCCATAACAAATGTTGCCGAGTCAGCGGAAGTGATGAAAAAAGTGCCGATTAAGATGATGGATACAACAATTGTGATCGTACTAAATGGCAGTTGATTGAGCGTTGCAAATAAAGCATTTTCTGAATTAAGCCCTTGATTCATCGCCATCCATATTCCTCCATTTCCAGATAAATCAAACTGGGTTCCTGTACCACCTAATACAGTAAACCAAAGTGCACAAAATCCGGTAGGGGCGGCTAATACACCAATAACAAATTCTCGAATCGTTCGGCCTTTTGAAATACGAGCGATAAATGATCCGACAAAAGGGGACCATGAAATCCACCAAGCCCAGTAAAAAATTGTCCAATTATGAATCCATTTATCCCCGTGCTGACTAAGAGGAGCAAGGCTAAAATTTATAGAAGGTAAAATTGCTGCATACCTGCCTAGTGAAGTTATAAATGACTTGAATAAAAATGTTGTTGGGCCAAAACTAATGAAAAAGAATAATAGTAAAATAGCAAGAACAATGTTGATATTGCTCATTAACTTCAGGCCTTTTTCAATACCAGAAAGAACAGAAATCATGAACAAAAATGTAATTCCGATAATAATGATGAATTGTGTGCTGAATCCATAAGGAATACTATCATTTAAGTAATGTAGACCACCATTAATTTGAATGGCTCCAAAACCAAGCGATGTAGCAACTCCAAAAACAGTTGCCAGTACAGCAAATGTATCAATCATCATTCCTGCAGGCCCTCTGACAAAATCTCCGAGTAAAGGATAAAATGTCGCACTAATCGTACCGGGTAAGTTTTTTCTAAAGGTAAAGTAGGCTAAAGCTAAAGCGACAAGTGCATAAATTGCCCACAGATGTAGTCCCCAATGAAGGAAAGTGAAAGGAAGTGCATTGTTTAGTGCAGTTTGAGACTGTGCATCTCCAATTGGTGGGTTGTAATAATGAGAGAGCGGTTCGGAAACACCCCAAAAAATAAGACCAATTCCCATTCCCGCACTAAATAACATCGCAAACCAACTGAATGTATTATATGTAGGTTGCTCATTATCCTTGCCAAGCTTAATGTTGCCATATTTTGAACAGGCTAGATACACGACAAACAACAAGATTATTCCAACAATTAGATGGTAGAGCCAATCGAATTTCATTTGTAAGGAAAGTTGTAGATTTGTAGCGATGCTATCCAACTGATCAGGAGCTAATGCACCCCACAAGATAAATATTACCGATAAAATGATGGAAAGATAAAATACGGGAGTTAGTTTTTTCATCTAATCCCCTTTCTATAATATTATTGCATGAATAGCTGTTATCAATTGTATGTATCTTGTCCATCATTTAAGACAGTTTATTTTGATTTATGGAACGGCGGATACGTCGGGTAACTCACCTGAATGTACTTCTTTTATTCCTTTTAATCCGTATGTTCCTTCCTAACTTTATAAATTCGTCTGTTTGTAAAAACAAATTCAGTCTTCTTATAATGAATTTCACATTTTAACTTATGAGTTGGATGAAGCATTTCAAATTTCTAAAATCATGCATTATTTACCTAACCCTACTGATAATATTGCATACAAGATTGAAGATTTATCCAATTATATTTCTGGTGCTGAATTATCAGATGAAGAACGTGAAATTATTGCACCAGAACAAGGTCATGATATACTAGACCCTACAGATTTCGATATTGGTATTTTCGAGGAAGAAGAAAAGAAAGATAGTTAAATAACTAACTAACTAACTAACTAACCCTTTCTTTTATAAGGAGGTACACCATGTTTATTGGTGAGAATTTATTAAATTTGCGTATGATGCATGGTTATTCTCGTAAACAAATTGCGGAAATGATTGATGTCTCAGAGCAGGCTATTTGGCAATATGAGAATCATTTTACGTCTCCCAAATTACAAAATATAAATGAATTAAAAACGATATTCAATGTAAAAGGACTTTATTTTTACAGAGAGGATATGCTCAAAAAGTATACAGTAACTGAAAACATTCCGTTGATGAATATTGCGTATCGTTCTAGTGCGAGGAATGTGATTTCAAAAACACAAACAGAAGCAAAACACTTGGAATATTTAGATGCCTTTGTTAATTATATAACGGAAAAGTTATCCATACCTACACAAAAAATTATTCAATTAAGAGATAAGTGTGTTAATTATTTAAATCATACTAATGATTCAAGATCGGAACAGATTGAAATAATTGCTAAATACGCTCGTGATTGGATAGGTTTAGATAATAATACGAATGATAATTTAATGTTCCTTATGGAAAAAAGTGGTGTGTTTATTTTCGAAAAGGCGATTGGGGAAGATATTGATGCTTACAGTCTTTGGACATCTCAAGATCGTCCTTTTATTATTCTAGGGAATTTAAAGCGTTCAGCAGTGCGTAGAAATTTTGATCTTGCACATGAACTTGGTCATTTATTGCTACATTATAAAATAGAATTCACACATTTAGACAAAGATGATTACAAGGAGATTGAAAAAGAAGCAAATCTATTTGCAGGAGCATTTTTGTTACCGGAAGCGGCATATCTAGAAGATTTGAAGCAAATTCAACGTAAAACTAATCCTGATGCATTTATTGATTTGAAACTTAAGTGGGGAACATCTTTACAAGTGTTAGGTTATCGAACAGTGAATCTTGGGCTTTTAAGTGCTAAGGAACATCGAAATTATTATGCAGCATTACATCGAAAAGGATATTTAAAACAAGAACCATTAGATGATAATATTCCAATTAAAAGACCACAAAAAGTAAAGACGATTATTGATTTAGTTATTAAAAAAGATGTAATCAATTTTGAAAAGATGTTAGAGAAAGATTGGTTGATTGAAGTAGAGTTTTTATATCGCCTTACAGGAATTGATAGTAAGTTTTTTAGAAACTACATTAGAAAACATGATAGAATAGCTGAGAGTAATGATGGAATTATTGCATTTTAGTGTAAGTGTGGATAATAATGCGGTGGTTATTATTTTATTAGGTTAATTTTTGGGATGCACACCATTTTTTCTTTTATATTTTTCAAAGTGAGCATCCTCTATATAATAATAAGTTGATTTTACTCGAAATTACATAATGAAGGATTTGTTTAATAGATTATTTGCTACTTTTCTAGCTGTTGCATGCTTATTGTATATTTTAATTATAATAAATCAACAATGCAACAGGACTAAATGTAAAGAGTTGTTCAGTAAAAAAATACTGAACAACTCTTTTTTTTATCCTCTCGACATAATAAAACTAGAAATAATTATTTCTCCTTGAATATTTTTCATAGCATGTTCTTTTATGGCTGCCTCAACAATACTAATAATATAGAGCGACTTTTAAATGCTTCTTAATAAAAGGGAAAGGGAGATTAAACAATGAATCGGCTGAAGAGAAATATACTTTTAATGATCGTAGTGTTGTTGTTAGGTGTACTAGTTGCTTGCTCGGGTAATGATAAAGCATCAAGTGATGATGCGAGTCAAGATGAGGCTACATATGAATGGAGTGTTGGATTTAATACAGTAGAAGATTCAATTAGAGGAGCGGCGGCACATGAATTTAAGAAAGTATTAGAAGAAGAATCAGATGGCCGGATTACAGTAGAGTTATTTCCAAATGAAGAGTTAGGTTCGGATAATGAAATGGTGGAGTCGATTCAAGTTGGTGCCTTAGATTTTCAATTGTCTAGTAGTGGTGTACTAGCTGAAATTATGCCGGAATTCTCTGCGACTGATTTACCATTTATGTTTGAAAATGCGGATGAAGCTCATGCTGCATTGGATGGTCCTTATGGGGATTTGTTAAAAGAAACGACGACAGAAGAAAATATTAAAATGTTAAATACGTTTAGTATTGGATTTTCGCAAATCACTTCGAATAAACAAGCGATAAATGAACCGGAGGATTTAGCTGGAATGTCTATTCGAAGTCCGAATGAGCCTGTTCCGATTGCGACGTTTGAAACGTTAGGTTCTCAAGTGACGACATTACCTTTTACGGAAGTGTATTTAGGGTTGCAACAAGGAACAATTGATGGTCAATTTAATCCGTTAACAGCCATTCAAGATTCTAATTTTCATGAAGTGCAAGATTATCTTGCGATGACGGACATTATTTTTTACCATGCGCCGTTTATAATGAATCAAGGATTATGGGATGAGTTAGATGAAGCGACACAGGAATTAGTGCAAAAAGCGGCAGATCAAGCAACAGAAGTAGCACGAGCTGAGGAAGAAAAAACAGAATCTAGTGTATTAGATGAGATTGAATCTGATTTTGAAGAGGTGACAACGCCGGATAAAGAGGTTTTTCAAGAGGTTGTGCAACCAGTTTATGAACAATTTGAAGCTGATATTGGTAAAGAAGTGCTAGATGATTTACAAAACTTTTTGGAAGATTATCGTGATAAATAAATTTGAAAGATGAATAGACAGCTTCCCTATTGTGTCATGTAAAGGGAAGCTGTTCATTTATATTTTTAACCTTTAGAAAGGGAGATGACGAAAGATGAATGAAGTCCGTTCCGTTAAAGGTGTCATAGAAGTCATTGCAAAGGTGATTGTAATTGTGTCTAGTACGCTTATGGTTGGTGTAACTGCAGTTGTCTTTTTTAATGTTATTGCGCGGTATTTTTTTAGTGTTCCTATTGCTTTTACATATGAATTAGTAGAATTATTGTTTCCTTGGATCGTCTTTTTAACAGTTATTAATGTAACGTTAGATAATGAAAATATTGATATTCAGTTTTTTATGAAATTCTCGCCAAAACCTCTACAAATTATCGCGTCTTATGTAACAAAAGCAGTTATGCTATTTTTTTCAATCTTTATTGTATATTCGAGTTTTCGTTTAGCTACCGCGGTGAAAAATCATACATTACCATTGTTAGGTATTTCTAAGTCGTGGTTGTATTGGTCGGTAACTGTCAGTTTCATTGGTGTTTCACTCGTTATTATTTATCAAACGATTTTACTCATTATTGATAAAGAAGAGATTAGTGAAGGAGGCGAAAAGCTGTGATTTGGCTCATGATTATTAGTTTCTTTGTATTAATGATAATTGGCGTACCAATTGCATTTGCAATGGGAGCATCGGCGTTATTTTATATCATTGTCGAAGGGATTTCATTAGAGATTGTGACACAGCGATTTTTTACGAGTACACAATCTTTTGCGTTTTTAGCGATTCCTTTCTTCATTTTAATGGGAAGTATTATGGAACATGGTGGGGTTGCGAAGCGGATTATTAATTTAGCTGATTCATTAGTTCGCTCATTGCCAGGTGGACTTGCAGCTGTGTCTGTTGTGACGAATATGGGAATGGCAGGAGTTTCTGGTTCGGCTGCGGCAGATGCGGCAGCAGTTGGAGGAGTGTTAATGCCAGAGATGAAAAAGAAGGGCTATCCCGCGTCTTTCTCTGCTGCGTTAAATGCTTCGGCATCTGTTGTTGGGGTAATTATTCCACCTAGTAGTGTCATTATTATTATTGCGTGGTTGTCGAAACTTTCTGTTGGAGAAATGTTCCTCGCTGGTGCGATCCCGGGAATTCTAATTGCGCTCGCTTATTTAGCACTGACGATATTTATTTCTATTAAGCGAAAATATCCTCGTGAAGAACGTGCTACACTTGGTGAAATTGGGAGAAATGTTATCTCTGCCTCTCTAACGTTAGTGTTACCTGTTTTTCTAGTGTTGAGTATTGCATTAGGGATTGCAAGTGCAACAGAAGCGGCGGCACTAGCGGCTGTATATGCATTTGTTATTTCATTCTTTGTATATCGGTCTTTAAATTTTAAACAAATTGCAAAAGCACTGCGAGATACGGTATATACCTCAACTGTTGTTATGTTCATCGTTTGTTCAAGTATGATTTTTTCATGGGTGTTAATTAATGAAGGAGTCCCTAAAGTCATTTCAGAGCTTTTGCTAGGATTTGGCTTACCTAATTGGGCATTAATGTTAGTTATTATATTAATTATGACATTAGGTGGGATGTTTTTAGATACTGTCCCAAATTTATTTATTTTCGTTCCTATTTTGTATCCCATTACGGCTGAAATGGGTGTTGATCCGATGCATTTTTCAATTATAATGTTATGTACACTTGCGATTGGTTTATTTACACCACCTGTTGGTACGTCATTATTTGTATCGTGTCGTATCGGAAAAATTCGAATGGAAGATACGTTAAAGGATTTATTCCCATATTTTGTTGTCGGGATGGTCATGGTCATTGTTGTAGCATTTATCCCGTCATTAACGCTTTGGTTACCGGAGCTGATTGTTCAGAAGTGAAGGAATTAATTATGTTAACAAAATCTCCCTACCACAGATCCGGACGCTGTAGTTAGGGAGGTTTTAGTTACACATACATATTATGAAGTTGAATCTTACAATTTATCTAATAGTTCTTTGAGCAAGGCGAGTGCTTCGGCTTCTTTTTGGGATAAGCGAACATATAAGTCGTTCCTTGCTGCTTTTTGTTCTGGTGTATCTTTCGTTAATAAATAGTGTAAATGTTGTGTTGTATTCAATTGTGATTGTAAACAATGAAATGAAATTGCTAGTGTTAATGGGAAGCCATTATTAAAGATGATACAACTTTCATTATTAGGGTTCTCAATTGTCTTGATGTGAGTAGCTAATATCCATGCGCATTCAAATTTTTTCGGTGAGATTGTTGGGAATGCTAACAAATCATCACGCTCTCTGATGATAATAGGTGATTTGTACTTAGCATTCGTTAAGCTAATTGTCGCTTCTCGTCGGCCTTCATAACTTGAATGATACGCTTTGCATGATGCTTTGATAATTTGCATTGGCGTTTGTCGAACATAGTAACCTTCACCTAATTCGTAGACGACACTGCTATATTCGATATGTTTTACTGGCAAAATAGCTAACGTATCTTCAGTAATAATGTACTCGTCTATTACTTGCGTGTCTTTGTCGTGTTCCAAATGCAACTCTTTCTTAAATGGATCTTTCCTATTCTCGATTTTCCTCGTTCCCTTCTATGTATTTTTAGATAAAATGACTCACGGTAAAATCAGTTTTCATGATGATATGTATGGTGAGTTAAAACTTCCGTTAGTACTTTAGTAATTATTATTATAATGGAATCTTCTGAAAATTTCACGTTAATTACGAAAATAAATTCAGAACTTGTGACAATAGTGTGAATTTTGTCTAAAGTGATACTGAAAGAATGTCAAAATGATGTTTTATAGTATGAATGGCATTTTATTTTTTAAGAATATCTTCCAATGCTTCTTTCACCTCATCGTTACGGAGTTTTTTTCGTACAGATTGTCCCCAACCCTTAACTGCATCTGCTGTGACATTTTCAATTTCCATAATTTCCTGAATAGATAAATCAGCAATAATAAAATAATGAACCCATTTCCATTGATTTTCTGTTAACTGATTACGAATATTTTGCCAAAATTGTCTATCCTGAATCGTGATAGACGGAATATCGACGAGTGGTGTATCTGTATTGCGATTACGAGTTCCATTCGTCATTGTAATCATGCGATGTTCGACGAGTTTGTCTGCCTGTTCAATTTCGCGTGTCTTTTTTCTTACGAGGTCGATTAACTTATAACGGATACGATAGTTTAAATACGTACCGAGATTTCCCTTTTGCTGATTAAAGTCTTTGTACGCTTGCCACAAAGCAAAACTCCCCTCCGTATAAAATTCACTGTACCACCCGCCTGAAATCCCTAACCTATGAATCTGAAAATGAATACGACGTTCATGCATCTTAAAAAAAGTGTCAAAATCCTGCTCGACCATTTTAAAAACCTCCTTGAGTCATTGATGGCTCTAAGCATAGGGAAAGTTGCTTGAAAGCGCATTGTGACAATAATTCGTGGAGGTGTGCCGATATTTAAAATTTGCATGATCGGGATAGTGAGATTTTTGCTGAAATGGAAAAATTGTAGAATGATTTTAGTAATTGATAGTAGGGGAGAGATGGATGAAGTAGAAGTAGTAGAAATGAAAAGGATGAAAGGAATGTAGAGTGGTCAAAAAAATCAAGCCCAACTTTAGAAAAACGTAAAGTTGGGCTTGATTTATCTATATTAACTAATGTTTCGTGTATCTATAGTTGTTTCTTCTGACTTGTTTTGAACTTCAGCTTGTGCAGTTTCTTCTCTTAAAGACTTAAAGAAGGACCAACACATGAGCAGTACCACGATGGAGAAGGGGAGTCCTGCTACGGCTGATACCGTTTGTAACGGTGTTAACCCACCACTTAAAGATAAAGCGATTGCGACACCAGCGATAACTAATCCCCAAATAATTTTACTCTTGTTAGATGGTTCCATCGTTTCTTCACTGTACATTCCTAATACATATACCGTTGAATCTGCAGACGTAACGAAAAATATGATTAGCGAAATAAATGTCATAACAATAATTACTGGGCTAAATGGATAGAGTTGTAAGAAATAAAATAAAGCTGTATCCATATTTTCCATAATACGATTTAATAATTCAGTGTTTCCTAAATTTACGATGTTGTATAAAGCACTTCCACCAATTGTTGAATACCATAAAAATGTTGCTAAAGTCGGAATGATCATAGCTCCAAAGATAAACTCTCTAATTGTTCTTCCTTTAGAAATTCTAGCAATAAATATACCGACAAATACACCGAAGCTAATGGCCCAGCCCCAATAGAAGAAGTCCCAAGATGCTTGCCATGAGTAATTATTGACGAAAGGTTCTAAATGGAAACTCATACTAATAAAATTCTGTAAATATCCTCCGACAGACTTCGTTAATACTTCAAGGATATTTCGTGTCGGTCCTGTAAAAAAGATGAAAAACATAATTGTTAAAGCAAGTACAATGTTAATATTTGATAACCATTTTATCCCTCGTTGGATACCTGAATAAGCAGAGGCTATAAACATAGCTGTTAGTACTAATATTAAGATAATTTGATTAGGTACTGTATTATTTATACCATAAACATAATCAAATCCTGCTCCGATTTGTTTCACACCTAAACCTAATGATGTTGAAATTCCGCTAATAACAGCGAAAATAGCAATTACGTTAACTACTTTACCTATCCCACCATGTGCTTTATCGCCTAATAATGGTTCTAATGTGTGGCTAACTAATGGTGGTGTGTTTTTTCGATATTGGAAATAAGCCATAATTAACCCGATAACTGCATAAGATCCCCAACTATGGAATCCCCAATGGAAAAATGTCCAACGCATCGCTAATTCAGCAGATTCCTTAGTGCCTCCATCCCCAAATGGAGGATCCATGTAGATAAATACTGGTTCAGCTACTCCCCAGAAAAATAAACTAATGGCTAAACCGGCACTATATAACATAGCAACCCATGTGAATAAGTTGAATTCTGGCTTAGCGTCATCTTTACCTAAACGAATGTTTCCGTATTTGGATAGGGCTGCAAATAAACAAACGATTACAAACGTTAGGGCGGATAACATATAGTACCACCCAAAGTTGTCACTAATAAACGTGTATAGCAGATATTCAGATATTTGTCCTAATGTGTCTGGCATGATTACACCAAAGAGGACAAATAAAAAGGTAAGTATAAGTGCACCTATTACTACGATGTTTTTCGCCATTTAATTCTTCCTCTCTTCCTCTTCATCAAACTTAGGTATAACCCAATCATTTTCACCACGTGCTGTTGTAACGTATTCTGGCCAGCGGAAGTGGATAGGAGGCTCATAATCACATAGTGGTGCGTCCCAGTTTGCTCCGCCAATACCTCCACCAGTACGTTCTTTAAATTCATTTTGTGCTTCTTCTAGCACATCAGGTTTCGTAAGCAAGTCAATGATAGTCATACCTATTGTTTTAGAGGCACTCGTAATCATTGGATCGATACATTCTCGAAAACCACCTAAAGCATTCATAACCCATGTTGGATAATTAAAGCCTGATTTCGGTGACTTTAAAGCTGGGCGTCCGATGTATAAACGAACAGTAGGTGCGTGCCAGCAATATTCGGTATAATCATCTGATGTAAAATGTTGTTGCCAAGCAGGGAGCATCTCACGCATTTGTTTCTCTGCTTCTTGTGGGCTAATTAATTCTTGTATTTCATCTAAAAATGGATCATCTAACGGTTCTAATCCTAAATTTTCTTGAATTTCTTGTGCTACTTTTATTGCTTCATCACCAAAAACAGGAGGTCCAGCAATTTCTAAGTTGTCATAAGTTAGTTGTGCCATTGTATGGTTAGCAAGTCCAGTTCTTGATTTTGCAATCCAATCTTTTTTCCAATTACAATGTGCTGCTTTTGCGGCTGATTCAGCATTTTGGTCTAATACTTGTACAACCTTTTCTGCCATCTTAACATCTGGAACACGAATGAAATAATAGATTTGCCCCATTTGTCCAGGGATATTGTCTGCTGTTGCTTGTCCTGTGTTTAAGATTGTTTCATTCATGGACCAGCCCATATTGTTAGGTAGCATATGTTCACGGTACATTTTAGATAAACTATACATGTTTACTACAGCATCTGTTGCTCCTGGCGCTCTTGCATCTGCATGTGATGCTGGGATAGGGGAGTCAGATCCAGATGATAACCATGTTTCAGGCTCGTCACAAGTGAATGTGTACATGACTGAGAAAGCGACTGCACAATGTGTGTCCCAACGAGTTGTGTTTGATAACGGTAGCATATAAAATGGGTGGAAACTAATGGCAGCATCTAAGTCATCATAATATCCTGCAGCTGCGTGAATTGGCTTAGATCCTCGTAATTTTTCAGCTGGTTCGCCTAAAAATTTAAGTGTACCAGGAATGTTATGCTTTTCCATTATCTCTTTCGCTGCTAAAAATCCACCAAGTGAACCGATTCCAAGAGCTGAATGTGGATCTGTATGTCCACCTGCATGTTTACTTAATCCATCTCGACCTTTTTGCACCGTATCAGCCGCTTGACTATTTCCTGGAACAGCGTCATATTCAGCATAACCACCAATTGTTGGTCCTTCACCATTTTTCCATGTTGCACAAAATGCGGTTGGCATTCCTGCACTACCTTCTTCGACTTTAAAACCTTCTTTTCGGAGTTGCTCAACATACCAGGAAGCTGAACGATATTCACGCCATGCTGTTTCTCCGTAATGCCAAATTTTCTGGTTCCAGTCAGATAAATCTTGTTCTTTTTCATTTACCCAACTAGTAATTTCATTTTTAATATTTTTACTCATTTCTCCACCTCATTATTGTATATATTGTAAACGATTTTAATTTTTGTAAGATTGTTTTTTAAAAAAGTAGCATGGAGAAGGAGAGATGTCTCTCCATGCCCATTCATCCATTTT
The DNA here is from genome assembly GCA_026169815.1 of Pseudogracilibacillus sp. GTDB lineage: Bacteria > Bacillota > Bacilli > Bacillales > Amphibacillaceae > Pseudogracilibacillus. The sequence continues at coordinate 138,256 of JAPFDT010000043.1, forward strand.
CTGATTACTTAGTTAAACTATGTTCCACTTTGTTAAAAACTTGTTCCCCTGAAACCCATGTTTCCGTAACGTCAATTGTTTGTAGATCATCTGAAGAAACATCAAATGGATTTTTCGATAAAATAGCAAAGTCTGCTAATTTACCTTGTTCAATTGAACCTAATTTATCTTCTTTATGAATGGCTTTAGCGGCTTCAATTGTATAACCTTTTAAGGCTTCTTCCAATGTTATTTTATGGTTTTCTCCAATGACATTACCGTAAATAGTCTTTCTTGTTACTGCATTGTAAATTGCTTCAAACGCATTAGGGAATGCAACAGGTGTGTCAGATGATAAAATTACTGGTACACCTTCTCTTTTAAACCAACCGTATGGTGAGAAATTTTCTCCGTATTCTCCAATGGCGTTACGAATACCATCACCATATAAATATACATGTTGTGGTTGTGGAATAGGTAAAATTCCTAGTTTTTTCATACGTTTTACTTGTTCTTCTGTAGGTAATCCACAATGTTCTACACGGTGACGAACATCTTCTCTTGGGCATGCTTCTTGTGCTGTTTTCACTGCTTGTAAAACGAGTTCAATCGCTCCATCACCTTGAGCGTGTGTTAATGTTTGTAAACCATATTTGTGTGCTTCTATTAAAATGTTTTTGAATTCTTCTGCTTCATGGAATAAATATCCTTCATCACGTTCTGCGTCATTGTATGACATATAAGCTGTTCCTGAAATAAGAGAACCATCTGCATATAATTTAAGAGAACCCATTGATAATAAATCATCACCAAATGTTGAAGAGAAGCCCATTTCTTTAATATCATCTAAGTATTTAGATAAATAAGAAAGTTCAATTCGTAACTTTAACAGGCCACTGTCTCTTGCTGCTAAATATGATTCCATTTCTTGTTTTGTTACTTGTACGTCATTGACTGTTGTAAAACCAGCTTCAATTAATAATTTTTGTCCTTCGTAAATATTTCGTTGTAAGTTATCTTTTGAATCTGGCATATGAATGTTTGGACCATGGTTGTTCGGTTTTACACCGATGTCTTCTGCTAAATAATCGTTCGCACTATCAAAAATTGGACCATCTGGATAACCGTTTTCATCTCTGCCAAATGATCCTCCCTCTGGATCTTCTGTATCTTTTGTAATGCCAATTCGATTCATTAGCAGTGTGTTTACTACGTTACAATGTCCACTACCATTCATAATTTGGACTGGTTGTTCTGTAGATACACGGTCTAAATCTTTTGCTGTTGGATAACGTTCTTCTTCTAATTGACGTTTATCAAAGCCAAAACCACGTATCGTTGCTCCAGCTGGTAATAGTTTTGCGTGCTCTTGTAATGCTGCTACAAGATCATCCATATTTTTAACTTTTGGATAACTTACATCTGCCCAAGTATTACACATACCTAACATCATCACGTGGACATGGGGGTCAATAAATCCTGGTACTAGACATTGTTCTTGTAAATCTATCGTTTCATAATTATTTCCGCTATGTATTTTTGCGTCTTCTAGAGAGCCTACAAATGTAACTTTTTCTTCCTGAACTACAACTGCTTCAGCTTCCATTTGTTCTCCCATCGTTAAAATAGAACCACCTGTGAATAATAAAGATTTCTGTGTCATGTAAAAACTCCTTTGCTGCAAAATTATAATGTGTATAAATGTATATGAAATTGCTTACAAAATACTAAAATTTCTTTGTAGTTTTGTACTCTATATCAATATGCAATTTACGTGCCAAGTTTAAAATGCTGTTTTAATGCACTTATCAACATAAGTTAAAATATAAATTATTCATTTGTGAATTATATATTAATGAAATTGCCTTTAAAACCTTATTACGAAAGTATTATTCAGTATTGAATAAAGTTATTCATTTTTGTATAATGAAGAGGAGGTGAACGAAATGGTTTTACAATTAAGTAAAGAATCAAAAGCTATCATTGATGCTATATATACGGATGTTATTGTTTCTAATAAATCTGGTAGGATTATTTATGCAAATAATTCTACAGAATACTGGTTTAATATTCTGGCGGAACAATTAATTGGAAAGAGTGTGTTTGATTTAGAATCACAAGGAGTATTCACACCTTCTATTACGAGGCGAGTTTTAGAAACCAATCAAAAACAAACATTACTGCAAACAACGCACAAAGGCAAAAAGTTATTAGTGACAGGGGATATCGTACCTAATGACAATAACGATATTAAATATATTGTTTGTTATTCACAAGATATTACAGAGTTAGAAAAAATGAAAAATTATGTTAAACAAGTAGAAAGTGAATTAGACGAAATAAAAGAAAAACTTAAATTATTGGAAGTTAAACCAAATGATGCGCATATCGTTGCCCAGAGTAAAAACGTAAAACAAATTTTATTCACGATGGAACGTGTTGCAAAAACAGATGCAACCGTATTTTTTACTGGAGAGTCAGGTGTAGGGAAAACGATGTTTGCCAAGCATGTACATACGCTCAGTGAGAGGAAGGGCGAGTTTATATCTATTAATTGTGCCGCTATACCGTCGTCTTTAATAGAAGCGGAATTGTTCGGTTATGAGGCAGGTTCATTTACAGGAGCTAGCCATAAAGGGAAAGTCGGTCTGGTAGAACAAGCAGATGGAGGTACTTTGTTTTTAGATGAAATCGGAGAGCTACCATCTAGCGTGCAGGCAAAATTATTGATGCTAATTCAAGAGAAGGCTTTCTATCGAGTAGGGGATACGAAAAGAAAAGAAGTAGATTTTCGTTTAATTGCAGCAACGAATATTAATTTAAATGAAAAAATACAGGATGGTCAATTTAGAGAGGATTTATATTTTCGCTTATCTGTCATTCAATTAACAATTCCACCTTTAAGGGAGAGGCAAGATGATTTATTGAAGTTAATTTTAAATTTCTTGGATTATTATAATAAACAATATAATGAAGATAAAGAATTAACTCATGATACGATCGATTACTTATTAAAATATGATTGGCCGGGAAATGTTCGAGAACTTTCAAATGTGATTGAACGCCTCGTTCTTGTAGTAGAAAATCAAATTGTAGCACCTGAGCAATTGCCTGCAAACATTATTCAAGAAAACACTTTTACTTTAGCTGAAAATACAACTTTAACATTACCAGAGATTTTACATAAAACAGAGAAGGAAGTTTTAAAAGCAGCACGGCATAAATATCAAACAACGACTGAAATAGCTCAATATTTAGGAGTAAGTCAGCCGACGATTGTCCGTAAGTTGAAAAAGTATTCGCTTTAAATGTAATGGTTATACTTAAAGGTTCATAGTTAAAATCTTCTTAATAAAAAATCTAGGCTATCATTCATAGCCTAGATTTTTTAAGACCTAATTTAAAAATTCACCTATTGTATTACCGATTAAGGTTACACATCTTTTAAACGTCTAAAATTAATTTAGACTAATCAACTTTATTACCTTCAAGCTTCTTTAATATTCTCTTTATTTTCTTGTTTACTTGAACGATCAAATAAGGAAACAACAATAATGACTACAATGTTAACTGAAATTCCGTAAAGTATTGGGTTGGTTGAACTCATTCCCTCAATAATTAATCCTAATATAACGACAACTGCACTAATCGTCATCGATAAGAAAGCAGCTCTTGCTGTAGTCTTCTTCCAAAATAGACCAAATACAATTGGAATAAAGATCGCTCCAGCTAAAATCGCATAAGCTACGTCTATTGCAACAAGTAATGATTGAATCCATAGCGAAATAATGATAGCAACAATACCTAAAATAAATGTCGTTATACGTGACAGCATTAAAAATTCTCTGTCTGTCATATATTTAAAGAAGTGATCCCTTAAAATATCTCTCGTAATTAAAGTGGATGAAGCTAATAGTGTACCTGATGCTGTTGACATAATTGCAGCAGCAACAGCGGCGAAGACAATACCTAATAAACCATTAGGCATCGTTTCAAATGCCATTACAGTAAATACACTCTGCGTGTCTGTAATATTTGGAATTAACACTAATGCACACATTCCGATAATAACCATCGCCATAGAATATAAGAATGCATAAACACTAATTAATGCGCCACCTGTAATAGCGATTTTTTTATTTCGTGCTGTGAAGTAGCGTTGCCAAATATCTTGCCCGACCATCATACCTAAGGTAAAGGTAGTTAAATATTTTAATATTTCTAAAAAGCCAATATTTGTAAAACTAAAATAAGAAGAAGGTAATTGAACTAATAATTCATTAAATCCGCCAACTTTATTTAAACTAACTGGTAACATAATGAAGAAAATACCGATTGTCATAATGGCAAATTGTACAACGTCTGTCATGGAAACAGACCACATACCACCTAAAATAGTGTAGAAGAATACGACTCCCCCACCAATTAGCATAGCTAACTTTAAATTCCAACCAAATATAGCACTTAATAAGACACCGATTGCAATAACTTGTGTCACACTAACCATTAAAGTGTAAATGGCTGCAACAATTGCTCCAACTAATTTTGTTTCTACGTTAAATAATCTACCGAGTAATTCACTAATTGTCGTTACTTCATATCCAGATACTTTTCTAAGTAAAATTAATCCAAATAGGGAGATACCTAGTCCCATAGAAAAGACGAACCAAACACCTGAAAAACCAATTTCATACCCTAATTGCGCAGATCCGATTGTAGATGATCCACCTAAAAATACTGCAACTAAACATCCGAAAAACATAAAGAATCCTAAGTTCTGTCCAGATAACATATACACATCTGTTGAACTTGCTTTTTTAACGCCAATTACTCCGATAACGACTAATACTAAAAAGTAAATTAGTATTATCGCATAATCTATCATTTCCACGTTGGATTTCCTCCTTAAGAATTAAACCGTTTTCATTTACAATAAAACAGCTAATATATGAAACTATCTCATTGTGTATTATGTTAAAATTCGAGTAAAATGTTATCAAGATAAGCATGATAACACTTTACTCGAGATGTTTTTGTGAATAAGAAAGCTTATTTCCTTTCTAATTCACGTCTTTTCTTCAATGCGATTAATGTAATCATTTCAAACATAACGGATGATGCTGCGACTGCTGTTATTTCACCGCTATCATATGTTGGTAGAACTTCAACTAAATCAAAACCGACTAAATCTAATCCGTCTAAACTTCTGACAAATTCTAATGCTTCATGACTCGTTGGACCGCCAACTTCTGGTGTACCTGTACCAGGTGCATAGGCAGGGTCTAAGAAATCAATATCGAAAGAAACGAATGCTTTTTTATTTCCGACACGATCATGAATGCGTTTCACTACTTCATCGTGTCCTAATTTGAATACATCTTTCATCGGAATAACTTCAAATCCTAAATCTCTTGCATCTTCAATATCTTCAGGACCATATAAAGGCCCGCGCATACCAACTTGAATGGAATGTTCTACATCGATTAATCCTTCTTCAACCGCGCGTCTGAATGGTGTTCCGTGCATATATTTTTCCCCGTAGTAAGCATCCCATGTATCACTATGTGAATCGAAATGAACGAGAGCAACAGGGCCATACCTTTTGGCGAAAGCACGTAAATGTCCTAGAGAGATTGAATGATCTCCACCCATCATGACAGGTGTAATATCGTTTTCTAAAACAGGTGTTAAACCATCAACAATATTGTCATACGTTCTTAAAGCGTTTCCAGGGATGACGTTAATGTCGCCGTAGTCAACTCCTGAACAATAATCAAAAATATTTATATCTTGGTCATAGTTGTAAGGACGTAATAAAACGGAAAAATCACGAATATGTTGTGGACCGTAACGCTGACCAGTACGATTAGAAGCGGCTGTATCGAATGGAACACCAATTACTGCAAAATCAACATTTTCTGTTGTTCGAATATGTTCTAAACGCATAAATGATCTTGGTCCTACAAAACGTGGTGACATAGATGAATCGATTGGTTTGTACATGAAAAATTCCTCCTACATAATTTACTCATTAAAATTTTAGTTACATATGGTTCAATGATATTGCGAAAATATTTGCTTATAGTACATGCAAAATACTTTCTAAATATAAGTATATTCGCAAATGTTTGTGTAATTATTTTATATGCAATTTCCATGCCAACTTTTCAAAACCTACTGTTAGCGTTTTTATGAAAAACTCGTAAGTCATAATGATTCAACCAAGTTATTGTGACTCGTGTATAATTCATTTTGACTTAATGCCATACTGTTTTAGTCGACGAACAACAGTAGATTGACTCATACCTAAATAATCCGCCATTTCATAAGTAGATTTTGACGACTTATAAGCTTGTTGGAGCCAACTCTTTTCGACTTCTTGTAACGCTTCTTGTAAAGTTAACCCTTCTTCTTCAAATTGAGTGAATGACCAACCGTTTAATTGGTTTAATTCATTTGATAAATCTTGATCGTTTTTATGAGCAAAACTAACGGTTGACGTAATAACGTAACGTTCAATCGTATTTTCTAATTCACGGACATTTCCTGGCCATTCATAATGGAGAAAGGATTCCAAAATCCGATTAGTGAATACTTCGTTTTTGTTATACTTTTTATTATATTTTTGTAAAAAGAAGTGAGCTAATTCCAAAATATCTTCTTTTCGGTTCTTTAATGAAGGGATATCAATTTGGATGACGTTTAGGCGATAAAATAAATCTTTCCTAAATGTACCTTCTTTCACCATTGTTTCTAAGTTTTGATTCGTTGCTGCGACTAAACGAAAGTCAACTTCCATTTCTTTTGTGCCGCCAACTTTAGTAAACTTCTTTTCTTCAATTACTTTTAATAATTTCACTTGTAAATCGAGTGGCATTTCAGCGATTTCATCTAAAAATAATGTACCCTTATGGGCGAGTTGAATGAGACCGACTTTACCTTCGTTACTAGCTCCAGTAAAGGCACCTTTTTCGTAACCGAATAATTCTGACTCAAATAAAGAGGCAGGGATTGCACCACAGTTTACTTCGATTAATGCTTCATTTTTTCGGACGCTTTGTTTGTGCATTTCTCTAGCAATTAAACTTTTACCGACACCTGATTCTCCTAATAATAAAACAGCAGCTTCAGAGTTAGCTGTTAAGCGAATTAATTCAACGACTTTTTGCATTTCATTACTATGAATAATAATGCCTGAATCATTGACGTTTTTATAATTTGTTAATTGGGATTCATAATGTTCCATTTTTTGTTGCATACTTTCGTACTCTGAACGTAATTGTTGGATTTCGGTTAAGTCATGGGAGAAGCTGATTATTCGTTCGATTTTTCCATCGAGAAATACTGGTATGCCTGTTGCCATGACGTGACGACCAGTTTGTGTTTTTTGCATCGATTGTAATCGTTTGTGTTCTTGTAATACTTGTACAGTAATGGAAGGGGAGAAAATACCGTCTTTCTCTAGTTCATAGACTGAACGTCCAATTAATTGTTCTTTTTCTAATCCATATATGTCGTAGCAATTTTCACTTACACGTAAGACAACACCTAAACCGTCTGTTACAACAATATTGTCATTGGATTCATCAACAATATTGTCTAATTCAGCACGTAATAATTTATCATTCATTTTTTTCTGCTCCTATATAAATATCGTTTATTTTACTAGTTGAATAAATTTCATAATAGGATAATTTAATTAAAAACACGAGCGTTTAGTTATAAATATTCATTATCATACGTGTTTAACTCATGTAACTAAGTTTACTTGAATGGAAGCCGCCTGACTCTTGCGGGAAAAGCATGAGTCCGAAAATCCTTGATACAACACGTTAGTGTTGTGTCAAGAGTTGAGGCCATGCCCGCAGAAAGCATGGCGGCTGTAATGAAAGAAAACGGATTTACCTTCAAACGTAAAGTGATCGTATTCATTTTTAAATAAAAAAAGAGCCAAAAATGGCTCTGCATATATATGAAGTTAGAGTAAGTTATGGAGAGTATTTTTAATTTGTCAGTATTAAAAAAAGTAGTGTTAAGTCAATATAAGGGCTTACTCTAACTATCAATCAAGTTGTTAATTTCATGATGTATTCATTGTAAATAACTTTTGATATGATGAAAAGTATCAAAAAGATAAAATGATTGGTACCAAAAATAATGGAAGGTTGTTTTAGAAGGTTTTGTACACTACGAATAGATGATAGATTATGATATACTATATAAAATTAATGAGCTAGGGGGATTGTCGATGAAGTTAATGATGGAACAGAAACAAACTTTAAAAATGGTGATGACACAAGAGTTAAGACAAGCGATTGAAATTCTGCAGTTATCGACATATGAGTTGTTTCAATTTATTCAAGAACAAGCGATGGAAAATCCTCTTATAGAATTAAAGCCGAAAGAAAGTGAATCTGATATTCATCATATAAAAACGAAGCAAAGTGCTTATCAAGATGAATTTAATCCACTAAATAATGTAAGGGAAAATGAGGTAAATTTATATGACCATTTATTGGAACAAGTACAATATATGGATTTACCGAAAGACCAAGAAGAAGTTGTCCGTTTTCTTATTTTAAATATTAATGAAGTTGGTTATTTAGATATAAATGAAGAAGAGATTTTCTCACATTTGAATATAGAGCATGAACTATTGCAACATGCCAGAGATGTTTTACACGACTTAGAACCATGTGGGATTGGCGCTCGTAATTTAGCTGATTGTTTATTAATTCAAGCAAAAAGAGCATATCCACATGATGACCTTTTACATAATGTAATTGCTCATTATTTACAAGATTTAGCAGATAAACGTTGGGAAAAAATCGCTAAACAATTGGCAGTTTCACTACATGATATTCAAGACGTTTTTCAAACGATTCAAGGTTTCAATCCGAGACCAGCGATGGCATTTGACACTGCAAAAACAGATTATGTCGTTCCTGATATTACGGTTGATTATGATCTGAATAACGAGTTTACAATTCAATTACACGAACATTATTTACCGAATATTTATTTTAACAATGCATATGTCGTTCAGATGAAGCAATCAAATGAATTATCACAATATATCCAGCAGCAGTACAAACAGTTTAATTGGTTGCAAACGAGTATTGAACAACGAAGAAATACGATTTTAAAAATAATGAATGTCTTAATAACATATCAGCGTGAATTTTTAGTTAAAGGGGCACGTTTTTTAAAACCTTTGACATTAAAAGAGGTAGCAGCGGAAATTGACATGCATGAATCTACAGTAAGCCGAGCAATTACGAATAAAATTATTCAAACACCGTTAGGCATTTTTGAATTACGGCAATTTTTTTCTACTAAACTATCGTCTACTAACGAAAAGGAAACATCGCAAGTAGAAGCGAAGGAATTAATTAAAAGTGTCGTTGAACAAGAGAATAAATATAAACCATTATCAGATCAGGAAATATCTGAATATTTGAAAACAGAGTACAATATTGCCTTATCAAGACGAACTGTAGCTAAATATCGCGAGGAATTATCCATATTGTCTTCGTCAAAAAGGAAGGAAATTAAAGTGGATTAGACTAGCTTGCTAATAAATGAATATGCAGGAACAAGCAAGTATTCAATTGAGTCAATACTTGCTTTTGTAATGTTTAAATTTTTATGATTGTGAATCATTTTTGATTAAAGCTGATAAATCGGCTTTGAAGACTTTATTATCTTCGTCATTAAATGTAGTCAATCTGACCGTAAGAATGCCGTTGTTGTCTTTGCGATCTTTTTTGTCGATGACTTTTATGACTGTATATAATTCGTCATCTGGATAAACAGGTCGAATAAATTTGACGTTATTCATACCTGTTCCAGCGATGACATCTTCTCCATATTTACCTTCTTCAACCCATAATTTAAATGAAATGGCTAACGTATGAATCCCGGATGCGATGATGCCATTGAATCTGCCTGCGTTTGCTTTCGCTTCATCTATATGCATGTATTGTGGGTCGAATGTATGCGCGAATTCCATAATTGCTTCTTTCGATAATTGAAATGACTTTGTTTTAAATGTTTCTCCGATTGTAAATTCATTTAATTTCATAATCGCACCTCTAGTTTGAAGACTTTTAGTAGTAACCATCTGTTACATAGCTTATTTTGTATGATTAAATGGTAGATGATTCATAATTTCATCATTTACATATTGGGTAATTACTTTTGAAATATAATTAAATATCACTTGATCTATATTATTTAAGTCTGCCACAATGCCTAAATAACTGAAAGCTATATTGTTCGTTATTAATGGAATAGCGACGACTTTATTCGTTTGTATATGTGGATTGACGATTGTTTCTGCTATCGTATCGATTGTAATTCCTTGATTTTTACTAGTGAATTCTCTAATGAACTCTTGATTTGTTGAACTGAATAAAACGTTGTTAGCACCTTGTTTATTAGAGATAGATGAAAATAGCCATTTTAAAAAAGGGCCGTCATAAAGGATGATTGATTCTTTTTCGATATCGTTATACGTTAAAGATTTTCTTTTAGCTAATGGAGAATCACAACTCACAAACACATAATAAGAAATATCCATGATAGGTGCTACTCGTAGAGACTTTAAAATATGTTCATTTTCTACGTAAATTGGAATGATACCTATATCTAATTGACCTTTTTGGATACCTTCAATGATAGAGATAGAGTCAGATTCTAAAAATTTTATTTGAGTGTCTGCAATTCTATCTTTTAATAAGTTTAACATAAAAGGTAAAAATAGACCTTTAACAATAGCGAGATTTAAATGATCGGCTTTTTTAATATTGTTTTTTAAATTAAATAAATCATCTGTTTGTTGTAATATGCTGTCAATTAATTTAAGTGCTAATTGTCCTTCTTTCGTTAGTTCAACTTGTTTTGTATCACGAAGAAAAATTTTAATGTTTAAGTCACGTTCTATTTTTGATATAGCTTGACTAATCGCTGATTGTGAAACGTATAATATTTCTGCTGCTTTGGAAAATGATAGGTGTGTGGCAACTACTTGTACATATTTTAATTGTTCGATATTCATGATAACCCCTCACTTATTAGCTTTACTTATAAGACAATAAGAATAATCTATTTCCGTTTCTAATATCGTATCCTATATAATAATAATTGTAAACGCTTACAGATTTGTGGGAGGTAATATTATGACAAACTTAATGAGTAGGAAGGTAACTTATAATAATCCTATTTTTAATAAAATGTCTGAGGTGGAGATAAAGGAGTATCAGTTTTTCTTATTAATTGAACAGTTGAAATATGTGTATCGTAACTCTGTTTATTATCGTGAAAAATTTGATGAAGCACATATTAATATAGCAAATATAAAATCTTTTGATGATTATTTTAAATTACCGTTGTTTTTAGATAAGGAGAAAGAACGTCTGAGTCAACAAGAGTCGCGTGAAAAGTTAGGTCATCCATTTGGTATGCATTTAGCTAGTTCACCTGATGAGATTGCTTTTACAGGTACAACTAGTGGTACGAGTGGCCAGCCGACATTTACTTATACATTTACACGCAAAGATTTGAATTTAATGAATCAATTTATTTCTCATATGTTATCCTATGGACGAATTATGAAAGGAGAACGAGTGTTTTTTGGGCATGCACTTGGAATTTATGCAACTACTTCGATTGTTGATGGGATAAAACATCACGGGGCATTACCGATTGATGTAGATATTCGTACAGGTAGTGAAGCGATGTTAAATTTTGCGAGGTTAGTGAAGCCAAGTGCGATTATGACAACACCGTCACTTGCTGAATATTTGATTGATAAACACGAAGAAATTTATGGTCGTCCGATATCTGATATAGGAATTGATTCATTATTTACAGTTGGCGAAATTGGCATTGGAGTTCCAGAAGTGAAGAAAAAGATAGAAGATGCTTATGGTTGTCGTGTGTATGATTATTTAGGAGAATTAGGTTTTTCTTGTGATTCAGATGAATATCATGGAGTTCATTGTACGGCACCAGAGTTAAGTACGTTTCCAAATGAATTGATTGATCCTCATACGTTAGAGCCTCTTGAAATTACGGATGGTGTAATTGGGGAAGTAGTTATTACTGAATTTCAATTAAAAGCATTGCCGAGAATTAGATATCGTTCAGGTGATTTAATGCAAGTATTTACAAAACCATGTCCACATTGTGGATTTGAAGGTCGTAGGGTGAAGGTGGTCGGGCGTTCAGATGACATGCTTATCGTAAAAGGAACAAATGTATTCCCGACAGCAATTAAAGAAGTAATTACAGACTTTATGCCACGTGTAACAGGAGAGATGAGAATTATCTTAGACACACCTCCACCACGTGTTGTACCACCACTTCTATTAAAAGTTGAATATAGTAAAGAGACGACGAAAGAAGCATTACCTCAATTGACGAAGGATTTAAAAAGGGCATTGCATGGAAGATTACGTGTTACACCAGAAATAGAGTGGGTTGCTCCAGATACGATTGAACGAGCATTACACAAAACACCAGTATTTGAAAAAAGATATGAGGAGTGATTAGATGATTATTGACGTATCAAACACGTTACCAATTTTTCAATTTGAACAAACGGATAAAATAGAGGAGAAAAACCGCGAATATATTCATTTATTTGCTCCACGTTGGGCAAATTTAGTTGGTTGGACGAAAGAGGATTTAGCCAAAAAGTTAGATCAACATTCTTTAGAAGAAGTTGTGAATGAATTGTTTAGTGTGTTAGAAAAAGAATATTCGATGGAAAATTTCAGTAAGTTATTAAAAAAGGTAAATGTTGTTAAGCATGCAATTCATAATTTAGATTATGGTCGTTCGAAACATGAAGCTCCTACATCACACGATGAAACGGCAGAAATTTTACAACAGTATCCTGGGCAATACATTGGTTTTGCAGGATATAATCCGCATAAAGGAACAGAGAGTTTGAAAGTAGTGAAAAAGGCTATTTTGGAACAAGGGTTTGAAGCTGTCGTCATTGCGCCTTATGATCATGGGTTGCATGCAGATGATAAACGTTATTATCCGCTATATTCTTTCTGTGATGAATACGATATTCCCGTTTGGATTCATACATCGATTAATTATTTTAAGGAAACATCTGCATTTATTGATCATCCAAAACATTTAGAAGAACCACTTATGCATTTTGATAATTTAAAAATTATCGCAGGGCACGGTGGCTGGCCTTGGATTCAAGATATGATTGCTATGCTGTTAAAATATGATCGCTTATATGTTGATACTTCAGCGTTTAGACCTAAATATATCGGTATGGAAAATACTGGTTGGGAAATGTTTTTACAGTATGCGAATACGTTAATTCAAGATCAAATTTTATTTGGTTCGGACTGGTTAACGTTAGGGCACCCAATTGATGATTTTATTGAAGAAGTAAAACTGTGGGGGTTAAAAGAAGAAGTATTGGAGAAGTTTTTCTGGAAAAATGCCGATAAATTATTTCGTTTTAACTTATCAAAATAGTGGGGGAGTGAAGTAAATGTCTCAAGTTCAGTTAAAGAAGTCGCTTTCTACTGTTGATTTGTTGTCGATAGGAATTGGTGCAGTTATTGGTTGGTCATGGGTTATTTATGCAGGTCCATGGTCTACATTTGGTGGTAGTTTTGGTGGTATATTAGCTTTTGTATTTGGTGGAATTGTTTGTACGTTTGTCGGTTTAGCTTATGCTGAGTTATCGTCTGCCATGCCAAGAGCTGGTGGTGATATGGCATTTACATTCGTTGGATTAGGTGATCGTTGGGCATATGTTTCTGGGATTACGATGGCTTATGCAATGCTGACATTAATTATTATTGAGACGATTATGTTCCCCTTGATTTTAGAATCGTTAGGTTTCCCGTTAATCAAGTTTGGTCCATTGTATGAATTAGCTGGAGAAACTATTTATCTATCTTATATTTTGATATCTATATTAATTAATTTATTATTTGCTTGGCTTAACTATGTAGGTATTGAATTTTCGAAAGTGTTTCAAACAATTACAGTGCTCATTTTATTACTAGCAGCTATCTTCTATGTCGTAACGGGTGTTAGTTTAGGAAGTATTGAAAATGCGCAACCTATCTTCACTTCTCCGACTGGGATTGTGCTCGTCATGTTGCTGGTACCTGGGTTTATGTCAGGATTTAATGTTGTTGCTCAAGCGGTAGAAGAAGCGGATATTAAACCACGAACAATTGGTATTGTTATTATTGGTACGATTTGGGCGAGTATTATTTTTTACATTTTAATTATTATTGGAGCATCTTTTTCAACACCATTACATTTACGTGAAACAGGTCAAATTGTCGTGTTAGAGTCACTAGGCACTTTGTTTCCAAGTAGTGACTTGCCAAAAACATTTGTCGCATTAGCTGCTTTAATTGGAATGCTCACGTCATGGAACGCAGCTTATATTGGGGGTAGTCGTGTGTTATTTGCACTCGGTCGTGCGAGGTACTTACCTGAAAGATTTGGTAAGTTAAGTGCAAAACATAAAACGCCACTATATCCAATTGTGTTACTGTTTATCGTTAGTAGTTTTGGTCCTTTATTAGGTACGAGTCAAGATATATTTACTAGTATTGTTAACATTGCTGGATTTATGATGTCGATAGCTTGGTTGCTAGTCGTATTATCCTTTTGGAGATTAAGAAAAGATAATATCGATCTTGAACGTCCATTTAAAGTGAAATGGGGAAAAACAGTTAGTTATTTAGGCATTATTTCACTCGTATTTCTTATGTTTCTTTACACACCACTTAATCCAATTGGTGGTTTAACAATGATTGAGTTAATTGTTTTAAGTGGCATCTTGCTATTAATTGTATTCGTTTACATGATTTATGTTAGGAAGTATCCAGTAGAAAAAGCAGAACGGAGAAAATTAATTTTAGGTGATGATGAGGAAGAAGCAGTATGATGTAGTAATGATTGAATGTTAATAGATTAGTGGAACCATCGTGAAATTGCAGGTTAAGTTTGATTGCAGTTTTATGGTGGTTTTATTTTATTGAATGAATTATCGGATGATTGGAGCGAAAAAGTCTGATGCGGAGCGAATTCAGACCATATTGGAGCAAATTTTAAGATGAAAATAAAAAATCTTGCTAGAGTATTAGCTCTAACAAGATGAATGTTCATGTATCGTGCGGAAATATGATTTGAGTTTATTTTTTATGAAAGTGATTCGTTACGTTTGGTTTTAATTCAGCGATTTTGTCGAGTAATTCTTTTGCAAGCTCTTCACTTAGCGATTTGTCTTTTAGTGCTTGATCGAGTTTTTCTCTTAATTGTTTAATTTTTTCTTTGTATGCTTCGTTTTGACTGATGAGTTTATCGAGTCCTAGTTGTGTTTCACGAATTGCGTTAGCCATCTCATCAGCACTTCCGGCAACACGGTTTAACACGAGCAACTGGTCTTGTAACAGGGAGTTATCTAAATCGTATGGATATCTTAATTGGTGGTCAATTTCACTCCAACCTTCTTCAAAAATTGTACGAACTTGCACTTCTGCTATGAAATCTTCTTCAGGTATTGTTGATTCAATTAAATAATGCCATGAACGATAACCAGCTGGGTGTTCTTTAATATCGAATTTATCGAGCTTTTTTTCATTGTCGAATGTTTCGTTATCGCCTTTACGATAATAAATCGTTGCTTTTTCTGCTAAAGTCCATGTCGACCGAATATATTGATCGATATTTACTGCTTGATTTTTATATAAGTGTAAAACACGAATACCAATTAGGTCAGTAATGTATGTTTGATAGTTCGCCAATGTAATTTGGAAATTGGGATTGTCTTTATTCTCAATTGATTTTCGAATAATTTTTGCGATAAGGCGTTCAGGATCTTTAAGTCGTGCTTTAACAGTATGGATGTCTGGATGTTTACGTAATGCTTCTGCCATTCTGTTTGCAGTTGGAAAAAGTATTGGTTTAAAATTTGTATAATCATGATAAATATCCATTAATTGTTCCCACGTGATATTGAGGTTGGCAAATGTTGCTTCATCGATGTGATATTTCTTTAGTAATGTTGTTTGGTCTAGTAATGTCATGCCTCTACCTCCTATAAATAAAAAGTAATCCTATGAATTGAGTTTGTTCCTATAATGTATTGCTTCAATATATTGTAGATGGATTTTTGATAATAGCAAGTGATTTGAGTGAGGGTTAAAAACGCTCTTTCCCAAAATATATTGGAAAAGAGCGTGTGTGTGGTATTTATGCTTATTAGTCATTATATTCCTCTGTAAATTCTATATCTTCAATACCTAATTCAGTGTTATAAACGATGTACATTCCAGGCTCCCTACCTCGGTCCTCTGGCGTCTCATCTGGCATTTGAATGACGAGGTAGCGCACACCGCCATCTTCAAATTCCTCGACAAATTCAATTGGGATATATTCTTCAGTATATTCTTCTCTTTCTGAGTCGTATATACGAAATGATTTTTCAATGTCTTCAAACGTGAAGTTTAAAAATTTATCTTTATCGACTGGTTCGTCTGCATCAGGATAATCTGGGAAAGTGTAAGTATGTTCTCGTAATTTCCAGTCTCCATCTTCTTTTACAAATGACCAATTACTTTTCCAACCGATTTCATCTAGACCAGTTTCGTTCACTGTAATAGATTCTGCTTTAAATGTGTTTTCGCTAAAATCAGTTATTTTAAAGCCAGCAAACGCATCTTGTACTCTGAACGTAAGCATACTATCACATTGGCATGTCATTACTTCAGCGATTTCCTCAGCGTATTTATTGATAGAAGGTTTAGCAATATATTTTTTCAACGGTTCTTCTGCATTTTCACTTATTTTTTTGGCATTTTCCTTGTACTCTTTTTCTGTTTCCCAATAGCCAACCTTGTCGACTTCTTCGCGCATAACTTTGTGTATATTGTTGATAGTATCGATTACTAGCTGTTGTGTTTCTTCATTGTCTGGTTCAACAAGTTCTTTTTCTTCTGGGGCTTCTTCTGATTCTTTCGTTTCGACATTAGGAGCTTCTTCGTCGGTAGAGGTAGGGTTGTCAGTACTACATGCGATTAATCCAGTAATTGTAAGGGTGAATAAACAGATGATGCTTAGTTTTTTTAGCATAAGTCTTATTTCTCTCCTTCCATAAGTAGTTCTACATATTATCGTAACGAATTTTGTAAGAAAAATCCATAACATTTTAAGCGTTAATGTAATTGGATTGAAAGTATATAAAACTATTTCATTTATTTAAATGGATAATTAATTTAGAAACAAGATTAGATAACTGTGTAATTTCTTCTTCGTTTAATATAGAAAACGCTTCTCGATTTCCTTCAATTCTTTTTGGACGAATTGTTTGTAATGCACTTTCTCCTTTAACTGTCAGATGAACACGAGTTACACGACGATCCTTAGAATCAGGACTTGTCTTGATATGCCCGCTTTTTTCCATTCGATTGACTAAACCAGTTATAGCTTGTTTAGTCACTAATGTATTTTCGCGAAGCTCGCTCATTGATAAACTATCGTTTGCTAATAACATCGATAAAAGCATATACTGTTGCACACTTCCTAAGTTTGCTTCTTGTGCATATTTTCCACCTAATCGTTCCATTAAATTTGCAACTCGGACAAGGTCAAGTGCTGTTTCTGCTAGTAAGGTATCTTTATCTTGCAATATTTTCCTCTCCCTGTACTTTAGTTTACTTAGATAAAAGGCTACTTAGTAAAAGTATATTCGCTTGTTCTCAATTAGTCAACACATTGACTAATTGAGTGAACGCATGATACAATCGATTTGTAAGCGCTTAAATTATCTGAAAAGGAGAGATTGAGATGGGAGCAAAATGGATTAAGCTTGCAGTATTATATTTTATTATTGGAATTGCTTTAGGACTTTTCATGTCGGCAACTATTCAATTACATTGGGCTGCAGCACACGCACATGTTAACCTTGTAGGATGGGCATCGACGGCTATTATAGGTTTAGTGTACACTGTCTATCCAAAAGCAGGCACAAGTATGTTAGGTAAATGGACTTTTTGGTTATATAATATTGGATTGCCCATTTTACTTGCTAGTATGTTTATGGTACAAATTCCTGGAGCCATTGGCTTTGCTCATACTTTCACTTTTAGTGGCGGCGGAGCATTAGCGCTGGCAATTATTTTATTTGCGGTTAATGTGTTTATGAATGTTCATGATACAGATAGACAACAAGTTTAATTATTTGAAATATAACATAAAAAACTTGATTAAAAAAGGTACTAAATCACATTGGATTTAGTACCTTTTTAGAATGGCATAGTTAAGATTTAGTTTTGATAAATGGACTATGAATCTTGCTTATATTTTGCAATCATAATGGTGCCTTATAGTTTACCTTTATTCAATCGTTTTTGTAATTCTTTAATGACAATACTTGGTCTGCTAATTTTTCCGTCTACAGGTGTGTTATAGCGGCGTTGAAGTGCTGCGACCATGTTAGAATATGGTTCACTTATATAACCATCGACAGGTGTGCCGAGAAAACGTTGTAGTGATTTAATGACGACTGATGGTTTACTTAAATATCCGTCCACAGGTGTTTTAAAATATCGTTGTAATGCTTTAATTGTTTCAGGTCCTAAATAACCATCGACAGTTAAGGTCTTTGATGTTGATCCTGCTTGTGATTTTGCTGGTGGATTTTTTGCTTTTGTTAACTGAAAATGGTTGGCGATTGCTTTGGCAATTTGTTTTCCTGCATTTTGTAAGACATTTTTATTACGTATTTTTTTGATATCGATGATAGAATCCATAAAACCACCCTCGACTAGGACGGCAGGCATTTTTGTTTCACGTGTGATGTGCAGATTGTTCGTTTTTATACCGCGGTCTTTTAAGTTGTATGCTTTGACTAATGCTTTTTGGATTACGTGTGCGAGCTGGCGACCTTGTGTTGATGTTTTGTAATAATATGTTTCCACGCCTGTCCAGTCTCCCCAGTGATTTTTGTAAGCATTGTGGTGGAATGAAATGTAGAAATCAGCATTTGCACGATTTGCTTTGTTCGTTCTTTCTGTTAATGGAACGTCGGTTTTTCCAGTAGGATCGTCGGTGCGATGTACAGTGACCCCTTGATATTTTTTCATTTGTTTAGCGAATGCAAGAGCGACTTCATTATTAAAATTCCATTCTGGCTCGCCGTCTGGTGAACGTTTTCCTGGGGTATTCTTCCCATGACCTGCTCCGTAATAAATTTTCATTGACAATCACGCTCCTTTGTTTGTTTGAAAAGTTGGTTGCTGTAGACGGCTGCTCCTGTTAAGAGAATCCCTTGTAAAACGGCGTCAGTAGTGAAGCCTATTAAATGTAGTGATCCTGCAATTCCGAAGATGAGTAGGATGTAAGGGATGAGCCAATCCTTTATCCACGGAGTTTGTTTAATTATTTTCCCGATGATTAACAGTACAGGAATGATAATAAACGCCTCTTCTAGTAAAAAATTTTGTAACTCATACATAAATTTCCCTCCTTTTGTTGTATATTATTAAGAAATGAATTTTGATGAACGGCAATGATAGATGAGTAGCTTACTTGTACTATCGTGTAGGGAGAGGTGAAAGGTGGCTCATGGGACTTATGAATGTCTCGCAAAGGCTCATGTTTTGGAAAAAATATGATAGAATAAGTTGTGAACTGAGGTGAAAAATTATTGTCAGGTAATAATAGTCTTCTGACAAACCAAGGTGTCATGATTTTTCAATGTTATTTAAGTACATAATAATTAGGAGAAAAGAACGCTAGAGTATTTAAAGATGATATGAGAAAATAAATGAATAGTGACATCGAGAATTATAAAATATAGCATACGAAATGAGGGGTTAAGCTTGAGGGCTTTATATAAATTTAGAAGTATTAGGTCGAAAATATTGTTAGGTTTTTCATTAGTAATTGTGTTAGTAATTTTGTTAGGATTTTATAATTTTTTGAACACGAGGGACATTAATGCTAGTACGGAAGAAATGATTGCAGAACATCTGGAATTATTAAATCGAATTGAAAAGGTTACATATAATACATCGGCGCAATTGTCTGAAGTACGAGGAGCGTTATTATCTGATGATAATGTAAACAAAGAGAATTTTAAGAAGTTAACAGAGGAAAGTGAAAATCATTTTAAGGTAATTTTTGAATTAGATGATTCCGCTGAAACTAGAAAATTGTATGATGAAACAATTGAATGGCGTGAAATAGTTGAGTCGGAAGTTTTTGCGATAGATGAACAAGGTGATGAAGGTGTTGCTTTGAAAAATTTGCAAGAACAAGTTTTGCCAATTTCGATTACTTTAATTTCACAATATGAAGATTTAGCAGATGATACGGGAGAAGCCATTGTTGAGTTGGGCGAAGAAAATATCAATCATGGTGAAGCGTCTTTAGTTGTTGGTGTAGCCGTGGCAATCGTTATCGTATTGTTGAGTGCTGGAATTGCTATTTACACATCAGCTTCAATTACAAGACCGATTATTAGAGTGATGGATCGGATGAAAATAATTGCTCAAGGTGATTTGAGTCATGAACCTTTACAAACAGCGGCGAGAGATGAGACAGGACAATTAATTCATGCAATGAACGATATGAATGAAAATATTCGTAGTTTATTAAATCGTGTCTCTAATGTATCTGAGTCTGTAACAACGCAAAGTGAGGAGTTAACTCAATCATCTAATGAAGTAACCTCGGCCTCGGAGCAAATCGCGCTTACGATGCAAGAATTGGCTACAGGATCAGAAACACAAGCTAACACAGCAACGGATTTATCGTCAGCAATGGCTACATTTTCTTCAAGAGTTGAAGCGGCAAATGAAGATGGAGAGGCTATTCAAGATGCTTCTAATGAGGTGTTGAATATGACTAATGAAGGGGCAGAATTAATGGCTACTTCAACTGAGCAAATGACAAAAATTAATGAAATCGTGCATGATGCTGTTGGAAAAGTTGAAGGGTTAGACGCTCATTCACAAGAGATATCTCAATTAGTTGCGGTGATTCAAGAAATTGCTGACCAAACGAATCTATTGTCATTAAACGCAGCAATTGAAGCGGCAAGAGCAGGAGAACATGGTAAAGGTTTTGCAATAGTGGCAGATGAAGTAAGAAAGTTAGCGGAAGAATCATCTGAGTCTGTAACAAATATAACTAATATTGTTAATCGTATCCAACAAGAGTCTAGCGCAGTGTCTACTTCATTACGTGATAGTTATCAAGAAGTGGAGCAAGGTACAGAGCAAATTATTGCGACTGGTGAAACGTTTAAAAATATATCTGCAGCCGTAACGCAAGTAGGAGAACGAATTGACGGTATTGCGGCACATTTAAATGAGATTTCCGAGCAGACAGAACGCATGGGCGGCGCGGTCGAAGAAGTTGCAGCCGTATCAGAAGAAGCAGCAGCAGGTGTGGAAGAAACATCCGCATCTACCGAGCAAACGAATGCATCCATGGAAGAAGTTGCAGCAAGCTCAGCTGATTTAGCTAATTTAGCAGAAGAATTAAATGAATTAGTGAATCAATTTAAAGTATGATAAAAGCCAAGTTGAGCAGATAATGCTTAGCTTGGCTTTTTAGATGGATAGAATTTAAATAATGTTGTGTTCGGCTCATAAAGAATAATAAAGGTTCATAATTGAAAAAACCTGTTTCGATAAGTTCTTTGGAAAGGTTAAGAGCCGTGTGCTGGAATCATGAGCCTTCCTACAAATTTATGAGTCGACCTAAAATCAAGTCTAACTATTTTAGCTGATCTCTATAATTTTTACTTGGCGATTTCCGGCGGGTGTTGTTAATGTTCTTTTGTTGCCAACTTTTGCTTGGAGTAATTGTTTGGCTATTGGAGCATTGTACGATATTGTTCCTTCGTTTGGATCGACTTCCTCTGGACCAACTATCGTGTACGTTTCTGTTTCGTTTTGATCTAAACTCTGCCATGTAACGGTGCTACCAATTTCTGCGATGTCGCGGACAGTATCTTTAATGATTTCAGCGTGTTGAATCATTTGTTCTTATTCGGAAATGCATGCATCAATGTTTGCACGATTTTTTAAAGCTGCTTCGTATTCGGAGTCTTCCCTGAAATCACAAAAACTTCGTGTATGATCCACACGTTGACTAGCGGCACTTCTTGTTTCCGTTTTTAATCGCGTCAACTCATCTAATAATTTATCATAACCTTACTGTGTCATGGGTAAAGTAGGTTTTGTCATTTGAATCTTTCTCTTTTGTGCATTAAGATGCTACTCAAGTAATTATTCCCGGGCAGAGTAGTGTGGAAACACTCTAATGTTTTTCAATCCATTTTTTGATTCATGAAAAAACTCACCACCTCATTTTTAGAGTGTGGTGAGTTTATTTGTTATTAATCCATATTTTCTAATCGTTCTTTGATTTGATCGTAATTCATTGCGCCCATTGCGACGAATTGGATATGTCCTTCCGAGTCAATCATGTACGATGTTGGGAAGGCAACGACGCGATACTCGTCCATTAAATCGCCGTCTTCATCCTTTAAAACTGGAAATGGCATTTCGAACTCTTCAACAAATTCCTCTACCATTTCTAAATTGTTTTTTGTTTCTTCCATGTTTACTGCTAAGATTTCAACATCTTCTTTTTCATATACTTCGATAAAATCAGGAATTTCTGCTCGACAAGGTGGACACCACGTTGCCCAGAAGTTGACGATTACCTTTTGACCTTTGAGTTCGGATAATTTTATTGTGTCGCCTTCTAATGTTTCTAATTCAAAATCAGGTGGAATCATCCCAGCTTGTAGCCCAACTTCATCTACACGTTCAGTTGTTTCCACATTGTTATTTTGTTCAGCTTGTTCAGTGGTAATGACAGCTCCATCTTCATTTGGTTCTGTTTCAGTCTGATCTCTCTTTTCAACAAAATCCAATGCTAACCAAATAATTAACGCACCGCCTGCAAGAGCGAGGAGTGTGAACCAAATTTTTTTCATGAATTTACACCAACCTTATCCTAATCGTGATAACCAAGTGCCTTCTACTAAATCAAGTAAGTAATTTGTAATGACAGGGAGGAGACCAAAGAATAGGACTAATCCCATAATAATCATAACGATGGCGCCGAATTTCATAATGATGCCACTATGTCTGACAATCCACTTCGTTGAACCAAGGAAGAATGTCAGCACGAGAAACGGAAGTGCGAATCCGACGACATACATGACAGTATAAAAAATACCGTGTGCAGGATTACTTGCTGCTAATAATAATATTGAGCCGAAAATTGGTCCAATACATGGTGTCCATCCCGCTGCGAAACCGAGTCCGATTAAAAATGTTCCCGCATAACCAGCTGGTCGAGTTTTTGCATGGACGCGGTGTTCACGCATTAAGAATGGAATGTTGATCCATCCTGCGATGAATAATCCCATAATGATAATGAGTACACCGGCGATTCGTTGGATAAGTAATCCTGTATCACCGAATAAAATATCTTGGATAAAGTTTCCTAGAAAAGATGCGCCTGCTCCAAGTCCGATAAAGACGAGGGAAACGGCTGCTAGGAAAACGAGTGAATGACTTAATAGTGTGCGGCGAATTTGCGTATTTTGTTCGCCTTGTAATTCTTTGACACTAATCCCTGTAATGTAAGACATATATGCTGGAAAAATTGGAAGCACACATGGAGAAAGAAATGATAACGCTCCAGCTCCAATTGCTAGAAACATGCCTACAACGAGCATTGTTTCTCCTTCAATACCACCCATATAATGTTCACCTTGCTTTCTATGTAATCTAATATTTAAAAGTTAATCAAAGAACAGTTCTACTTATATACTATGTTTAAGTTAATAATATATAAGGAAGCTAATCCATTTGGTGATATGGACTACTCACCTATGTAATATGATGCAATGTTTCTGAAAATTTTATTTAAAAAGTAAGTGATAATTAATACACCTATCAATAATGCATTGTATCAAATAAAGAATCGCGAATACATTAATCTGTCTATAATTAGCGAGGAAAGCGGAGGAGTTTTTTATAAATGTGAAAAATTGGTGAAAAGACTTTTATAAAGTATGTTAGTATGCTATTAGACCTAGAAAGATACAATAAAATTTTAAAAATATGCTATACTAGAATATTAGGTTGATAAATGTTGATTTACATATCGATGGAGGTTTATCGTGATGGATTGGAAAAAAACATATGAAAAATGGTTAGAATTTGTTGAATTGGATGAACAATTACGAGCTCAGTTAGAAAAAGTTGAAGATGTGATGGAATTAGAGGATCGCTTTTATAAACATTTAGAGTTCGGAACTGGTGGCATGCGTGGGGTTATTGGTCCTGGAACAAATCGGATGAATAAATATACGGTGCGAAAAGCTGCGGCGGGATTGGCGCATTATATAGTAGATGCTGGAGATGAGGCGAAAGCGCGTGGGGTTGTCATTGCCTATGATTCGCGTCATCAGTCGGCGGAATTTGCTATGGAAGCAGCAAAAACATTAGGATATGAAGGAATTCAAGTATATTTATTCGAGTCATTACGTACGACGCCAGAATTGTCGTTTGCCGTGCGTTTTTTACATGCTTATGCAGGAATTGTTATTACAGCAAGCCACAATCCAGCGGCATATAACGGTTTTAAAGTGTATGGCAGTGATGGTGCGCAGTTTGCTTCAAGTGATGCAGACGTCATTGTCGAAAATGTAGAAGCTGTGGTAAATGAATTGACTGTGCCAGTAGCAGATGAAGCGACATTGAAAGAACAAGGGATGCTATCGATGATTGGGGAAACAGTTGATAATGCATACCACGCCCAATTAGAAGAAATTATCATCAATGAAGCGGCGATTAACCAAGCAAGAGATGATTTTAAAATCGTTTATACACCGTTACATGGAACAGGACGTGTCCCTGTCATGCGAGGATTACGTGATATCGGCTTTACTCAAGTTGATATTGTCGATGAACAAGCATTACCAGATCCAGATTTTTCTACGGTGGAATTTCCGAATCCAGAAGAATCAGCAGCATTTTCTTTAGCAATGGAATACGGGGAAAAATCTGGAGCCGACCTTTTATTAGCAACTGACCCAGATGCAGATCGTGTAGGAGTCGCTGTGAAAAATGGCGCAGGTTATATGTTGTTAACAGGCAATCAGATTGGGGCAATTTTGTTACATTATATTGTGACACAAAAGTCGTTACAAGGTAGATTGCCTAAAAATGGTGCCGTTTTGAAAACAATCGTTACATCAGAATTAGGACGTGATATTGCGAGTGCGTACGATTTAACAACAATCGATACATTAACTGGATTTAAATATATTAGTGAAAAAATTAAAGAATTTGAAACGACAGGTAGTCATGAATTTTTACTCGGTTATGAAGAAAGCTATGGGTATTTAATCGGTGATTTCGTTCGTGATAAAGATGCGGTGCAAACGTGTGTCTTAATTGCTGAAGCCGCTGCATTTTACCATACGAAAAGCATGACGCTATACGACGCATTACAAGAAATTTTTGCAAGGTATGGATACTACCAGGAAGATTTAGCTTCCTTAACATTAGAAGGTAAGGCAGGCGTAGAACAAATCGCAGCGATATTACAAGCATTGCGCGACAATCCACCTGTAGAATTCGGTGGAAAAACTGTCGTCGCTCGTGAAGATTATGTAAGTAGTGAACGAGTTATCGTTGAAGAGGAAAATCATATCGAGCCAATTGAATTACCTAAATCAAACGTGTTGAAATATTTGTTAGAAGATGGCGCATGGGTATGCGTGCGACCATCTGGAACAGAGCCGAAAATTAAATTCTACTTCGGCGTGAAAGAAGCGACGGAAGAAGATAGCCGAAACGTGTTAGATGCGGTGAAACAAGCTGTACTAGAACGAGTGGGTGCGGGAGAGTAATAGTTTAGTAGAAACTTCAGAAGCGGTGAGAGCTGCTTTTGGAGTTTTTTGTTGTAGTGGAAGAAAAGGGCTGGAATTTTGTTAGAGGATGAACTCTTAAACGACAATATGAGCCTCACTGTTATTTATTTAAATTTAAAATGGGATTGGTAGCTTATTTAATTGCTACATAATCCCATTCTTTATTATTTTCATTGTTCAATTATATCGATTTCAAGAGCAGGAATTGTTATATCGCCGCCCATTGTCGATTGATATGTGATTAAACCATGTGAAACACCCATAATAGTAATGTGATCATCTTCTAATATTCGTGAATCAACAATATCACTATCATATTCCACATAAAGCATTTTGTCATAGTCATCATTTACTGCTATCCTTAATTGCACCGAATCGTCTCCATCCATTACTTGGACAACCTTTCCAGAAAATTTAACTTTCTCTAATTCATATTTATCAGGCGTTCTTGCTAATTCATCGTATGTAATGCCAGTGTCATAGCCTTGCTTTTCTTTTTCCTCTTGTTTCTTTTTTTCAGCTGCTTCTTTTTCTTTCTTTTTTTTCTCTTTTTTCTTAGCTTTTTTTTCTTCTGCTCTCTTTTCAGCTAATTGTTTTTCTTCCTCTTCTTTTACTTGACGCTCTTGTTCTTTGTCAGACATTTCGAACCAAGGCTTAGCTTCATCTACTTTAGCTGTTAATGTGATGATTTCTTCTTCTTTTTCTTTTAGTTCGCTACTATATTTCTCTTCTAATTTGTTTATTTCCTCACTAGATTTTTTTGACTTGTTGAAATTAAACCCGAAAGATATTAGTAAAACTAAAATAAGTACGGCGATAATAACAGTTTTAAGAGAAGTTTTTTTCTTTTGCTTTTCCATTTATAAATCCCTCCTATTAAATACATCGATTCTTAAAGATAAGTATATCTTAAATAGATTATAATGGTAGTTTTATAGATATAATTATAGGGTTAATAAGAATTATATTTGAGGTAAGCTTGTCTTGGTTGATGAATCGTAAGTAATGAGTAATTTTTAAGAATAAATAATAGTTTTATCTATTTCCTCCTCAATATTACTGATCTCACTTATATAAAATCATCAAATGGGTTTATTCCATTAAAAGTTTGACTATTTAGAATGGGGCGTGAATAATATTAGTTAAGAGTTGTGAGATTGGCTACTATATTTTTTAACAGACGGATTGGGGATAATAGTATGAAGACGATGGGATTTTTAATAAGTCATAAAAATAATGAAGCGAGAAGAGCACTAATACCGAATGATTTGGCGAAAATTAAGCATGTGGATCAGCTTTATTTTGAAACAGGTTACGGTGATTCGGTGGGGTGTGCGGATGCGGAGTATGAAGCGGCAGGGGCGCATCTTGTGTCGCGTAAAAAGGCGCTTTCGTGTGATATTATTGTCGATGTAAAATTAGGGGATGCTGATTATTTAGATGAACTATCAAAAGAGAAAGTACTCGTTGGTTGGGCTCATGCCGCACAACAAATCGAATTTACTAACGCAGTAATTGCAGATGACCATACGGTTATAGCTTGGGAAGAAATGTTCGAGGATGGACGGTATATTTTTTATAGAAATCGTGAAATTGCTGGGGAGGCAGGTGTTTTACAAGCTTATCAATATGCAGGGAAAATGCCGTATGAAACGAAAGTTGCTGTATTAGGAAATGGGCAAACTGCCAAAGGAGCGCTTAGAATTTTACACGGCTTGGGTGCTGATGTAGATGTTTATGGTATTCGTTTGGAAGAATTGTTCAAGAAAAATATGTATGATTATGATGTCATCGTTAATTGTGTGTTATGGGATACAAATCGGACGGATCGAATTATTTATAAAAAGGATTTAGCGCGTTTTAAACGTGGGGCGATGATTGTTGATATTAGTTGTAATAAACAGCTTGAAATCGAAACAACAGTTCCGACAACGATAGATGATCCAGTTTATACAGTGGATGGGGTTGTTCATTATGCAGTTGATAATACACCAGCTATGTTTCCGCATAGTGTCACGAATGTATTGAGTACAGGTTTTGCTAAATATGTTGATAAAATCGTGACAGATGAGGATGACCTTGTACTTAATGAAGCTACAATAATTAAAGATGGATATATTTTAGATGATGATATTAAACAGTTTAGAGAAGCACGTAATCTAGTTGTAAAGTAAAAAAAATATAATGGAGGTTTTACTAATGAGTTGCCCAATTGATCATAGTGTAGCGGATGTGAAAAAGAAGTTAGCAGAGCAAAAAGCCTTTCTACCAGAAAGAATTAGCGTAGGATTAGAGACGTATATTACAGATGCGCTTTCACAAGAAGTATTGAATGATATTTTTCATTTATTAAAAAAATATGACCTCGCATCAGAAGAGGAGCGTGCTGAACGTGATGAACGATTTGCACGTTATGTGTGAATGATGGTCGATCTAATTAATATATGATTTACATGCTACTAATAGATTAGTATTCCTTGTTTTGCACTTGCTGCTTGATCGTGGATTACACGTTTTCTAATATACTAGAATAATCGACGTAATATGCTATACTATTTATGGTTGTTATATAACAACCATAAATTAGTAAAAGGAGGAATATATGATGTTCATGGCAACTTGGAATAAAATGTGGGTATTACATGAAGAAGTGAAAGATATGTTTCGTTTTTTCGTCAATCCGAACAAGTCAAAAATTGGCGAAATTAAGGAACGACAAACTTTTTCAGAAGGATCAAGTACTGGCGATGGAGGAGGCGACGGTAATCAAAAGCGAAGTTATTCTCTGTCTCAATTAATTGGATTAATTTTAGGGCCATTATTCTTTATAATGATGTTATTATTTTTTGCTCCTGAGGGATTATCGCAATCTGGAATTGCAATTGCGGCAAGTACAGTATGGATTGCAACCTGGTGGATTACTGAGGCTGTACCAATTCCAGTTACGTCATTATTACCGCTTGTATTGTTTCCAATGACAGAAGGGCTTGAGATGGGGGAGACAGCATCCTCTTATGGAGATGAAACGGTATTCTTATTTATGGGTGGCTTTATGATTGCCCTTGCGATGGAAAAATGGAACTTACATCGCCGAATAGCATTAACGATTATTTCATTAATTGGAACGAATATGGACCGGATTGTTTTAGGGTTCATGGTTGCAACAGGATTTTTATCGATGTGGATTTCGAATACGGCAACAGCGATGATGATGGTGCCAATTGGTTTAGCAATTATTTATCAAGTATCTGATGCATTAAAAGATGATGATTCAATCGATACGTCGAAAGAAAACTTTGGTTTTGGTAAAGCCTTGATGCTCGGAATTGCATATTCTGCCTCACTTGGTGGGGTTGCAACGTTAATTGGTACGCCACCAAATACGCTGTTAGCAGGAGCAATTGATACGATGTACGGAATTGAGTTGTCGTTCGCGAAATGGATGTTGTTTGGAGTACCACTTGCTTGGACGTTCATTATTATTGTGTGGTTTTATTTAGTTAAATTTGCATATCCATCAAAGTTGAAAGAATTACCTGGGGGACAGGCAGTTATTACGGATGAAAAAGATAAATTAGGTCGAGCTTCGATTGAGGAAAAACTAGTCTTTGCAGTGTTTTGTTTAGCAGCTTTTTCTTGGATTACACGAACGTTTTTATTATCTAATTTTATTAATGGGTTAAGTGATGGTGTTATTGCGATTACTTTTGCGGTACTATTGTTTATCATTCCTTCCATTAGTAAACCAGGAGATCATTTATTAGATTGGGAAACAGCTGTAAAGTTACCATGGGGTATTTTACTTTTATTCGGTGGAGGACTTGCGATTGCTGCAGGGTTCGTAGATTCTGGTTTATCGGATTGGATTGGAGAACAATTAATCGGCTTGCAAGGAGTTAGTTTAATTGTTGTGATTCTCTCTGTAACAACGCTCGTTATTTTCTTAACGGAGATTACATCTAATACAGCGACAGCTTCAATGATGTTCCCAATTATGGCATCTCTTGCAGTTGCATTAGGTTTTCACCCGTATGCACTTATGGTTGCAGCAGCAGTTGCAGCATCGTGTGCATTCATGTTACCTGTTGCGACACCACCAAATGCCGTTGTATTTGGATCAGGATATTTGCGGATTCCCGATATGGCCAAAGCCGGATTTGCACTTAATTTAATTGGAATTGTGTTAGTCACCTTGACGATTTACTTTGTTTTACCATTCGTCTGGGGTGTTGATTTAACCGTTATTCCAGATACATTTATCGAATAGAAAAAACAGGAATGCGTGTGAAGTGATATGTACCTCTAGAATTAGATTTTTGATCTAATTCTAGGGGGTGCACATCAGAGTTTACACTGCATTCCTGTTTTTTAATTTATTTTGAGTGAATTTTACAATGATGACGTAAAGAATTGGTAATGTTCCACCAAATAAAATAATGCCCGTCCAATTGAAGTGTTCCCAAAGTGGACTTAGTAGGGTCGTACCCATCGACACTCCTAAATAGTATGCGACTAAATAAAGACTTGTTGCACTGCCTTTATGGTGAGTTGCTGCTTGGGAAACGGTCGTCGTTGCAATCGCATGAGAAATAAAAAAACCGAGACAAATGAGTGATAGACCAATGCTAATCGTAATGAGCGAAGAACCGAGTGTAACAAACATTCCTGTCGATAAAATGATAATGCCTACAACGCGAATAGAGCTTAAACTAAATTTGCCTGTTAACCATCCAGCAATTGGTGCGCCAACTATGCCTAAACTATATGCTAAATAAAAGTAAGCAATTTGTTGTAACGATAAATGGTAGGGCGCTTCAATTAAATAAAATGGTAAAAAGGTCCACATCCCGGTAAACGACATTTGCAAGATAATGCCAAGTCCGAACATTAATAGGATGAGCGGATTTTTCAAATGAAAGAGAAATCCTTTCATATCTTCGCGATAATTTTTTGTTGATTGGATGAAATGATTTGATTTTGGTAACGTAAAAAGGACGAGTAAAAAGGTAATTACGCCAAATACCCCGAGTAAAAACAATGCGAATTCCCATGAATGTACTTCTGCAAGATAGCCCATTAAAAAACGTCCAAG
Source organism: Pseudogracilibacillus sp. (assembly GCA_026169815.1). Lineage (GTDB taxonomy): Bacteria > Bacillota > Bacilli > Bacillales > Amphibacillaceae > Pseudogracilibacillus. The sequence continues at coordinate 169,302 of JAPFDT010000043.1, forward strand.
CATACCACCGAGACTGTTGCAGGAGATGTATAATGTCGCGGCAAATCCAAAATGTTGTGGATGAATTTCTTCAGCCATATAAGCTAACGCCGCCCCGAGTACTCCTGAAAGTGCAAACCCTTGAATAAATCGAAAGAAAATAATGAGACTAAATGATTTCATGAGAGGAATAATAAATAAAATAAGTGCTGTAATAATAATCGACAGATGGATAAAGCCTAAACGTCCTTTTCGATCTGACAAAAACCCAATAGTGATGAGACCGAAAATCAAACCGACCGTCGTTAGTGACATCGATAAACTAGCGTATGAAATTTTGATTTGAAAGTCTTGTGTGAACATTGGTAAAATTGGTTGAATACTATACATCGTCGCAAAAATAAATAATGACGTTAGTGCAAGTCCTACAATGATTTTCCAAAATGCTATGTCTTTAATTGTGTATTGCTGAGTCGTCAAATTAAACACCTAATTCTGCAGTAGTTATGGGAATGAATGATACAAAGATAATTTGTTATAATATAAGGTTATCGTAAGTGGGGTGTATTGACAAGTTGTAATTTGGAAGAGAGTAATAAGTCTGAAAAAATTGCGGTGTAAATACTCACACCGCAATAAGTTTTTACTTCTTGTATAAGCTTCAAAATAAATGTTTCAAAGAGATGTTTGCGAGTAGTAAATATACCAATTTACCTTTATGGAAAATTCACCTAAATCACTATAAGTTATTTAATGGTATTGCCACCATCCGCGACAATGTTTTCACCAGTTATTAAAGAAGCAGCATTGCTAGCTAGAAATACGGCAATTGCGGCTACTTCTTCCGGATAACCGAATCGTTGTAAAGGAATTTCCTTTTTTGCCTTTTCGCCTTTTTCTCCTGCCCACGCTTTTTTACCTAATTCAGTTAGGATAACGGTTGGTGAGATGGCATTGACACGAATATTGTATGGTGCCCATTCGTAAGCGAGTGATTTTGTTATACTAACGATAGCCGCCTTTGACGCACTATAGGCAACATGTTGATCTAAGGCGATGATTGCTGCTTGGGATGCTAAATTAATAATGCAGCCACTCGTCTCATGTTCTATCATATGTTTACCGACTTGTTGCGCCATATTAAATGAAGCAGTTAAATTTAATTCGATTGTTTTATTCCAATCGGCTTCAGAAACATCTTCTGCCTTATCTAATAATGCGACACCTGCAGAGTTGACTAAAATATCTATCACACTAAAATGTTCGATAACGGTATGTAATGCTTTGTCAATGTCTTGTTTATTCGTTATATCCGTTTTAATGCCAAGCACGTCTTTGTGATGGATATCTTTGGCAATGTTTTCTACGTTTTCGTGAATGTCTAATATGGCTACTTTAGCTTGTTTTTCAATATACATTTCTGCAATAGCTTTACCGATACCACTTGCTCCCCCAGTAATGACCGCGACTTTATTTGTTAAGTTAAAATTTCTGTCAAAGTTTTGATAGTTCATTTTGTACACATCCTGTTTCTTAGATTGTTTGTGTAGAAGTCTTTGGAAATAAGACGTCGATTTTATATTTGTTTAATGTGTCGATTACATTTTCATTAATAGGTTTATCTGTAATAATCATATCAATTTCTTCTAAAGTAGCGAAAGCTGCGCTTGAGTTAACACCGATTTTAGATGAGTCAACGATTGAGATGATTTTTTTAGAGCGTTGAACGATATATTTTTTCAATTCAACTTCATATAAATTGAAGTCGGTTAATCCACTCTCGACAGAGAAACCGTTACCAGAAGTGAACATAATATCGATGTTAACGTTATCTAAGATATCGATGCCTAGCATTCCTTCTATAGATGTAGAACGATTTGTTAACACTCCTCCTATAAGGATAACGGTAATGTTAGGGTTATCTTTTAATTCTAAAGCTGTTAATACACCAGTTGTTACGACAGTTAAACGAATTGGATGTTCGTTTAGAATCCTAGCTAACTCTAATGCAGTAGAACTTGCATCTAATAAAATACACTGCTTTTCATGAATTTGTTCAAAGGCTAGTTTCGCTATTTCACTTTTTTCATAAACATTCTTTTTTGCTCGTGTTGAAAAACTAGTATCACTCACTTCATCCTTAACCATTGCGCCGCCGTGTGTTCGAACGAGCAATCCATCGAGTTCCATTTTATTTAAGTCGGCTCTTAACGTCGCTTCAGAAACCCCGACATGCGATGATAATTCTTTTACAGTGACACGTTTTTTTTCACGTAAAATATTCATAATAACATTTCTTCGTTCTGTTGCGAACATTTTCATCATACTTCATCCTTATTTATATGCTACTTTCATGTTAGTGTATTTTAAACATTTTTTCAACGTATATTTGTTAAAAACTTTCAAATCAGCTATTTGCGAACAAAATTATAAAAATAAACGAAAATAAACGAAAAATAAACATGAAAATAATTGACAAAACGACAATGAATGATAAAATTAACTTGTAATTGCAATCGTTTCCAATCGTTTCACTGTTTTTTTAATAAATAAAATTTAAATACATTTAAAGGAGCATGAAAAATGTCAAACAATAATCAACAAAATGTAGGTAGTTACCCTGAGAAAATGAAGGCTGTTGTTGCATATGCACCAGAGGATTATCGTTATGAAGAAGTTGCTACACCAAAGATTGAACATGAGGAAGAAATTGTTATAAAAGTAGAAGCATGCGGTATTTGTGCTGGAGATATTAAAGCATATGATGGAGCGGCTAGTTTTTGGGGAGATGAAACACAGCCTGCATACATTAAGGCGCCAATGATTCCAGGACATGAGTTTATTGGACATGTTGTTGCTAAAGGAGATGCAGTAACTGATTTTGAAATTGGTGACAGAATTATCTCTGAGCAAATTGTTCCTTGTTGGGATTGTCGTTTCTGTAATCGTGGACAGTACTGGATGTGTGAAAAACACGATTTATACGGATTCCAAAATAATGTAAATGGTGGAATGGCTGAATATATGAAGTTTCCAAAGGAAGCTATTAACTATAAAGTTCCTGAAGATTTACCATTAGAGAAAGCTATTTTAATAGAGCCATATGCTTGTAGTTTACATGCTGTTCAACGTGCAAATATTGAATTAGGTGATTTCGTTGTTTTATCAGGTGCTGGAACACTAGGTTTAGGTATGATTGGTGCAGCGAAAAAATCAGGCGCAAGTACGTTAGTGGTCTTAGATTTAAAAGAAGATCGTCTAGAGTTAGCAAAACAATTTGGCGCAGATATTGTATTAAATCCAAGCAAAGTAGATGTAGATAAAGAAATTAAAGCAATGACAGATGGATATGGTTGTGATGTATATATTGAAGCAACTGGTCATCCGAAGTCTGTTGAGCAAGGTTTACAAATGATTCGTAAATTAGGTACATTCGTTGAATTTAGTGTATTTTCTGAACCAGTAACAGTTGATTGGAGTATTATTGGTGACCGCAAAGAGCTTGATGTATTAGGTTCACACTTAGGGCCTTATTGTTATCCTCTAGTTATTGAAGGAATTGCTAATGGTGATTTCCCAACAGATAATGTTGTGACACATCAACTTCCATTAGATGAGTTTGAAAAAGGCTTTGAATTAATGAAAAAAGGCGACGAGTCACTTAAGATTATTTTAAAACCATAATATAGATAAGGTACATGAGGTGAACATAAAATGAATCAGTTAACTGCAAATGATAATTTCCTAGATCGCATAGGAATGCCATCCCATTTAGCTTGGGGATATTTCGGAGTATTAATCTTCATGATGGGGGATGGGCTAGAATTAGCTTGGTTAAGTCCTTATTTAGTTGAACAAGGATTAGCTGTAAAGCAAACAGCATTTTTAACAACGATGTATGGTGTTGCAATTGCTATATCAGCATGGCTTTCAGGAGTTATGGTTGAATCAATTGGGCCGAGAAAAACAATGATAATCGGCGTTGTTGCTTATCTTGTTGGACAAAGTTTATTCGTTGGGTTTGCAATACCGACATTGAATTATGAATTAATGATTCCTACTTACGCGATTAGAGGATTAGGCTATCCATTATTTGCATATTCTTTCTTAGTGTGGATTACGTATCGAACGCCTGCACATCAACTAGGAAAAGCAGTTGGCTGGTTCTGGTTTGTGTTTACTGGTGGATTAAGTGTATTAGGTGCTTATTATTCGAGTTTATCAATTAACTTATTTGGACATATTACAACATTATGGACAGCGAATATTTGGGTAGTTGTCGGGGCATTCTTTGCAATTGTTGTAAATCGTGATACATTTGAAGTGAAAAAAGATAATACAGAGTCTAAGTTATCAAGTTTATTGAATGGAATATTAATTGTGAAACGACATCCTAAAGTAGGGATTGCTGGTCTTGTAAGAGTTGTGAACCAATCATCACAGTATGCATTTCCACTATTTTTACCAATTTATTTATTAGAGCATGGTATTGAAATGACGACATGGTTAAATATTTGGGGTACTATTTTCATTTCCAATATTGCATTTAACTTAATTTTTGGTTTCGTTGGCGACCATTTTGGTTGGAGAAATACAGTAACATGGTTTGGTGCGGTTGGTTGTGCGGTATTTACCATTATGTTGTTTTACACACCACAGTTTTTCGGTGGAAATGTCGTGTTAATAAGTATTATCGGAATTTTATGGGGAGCATGCTTAGCTGGTTTCGTCCCATTATCTGCTTTAACTCCTTCTTTAGTTGGGGATGGAGAAAAAGGTGCAGCTATGTCAATCCTTAACTTAGGTGCAGGGCTATGTGTGTTTGTTGGACCTGCTATCGTAACGATTTTCTTCGATATAGTCGATGTAAAAGGTGTAATGTGGATCCTAGCTGGCTTATATGTAATAGCAGCTATTTTAACAAGATTCATAACGATTCCTGAAGAGTTGCAGGAAGAAACAGAAGAAGTAGCAGCAAACCCAGTTAGCTAAGCTATATGAGAAAATAGTATTAAAAATTTGTAAAGGAGTTTTACTGATGAAAAAGTTAGTAAATGATCCTACTAGAGTAGTAGAGGAAATGGTTGAAGGGTACGTCAAAGCACATGATAGCTATGTAAGGCAATTAGAAGAAAATGAACGAAGTCTTGTGACAGTACGGGAAACAAGAGAGAATAAGGTTGGTGTACTTGTTGGTGGAGGTTCGGGTCATGAGCCTGGATTTCTAGGTTATGTTGGCGATGGTATGGCAGATGGGGTAGCAGTAGGAAATATTTTTGCATCACCTTCACCGGATCCAATCCAAGAAGTAACGCGAGCAATCGACAAAGGTGCTGGCGTTGTCTATTTGTACGGTAACTATGCTGGAGATATTATGAACTTTGGTATGGCAGCTGAAATGGCTGATCTGGAAGATGATATCGAAGTTGGAACAGCAATTGCTAATGATGACGTAGCATCTGCTCCGAAAGAAGAACAACAAAAGCGTCGAGGTATTGCTGGAGAATTTTTCGTATTCAAAGCGGCAGGTGCAGCAGCTGATTTCGGCTACAACTTAGATGATGTTGTCCGAGTTGCACGTAAAGCGAATGAAAACACTCGTTCAATGGGTGTAGGAATTAGTCCTTGTTATTTACCACAAACAGGTGAGCCGAGCTTTATTATTGGTGATGATGAAATGGAAATTGGTTTAGGTCACCATGGAGAACCTGGAATTGAAAAAGTGAAAATGGGAACAGCTGACGAAGTTGCTGACCGCTTAGTGAATGATATTTTAGCTGACATTGAAATTACAAGTGACGATGAAGTTGCTGTATTAGTAAATGGTTTAGGCTCGACACCGAAAATGGAGTTGTATATCGTTTATCGTAAAGTAGAAGAAATTTTACGTGAAAAAGGTATTAGTATTTACCGTTCTTATGTAGGAGATTACATTACATCACTTGAAATGGGCGGTTGTTCTGTTACGTTAATGAAATTAGACGATGAATTAAAGAAGGCTGTTGACCATCCCGTTGATTGCCCGGAGTTTGTTCAAAAGTAAGGCTATTATAGTAGGAGGATTTACTATGGAAATTTCATCAGTAGAATTTAAACAATTTTTATATGGCGTTATTGATATGGTTGAAGAACAAAAAGATTACTTTTGTGAGCTTGATCGTAAAATTGGCGATGGAGACCATGGTGTTACAATGTCGATTGGTTGGCAAGCTGTAAAAGAAAAGTTAAATGAAGATTTACAAGATGAAACAGATATTGCGAAGCTTTCTATTACAGCAGGAAAAACGTTTTTAAGTGCAGTAGGTTCATCAGTTGGACCACTTTATGCAACAGGTTTCATGCGTGGCGCGAAAGTTGCTAAAGGAAAAGACGTTTTAACTGGCGAAGAATGGAAAGACTATTGGGTCGCATTTGCGAACGGGATTCAAGAACGTGGACAAGCTAAAGTAGGCGATAAAACGATGGTTGATACGTTAGCTCCATTTGCTGAAAAGTTAGAAGAAGCTTACGCTGAATCAAATGATTTTTACAAAGCGTTTGAAGAAGCGCTTGTTGCAGGAGAAGTTGGTATGAAATCAACGATTGATATCGTATCTAAATTAGGTCGTTCAAGCCGTTTAGGAGAGCGTTCTTTAGGAGCACAAGATCCAGGCGCAACCTCGATTTATTATATTTTAAATATGTTTTTTGAAACGATGAAACAAGCGAACGTGTAAAAGGCTATTAAAAAAGAATCAGAACAACATGTTTCTGATTCTTTTTTTCTACCAATAATTAATGAAAGTAATAATAAAAGAACGTAAACGAAAGTAAACGAAAATAAAACTTGAAAAAAGAAATAAAATGAGTTAAAATGATAATAGAAGAAAGAAGAAAGAAGAAAGAAGAAAGAGGAAAGAGGAAAGAGGAAAGAGGAAAGGGGCTTATAAAATGAAAATAGGTTTAGGTAGTGACCATAATGCATTACATTTAAAAGATTACATTAAAGCATATATTGAGGAAACAACAGATATTGAGGTTGTAGACTATGGCTGTTATTCTGAGGACGAAGTAGACTATCCTGATGTTGCTTTTGAAGTAGCTGAAGCGATTGGTGAAGAGAAATTAGATCGTGGAATTTTATTTTGTGGGACAGGATTAGGTGTTGCGATTGCTGCAAACAAATATCCTGGTATCCGTGCAGCAACTACACATGATGTTTATTCAGCTGAACGTGCTCAATTAAGTAATAATGCACAAATTATTACATTAGGTGCACAAATTGTTGGATATGAAGTAGCGAAAAAAGTAGTGGATGCTTATTTAACGTCATTTTGGGCTGATGGTTCAAAACGTAAAGTAGATAAAATTATTGAAAAAGAACAAGAATTAATTAAAAAATCTCGTTAAATAGGTGAAGCGGAAAGGTGAATGTTATGATGCAATCATTGCTACTTTCATTTTTAAACGTAACAGAATCAGCGGCAGTATCTGTACAACCTTATATCGGAAGAGGTAAAGAGTACGCTGCAGATGCGATTGCAACTTCTACAATGAGAAAAGTTTTAAATGAAATTGAGATGAATGCATCTATTGTTATTGGAGAAGGTGAAATTGACGATGCGCCAATGTTATATATTGGTGAAAAAGTTGGAACTGGAATTGGAAAGCAACTTGATATTGCAGTAGATCCAATCGAAGGAACAACGCCAACTGTAAATGGACAACAAAATGGGATGACTGTTTTAGCAGTTGCCCCTAAAGGTGATTTACTTCATGCACCTGACATGTATATGAGGAAAATGGCAGTCGGTCCTAAAGCTAAAGGGAAAATAAATTTACAAGCTCCTTTGATTGATAACTTAGAAGCAATTGCAAACGCGAATGGGAAAACAATTAATGAATTACAAGTATTAGTGCAAGAGCGTCCACGTCATGATAAGTTAGTAGAGGAAATTCGTGAAGCGGGTGCGAAAGTACAGTTGTTTCTCGATGGTGATGTTGTTTATACCTTAGCAACTTGTCTCGAGTCCTCAGATGTAGATTTATTTATCGGTACAGGTGGAGCGCCAGAGGGAGTTATAGCGGCTGTAGCTGTAAAAGCTTTTGGTGGTGACATGCAAGCTCAATTATTACCGAGAGATGAAGTTGAGATAAAACGTTGTCACGAAATGGGATTAGATAATCCAACGAAAGTTTTATCCCTTGATGACTTAGTGAAAAGCGATGATTGTTTATTTGTAGCAACAGGAATTACAGAAAGTCTTATTTTACCAGGTTTAAAAGTTGGTAAAAATACGATTGAAAGTCATTCTATGCTCATTCATGGTGTAGAACGAAAAGTGCGTTATGTTAATACGTCTCACAATATAGAATAATATATTTAGGTAATTTCCTTGATGTGAAATTACCTTTTTTTATTAAAAATAAATAATTTCAGGTAAATTTAAAAAATAATGTAATATTTTAATGGAAATAAAAGAATTGATAAAGTTTTAGAATGTAAATCTGCTGAAAGTTAGTTGATTGTGCCTTTTTTAGACTCCATTTTATAAAATTGCTGCTTTGACTAATCTATTAAAGTAGGCTAATCTTTAGTTACATAGAAATAATCGTGTTTATTGTATATTAATAATTTAATAAATGAGGTGAAAATGATGATGGAAGAAAGAATTTTAGATGCCTTATCTAATGTAGAAAAGACAATGAATTATAAACTAGATAATGTAACAACAATAGTAGAAAGTCATTCTGAGATATTGGCTGATCATACGGAAATTTTAAGCGAGCACACGAAAATATTACATGAACATTCTGAGAAGCTAGATGAACATTCTAACAAACTAGATGAATACTCTAAGAAGCTAGATGAACATTCTAAAAAGTTAGATAAATTTTCTAATAAGCTAGACGAACATTCACGAATTTCAGATAATCATTCTCATAAATTAGATGAACACTCCGAAAAATTCGATGCGATTTGGACAGTAGTAAATAATCATAGTGAACAGCTTGATAATTTATCAATCAATGTAGATAAGCATAGTAATATGCTGGATACCATATCAATAAATGTATCTAGAAATAGCGGTAAACTCGATTCATTAGAAACAAGCATGAATGAACTTACAGATAGAACAAAACGAATTAAAGAAGTTATTCCACAAGATAATAAAGCGCTGATGAATATGTTTGATGAGCGTATAGATAAAAAAGCTGCACATGTATTTTTGCTGAATAACCGTTTGTTAGAAGTGGAAACGCAATTGCATTAGCTAACAAATACAGATGAAGCTTAATAAATGAATACTTTTATGAAAACTTCTGTTTTTTCTGTGCAGAGGTTTTTTTATCGTGGTTATGGTATAGTATGTGAGAATAGGAAGGTGTGGAAATATTGATTTTATTAGCGACCCAACCTTATCAAAAAATTGTACGAGAAGTAACAAGGATTGGACAAACTGAAGTAGCAGACCAACGTATGTTATATTTATATAAAGAAAAATTGGTGACAAAACACCGTGAGTTTCCAATTGAAAATGTAATGGATATGTCATATCGTCGTGTTGGTAAAACAGGTGGACTTCTTTATGTATATGCAAGTAGTGGGGTGTTTTCTTATACGGTAGAGTCAGATCCAACGTCGTTTATTCAAGTTTTTAAAGATACATTTGTTAAATAATAGGATAAATAATTTGAAATAAGGGTGCGGATAACATATGAAACGAACTTCTCAAAAGATAGGTGTACTAGAGGAAGAAGGTTATCAGTTAGATAATCGAATTAATCAGGCATTACGAAATTTAAAAACTAATATATCATCTGAGCAAGATATGAGTGTAGAGACGTCGGGTCAAGTAGAAAATACGTGGGATGTTGCAATCATTGATGAAGATGAATGGGAATGAGAAACGCTACTATGTGATAAATAGGGCGTTTTTTTATTTAGAAAAATTTGATGTACGTTGTATGCTTTAAATTCGGCAAATATGGGAATAGCAAAGTATAGCGCTTTTTTGAAAGGTGAAGGAGGTAGTTGGATATGAAATATGTCATTATTGGTGGCGATGCAGCTGGGATGAGTGCTGCGATGCAAGTGTTTAAACATGATGAGACAGCTCAGATTACTATATTAGAACAAGGAGAAATTTATTCGTATGCACAGTGTGGTATTCCATATGCGGTAAGTGGTGTGACGTCGAGTGTTGAAAATTTACTTGTGCGGTCTGTTGCTACATTTCGTAATAAATTTGGGATGGATGCAAGAATTAATTATAAGGTGGAAAAGGTAGATACTAATAAACAAATTGTTTCAGGACGTCATCTGAAAACAGGAGAAGCTTTTCAAGTACCATATGATAAATTACTCATTGCTAGTGGAGCGAGTCCATTTGTGCCGCAGTGGGAAGGTATTAATTTAGCAGGCATTCATTCAGTAAAAACGCTTCCTGATACAAATAGGATTATAGAAGATCTTGAAGAAGATGTTGCTGAGGTGACGATTGTTGGTGGTGGCTACATTTCACTGGAGATGGCAGAGAGCTTTCGTGTGTTAGGAAAAAAGGTCCGTCTATTAATTCGTGGAACACAAATTGCCAAAATTTTTGATGAAGATATGGCGAAGTTAGTGGAAGAAGAGGCTGTACGACAAGAAATTGAAATTTTATATGAGGAAGAAATTGAAGAAATAATCGGTGATGGAAAAGTTTCCGAAGTACGGACGAATAAACAAACACATAAGACCGACTTACTGATTGTTGCGACAGGGGTGCGTCCGAATACAGCCTTTTTGAAAGAGACAAATATTTCATTGGCAAAAAACGGTGCGGTAGATGTAAATGAGCATTTAGAAACAAATGTGCCGAATGTCTATGCAGCAGGTGATTGTGCATTGCAGTATAATCGTTTGACAGGAAAGAATGATTATATACCACTTGGTACGCATGCGAATAAACAAGGACGGATTGCAGGGTTAAATATGGCAGGGATGACGCGTTCTTTTAAAGGTATTGTCGGAACGTCTATTTTAAAATTTATGGATTTATCATTAGGTAAAACTGGTTTATCGGAAAGAGAAGCTAAAGACGCGGAAATTCCATGTATGGCTGTTTTGATTAAGGCGAAAGATCATGCGGCTTATTATCCTCAAGCCGAAACATTATGGATTAAATTAACATTTAACGAGAATGATGGCTTGCTACTTGGTGGACAAGTTATCGGAAAAGCTGGTGTTGATAAGCGAACAGACGTAGTAGCAGTTGCTATATTTAATCAAATGACAGTGGAAGAACTGGAAGACTTAGATTTAGGTTACGCTCCGCCATATAATAGTACATGGGATCCGATTCAAAAAGCTGCGAGAAAAGCAGTTGGAAAATTAACCGAAGATCAATGATCTCGTTTTATTTAATTGAAAATAGATGCGGGATTTTTTAAAGAAAAGAGGTATATAATGAAAGTAGCGATTATTGGTGGAGGAATAGGTGGATTAACAACAGCTGCCGCTTTGCACAAAATCGATATAGAAGCCCATGTATATGAACGAGCCGAGTCCTTTCAGCCAATTGGAGCCGGCATTGGTATCGGAAGTAACGCAATGTTAGCTTTGCAAAAAATAGGTGTTGCAGAAAATATAATACAAGCAGGGATGCCACTTTATGAACAACGCTTTCTTAATGAACATTTTGCTGTTATGAATACGATTGATTTTTCATTATTAAAGGAAAAATTCGGTGAAGACAACATTGCAATTCAGCGTGCTGAACTTCATGAAGCGCTTTTTGACGCTGTTGATTCAGCTTATGTACATTTTAATCACCAAGTTGTTGCTTTTACTCAGATGGAAACAGGTGTCACTATTTCATTCCAAAATGGGCAGCAACAAATGTTTGATTATGTCATAGCGGCTGATGGGATTCATTCTATGTTTAGGCAAACGCTCGTGTTAAATAGTGCCCCACGTTATGCACATTATACGTGTTGGCGTGGGACGACAAAAAATAAAAATGATGTTACTTCACATGTATCTTCAGAAGCGTGGTCGGCAGGTGGACGTTTTGGTTGGGCGCCACTAGCCAACGGAGATGTATATTGGTTTTCTTGTGTCAATGCAAAAGCAAATGATGAGTATTATGCTAGTATGGATCAATTAGGTGTGGCTCATTTGTTTGCACATTATCCTGATCCTGTGAAACGTTTAATTACCGAAGTCGAAGAAGCTTCATTTTTACACCATGATTTATATGATATCGCACCACTAAACACATTTGTATATGGAAGAATTGTCTTGCTCGGTGATGCGGCGCATGCGACAACGCCAAATATGGGACAAGGTGCTGGACAAGCGATAGAAGATGCGTATGAATTAATGTCTGCTCTTGAAACAGAAGCCTCTATTGAACAAGCGTTTGCACGTTATGATACGCGTCGTGTAACAAAAACGAAAAAGGTAATCCAACGTTCGCGACAAATTGGGTGGGCTGCGCAATGGGAACATGAAGGTTTAATTGCTTTTCGCAATACAGTTTTTACTTATGTCCCTAAGTCATTGCTGTTTCAAAGTCTGACTTTTTTATTTGATTAATCTGGGAAGGTTTGTTCTTCTACTTTGTGTGAATGCTGTTATGTTTGTTAAAATTAATTGGTTTAGTTAACAGTTCGTATATAATGTTCGTGACGTATTTTTTGATGACAGGGTTAAAAAAACTCACTTCATGAACGTAGCCGTTTAAATAATACTTATAAGTTGAGAAGAGGCGGTCACTATTTATGTGTTCAACTTGGATGTTATGTTGATACATTAGTTGTTTGAGTTGTTTTCTGTCTTGAATAGCAGTTGAAATAAGTTGGTCGAGCGCTTGAAAGTATGGTTCTTTAATTTTGCATGGACTATGCTCGAGATGGTTGCGATCTAGTTGTAAGTTTGTAATCGCCATGTTGGTAAATAAATAACGGCTGGCGATTTCTTCATGTTCCTTATTCATTATTACCACCTTTTACGAACGTTTGTTCTTATTGTATAAAGAAACAGCTATTTTGGCAAGCATAAAAAAGTGTTTATTGCTCTTCTTTGTTTCTGAAATCATTAATATCAGCGACTAGTCCACATTTTAAACATGTATATTTTGTTACGTGTAATTTTTGTTCGATACATAGACGGGAGCGTGTTTTTGACTTTATTTGTTGTGTGAGTGAAACAAGCAGCTTACAGAAAAATGCGATAACAAAATGGGTTTAAATTATTTAGAGATTTTTTGTAAAGTAATTTATTTGCTGCGGAGGTTTTTAACTGTGAAAATTGTATCCTCTTCTAAATGTAGTATTTAGCTCGCTCATGTGAAATTAATCAGTAATATCTTCGTTTAATAAATTCAAAACTTGCTTAACTCCTCCATTTCTCGAATCCAAAGGACGTTCACTCCTCTAAATACACAATACTATGTCATTCTAGTCTTTTAATATATTATAATATAAAATTTCTGTAAAACTAACTAAGCTACTTATCATTAGTATCAATGGATTGAAGTAATATTTGAAATGTAAAGATTCTAAATAAATACGAAAAAGCCTTGACAGTACAGCTAATATTATTTAAAGTGAAATTAGTCTATCATTATGAACGTGTTCATAATGTGAATGTGATTTTAATCTGAATGTAGTTTTTGGAATGTTAGTAAAAATGGTTAGTATGTACAGATTCAAATTCAAAGATGGAAAGATTAGTTGAAGGAGTGTAAAAAACATTGACACTAGTGGTTTTCATTTTTTGAGATAATGAATATTAACCAATAGACTAGTTGTATTTGTTAATCAATATAAGAAGGTGTAAATTGAATCTACAGAAAGTGGGTTGGAGGATTGTAGTGATTGAATTAAAAAATGTAAATAAAATTTATAATGATGGCTTTCAAGCATTAACTAAAGTTAATGTTGAATTTCAGGAAGGTAAAATAAATGTACTTATTGGTCCAAGTGGTTGTGGTAAAACGACGACGATGAAACTATTGAATAGATTAGTAGATTATACAGATGGAGAAGTTTATTTTAATGGAAAGAAAATAAAAGAGATGAATCCAATTGAATTACGTCGTCAAATGGGGTTTGTGATCCAAAATATTGGGTTATTTCCTCATATGACTATTTTTAATAATGTGGCAACAGTTCCGAAATTACTTAAATGGGATAAAGATAGAATTAAAAAACGTGTGATTGAATTATTAGAAATGGTTAATTTAGATCCAAATACATATATGAATCGTTATCCGTCTGAATTGAGTGGTGGACAGCAACAGCGAATAGGTGTTATTCGAGCGCTTGCAGCTGAACCGTCAACGATATTAATGGATGAGCCGTTTAGTGCACTTGACCCTATAAGCAGAGAGCAATTACAAGATGAATTATTGCGACTGCAAACAGAGATTAATAAAACGATTATCTTTGTTACACACGATATGGATGAAGCATTAAAGATAGCAGATAACATTGTATTAATGAAAGATGGTAAAGTAGTACAACAAGGTTCACCAGATAGTCTTTTGTCTAATCCAGCAAATGATTTTGTGAAAGAATTTATTGGAGAAAAGCGACTTAACTCTAATAATCAATTAAATGATTTATCATTAGCTAATTATATAAATAAAGATATACTTTTAGTTCAATCAGATATACGCATTGAAAAAGCGACTTCTTCTTTGATAGAAAGAAAGGTATCATCAGCTGTTGTTATAAATGAAGATGAAACTTATAACGGCATAGTTAGTTTATATGATGCAATTGAAAATAATAGTTCGGAAATAAATAGTATTATAAAAAAAGCCTCATTAATTATTTATGAAAATGATAAGGTATCAACTGTTTTGGAGAAAATAGAAGGTATTCATGATATTGTTCCAGTTCTTTCAAAGGAAGATATAGTGGTAGGTTTATTAAGTGTAGATAAATTATTCGCCACATTACATCATTTAACAGAATATAAGCGTGGTGAAATATAAATGGAATTGTTACAAGATTATATAGCTTTTTGGGCTGATAAATATGCCTCCATATTTGATTATATGTTAGAGCATGTACTAATATCATTGACGGTAGCTATTATATCCATTGTATTTACTATCCCACTTGCGGTATGGATGACAAAAATGAAAAGTACTAAATTGCGAAGTTTTATTTTTAATATAGCAAATATATTTCAAACGATACCTACTATAGCGTTATTAGCTATTATGATACCGATTTTTGGAATAGGCTTCACTCCAGCTATAGTCGCATTGTTTCTCTATGCCTTGCTTCCATTATTACGCAACACATATTCTGGCATGGAATCTATCGACCAAGAAGTTGTTGAAGCAGCAAAAGGAATGGGGTTTACTTCGTTTCAACGGATTGTAAAGATAGAACTACCAATTGCCCTACCTTACATTATGTCCGGTATTCGTGTGACGTCTGTGTATATAATCAGTTGGACAACATTAGCAGCATTGATAGGAGCGGGTGGATTAGGAGATTTAGTGCTTGCAGGTATTGGATATAACGATACGTTTATGATATTTACGGGAGCATTTTTAGCAATTATTATAGCGCTTATTTTAGATTTTGTTTTAGCGACAGTAGAAAATAAATTAATCAAATTATAAAAAGGGGATTATCATGAAATTTAAAAATATTATACTTATAGGTTTAGTTGCAGTTATGTTATTTGTTGCAGGTTGTGGAGATAAGGCTTCCAAAGATGGTGGGGAGATTTTTACAGCGGCATCAGCTAAAAATACAGATTCAAAAATAGATGTGCAAATTTTGAAATTGTTAGTTGAAGATCAAACAGATCATGAAGTTGAAATTGTCGAGGATTTACCAGCTAGTGCGCAGATTTTTGCTGGAATTGATCGTGATGAATTTGATTTTGCTAACTTATTCTCAGGAGAAATTTACAATAATTACTTTGATGAAGTAGAATATTCAACTGATCCAGAAAAAACATTAGAGCAAGCTCAGCAGTACTTTGGAGAAGAGCATAATATTAAATGGTATGATGCGATGGGTTTTATTAATAATTATAGTATTGCGATAAAAAGTGATTTTGCAGAAGAAAATAATATTGAAACATTGGTTGATTTAGAAGAATATGCGGATGATTTAGTGTTAGGGACAGATAATGCTTGGATTGAACGAGATAATGATGGATATAAAGGATTTAAAGAAGCATATGGATATGAATTTAAAGATGCAAAAGGAATGGACGTAGCATTAATGTATAAAGGAATTGCCAATGGTGATTTAGATGTTGTAACGGCTTATACAGTGGATCCTCAATTAATCGAATATGACTTAACTGTTTTAGAAGATACAGAACACTTCTTCCCGCCCTATGAAGCATCTTTAGTGGCAAAAAATGAAGTAATTGAAGAATATCCAGAGGTTGATGATATTATTGAATCTCTTGTAGGAACAATTAGCACAGAAGAAATGACGGATTTAATTTATGAAGTAGATATTGAACAACGCAGTGTAAAGGAAGTATCAGAAGAGTTTTTAAAAGAAAAGGGTATGTTAAACTAATAACTATTTATTTTATAGTGATATAAAGGTAAACAGTTTGATTTCGTTAGTAGATCATGATAAATAACAAATCAAGCAATAGAAAAGGTGATTACAGATGGAATTTATCATGGAGCTTGGGCAGTATATGATTGCAAATTACCAGGAATTATTAAATCTAGCTTGGGAGCATATATTAATGGTTGCTTATGGTATTGGTCTAGCATTACTTATTGGTGTACCATTAGGTGTTATTGCTGCTAAAGTAAATTGGTTAGCTCCTATTATTTTGTCATTAGTAAATATATTGCAATTAATTCCTAGTTTAGCTATGCTAGCTCTTTTAATGCTTTATTTCGGATTTGGCTTTAAAACAGTCGTTATTGGATTATTGTTTTATTCTTTATTACCAATCGTCAGAAATACATATGTTGGGATTAAGGAAGTTGATGAAAGTATTATAGAAGCAGGAGTTGGAAATGGCATGACTCCATTGCAATTACTTTATAAAATACAATTTCCATTGTCGATACCATTTTTAATGGCAGGAATTCGTTTAGCAGCAGTTATTGCAATATCAGTAGCAACAATTGGTCCATATATTGGAGCTGGCGGTTTAGGTAAAGAAATTATTTCGGGAATTAGTTTACAATCAGATGTAAAGATTTATGCAGGAGCGATTCCAGCTACTATTATTGCTATATTGGCTGACTTTATTTTAGGTAAAGTTGAACAAAAGTCAAAGAAAAGAATGGCAGCATAAAGGAATAGAAGGATAGTAGAAAGTCCTCCCCTACATTTTGTTATAAAAATAAAACAAACATAAATAAGGGGGGGCTTTTTGGACTGTTTCATTAAGAATAAAATTAAGATAAGTTAGGTGGTATTTATTTTTGAGTGAAAAAAGAAAAGAACTTCAAACAGCAAGAATGTGGCGATATTTTTTAGATGCGGCATCTGAGTTAATAAAAGAAAAAGGCTTGAATTCGATTACGATTCGGGAAATTGCTGACCGAGCAGGATATACAAGTTCAACAGTTTATAATTACTTTAAAGATTTATCACATCTGAAGTTTTTTGCAGTTATGCGTTTTACGAACGATTATGTACAAGCATTGCCTCAATATATGGAAAAGGGGACAAATACAGTAGAAAAATGGTTATACAGTTGGGAATGTTTTTGTCTGTACTCATTTCAAAACCCTGATATTTATTCTTTATTATATATTGAAAAGTTAGGTATGAAACCGGATGAGGTAGTACAACATTATTATAAAATTTATGAGAATGATTTAGTAGGATTATCAGATGATGTACAAGATATTTTAAGGCACCATAGTATTTCAAAACGTAGTGCTATTTATATTCAAACGGCAATAGAGGAAGGCTTTATGAATGAAGAAGATGTAGAATATCTTGCGGATACAACTATGTTAATTTGGAATGCGATGATTACAAATTATCTTAATATGCGTAACGATTATTCAGAAGAAGAAGCAATTGAACGAACAATGGATTATATTACAAAAACGATTATGAATACGATACCTCCTCATAAACGTTCGGATGTTCACTATACTTATAAATCAAAATAAAGCAAGCATAATTTATAGAAGTAGAAAGGTTGATCAGTGTGGTATTTAATGTGACAGAATCTGAGGAAAGAAAGACAATAACTTCATTTGAAAGACAGGTGAAGAAGCATGAGAATGTATGGATTCCAATGTCAGATGGTGCTAAGTTGGCTGCGACAATTTGGTTACCAGAAGATGCTGAGGAATATCCTGTACCAGCAATATTGGAATATATTCCATATAGAAAAGATGATTTTACCGCAATTCGTGACTCCATTCGCCATCCTTATTTTGCGGGTCATGGATATGCATCCATTCGAGTCGATATTCGGGGAAGTGGAAACTCAGATGGAATTTTAGAAGACGAATATTTAAAACAAGAACAAGATGATGCACTTGAGATAATTGATTGGATTGTAGAGCAATCATGGTCTACTGGCAACATTGGCATGATAGGAAAGTCATGGGGAGGATTTAGTGGCTTACAAGTAGCTGCCCGTCAACATCCAGCATTAAAAACAATTATTACATTATGTTCGACGGATGACAGATTTGGTGATGATGTCCATTATCGTGGGGGAAATATTTTAGCATCTGATATGTTATGGTGGGCCTCAACGATGTTTGCTTATAGTGCACGTCCACAAGATCCTGAGGTAGTAGGAGATAGTTGGAAGGAGAATTGGTTAGAGCGTTTAAATACGACACCGTATGTGAATGAATGGATGAGCCATCAACGACGTGATGATTATTGGAAACATGGATCAATCTGTGAAAATTATAATGATATTCAAATTCCAGTTTTGTCAGTAAGTGGATGGCAGGATGGTTACACGGATGCAGTGTTTCGTTTAGTGGAAAATTTACCAAATGCAAAAGGAATAATTGGTCCTTGGTCGCATGAATATCCAGAAGTAGCCACACCAGAACCAGCAATTGGTTTCTTGCAAGAATGTTTACGATGGTGGGATCAATTTTTAAAAGGGATTGATCGAGGAGTAGAGGAAGATCCACAAATGACTACATGGATACAGGAAAGCGAATTACCACAAGTAAATTATGAAACTCGTCCTGGAAAATGGGTTGCAGATCAAACATGGCCTGCGACGACCATTGAAAATGTATCTTATTGGTTAAGTGAAGGACACTTAGTGGAAAATTCAAATTCAGAAGAAAAAAAGGCATATATACCGAGTGTACAAGAACATGGCTATTATGCAGGAGTATTTTGTCCATTTGGAGAACCAGGGGATTTACCATCAGATCAGCGCTTAGAAAATGGAAAAGCAGTAGTATTTAGAAGTGCACCTTTAGAAAAGGGAATAGATTTACTAGGTCATCCTACTTTTAGTATGCGATTTTCATCTGATCAGGAAGAAGCTTTAGTCGCAGTTAAATTATGTGATGTTGCACCAACTGGTGAGTCAACATTAATTAGTTGGGGAATGTTAAATTTAAATCATTTAAGCTCAGATGAACACCCTGAATTGTTGCAACAAGATAAAGTATATGAGGCAATGGTTAAATTAGATGCATTAGGTCAGCATATACCTGAAGGGCACTGTATTGAAGTGGCGGTATCTCCTACTTATTGGCCGCAAGCTTGGCCATCTGCTCATCCAGTAAACTTAACGGTATTGATGGATGAATTTACTACGCTTACTTTACCTGTACGTGAAAATCATGAACAAGATAAACTAGCTAATCGTTTTGAACAACCTGAAATTGCTCAAGTAATTGATAGAGAGATTGTACGAGAAGAAAATAGAACCCGAGACATCACGCATAATACAATTACAAATGAATGGATATTAGAAGATTATTCTGATGAAGGGGAACGTATATTACCAATGAATGGCATTAGGCATGGTAGTAAAAATAAAAATACATACACTATTAAATCAGGAGAACCACTTTCTGCTAAAGCGGTATGTGAATGGGAGTTAACTGTAGGTCGAGACGAAGACTGGAATACTAAACTAGTAACATACAGTGTAATGACTAGTGACAAACATAACTTTTATTTAGAAAATACGTTAACCGCTTTTCTAAATGAAGAAGAAATCTTTAATAAAACATGGACCAAGGAAGTTCCACGAGATTTTCAGTGAAATTTTAACCACTTTACATATGAAGAATAATGAAAAAGCAAAATGTTATTTGTAATGTTTTTGCGCATGGAATTGATATAATTATTAATTCTATGCGTTTTTTTTGAATTTAAGGTATGTTTAATCTCAACAAGAAAATTATCTTAAGTAATTTTATATAGGTTAATTTGATATAAAACACGAATGATTAAGATGAAATAGTCGAGCTTGTTCGTGTTTGATCCAGTAGATATGAATAGTGAAATTGACTCATTTATAAAATGTTTACATTTATGATATAGTCTATAAAGAAATCAATAAAAAGGATTTGACGAAATGATTAGGAAAAAGTATATTCGCTGGGTTCCTGCTGTTGCTTGGATGGGAGTTATTTTCTATTTGTCAGCACAACCTTCAGGTGAATCGAGCGAGTTGAGTAAAGGAGTTATGCGTGTTGTCATCCAAACGATTGGAGATGGATTGTCGTTAGATAAAGGCATGCTCCACCAAGGGATTCGTAAAGGGGCACATTTAGGAGCTTATTTTGTTTTAGCAGTATTAGTGATGAGTGCATTGGAGGCGAAACATCGAAAAAGTACATATCAGATTGGCATCACATTAGCGATTTGTTTTGGTTATGCAATATCAGATGAAGTGCATCAGCTTTATGTCCCTGGCAGAAGTGGTGAAGTGCGTGATGTGATGATTGATACTGCAGGAGCTGCCTTAGGTATTCTTTCTTATATAGTAGTACGAAAAATCTTTAAACAATTAAAAAAATCGAAACAAGTCACTTAGAAAATACACGTTTAAACGAATAAAAAAGTGGTTACGTGTATATTAATATATAAGTGACTTTTTTTGTATGTTCACTATTGGTGTGAAGGTGAAAATACCCACAAGAAAAGTGTGTTATCCTAACTTTTGACTCTCTTGTCGTTATTCATTCATCTCATTCATATCGAAAGGGCATCATGCTGATACCTTTTTTAGATATAGCGTATTTCTAGAGAGATTAGGCTACAACTATTTAAATTTGGTGTTATTATAATAAGTGAGGTGAGGAAACTGACACTATTAATGGAGATATTTACAGTATTTTTTAAATATGTGCCACTCGTTTTGTTTTATGGAATTATTATTTTAATGGTTATTTTATATTTGAAGGACAAATTTCAAGCACAACATTCTATTTTGAAGACACATCCTGTTTTAGGACGGATGCGATATATATTTGAAATGATTGGTCCAGAGATGCGTCAATACTGGTTTTTAAATGATAAAGAAGGAAAACCAGTAAATCGAGATACACAGGAAACAATTGCTAAGGCAGGGAAATATGCGAATACAGTTATAGGGTTTGGGTCGAAAAAGGACTTCTCGGGAACAGATTTTTATTTAAATAACTCAATGTTTCCTTTGAATACAGAAGAACTTAGTGTAGATCAGTCTAATAAGATGAATACTTACACGTATCAGTTATTAAATGAAACATTAATGAGCAGAAAAGAACGCCGTGATTTAGTAACGATTAATCCATGGCATTTAACGGAGAAAAACCAAATTACAATCGGACCGAATCGCAAGCAGCCGTTTCATGTAAAAGGTTTAGTTGGTGTTTCGGCAATGAGTTTCGGAGCATTATCAGCAAGTGCAGTAAGAGCATTGACACAAGGTGTGGCAATAAGTGGTGGAAGTTTCATGAATACAGGAGAAGGTGGACTTTCTTCACACCATTTATCACGAATCTATGAAGTAAAAGATATTGAAATGCCAGCTTTTGACCATTTAAGTGAGAAAATTATCCATTTTATTGCGGAAAACCCGAATAGCTCGAATTTTGAATTGGAACAATATTTTGGTCGGATGGCACCATCTCATGCGGATCGCCTAGTTGAAGAAGGTGTGCTTGAACAAAAGACGGCAGACTTGATCTTCCAAATTAGTTCTGGACTATTTGGTGCGAGAAAAAATGATAAATATGATGAAGAAACATTTTTAGAAAATGCAAATCGTCCAGAAGTAAAAGCAATTGAAATGAAATTAGCGCAAGGGGCGAAAGTGCGTGGTGGAAAGTTACCGAAAGAAAAAATTAC
Organism: Pseudogracilibacillus sp.; assembly: GCA_026169815.1. Taxonomy (GTDB): domain Bacteria; phylum Bacillota; class Bacilli; order Bacillales; family Amphibacillaceae; genus Pseudogracilibacillus. The sequence continues at coordinate 191,553 of JAPFDT010000043.1, forward strand.
CGAAGAAATTGCTGAAATTCGTGGTATTGGAATGGGCAAAGATGTAGAAAGTCCAAACCGTTTTCCACTTTTTCATGATATGCAAGGGATGTTTGATTGGATAACACATTTCCAAGAGATTACTGGAAAACCAATTGGGATTAAACTTGTCGCAGGAGATAATGATTCTTTCGAAGAGTTAGCTCGTTATATGAAAGAAACTGGTGAAAGTCCAGATTTCATCTCCATTGATGGGGCAGAAGGTGGTACGGGAGCAACTTATCAAGAAATGGCGGATAGTTTAGGATTACCAATCTATTCTGGTTTATATATTTTAGATAAAACGTTACGGAAATATGGAGTACGCGATCGGGTGAAGATTATTGCATCAGGTATGCTAGCAACAGCAGATAAAATGGCAGTTGCGTTATCGTTAGGTGCTGATTTAATTTATGTCGCACGTGCGGCGATGAATACAGTAGGTTGTATTAATGCTGCGAAATGTCATACGAACCTGTGTCCAGTAGGTGTGACATCGCACTTACCGCATTTAGAAGCGGGTGTCGTTGTAGAGGAAAAACGTTTCCGTACAGCAAACTATTTACGAACAATGCGAGAAGGTTTATTTATGTTAGGAGCTTCTTGTGGAATCGATTCTCCGACTAAATTTGAACAACGTCACGTTACATTACGGGAAGTAAATAATGAAGTGAGAAATATGAAACAAACATTCGAACCGGATTCTGCTCTTGCAGTAGAACCAGAGCAGAAAAAGGTAAATAAAAAAGAATTAATTAGCTAATCTAAAAACGGCTCTAATCTGATAATTAGGGCCGTTTTTTGTGAGAATTCGTTCGAATAAGCAAGTAAGTTTAGTGCTGGAAGTGAAGAGAAATAAGTATAAACAAATTTATTTATCATAAAGTTTAATAAATAAATTATTTAAAAATCAACTTACTTTTCAGGGGAAAAAATGCTAGGATAAATGATATGTAATATAATAAAGGAGGAAAAGAATATGGATGAAGAAAGTGTACTAATTGGCTTGTTATTAACGTTTATTGGCTTCTTTATCTTATTATTATTAATTGGAATTATTTTTTACATTTTACACGCAATCGGTTTATATAAAATTGCTAAACGAGCAGATCGCGGTGATTTAGCGATATTAGCTTGGATACCAATTGCGAACACTTTTTTAATGACATTACTTGTAGAAAATGACGTGCATAAAGAATTACGTGGTAAAGTGACGCTAATTTACGGTATTTCTTTTGTCGTTTCTGTGTTTTTATCAATTTTTATCCAACTTGCTGGATTTATCTCGTTACTTATTATTTACTATGCTTTTTATTTCTTAGCAAAAAAATTATCTCCAAACCCTGTGCTGCATATCGTTATTGCGATTGTCACATTAGGAATCTCGATGCCTATTCAAATTTTTATGTTTAGAAATCGTGAGTTTATTAACCCAGAGGATCAAGGGTCGATTATTGATGCTTAAAGCGTAAAGGAAAAAACCTTCAACTGCGATAGATGTTGGCAGTTGAAGGTTTTTTAATTTTTTTAATAGTATGGTGAAATTAATAAGAAGACGAGTACCCCGGAAAAACTTACGTATAACCAAATTGGCATCGTCCAACGTGAAAGCTTTCGATGTTTTGTTATATTGCCGCTTAATCCCCATACGAGAGAGAATAAGGCAAGCGCAACGACAATTGGTGCAAGTGAAATGTGGGAGATGAGGACGAAATAATAAATGTTTTTCAATATACCGTCTCCACCATATGATGTACTTGGTGCTAAGTAATGATAGGTTAAGTAAGTTACGAGAAATAATGTTGTCGTAGTAAATGCAGCGAAAATGAAGTTACGATGCATTTTTACATTTTTTCGTAAAATAAAAAATAGAGCAGCAAGCAAGAAAATAAATGTAAATGAATTAAAAATTGCATTTAGCCTTGGTAAAATCGTAACATCAAAGGCAATTTCGGTATTTTGTTTCGGGATAAAAAACAAAAGTGCGATCAATGCGTTAATGACGATTGTTAATGTAATAATAATAGGTGTATAGTTACGCTGTTTTAGCATATATTTGTTATCCATTAAAATTATCTCTCCTTATTTCAATATCCGTCCTTTATCGTATCATGAAATCGGAGAAGACGGCAGAAATATGCTACATTTTATCATTACTTTGTCGAAGAATTACCTTTATAATTCATATTTAGTATATCTCTGAAGAAAGTCATTTCCTAACTTTAATAAAGAAGTGTTGACTAGTCTTAGAAATACAAGTAGATACGACGTCACTTTACACAGATAAAAATTTTTATACAAATCGTGTCATATAGTGTAAAATTAAGATGAAAGAAGGAATATCTCTATAGATATATTTTAAAGAAAGGGCTGAAAAAAAATGGCAGGCAAATGTTGTTCGCTTCATGGACATGGCTCCAACAAAGGCTGTGTATCTTCTGTACCTATTTTTAATCATTTAGAACCTGAACAATTACAAGACGTGATGCAAGTCGTTCAATCTGTCTCGTATAAACGTGGAGAAATTTTATTCCATGCAGGTGATGAGTCTGATTCTTTATATATTGTAAATAGCGGACAAGTGAAAATTTATCGATTATCTGATCTAGGACGGGAACAGTTAGTGAGATTACTTTATCCAGGTGATTTTACTGGCGAATTAGCCTTATTTAAAGCAACTGTTTTAGAAAATTTTGCAGAAACAGTAGAGGATTCGCAAATATGTATTATAAAACGTGATGATTTACAACGATTACTCGTAAAATATCCAACGATTTCATTAAAAGTATTAAATGAGTTTGCTAATCGATTAGCAACATCTGAAAAGCAGTCGGCAAGTTTTGTGTCTGAAAAAGTAGAAACAAGAATTGCTTTATATTTAATCGAACAATTGGATAAAGTCGGAAGTAATGTGATTGAGTTGCCGATGAGTAAAAAAGATCTAGCGTCTTTTTTAGGAACAACGCCTGAAACATTAAGTCGTAGATTAACTGAATTTGAAACAAATGGAATGATTGAACAAAATGGACAACGCCAAATTAAAATTATTGATGAAGCACTTTTGTTAGAAGTTTGATAGTAAATGTGTATTATAGGACAAATTTCTGAACTAATGTGAAAATGATGTATTAAATGGGTGATTTTTGTTATTCTATAGGTAAGGATAGGGGGAAGAAAGATGAAGAAAACTTGGATTATGTTATTAGCTGCATTTGCACTAGTACTAGCTGCATGTAGTGATTCAGAAACGAGTGAGCCTGAAGATTTAAAAGAGAAAGATAGTCACGTAGAAGATAAAATTATGGAAGAAAAAGCTGATGACGTATCAGAAGCAGATGAAGATACAGAAACAGAAGTTGAAAAGAAAGAATCTGAGGAGACGGAAGAAAGTACGTCAGATGCAACAGAAGAAGAATCAGATGAATCTGAAGAAGATAAGACAGAAGAGGAAGAAATCGATATCATAGAATTTGGTTTTGACATTTTTGAAGCACAAGCAAATGAAGATTACGATTTTATAGAATCAGTACTTTCAAAAGGATCAAGTGTGGATAGAGAGAATAATATTATTCGTTTTGAAAATGTAACGTATCCACATGATTATGAATTTATTTCAAAACGTGATTTTAAAAATTTAAGTCAACGTTATATTCAAGATGAGGATTCAATTATCGTTGGATTTGATGTAACAGACTATGAAAATGAATCAAGTTATATTATCGATACAGAGTTCATTCAAGAAGATGGCGAATGGAAATTAAACGATATGGACGTCAATAAGTAATATTTTTAAAAAACTATCTAATCCAGTTGTGGAATAGGTAGTTTTTTGATGAATGAGCTGATGTTGTAATGTAATTATATTATCTCGATATATGTTAATATAATTTAAAAAACTTTAAAATAGTTCAATTTCATAAATTCAGTTATAAAATGAGTTGAATTTCAAATTTCCCTCTAGGGAATTTTGAAAAATGAATGTATGAAAGTGATTAAATCATGATAAATGGCATTTTGACGGGATTTATTTAATTGTATATGATGTAGTTGTAAGTAAGGAATGACGATGTAAAAGTCGTGGGCAAACATTTTTTACTTCATAATAAAAGAAAAGGAGGATAGAATAAAACTTCGAGCAGGGGCTTTGGAAGGTCCCAATAACCCTTCTATTATAGATTAATTTAATAAATCTACGGATAAAATGAGACTCATGTTGTAATAATGTTACGCACTCCTAGTTTTAAAAGTAAGTACATGTAATGTGAACCGAAGCAAAATGGAAGAGTATGGTAAAAAGTTGAAATAGGTAATATATAGAAATGAAGCGTACAAAAGAGGTGAAATCGACTATGTTTGGGATGACGTAGTCGATTTTTTTTCTTGTGCAAATATTTTAATAAATTGATGTTTTTCATGATATAATGAATGAACAATCATTTAGTTAGGAGAGTTGCAAGTGAATGTTATGACAAAAGCTCCAACAGTTTATCCGATTTTTGTACCGACAAAAATGAGTTTACATACATTTAATTTTTATTTAGTTGAAATAAACCATCGATTATTATTAATTGATGCAGGAATTGATACAGATAAATGTTGGAATATATTTCAAGATGTTTTATTAGAAAATAATTTTACGATAGAGGATATTGATGCTATTATTTTGACTCACCATCATGAAGATCATATTGGATTAGTCAATCGTATTCGCGAAGTGAAGGAAGTTCCGTTATATGCGCATGAAAAAGGAGTAAAACGTCTAAAGCGTGATGAAGACTTTTTAGAGAAACGGATTGCTTTATTTGCTGATATTTTTACGGAAATGGGTTGTGGAGTAGAGGCGGAACAGGAAATAGCTCGTTTAAAGCAGGCGAAAATTGATAATGCGTCACAAACAATTTTAGGAGATATTATTCCAATTCGTGGTGGCGAGACGTTATTTGGTTTTGATATTATAGAAACACCAGGTCACGCTACTGATCATATTATGTTGTATCATCAACCTTCACAAGTTGCCTTTATAGGTGATCAATTTATTAAACATGCTACGACTAATGCATTAATTGATCTTGACTCTAATCGTAAGCGCACATTATCGTTGGTTATTTACGAAGCATCATTACGTGATCTATTGCAATATCCAATGACAATAGCGTATAGTGGACACGGAGAAGTTATCGAGGAACCAGAAGAAGTTATTCAATTTCATTTAAAACGAATTGAAAGAAAGTCAGACAAGGTATTGCACTTATTACGAGAAGAAACTACTATTGCCGCACTAGCTAAAGAAATGTATGGAAAAAAATATGATACATTATTTACGCTCGTCATGTCTGATTTAGTTGGCCATATTGATCGGCTAGAAAAGTTAGAGAAAGTGACAAAACGGAAGGAACAAGGTATTTTTTATTATAAGAGAGTAGATAAATAAGGAGGTTACACGTTGAACATAGGAGTGATTGGAGCTGGGGCAATTGCTAGGTATGTGTTAGAAACCGTAGCAGAAGACTCATCCATGAACGTTGAAAGTGTGCTCGTACGTGATAAAGATAAGTATGCAAATGTAGCAGAAAAATTTGGTGTAACATTATATACAGATGTAGAAGATTTTTTAGCATCGAATATTGACATCGTTGTGGAAGCAGCGAATGTTTCAGCAGTAGCAACGTTATTACCAACTGTTTTACGAAAGAAAAGTGCACTTATTATTAGTATAGGTGCTTTTGTTGATGAAGCATTTACTGTGCGAATGAAGGAAAAAGCTGCACGATACAGTCATCAATTACTTTTACCATCAGGTGCGATAGGCGGACTTGATCTTATTCAACATACAGCAAATACGAAGACGCTAGAATCTGTTACATTAGAAACACGAAAACCAGCATATACATTAACAGAAGAACAACTAGAGACGGAGAAAATTATCTTTAAAGATAGCGCAAAAGAAGCGATTAAACAATTTCCGAAAAATATTAATGTAGCAATTGCATTAGGAATGGCAGGAATCGGGATGGAGCGCACGAATGTAACGATTATCGCTGATCCAATGATTGAACGAAATATGCATACAATCATCGCTTCCGGAGCATTCGGAAAAGTTCATTTCCATGTTGAAAATGCTCCAATGCCAACGAATGCTAATACGAGTTATTTAGCAGCACTTAGTGTTATCGGCACGTTGAAAAAAAGTCGCCAGCCATTTCAACTCGGTTAATAAACACCAATGCACAACGTTCGTTCGACAATATAATATTGCCCGGGTAATAACGAGATAAGACAAAACTAGTATCGACATGAGATAGCTAGTTTTTTTGTCGATTTCTTACATCAAATGTGGTAAATAGCTGAACAAACGGAATGTTACAGTGTTTGTTATATTGTTGCAGAGAGATAACAATTTATTTAAGTGACGGTTGAACAGGTGAAAAAAAGGGTATTCATTAGTATAGTAAGAAGTAGATGATAAACAAAGGGTGGAAGATATATGGAAAGAAATGCGTATTTTGATAATGCGAAAATGTTTTTAATTTTCTTCGTTGTATTTGGTCATATGATTCAACCGTATGTAGAAGGTTCGCAAGCAATAGGTACATTTTATACGTGGTTGTACACATTCCATATGCCAGCGTTTATTTTTTTAGCAGGGTTTTATGCTAAAGGGAGAAGTTCACTTGATTTCATTATGAACTTAGCAAAAAAATTACTAATACCGTATTTGATTTTTCAAGCTATTTATACGATTTATTATTTTTATATCGGAAAAGCAGGCTGGTTAACGGATAGTATATTTTATCCGCATTGGTCTTTATGGTTTCTAATTAGTTTATTCTCATGGCACATGTTGCTCATTGGATATAAAAAAATTCACCCAGCTATTGCGCTAACACTCGCAGTGACGTTAGGGATAATTGTTGGTTATTTTGACCCAATTGGCCATATGTTTAGTTTATCGAGAACGTTTGTATTTTTCCCGTTTTTCTTGTTAGGTCATTTTGCATCAATGAATCAATTAATGATTTTAAAGCAAAAACGTATGAAAGTTTTATCTGTTGTAGTGATGTCGATTATAGCTGTAGCAATTTACTTTTTACCAGATATTAATTCTGGATGGTTACTTGCGTCGAAATCATATAGTACATTAGGAATGGAAACATATGGAAGTATTGCTCGGATATCTGTTTATCTAACTGCATTTGTAATGGCCGCTTCATTTTTAGCGTGGGTACCACAACGTCGTTTCGCTTTTACAAAAATTGGAGAACGGACGTTATATGTTTATTTATTGCATGGCTTTATCGTGCAGCTGTTCCGAAATTACGATATTTTATCTTTAGATCATTTTGGACATTGGATTGGATTTGTTATCCTGTCTGCGATTATTGTCATCTTATTGTCTACGAATACTGTGATGACGATTTGGCAGCCGTTAGTTGAAGCAAAAGCATCGCGAATAAAACGTTTACTAATAAAATTAGGTGTGAAAGAAGAACGTTATGAAGAACAGACTGATTAAATAATGTTAGAGATACATGTGCGTTATGCGCGCATGTATCTTTTTTTGTGAAATTAAGTGAGGAATCGTATAATAAGAAGGTGTGTTGAGGTGTTTTGGCACAGTTCGAATGATTGACAACATACCTTGTTGGGTATAATATAAAGATATGAGAGGGAGGAGAGTTAAATTGGAATATAATCAAAAAACGATTAACCGTCTGAAACGTGTTGAAGGACAAATTAAAGGTATTATCCGTATGATGGAAAGCGAAAAAGAATGTAAAGATGTCATCACTCAGTTATCTGCTTCCCGATCAGCTATTGACCGTACAATTGGTGTAGTAGTTAGTGAGAATTTAATTGAATGTATTCGTACAATAGATGAAGACGAACAGACAACCGAGGAAGATTTAGTGAAAGAGGCAGTAGATTTATTAGTGAAAAGTCGCTAATTTCATAAATAACTTAAGAGATAGAAAGGAATTCAGTCGATGAAACAAATAACAGCAAAAGAGTTAGCTGATAAATTAGAACGAAAAGAAGCTATTAAAGTGATTGATGTACGAGAAGAAATAGAAGTAGCGGCAGGCACCATACCTGGAGCAATTCATATGCCGTTAAGTTTATTTGCGACAGAAGCTAATCAGTTAGATCCGAAGAGTTCGTATGCGTTAATTTGTCAATCAGGTGGCAGAAGTGGGATGGCATGTCGCATGTTAGAACAATATGATTTTGATGTGTGTAATGTAAGTGATGGTATTGAAGCTTGGACAGGAAAAATTGAATAAAATTTAATATTAACCTACTTTCGTAATCGTGAGTAGGTTATTTTTCATTACTTATTCCATTTAAATTAGTTGAATATCACATCGTATATATTATTTTATATGATGTTAAAAACATTATTAAATCAAAGGAAGTGAAGGGATCTTCGCCATCCATTCACTTCTAAATACTCATTGTTTTTACTGCGTTTTTTTTCATCTATTACTAGCTCTAACGACATAGTAAAGCTTTTAATCGATTTGATTTTCGATTACATTATTAGCTTTTTCTAAAAAATGTGTAATCAATTCAAGCTCGTCCTCCGTGTATGTATCCGCTAGTTTTACCATTTCTTCGTGCAGTGCATAATATTTTTCCTTTACTTCTTCCTTATGTTCATATTGAGGAACGATGATTACTTTACGGCGATCATTCGGATCATTTTCTCTCCGTACATATCCCGCTTTTTCTAAACGATCAACAAGCGCTGTAACACTTCCAGTCGTTAATCCAGATAGCTTCGATAATTCTCCAGCAGTAATTGGACCAGACTCACGTAAAATATCTACTGCAATAAAATCATGGTTATATAATCCAAGTGATACAGCAATTTTTTGTTGATACAGTACACTTCTCGTCCCAAGTCCACGCATTAGAAGGACAAAATTTTCATGATGATTTGTAGTTTTATTTGGTTTATTAGTTGACAAATAAACCACCTCCTATTAATATTATATCTTGAAGGTCAAGATATTCGACAAACAAGACAATTGGAAAGTAATATATATGAAAAGCACATTATTGTTCACGTCCATTATATCGACATCTTTAATATAATGTAAAGGGGTTTACAAAATGGTAGCAAAAAATAGTAATACAGCATTAGTTTTAACAGGATTGTTATTAGCGATGTTCATGGCGGCAATTGATAATACCATTGTAGCTACAGCGATGGGAACGATTGTCTCTGATATAGGAGGGATGGATAAAATTTCTTGGATTATGTCTGCTTATATTGTCGCGACGATGGCGGGGATGCCATTATTCGGTAAGTTGTCAGACATGTACGGTCGAAAAATATTTTTCATCTCTGGTTTAACAATTTTTTTAGTAGGTTCGATTCTATGTGGTTTAGCGGTTTCGATTGAACAATTGATTATGTTCCGTGCGATTCAAGGAATTGGTGGTGGGGCATTAATGCCGATTGCCTTTACAATCGTCTATGATGTATTCCCCGCAGATAAACGAGGGAAAATGATCGGCTTACTTGGAGCAGTTTTTGGAATAGCAAGTGTTGCTGGACCACTTCTAGGCGCATTCATTACAGATAACTTTGGATGGGGTTGGATTTTTTATATTAACGTTCCACTAGGTGTAATCGTATTTGCTTTAGTAATGATTCATTATAAAGAGTCATTGGAGAGAATGAGACAGAAGATTGATTGGCTCGGTGCAGGAACATTATTAGTCGCGATATTGAGTCTGATGTTTGCCTTAGAAATGGGTGGAGACCAGTATGCTTGGAATTCAGGCATGATTATTTCACTATTTGCTAGTTTCGTCGTGTTCTTTGGAATCTTTTGTTATGTGGAAACAAAGGCAGAAGAACCAATTATTCCTTTCTTCTTATTCAAAGGAAGATTGTTTGCTAGTTCACAAATTTTAGCATTTTTATATGGGGCAACGTTCATTATTTTAATTACGTATTTACCAATTTATATTCAATCGGTTTACGGAGCAACGGCAATGGGGGCAGGGCTTGTCTTAATGCCATTGTTACTAGGAGTTGTCGGAGGAAGTGCTTCAGGTGGAATCTTCTTAACGAAAACAAGTTATCGTAACTTAATGATTTTATCCGTTATTACCTACTTCGTAGGTATGTTGCTACTGAGTACGTTAACGCCAGAATCATCTCGGACACTGTTAACATTTTACATGGTCATTGTTGGATATGGAATGGGTTTCTCATTCTCACTACTTCCAACAGCTTCATTGCACAATTTAGCACCACAGTATCGTGGTACAGCTAACTCAACGAATCAGTTCATGCGTACACTAGGTATGACAATAGGTGTGACAATTTTCGGATCGGTTCAAAGTAAGTTATTATCAAGTAATTTAACAGAAGGATTTAAAGATGTTGGTGAAGGAGGGGCAGGAGCGTTTTCAAATTCAGATGAGTTAAGTCAAATTTTCGAACCATCTGTCCGCGAAAAGATTCCAGGAGATATTCTAGATATCATTATTAGTGCTATGTCACATTCCATTACACATATTTATTTATTAGCACTAATACCAATTGGAATTGCGTTTGTCTTTGTTTATCTAATGGGGAATGCTAGAGAAATGGGAGAGGACGTAGAGTGAAATATTAAAATTGAAGTTGTTCTTAATGCCTTCCATATAGCCATTATTGTAGGTAAAGATAACACTGCGTTTTGTTAATGGAAGAATTAAAATAAAGAATATAAGTTAGTATTGAAAAAAGTTGAGACAAAACATATTTTATGCATAAGAAAAAGGAAAAATTAAATTAAGTATATTTCCGAAACGATTATTTAATCAATCCAAATTCATGTATGAAAAAAGTTTTGTCTCAGCTTCTTTATTTGTACATTATATTGTAAATTCGTATATTATTTTAGCATTAGTCTTCTAATAATGGGTACACGCCGTCTTCGTCGTGTGTTTCTGTTCCAACTAATGGTGGGTTGAATACGCAAATTAGACGCATATCTTCTTTTCCACCACGTAAGTAATGTTCATCGTTTTCGTTTAATGCATACATTGTACCGTCTTCGATTGGGTACACTTTTCCATCTGCAATTGTTTCAATTTCTCCATCACCAGCTACACAATATACAGCTTCTAAATGGTTTTTATAATGAATATGTGTTTCTGTTCCAGCATAAATGATCGTTTCATGGAAAGAGAATCCCATATTGTCGCCTTTTAATAATAGACGTCTACTTGACCACGTATCTGCTTTTACTTCTTTTTCTGTTCCGATAATATCTTTTAGGTTTCTAACAATCATGTTTATCTTCTCCTTATATGGTTGTGTGACAAATCGTGTTGGTAGTGTCGCTACAGAAATATACTACGCTTTCCGCGGGCGGCTAATGTGCCTCGAAGCACAGGACGTGCAAATGCAGGCTTTGTCACAGGACGTGACGTTCTTTGCCTGCCTCGAGCTCCGCTCTTCGGGGTCACATCGAGGCCTTTTCCCCCGCAGGAGTCTCCGTATATTTCTTTCGCTTACACAAATTAACATTATAACCAACACAATTTTCTAAACAAGCTACTTATATATAATGGCACATAGAACATGCTCGGGTCACAACTAGGAGCCCGAGCATGGACAAGTCTTGTTGAATGAACTTTTGTATGAACATATTTCACATATTTATTTAACGACATGCCTGTTGTTTCATTACATATTCCTTCGCCGGTTGGAATACGCAACGAACCTCATCATTTAGAAAAATATTTATGTTGAATTATTTATGCTCTTTTTTCTAATACTTCTTCAATCGATGCTTCGATGATATCAAAGCCTTTTTGTAATCCTGCTTCGTCAATAACTAATGGTGGTAAAAATTTGAACACTTCATCTTCAGGTCCAGATGTTTCCATCAACAGACCACGTTTGAATGCTGCATCACAAATATCGCCTGCAATGCCATCAACATGACATGCAACACCTTGCATCATCCCACGTCCGCGCTTTTCTGCGTTTAGTGCAGGATATTTTTCTACTACTTTAGAAGTGAAATCATGCATGAGTTGAGCATTTGCTTTAATACTCTTCGTGAAATCATCATTTTCCCAATAAGACATTGCTTCTGTTGCAGCAACGAATGCTAAGTTGTTACCACGGAATGTTCCGTTATGCTCACCAGGACTCCAAACATCTAATTCACTTTTGAATAATGTAATAGCCATTGGTAGACCATAGCCACCTAGTGATTTTGATAATGTGACGATATCTGGCGTAATACCAGCTTCTTCAAAACTAAAGAATGTTCCAGTACGGCCACATCCTGCTTGAATATCATCGACAATTAACAATATGTCGAATTTTTGGGCTATTTTTTCGATACCTTGGAGCCATTCAGCACTTGCAGCATTAATTCCACCTTCACCTTGAACGGTTTCTAAAATAATGGCTGCTGGTAAATCTACCCCACTAGAATTGTTCGATAAATATTGATCAATTAAATTCAATGATTCTTCCGTTGAAATGAACTGATCAAATGGCATCGATACAGAGTTCGTTAATGGAATACCAGCTCCCCCACGTTTTGCTGCGTTACCTGTAACAGCTAGCGCACCAATTGTCATACCATGAAATGCATTCGTAAAACTCATAATATTTGTACGGTTTTTAACTTTTCTCGCTAATTTTAACGCACTTTCTACTGCATTTGTACCTGTTGGTCCAGGGAACATAATTTTGTAATCTAGTTTTCTCGGTTTTAAAATCACTTCATTAAATCGTTGTAAAAATTCACCACGTGCAGTTGACGCCATGTCTAGACTGTGTGTAATGTGGTCATTTTCAATATATTCAATGAGTAATTTTTTCATAGCATCATTGTTATGACCGTAGTTTAATGTTCCTGCACCAGCAAAAAAGTCTACATATTCTTTACCGTTTGTATCCCATAGTTTATATCCTTTTGATTTTGTAAAAACTGTTGGGAAGCTACGGCTGTAACTTCTTACCTCTGATTCATATTGTTCAAATACATCCATATTTACAGTAGAATTTCCCGTTGCGGTATTCATTAAGTTTATTAAACCTCCGTTATATTTTTCACATGTTTCTGATTTTTTAATTTTCATGTTGTTTATTTTTTAAAAGGGCCAACTCGATACGTCAATTCCGCCTCATGTGATGGGTCTGGAAATTGATCTTCTGAAAAACATTCAGAAATAGTACATTCTGTCTTCTGTTTCTCCGCAATCCCTTTAAAAAGATTACTAGAAGGAACGTTTGAAGGAGTTACAGTCGCTTCTAAATATTTCACATCATTGTTGCGTAATTGTTCTAGTAATTGTTCGATTAACTTTGTCGCTAAACCTAATCCTCTAAAATCAGGATCGACGGCAACTTGCCATACAAACAACGTATCTAACGAAGTAGGTTGGATAAATCCGGATACAAAGCCAATTACTTTGTCTTCACTTTCCGCTACAATTGATGTCTCATTGAAATATTTACTCCACATTAAATAACTGTAAGAAGAGTTTACATCGAGTACTTTTGACTCTTCAACAATGCGGAACATTTCACGACCATCATCTTCATTTGGTTTTCTAAATGTTATCGTTCTTCCATCTCGTACCGTTATGGCGTTTCTATCTAATACTGTGTTAACGGCAGTTCACCTCCAAAAATATTTCAAAACAACTAACATGACTTTATCGTAACTAATATAAATTTTTATATCAAATCGACTGAAGGAGCATATAACTTGATTATTTGCACTGAGCATAGCTGAGCGAGATATAACTAACTATTTTCAACGAATCGCTCCCTTATAGTCGTTTTTAGACGTACATATGATTTTAAACATAGACTATCCGTTGATTTAGAAAGGATTTTAAAATGTGTAGAAAAATTAATTATAGAATTGGTCGTGTTGGCTCATATAAGCTTTGAAACGACTCATAAAAATTTAAGTTGACTCATCTATCTGGAAGATTACATTATTCTGGAAGATTACATTATATAGTAGAACTAGAAATAAAATGAATCAATTTCATAATTCATATCTAGTCAATCAAACACGAACTTTATGGTTGATGATAGCATCGTTTCCTTTCACTACAGCCGACTGCTTTCCGCGAGCATGGCTTGAGCCACCTCGGAAGAAAACCACTTCCTGCGGGGTCTCAATGCTCATGCTTATCCCGCAGGAGTCAGTCAGCTTTCATTCAAGTAAACTTAGTTACATAAGCTAAACACGTATGATTATAAAATATTATAACTAAACGTTCGTGTTTTTAATTAAATCATCCTATTATGAAATTGATTCAAATATATGTTAATAGAGAAATATATGTCGGATGAGCTATGTAGGAAAACATGATCTATGTTCCAATTATATTAGCCTACTTAGTACTATACTAAGTTATTTCTTACTTTATTCCTGTTTAGCAAAATCTCAATATAATATTTTTTAAAAAGTTACAAAAAATCAGTCTTCCTATCTTGCTTATTTAGATTTTTTTGATATAGTTAAAGAAAGTATGTGATGAATAGCCATTCATTTTTACACATTTAAAAGAAAGCGATTACATTAATCTTAGGGGGAATTTTAATGAAGAATGAAACAGTTATTGTAACAGGTGGATCTAGTGGAATGGGGAAGGCGATGGCGCAACGTTTTGCTGATGAAGGGGCAAACGTCGTCATAACAGGAAGGAATATAGAAAAGCTAGAGGCTGCGAAAGAAGATATGTTACAAACAGCGACAGGAAAAGTTGCATGTGTGCAAATGGATGTGCGTAATACAGAAGATGTGGATCGCATGGTCGAGGAGACTGTGGCAACATTTGGACGAATAGATCATCTCGTCAATAATGCAGCGGGGAATTTTGTCGTGATGGCGGAAGATTTATCGGTGAACGGTTGGAATTCGGTTATTGATATCGTACTAAATGGAACGTTTTATTGCTGTAAAGCAGTTGGCGATTATTGGATGAAGGAAAATATTAAAGGATCGATCTTAAATATGGTAGCAACTTATGCGTGGGATGCTGGAGCTGGTGTGGTACATAGTGCGGCGGCAAAAGCAGGAGTATTAAGTTTAACGCGTACACTAGCAGTTGAGTGGGGGACGAGGTATGGCATTCGTTCAAATGCGATCGCACCAGGCCCGATTGAAAGAACAGGTGGAGCGGAAAAGTTAATGTTATCGGAAGATATGGCAGAACGTACACGTGAATCAATTCCATTACAACGATTTGGAACACCAGAAGAGATTGCGGGCTTAGCGAAATTTTTATTATCTAAAGAAGCGGCATATATTAATGGAGAAGTTGTGACAATGGATGGTGGCCAGTGGTTGAATCAGTTCCCATTTTAATAAAATTATTCGCACCATAAACTGAAACGAAAAAGAAGACATCTTATTTGAGGTGTCTTTTTTTACCAAAGAAAGGGTGAAACAAATGGCTGAAGCAGTTCAGAAAAAAGGCAAACTTGGAAAAATATCTTTTTATACGGTAGTCATCATTTTAGCACTTATCATTATTAGTTATTTTATTATTCAAGCATATGTTAAAAAATCGTTACCCCAAGTAGAAGGGGAAGTTCAGATTCCAGTACAGCAAGACGTCATTGTTACGACAGATGAAAATGGTGTACCCCATATCGAAGCTGAAACGTTAGAAGATTTATATACTGCGCAAGGCTACGTCCAAGCACAAAGTAGAATGTTTCAAATGGATTTATCACGTAGGCAAGCTTCAGGAATGTTAAGTGAATTAATTGGTGAAGCTTCTTTATCATCAGACCAATATTTTCGGACGTTAGGATTGCGCCGAGCAGCAGAAAAATCAATCGACATGTATTCAGATGAAGCACTTGATGTCTTAGAGTGGTTCAGTAATGGTGTGAACGCCTATATCGATGAAGCGACTGAAGATGGAACATTGCCGATTGAATATATGTTTATCGGGGCAGAGCCAGCAGAATGGACGCCGCTTGATTCGTTAACGATTGGAAAATATATGGCATTTGATTTAGGCGGACACTGGGAACGCCAAGCATTTAATATGTATGCATTAGATACGTTTCCAGAAGATAAAGCAAAAGAGTTATTACCATATTATCCAGAAGATCGCATGACGATTATTGATGATACCGAGATTGATATTTCTAGGAGTTTTAAAGATGCGATTATTCCTGATGAATTTAATGGGAGTAATAATTGGGTTGTTAGTAGCGATAAATCGGCTTCTGGTAAGCCGTTGTTAGCAGATGATCCACATTTGGGATTAGCGACACCATCTATTTGGTATCAAATGCATTTAGAAGCAGAAGATGAAGATATGAATGTAAGTGGCGTTATATTTGCTGGTGTACCTGGGATTATTTTAGGTCATAATGCTGATGTAGCATGGGGCGTTACAAATACTGGGCCAGACGTACAGCAGCTCTATGTTGAAAAACGTAATCCAGATAATGAGCATGAATTTTTATTTGAAGATAAATGGGAAGAAGCGGATGTTATTATTGAACCGATTGAAATAAAAGGTGAGGAAACATTACAATATGAAGTAATCGAAACAAGACACGGACCTGTAGTGTCAGAATTTGCTGCTGAAAGTGGTGAAGAAGACGTCTTATCACTAAGTTGGACAGCACTAAACCCAACAGCAGAGTTACAAGCGATTTTAGAAATAAATCGTGCGACAGATTGGGAAACATTTGAAAAAGGATTAGAAAACTTTCATGCCCCTGCACAAAGTTTCGTTTTTGCTTCATTAGATGGGACGATTGCAATGAAAGCGAACGGGAAAATACCAATTTATGAAGATAGCGCAGATGCGTTATTACCTTTACCAGGTTGGGAAGAAAAATATGTATTAGACGAATATATTCCCTTCGATGAGTTACCAAAAGTCGTCAATCCAGAAAAAGGGTTCATTGCAACAGCGAATAATAAAATGGTCAGTGACAATTATCCTTATCATATAAGTAATGTCTGGGCTCAACCATATCGTTATGAAAGAATTCATGAAGTGTTAGAAGAAAATGATGCACTAACTGTTGAAGATATGCAAGCATTACAGATGGATGATGTAAATTTACAAGCTCGCGAGTTTGTGCCATTAATTGTTGAAACATTGGCAGAAACAGAATTATCGGAAGCAGAAGAAAATACGCTTGAACTATTAGCAGAATGGGATTTTATTGATGATAAAAATACTTCGCAACCGTTGATTTTCGATCGTATCATTCAAAAGCTAGAAGCAACATTATATGAAGAGTTACCAGAAGATATTATGGAACTATTTAGTGGGCAAAATCAAACGACAGATCAAATGCTTCGTTTAGGTGATGAGTCTGTTTGGATAAACGAACACGGCGACTTAGCTACCTTGTTAGGAAAATCGCTCACTGAAGCAGTTCATGAACTCGAACAAACTTACGGAAGGAATCAAACGGTTTGGCAATGGGGAAAATATCACCAAGTACAATTTAAACATCCATTATCAAGTGCTGGAAAATTTGTGGCAACGATTTTTAATAAAAAACAACCAATCCCTGTAGATGGTAGTGGAGTAACTCCAATGGCAGCACGACATGAAGAGGATGGGATTGTAAATCACGGAGCTTCATGGCGATTTGTTATCGATTTAGAGGATATTACAACAGGTTATCACACAGTTGGACCTGGCCAATCTGGACATATTATGAGCCCATGGTATAGCAATCAGACGGAAGATTGGGTAAATGGTAATTTTCATAAAACATCGATTACGGAACAATCTGGCAAACAATTAATATTAAATCCAAGATAAATCCAACTTGCAGAGAGGACAAACCTCTGCAAGTTTTTTATCTAAGCATAGGTAAAAAAAACTAATAAAATAAATTAGCTACATGAACTACTGTTCTAATTTACTATAGCAAAAACAATTCATTAATGTTATTCTTATTAGAAGCATAAACGTTCATGAAAAAGTGTGGTTTGGAGGTATTTACCTGGTTACAATACAATTATATATTTGATAATTGTAACCAATTAACTGAAAAATTTAAAAATAGTTAATAACAACATTAAAGGTCATCCTCCAGTATTTGTTGCTTACATATGTACGGTCAATACGAGAAAATAAAATCACAGGGAGACTAAAGCATATGAATTTAATTAAAGTAGATGAAGCATTATATACAGAATTGTTACAAAAATTTTTGCAAGATCAAAATCAACGAGAAAGTTATTTAGAAAAAGCAAAACGAATGAGTATCTCATTTGCCAATCGTAATATTTTTCCGGAAGAAATTGTTCGGATACATATGAATGCAATTGACCAATTGTGTAAAGACCAACAATCAGAATATAAATTATCGTTGCAACTACTGTTAGAAACGCTTATTGCATATCGAGAGGAACATGAAACATTACATAAAGTGAAAGAAGAATCTCAAGAATTAAAAGCGGAAATGGAAGTTGCTGCCAATATGCAGAAAACCTTACTTAAAACAGAAGTACCAAAAGTACCAGGATTAGATATTGGTGCGATTACGGTACCTTTTAAACAACTTAATGGAGATTATTATCATTTTGTTAAAGGTGAAGATGGTACGTTAGGTGTAACGATTGCTGATGTAATCGGAAATGGTGTTCCAGCTGCATTAAGTATGTCAATGGTTAAATATGCGTTAGAAAGTTTTTACGATGAAATGATGCGACCAAGTACGATTTTAAGATATTTAAACCGTGTCGTAGAACGAAATGTAGCCTCGAATATGTTTATTACGATGTTTTACGGGCAATATTCTCCTAACACAAATAAATTTCGTTATTCTTCGGCAGGTCATGAACCTGGATTTCATTACCAAGCTAAAAAAGGGACTTTTTCAGAAATTAATGCGCGAGGGCTTGTTTTAGGTGTATTAAAACATTCTTATTACACACAATATGAATTAGAGATGGAAACAGGTGACTATATCGTTTTATTAACAGATGGTGTAACGGAATGTTTACGTTCGGGACGGTTTATTGAACGAGAAGAAGTGTTAGAAGTTATTGAAACTTATGCACATTTACCAGCTCAAGAACAAGTACATAAAGTATATTTACATTTTAATCAATTAGATGATTTTGAATTAAAAGATGATTTTACGCTAATTATTATAAAAAAAGATGTTTAGCAGATTGTATCATAGGGAATCAGTATATATATGAGCAATCGAATGATTTAAATGAGGTGAAAAATAGTGAATTTAAAAATTGATGTCTCCGAGAAGGAAAATTTAACTATTGTTGAATTAACAGGAGAAATTGATGTATATACAACCCCAATGCTAGTGGAGAAGCTGACCCCTTTAACAGAAGTAAAAGGGAATAATGTTCAAATTGATTTGGCAAATACGACTTATCTAGATAGTACGGGACTCGGTGCGTTTATAAGTGCTTTTAAGTCGAGCCAAGAACATGAGAGTCACTTAGAAATAATCAATGTGAAAGATCGAGTATTACGTTTATTTAAAGTGACTGGATTACATAAAATTATGAACATTAATTCAGATGAGACAGAACGGAGTGAGAAAGTCAATGGAAAAGTTTGATTTTATCCAAATGTCGGTACCCGCAAAACCAGAATATGTTGGAGTAATTCGGTTAACAATTTCAGGAATAGCGAGTCGCATGGATTTTTCTTACGATGATATAGAGGATATTAAGGTAGCTGTATCAGAAGCGGCTACGAATGTTGTATCCCACGCATATGAAGGTGAAGGAAAAGGCGATTTGACCTTAGGTTTTGGTGTGTATGATGATCGTTTGGAAATTATGGTGTCAGATCAAGGCGAAAGTTTTAATTATGATGAAGTGAAAGAACGAATAGGTCCTGTTTCGAAAAAAGAACAAGTATCACCGATAACAGAAATTCGTGAGGGAGGTTTTGGTTTATTTTTAATTAATACGTTAATGGATGAAGTACAAATTAATAATAAATATGGAGTTATTGTGTTAATGACAAAATATCTCGATGAAACCGAGGTGACACTGCATGAGCAAGTCCCAACAGAGTGAACGAACAACGAGTGAAGAAGTATATGTATGGATTCGCCAATTACAACAAAATGAAAATGATGAAATGGCGAAGGAGAATTTAGTACTTCAATACGAGGGTCTTGTCCATTCATTAGCACGAAAATATTCTTATAATAGAGGAAATCATGAAGATTTAGTACAAGTCGGGATGATTGGCTTGCTTGTTGCTGCTGAACGTTTTAATCCTTCATTTGGAAAAACGTTTGAAGCATTTGCTATTCCAACGATAATCGGTGAAATTAAGCGTTTTATCCGCGATAAAACGTGGAGTGTCCATGTTCCACGCCGAATAAAAGAATTAGGTCCTCGGATTAATCGAGCTGTACAAGAGTTGACTAGTGACCTCCAACGTTCACCTACAGTTGTGGATATAGCTGATTATTTAGGTGAATCAGAAGAAGCGATTTTAGAGACGATGGAAATGACACAAAGTTATAAAGCACTTTCTGTTGATTATCGTCATAATGTTGATTCAGAAGGTGGTGCAGTTTCATTATTAGAAATCGTCGGTTCTGAAGAAGGTGGTTACCACCAAAAGGATGTACAAATGGTACTTGAAAGTGTACTACCTGTTTTACCAGAAAGAGAACAACAAATACTAAAGTATTTATTTTTTGATAATTTAAGTCAACACGAGGTAGGCGAATTGCTCGGTATTTCGCAAATGCATGTATCCCGATTGCAACGCCGTTCTTTAAGAAAATTACGTGAAGTTTTAGAGTAATTACATAGAAAAAAATGAGTAATACTATTTTGTGACAAACCGAGTGAAAACACTATTGTATCTGTTTTCACTCGGTTTTTAATGTAGGCTCTACAATCAATAGTGTTGGTCAGTAAAATTATGTTGTTTATGTTTATAAATTTAAGGATGACTATTTTAAATTTAATTATGCCTAATGACTTCCGTTCATGACGACTACTTTCCTGTGGTTACAGCCTCAACTTCTGAATCAACACTAACGCGTTGATTCAGGGATTTTTGGACTCGTGCTATTCCCACGGAAGTCAGTCGTCATAAACTCCGGTCAACCAAGATGAAGCTTAAATATTCATTTCTTAAAACTAAATTGCCGTGCACACTTCTGCTGTTTTAAGCGGCTTGAGAGTGTGTTTTTCTTATTATCTCTAATAAACTACAATTTATTTTCCGATTTTTGTTTGAAATGATCAAACTTTTGTGTGATGACATCATAATATTGCTTCTCTTTAAAGCGTTGTAAGTCACCAACGACATAAAACTGCTTTTTCGCCCTAGTTGCAGCAACGTTTAATAAATTTGGTTTCATACAAGACCAATTCGCAGCTCCATCAGTTGTTGCATCTGTGCCTGTTACGAAATAAACAATATCTGCTTCTTTTCCTTGGAATGTATGAACTGTGCCGATTGAAGTATGGGCCCATTTTTTAATACCTTTTATCTCTTTGTTTAAACGTTTATTTACTAAAGTAATTAATGCGCTTTTCACAGCGGTAAATGGTGTGATGATGAAGATGCTTGGTAATTCACTTTCTTCTACATCTTGGAAATGTTGCTTGATTTGCTCAACGATAAATTCACCATGTTCTTTTACATATTGTGCTTGTTCAGTTTGACCTGCTATATCATACCATTTACCGTCGCCGATTTTATCAATTGCTAACACCATTTTATTTTCATATGCAATCTCATTAGCAATTGAAAACATCGGCTCAATACAACGACGATGTACCCAGAGTGGAATACCGATTCGTTCTTTATCTTCTCCTTTATACGTTCCAATTGGATTTGCATAATCTGCCATTGTTTGTACAGATGCTGTCGGTCCGATATAATGTTCTGACACGTTAAATAACTTTCTTATGTCTGATAAAATCGTTTCATCTAATGTTACGACAGGTTCAATTTGGATTGGGTCACCTACAATGATTGCTCGTTTCGCCCGCCATAATCCGCCAGCTGCTTGTTGGGGACTAGCTTGCCCAGCTTCATCAATAAATAAATAATCAATAAAGTCTTCTCCAATGCCCCGATACATTGTACCTAAACTAGCAAACGTAGTACTCATAACAGGGAAAAGTAAATGTAATGTTTTCCACATGTGTCCGACATTAACTTTATTTTCTGTAATGTTTAAGTTGATGGACCGTAAATTTTGTAACATTGTAATCGATACTTTTAAATGATGGTAATTTTTATGTAAAAATACTTTATGAACTTTTAATGCTTTTAAAAATAACATCCCACGTTTAAAGTTTAGTTCATGTGTTTGCCACAAGACTGCCTTTTGTCGTTCATTGTAAGAAGACGGCGCCCAAAAGTCATTAGTAGATAATGTTACTTGCTCATATTGATAAAGTTCTTTTTGTTGTTCTAACTTTTTTAGTTGCTCTTGCAACGCTTTTTCATGTTTTTTCAGTTGATTGATTTTTTCTATGCATTCATCTTGTTCTTTTAATTTTGTTGTTTGTTGTTTTAATACGTCATCTCTTTCTTGACGGATGTTCATTTCTACTTCGTCTGTTGCGCCTGTGATTGAACGAATTAATTTGGTGAAGAAATTTGGTTTTGGTAAATTGTTCAGTCGTTCTTTTAAATGCTCATCTTCTTTTTCTAACCGCTTTGTGATACGTACTAAATCTATTTTTTTCTCTTTTTGTTTTGCGAGTTGCGCCGGTATTTCATTTACCTTTTGCATCACTCTGTCTAATTGTCTCATCGAATTCACATATTGTTGTAGTTCTTGCTTGTCTACTTCGATTTCTTGTCGTAATTCATTGAATTCTTTTACTGCATTTTCCCAGGCATTTGCTTCAATAGGTTGCTGCAAGTATTCTAATAAAGGAATCTTTCCATCTTGTTTATTTTGTAGGCTATTACTAATTTTTTGGATGTTAGTAGACTTTCCGAATGCTCCTGAAAACATGCCCCACGCTTTTCTATCATCTAATAAATTTTCAGCATATTTTGGGAAGAAATCGAGCTTTTCTGCTTCTTCTGCGTAGGCACAATCGTATTCATAAAAAATAATCGGATCAATTCCTGTTTTTGCCCGTTCTTCTTCACGTTCTTTTTTGCTAGGTTCATTACGACGAATCATTTCATCTAATAAAGGAAGTTCTTTTGAAATATTTTCTACAGCACCGTTGTTACTTGATGCAACGACCATTGAATATTTCGCAATATTTGAGTCTAATTCATACATATTATACGAATAGTCTTTGCCGCTCATTTCGATTTCTTGTTTTCCGACTTTGTTAAATGCTTTCTTTGGGTCGTCATATGTAGCCATCATTAGCGCACGTTCGACGATTAACTGGGCAAATATATCTTTTAATAATGTCGTTTTTCCTGTTCCGGGAGGTCCATTTACCGAGTTAATTCGTTCATCCGTATGTAAAATATGATTGACTGCAACTTGTTGCATAAGAGATAAGCGATGATTGACAGGGGAAGGCCAACGTCCGATTGGTAATTTTTCCACTGATAACATTGCTTCAATTGCTTGTTCGTTTTCATCGATATCAATTTTCATCTCTGTTCCATTTATAAAGTGAGCTAACGTTTTGTTTGCACCTTGTTTCAAAATAGTTTGTAAGTCATTTAAGTAAAAGCTATTAAACATATTTGAATCTAATGGCGTTGTTTTATTAAAAATTAAGCATTGGACATATGACCTGTTAATATCACTCGTAACAGAATTAAAATAATCGACAAACAATTGTTCAGTTTGCTTTAACTTTGGTTCATTTACGCCATTTTGAAAGATTACTCGTAACTTCTCTTCAAATCTAATTTTCTTTTCATCGTAGCGATCTGTAAAGTCATCATAAGAAATATTGCCAGTTCTTTTTATATCATCAATAATTAATTGCACATGTGGAATCGACAGCGAACCCTCAATGTAATCTCCCTTATCATTGACATCGAATGTAAAGCTGTAATATAAGTCGTTTGATTTATTAATAATGTCTTCTTCACTGTTAAAATAGCTCCGTAATAAGGTGACTAATTCCGTATTCGTATAAGCGCTCATATAATATGTATATTGTATTGCATTTTTAGTTGGCTTAGTTAATTCTAACGTTTCTAGAAGGGGAGCAGATTGAGATATAGGTACAACACTTTTAAAACGTTTATCCCCTTTAATTAGTTTTCTATTAATTTCTGTCGTTAAAGATGGTATTTCACGAGGATTAATCATTTCTAGAAATGTCCAACTTTTTATTACATTCGTCATCTGAAGCATCCTTTCTTATTACATTAAGTATAAACATCGTTGGTCAAAGGTGTCTATTTACTATGCTAACTTATGTGACGTAAAATGATAAGTCTTTTTACATATTATATGAGCTTAAATAGGTAGAATGTGAGCTTGCTAACTACTACGATTTGTTTATTTTGTGAAAAAAGATGTTACGACTGCATTTGTTCGTCAAACTTTGGTAAAATAGATATGTTGGAAGGAGAGGTTTTTTTGTGAATGAATTATTGGAATTAGTTGCAAAAGAAGTATCATTGAAAACTTCGATTGTACAGCAAGTGATTGATTTATTAGATGAAGGAAATACTGTCCCATTTATTGCGCGTTACCGTAAAGAGGCAACAGGTGGACTTGATGAGGTGCAAATAAAAGAAATTCAAGATAAATGGACATATGCAGTACAGTTAGCGGAACGTAAAGAGGAAGTTTTACGTTTAATTGAAGAACAAGGAAAATTAACTGAAAAATTAGCTGCCGATATTACGAAAGCGACCAAATTACAACGGGTAGAAGATTTATATCGTCCCTATCGTCAGAAGCGTCGTACTCGTGCGACAATCGCAAAAGAAAAAGGATTAGAACCATTAGCAGAATTAGTTTGGAAGCAAGAAGTTGCAAATCTTGAAAATGAAGCGGAAGCGTATTTTTCAGAAGAGCATGAGCTTGCAAGTACAGAAGATGTTTTAGCAGGTGTGAATGATATTATCGCAGAATGGATTTCAGATGATCCAGCATTTCGTGATCACATTCGTGAAACGACGTGGAAACAAGGAGACATTATCACGACGTTGAAAGATGCTGAAAAAGATGAGACAGAGATTTTTAAAATGTATTACGATTATAAAGAGCCTGTCCGTACGTTAGTATCACATCGTGTTTTAGCGATTAATCGTGGGGAAAAAGAGGATGTATTGCGTGTAGCAATTGAACCGCCGACGGAAAAGTTAGAACAATATTTACAGAAGCATGTCATTGGACAGGTGAAAGAAACAGCATGTGCATCGGTACTTGAAGCGGCAATTGAAGATAGTTTTAAACGATTAATTGAGCCATCTGTTGAACGTGAAATTCGTAATCGTTTAACAGAAATGGGAGAAGAACAAGCGATTAGCGTGTTCTCAGAAAACTTGCGTAATTTATTGTTACAACCACCATTACGAGGTCGGAAGATTTTAGCGGTAGATCCGGCATTTCGAACAGGTTGTAAATTAGCGGTAGTCGATGAGACGGGAAGAATGCTCGATATTAGTGTTATGTTCCCGACAGCACCACGTAATGATGTGAAAGGTTCCGAGAAAAAGGTATTAGATTTTGTAAATAAACATGATATTGAATTAATTGCGATTGGGAACGGAACAGCTTCACGTGAGACGGAACAATTTATTGCTGATGTTATTTCGAATAATGCATTAGATGTTCCTTATATTATTGTCAATGAAGCAGGGGCAAGTGTGTATTCTGCGTCTGAATTAGCGCGTGAGGAGTTCCCAGATTTAGAAGTAGAAGAACGAAGCGCAGTATCAATTGGACGACGTGTACAAGATCCGTTAGCTGAACTAGTGAAAATTGATCCAAAATCAATTGGTGTCGGACAATATCAACATGATGTTAGTCAAAAAGATTTAAATAATGAGCTCGGTTTTGTCGTTGAAACCGCAGTAAACCAAGTTGGCGTAAACGTTAATACTGCATCTAGTTCGTTATTGGAACACGTAGCAGGTTTAAGTAAAACGACAGCTAATAATATTGTGAAAGAACGAGAGGTATTAGGTAAATTTACAAAACGTGCGCAACTAAAGAAAGTACCACGTCTTGGACCAAAAACATATGAACAAAGTATTGGATTCTTGCGGATTATAGATGGAGAACATCCATTAGATCAAACACCAATTCACCCAGAAAGTTATCCTGCAACAGAAGCGCTATTAAGTGAGTTGGACTGTGGGTTAACGGAAATTGGTTCAGAAGCTGTTCGTGAAAAGTTAAAAACAGTTAATCCGAAAGAAATGGCAGAAACATTAGATGTTGGAGAATTAACCCTTATCGATATTATTGCAGCCTTGCAACAACCTGGGCGTGATTTACGTGATGATTTTCCACAACCAATTTTAAAACAAAAAGTATTATCGATGAAAGATTTAGAGCAAGGAATGGAACTTGAAGGAACCGTACGAAATGTCGTGGACTTCGGAGCATTCGTTGATATTGGAGTAGGACAAGACGGTCTTGTTCATATTTCAAAATTAGCATCACGTTTTGTAAAACACCCGATGGATGTCGTCTCAGTTGGTGATGTCGTCACTGTTTGGGTAGATGATGTAGATGTTAAACGTAACCGAATTGCTTTAACAATGATACAGTAAAGTAATATTTAAATTTAATTATAATCTAACAAAGAAAGCGTTGTGCTAAGTCACAACGCTTTTTGTTATGTAAAAAGGTTGTAATCAGTTATTTTTGGCTTATCTATCTCATAATATTTATGTATGAGCTTTCCCTCAATATTATGAACTTTTTCCTTCCTTACGAATTAAAACTTTTTTTTAATGATCTAATCAAATTTATAATAGGATAATTCACTAGAAAACACGAACGACTAGAAACTAAATTGAATTATAAAATTAATTCAAGGTGATTAGTTTTTAAATGAATAAAATAGGGAATAATACAAAACATGATAAAAGGAGGAGATAAACAATGAAGAAAATAGGCATGCTACTTAGTGCATTGTTGATAGTTATATTTTTAGCAGCTTGTGGTGATGATGGAGCAGACGAAGATTCACTTGAAGATACTGCACAAGATGCTATTGAAGACACTTTAGATAATAACGAAGAGGATCATAATGACGATGGTGAGGAGCAGACGGACGAAAACGAAGAAGGTAATACATCAGAGGAAGCATCTGATCAGGATGATATGAAAAATATGATGGATGAATTAAATTTTGATGAAATTGAAATCGAAATTTCTTATGGAAAAGATCAAGAATATGAAGTAGAAATTGAACGACATAGTAATGGAGATATCGATGCAGAAATTGAAGACGAATTAAATGGAGAAGATATTAACGATGATTTAGAAGCATTTAACAAATTATATCCGAAAGTAAAACAGTTAGATATCGAACAAGACACGGATAAAGAAGAAGTAATTAAACAAGTGTTAGATATATTTGAACTAGACGATGATTATGAAGAATTCGAAGTTGAAATTACATTTAACGATGGCACAAAATTATCTTATGAAGATTAATAAATAGTTCCAACTAAATTTTAATACAATAAAATTGAATCTTTATTAAAAATTCGCGCGAAGTCGCTCTAAATTCGATCGAGGGCACATTAAACCGCGTGAAGTTGCTCTAAATTCGAGCAAGCGCACACAAAACCGCGCGAAGTCTTAAGAAATTCGCGCCAATAATAATATAAAATAAAAAATGTCATCTCACTAGACATGATTATATTAAAAACAGTCAGCTTGTGCACTAGGCTCAAGCTGACTGTTTTAATTCTATTTCTATTTAATTAGTAATCTCTTTCAGCAGCTGCGGCTTCAATCTTGCTCATGTCAATTCCGGCAGCTTTTGCTACACCCTCACCATATGCTGGGTCAGCTTTGTAGCAACTTACGATGTAGCGAATTTTGATAAATTCTTCTGCACCTTCAAAGTTACGTGCTGTGTTTTCGAAAAGTAATTGTTTTTTCTCATCAGTTAATAAGTTAAATAGTTTACCAGGTTGTTCGTAATAGTTATCGTCATCTTCACGGAAATCCCAATGTGTTGCAGGACCATTAATTTCTAATGGTGGCTCCATTGTTTCCGGTTGTTCTTCCCACTCACCATATGAGTTCGGCTCGTAGTGAATTCTACTACCATGGTTACCATCAACGCGCATTTGTCCATCGCGGTGGAAGCTATGCACAGGACATTTTGGATGTGGCGCATTTACTGGAATCTGATGGTGGTTAACCCCTAGACGGTAACGTTGTGTATCGCCGTATGAGAATAGACGACCTTGTAACATTTTATCTGGAGAAAATCCAATTCCTGGTACGATGTTAGCTGGTGTAAATGCAGCTTGTTCAACATCTTGGAAATAGTTTTCAGGGTTACGATTTAATTCAAACTCTCCAACTTCAATTAATGGGAAATCACCTTTGTACCAAACCTTAGTTAAGTCAAAAGGATTGTATGGCATATTTTCTGCCTCTTCTTCTGTCATAACTTGGATGTACATTTTCCATTTCGGGAAGTTACCTTCTTCAATGTTGTTGTACAGGTCACGCTGGTTTGCTTCACGGTCATGACCAGTGATTTCAGCTGCTTCCTGGTCAGAAAAATTATCAATACCTTGTTGTGTACGCATATGGAACTTAACCCAAACACGTTCGTTATCTGCGTTAATCATACTGAATGTGTGGCTTCCAAATCCGTGCATATGACGGAACGACTTAGGAATTCCACGATCACTCATGATGATTGTAACCTGGTGTAATGCTTCTGGTAAAGAAGACCAGAAATCCCAGTTGTTATTCGGTGAACGCATATTTGTACGTGGATCACGTTTAACAGCGTGGTTTAAATCAGGGAACTGCATCGGGTCACGGAAGAAAAATACAGGTGTATTGTTTCCAACTAAGTCCCAGTTACCTTCTTCAGTATAGAATTTTAATGCAAAACCACGGATATCACGCTCATGGTCTGCAGCTCCACGTTCACCTGCTACTGTTGAGAAACGAGCAAACATGTCTGTTTCTTTACCGACTTCTGAGAAAATATTTGCTTTTGTATATTTTGTAATGTCGTTTGTTACTTTAAATGTACCGAAAGCTCCAGAACCTTTTGCGTGCATACGACGCTCTGGAATTACTTCACGGTCAAACTGTGCTAGTTTTTCAATTAACCAAAAATCTTCTAATAAAATTGGACCTCTAGGACCAGCAGTTTTAGAGTTTTGGTTATCTGGCACTGGCATTCCAGCTGCCGTAGTTAATCTTTTCTTTTTGTATTGATCATTTGTCATTTATAAACGCACCTCTCTCATAACTTGTAATTAATATAATATCATACTGATTATAATTTGACAAGGTATTGATTCGTATAATCAGTTACAATCCCGTTGTGATAGTTGTTTGATTGAAAAACATTTACTATATTATTAATTATACATATTTGTTTAAGAAACTGTGTTATCAATTAGTTATCTTAAATGATAATGGAAAAATGAAAAGCGTAGAAAAATAGGAAGGAAAATAGATTATAAATTAAACATTTAAGTAATCTATTCCCATTATACTATGATATAAACTCTTTATTAGTATATGTTTGTGATTTGTCACAATTATTAAGTGTTTATTTTTAACTTCATTACATATATAATATCTATCGTACATAATATTTGGTATGATAACTGAAGGTTGTTTATTACAAGGAAAGATGATGAGAATGAACAATAGATAGACTTATTTAAAGGAGAAAAATTCGATGGAATGGAAAAATATTTACCGTGGTATAATCATGGGAATTAGTGATGTTGTACCAGGAGTTAGTGGTGGTACAATTGCAGTAATATTAGGTATTTATGATCGATTAATAGCTGCGATTAACGGATTGTTTTCAAAAGAGTGGAAGAAACATATTATGTTTTTAATACCATTGGCTATTGGTGTAGGTACTGCGATATTTTTATTTAGCCATTTAATGGACTGGTTGTTAACGTATCATGAGCGACCGACGTTTTATTTCTTTTCAGGCTTAATTATTGGTGTACTCCCTTTTTTATTTCGTGAGTCAGAAGCAAAAACAACTTTTCGAACGTATCATTATATTTTGCTTATAGCCGCAATTGCGCTTATTACACTTTTACCAACGAATATTAGTGAGAGTGCGGTAATTGAGGAGCGTACCTTAGCTATTTATGGATTGTTATTTATTTCAGGGATTGTAGCAAGTGCAGCGATGATTTTACCAGGTGTTAGTGGTTCATTTATTTTTCTAGTGCTAGGTGTATATCAGACGGTGATCTTTTCTATCAAAACGCTAGATATTAAAGTAATCATTGTAGTAGCAATTGGTATTTTTATAGGAATTATCTTAATGAGTAAGGTTATTCATTATTTTTTAACACATTTTCATACTGCGACCTTTGCGTCCATTATTGGGTTAGTGATTGGGTCTATCTTCATTATATTTCCTGGTTGGGCGGAAAATATGGGAGAATTGTTACTTTGTATCATCGTGTTTGCTGGTGGTTTAAGTGCGGCATATTTATTAGGAAAAGTAGAATATTAATAAAAAGGCGATTTTCATTTATCAATAGCGATAATGAAAATCGCTTTTTTATATGTGTTATTTAACATTCATACTTAACGTGCCATCTCCTGTAAATTTAATAGACGTATTTCTTAGGCGAACTGTTCGTGATATGACACGATTTCGCAGTTGATAAATTTCTTGATAACGTTCTTTCGATAAGTTTCCAATTAAAATTTCTGCTACAGTTTGACTATTAATCAAACTAACATCAAACCGTTTAGATTCTGTTTCGCTCCATTCAATTAAAAAGGGGAGTGTTTCTTCATCGTAGTTATATGTTGGAAATAACATACGCCATCTTAATATAGAACCATCTGGTTTTTGTCTTTCACCGTCAACTGGACCGACAAAAGGAATATTATTTTCTTGGAAATGATCAACGTATGCGTCTAGTTTCGTTGTTCGTAATGCAAATTGAAATGGTCCTTGTTCATTTTGTGATATAGCATAAATTAAATGTTTAATTAATGGATTGGCACTTGAATCAGCTTTAGCAAAATCTTTAATTCCAAGCCATTCAATATAACAATTGTTGGCGAAATAGGCTAAGTAATTGTGTGTCCCCCAATTTTCATGTGTTCCACCCTTGATTGTTTTAAGTGGAATATTACCATAATCTTTCGTTGCTGCTTGTAGATCGCTTCCAGAAAAAACGATGTGATCTAATGAAAGCATAAGAATCTCTCCTTACTTTGATAGGATAATTGTATCAAAGATTTTCGTAAAAACAATCATAAATCTCCAATTTAAAAACAAGTTTGTTAGATGTGGATAATTGTTGTAAATTCCTAATGATTCTCTCATCCATTTTATGGTACAGTAAAATAGAACAAAGTAGAGTAATAGGGGGTCAGTAGATGGCTACGTTTGAAGTGGCAGGTGTGAAGACAAAGGTTGATAATAAACTACTTTTAGATGATATTTCCTTTACATTAGATAAGGGAGAAGTGTTAGCATTAGTTGGTCATAATGGTGCCGGAAAGTCGACGTTGATGAAAACAATCATGCAAGTAATCGAGAAGCAAACAGGGAAGATTACGATTCAAGAAAAATATGATCAAGATAACAATTTGTTAGCTTTTAAAAAGCGGATTGCCTATTTGCCAGAAGAGCCGCTTTTATTAACAGAATTAACAGTGATGCAGCATTTTCAGTTATATGCTCTTAGTTATGATATTGATGAAGCAGAATTTAATGAGAAGTTAGATCGTTATGTAGAAGGGTTTGGTCTAAGGACGAAGCTTGATGCTTATCCAGAAGAATTATCAAAAGGAATGCGTCAAAAAGTTCAAACAATATGTGCATTTTTGCCAGATGTTCCTGTTATGTTAATAGATGAACCATTTATGGGGCTTGATATTTATGCAGTTGAATATTTGTTAACGTTGTTGCAAGAAAAGGTAAAGAATGGATTAACTATTGTGTTAACGACTCACCAGCTTGAACAAGTAAGGGAGCTCGCTCATACGTTTATGTTATTAGAAGACGGGAAAGTTAAGAGTACTGGAAATATAGCAGACTTTACGACGATTACTAGAGGATTTCAAGATGATTAAGTTATCCTGGTTGTTGCGTCGTGCTCGTTTTCAAAAAAAGAGTTCGCTCTATAAACAAGTATGGCTCATGACATTTGATGTGACGATAATGTTTTATATACTTGTTTTAGTCGGTTATTTCGTTTGGGCTTTCATACATGAAGGAAACTGGACTAACACAATAAAAAATATGACCTTTCAAATGGAAGCAATTTCGTTACAACTGTTTTGGTTACTCACAACTGCTGTGCCATTAGGTCTTGTTTTTCGTACGTTTACGCGTCCAGGTATTATCATTTCGACAGCAGAATATACAGCGTCTATGTTAACTTATACGAAAAAACAAATATGGTGGATGGCAGCAATTGTAAGATGGCTGAAGTTAGCAGTTATTTTATGTTTTATAAGTATAATGTTAACGGTTTTCTCACCGACGAGTGGGGGAATTATTTTATCATATGTAAGTTTATTGTTCGGAATAAATGTGCTTATGACAGTAATTGAATGGCGTCTGTTTCAATTGCACATTATATGGAAGATACTCGTTTTTATCGGGCTCATCCTTATTAATGTTGTATCTGTTCTCACAGCACCAATTGTTTTGGCATGTTTGATGGTCGTTCTATTAATTATTACAAATGTATTCCTATTACAACAAGTGGATAAAAGAATTGATTGGAAAAAGGTGACAGCAACTTGTGATTATCAAGTTTGGAATATGCCGACATTGACGTATTTTACGAAACAAAAAATGAAAAAAGAACGCTCATACACGATTTGGCAGCGACTTCCATTTTGGCGAAAAGCTTTTCCATATAAAAAACAAAGTGCTTATAACAGACTGTGGCATGTTTATTGGCAAAGGCAAATCGTGATTATTTTACAATTTTCAGGCGTAATTATTTTATTAGCAAGTTTCGTTCCAGTCATGAATGAATGGCTTGTAAAGATTCCGCTAGAAGAATTAGTAGGCTTTTCGTTAACTCCACTGAAAAACTGGCTGTTCTTTGTCGCATTAGCTATTGCTATACATATGTATGTCACAGTTGCAGTTGTATTGTGGCGTGATAGATTAACTACCGATATTGTACAAGTATTACCATGGGACTTAACAGGTTTTCAACAAACATTTTTAATGTGGTTACGTGCTGGAACGGCTATTTTTATTGTACCAGTAGTGATTTTTACATATTATTGTGGGTCGATATTTTTGCTCGTTCAATTAGTTGTCGCTTTTTATGCATTATATTATTTATTATATTGGAAACTAATCGATGCTTTTAGACTCGTTTCAGCGGAGGAATATAGTGCTGTGCCTAATTATGCAATTTGGTTAGGTTATGCTATGTTAGGCGCGATGATAGCTAGTGCGTTCGTTCCTTGGATGATTTTTATTAGTTTGTTATTTGTAACTTTAGGTGGCTTATTTCATATTCGTAATAAACGGTTAGTCGAGCATAATAACACATATAATAGGCTTTAACATATACTGTTATAAATAGAGGAAAGGCTGAAGAATAAGGAGAAGAGCAACATGACGAAAATAGGGTGTTTAATTATTCACGGTTTTACAGGTGGGCCATATGAGGTGGAACCGTTAGCGCAATATTTAGAGAAAGAGACAGATTGGATCGTAACATTACCAGTACTAACAGGACATGGTGATGAACTCGATTTAGCTGATGTGCCTTATGAAGTGTGGTTAGAGGATGCGGAAAAAGCATTACACAAATTACAAGCGTCGTGTGACCGAATTTATGTCGTCGGTTTTTCAATGGGTGGCATGATTGCTGCATATTTAGCTGGTAAATATAAAATAGATAAATTAGTGTTACTTTCGACAGCTAGAAGGTATTTATCATTTAAATATTTAAGTTATTATGTTGGTAAAATGATAGGTGATGGATTTAAAGGGAAACTACATGAAAATGAGATGTTTCTACATTATAAAAATAAATTTGGTCAAGTACCATTACGCTCGAATATTGAATTTATGAAATTAGTGAACGAGACGAAAGACTATTTACAAGATATTCGTACTCCAGTTCTTATCGCACAAGGTAAAAAAGATGGACTCGTTCCAAAAAGAACAGCTTATGCATTAGAAGAGGAGATTGGTTCAGAGGAAAAAGAAGTCGTTTTCTTTGAGGAATCAGATCACTTAATATGCCTAGGAAGCAATGCACAAGTACTAGTAAGCATGATTTATGAATTTTTAATGGATGATAGTATAGAAAAAACATTATAACCGTTTAAAAGTGTATGTATAGAAACATTAGCACTGTAAATTCTGATTCACCCTAAAGTGATGTTTATATTCTTACTTTAGTGAATTGGGTAATATTTACAGTGCTTTTTTATACATTTAAATGACTAAAGTTAAAATATTTAATTATTAATTATATAAAAGAGAATTATTTGAAGAATCCTAGACGATAAACCTAAAATATGGAAATTAGGAAAAAATCTAAAAATAAAACTAAGTAATTAATAAAAGTATGGATTATATTGTAAGTAGTCTAAAAGTTGTCTTATTTCAGTGATTATCAAATGGGTATTTTTTACTTTTTGATATTTAAAAAACACAAACAGGAATTCATACCTATGAGGAATAACTAAGCCTATTTGACAATGTATTTTAACTGATTTAGGATACGATTATACTTATGCTTAAAAATATTTTAAATATTTTTAAGCACAAATTTATAATAAAGGGAGATGGAAAAAATGGCTGGACAAATTAAAATGACACCAGATGAACTACATTCGAAAGCCCAAAGTTATGGTGGAGGAGCAGACGATATTCATGATGTTTTATCGAGATTGGAAAATTTGCAAAATGAGTTAAGAGGTGAATGGGAAGGGCGCGCATTTGAACGATTTGATGAGCAATTCCAACAATTAAGCCGTAAAGTGAACGACTTTGAGCAGTTATTGCGTGAGATTCAAACACAACTGCAAAAAACAGCTCAAGCAGTACAAGAGCAAGACGAAGCACTTTCGCAAAATTTTGGTCTCAGTTAATAATAAATTACGTGACGTAAATGGTTTAAGTCCATTTGTTACTCATGATGAGCTACACGACCATGTTGTGTAGCTCATGTTTATTAAAATATGTTTTGCCAAAAAAATTCCCTTAGAAAAAACAGCTATTATATCTTTTTATAAAATGGGTAGGAGTATGAGTTATATGAAAAAATCTGTTATACGGTTATCATTTTTTTTAATATTAGTGTTAGCACTTGCAGTAGGGTTAACATATGTATCATTAAACGATGTATCAAAAATTAAAAATAAAGAAGTAACTAAAGTGATGGATGTAGCCTTAGTTAATGAAGATGAAGGAACTACATTCAATGAAGATTATTTAAATTTTGGTGATAGATTTGTAAAAAGTGTGGATAAAAATGAAGATCAAGATTGGTATATTGTTAGTCGTGGTGTTGCTGAAAATGGATTAGATCGTGGTACATATGACATGATGTTAATCATTCCAAATGATTTTTCTGACAAAGCTCTTTCTATGACTTCAGATAGTCCAGACCAAGTAGTATTGGATTATAAAATTAATGCTTCGGAAAATGACAAAGTACAAGCAGAAGCGGAAAAAACAGCAAGTTCTATACTAAATGATTTTAATCGCAGAATTATTGATGTTTATTTTGCAAGTGTTATTGGTAACTTGCATGATGCTCAGGATAATATATCGGAATTGGTTGAAGAAGAAGAGAAGCATACGAATACTTATAATACATACATAAATAATCCGCTCTCTAATTATACCGATCAATTTGAAAGAGTAAGAGATAGTTCTGCCGCATCAAAAGATACCTTTCAATCGTTTGAAGATATGCTAGGGTCTTTTGGTGATAGTCTGACGGATAAAGTAGAACTAACTGAAAAATATAGCTCAAATATAGATGAAACTGCGAGCTTATTAGATGCAACGGGTGAATTAAGAACAGGTTTTATGGAAGAGTTAAGTAATTATAATGCTAGCTTTAGTAGTGGTAATGTAGATGAGCAGTTAAAACAATTACAAGCGGCTAACGATTATATTAATTATCAGTTTAAAGAACATGAAGATGAAGGATTATCAAGTATTGCCCTAGACACAAGATTGTTAAAATCAAGACTGAATAAAGCATTAAAAGAAGTAGAAATTGCATATTATGCTTTAGAAAAGGCGATAGAAAATGGTGTTATAGATGAGAAGGTTGAAAAAGAACTAACTGACATTGTTCATAATGCATTTGATGGAGAAGATGACTTATCGGAACTACTTTTAACGCGAAATGAAAAAATACTTGAACGGATAAATAAACAAATTAAGCAGTTACCAACCATGCATGTAGATAAAATAGAAGATTCCGCTCTTTCTTCATCTACCAAAAATGAAATCAAAAATGTTATTAAAGTAACGGAAGCATATAATCAAGACGAACAATTTGATACTGTTTATATCGACGAACGAGACATCTTGACAGATGATGTGAATGCATTAATTAAACATTTAAAAACTAAAGGCATAACAATGCAAGATACAGTTAAGCTTCCAGAAAACAAAAAAGCGAGTCAGGAATTTCATTTATTCAATGTTCCAGAAGAATTTGCGATTGAATATGTAACCTTAAGTCTCCCTGGTCAACATGACAAGAAAATTCAAGGGAAAGAGGCAACGGAAACAATAGAATTACCTTCTAATAAAAAAGGTAATTTTACAGTTGAGTTAAAGTTAAGATTAAAAGATGATTTTGATGGAAATTTAAAAGATCTTGATATATATAACCACAACATAAAGTGGGCTTGGAACTTAAAACAAACAGATATAACTAATGAGCGGGAAGGGGACTTGGATAGTCAGGTATCTTTCCACTATCCACAAAGTCAGTTAGTAGCAAGTATAAATACTGAAGATCAAAATACAGATACAGCATCAAATGACAATGAAGAAACTAAAGAAAAAGATGATTCTGATGAGATAGATCAAGATATTAAATCACAAGAGGATTCAGAATCAGAAGAATCACAAGAGGATTCCGAAACAGAGACGGAAGATTCAGATGATAGTGAAGCAAGTGATTCAGAAACAGATCAAGACGAAGATGAAGAGCATGAAATAGAAGAAGTTGAAATAATACATAATGAAATTACACATCAAGTGACCAAACCTGTTGTTGATGAGTCGACAATTAATTTGATAAACGCAGTGGAAAATACAATTAAACCATATCAAAAATTATTGTCATCGTATGAAAGTTATTTTGGGTTCGATTTAGCATGTAGTGAAGAAAAGTGCAAGAAGTTCGATATTGGTGATAATAAATTAACAGATTTATCAACAGATGACTCGTTGTATCATTTATTTAATAAAACAAATATAAAGGAATTATTAGCAGATTATATTATTGATAAAATAAATGATGATGTTACAGAAAAGATTAATGAACCAATTATGGCATTAACTAATGAAATAGACGAGTACCGTGAGTTCATTAAGGAAACTGATGCAAATGCGGAAGAATTGGTTAACAAGATAGACGAAACAAAAATCGAATCTCGTAAGTTAAACGATAGTTTAGAAGAAACATTGAAGCATATTACAGACTGGCGTGAACAAAGTACGAATTTAATTGATAGTCAAACAGAGGTTCAGTCTGAAGGGGACAGTGTACAAACTGCTGTTATGTCATTAGGACAGGAGTTTGAACCATTATTATCCCAAAGCCAGTTATTGGCAGATCAAGCATCTAGTAATTTAGAGTCAGCTGATAA
The DNA here is from genome assembly GCA_026169815.1 of Pseudogracilibacillus sp. Taxonomy (GTDB): domain Bacteria; phylum Bacillota; class Bacilli; order Bacillales; family Amphibacillaceae; genus Pseudogracilibacillus. The sequence goes on from JAPFDT010000043.1 coordinate 229,504, forward strand.
CGTGTACAGCACATTCGATAGAGTTGATGAGCAAGCTGAATCAATTCAACAGAGTGGTACAGATTTGATTGATCAAGCTGAAAAATTATCTCTTGATATGACAAACAAAATCCTAGAAGACCAAGAGTATGCTGAAAACTTCGCAGGCGTTCTTGATAACAGTCGTATTGGAGGACAGCCAAATGAAGATTTATACGATTTCCTATCAAGTCCTGTTGATACTGAAAATAAAGGGTTAATGATTAAAGGGGATACCTTTACACCGTACTTCCTAGTGCTCATTGGATTTATTGTGTCATTGTTTACAGCCTATGTTATTTCAACAATGTCCAAGCGAAATGTGACGGAAGGTCAATTTGAAGCGGAGCGCTCGTTAATGGGAAGCAATGCTTTAATAACGGGTATTACTGCTTGTATCGGAGTTCTAGAAGGACTAGTGATTGGATTATTGTCTGCACATTATCTAGATATAAGCAAAGGTAGCCTGATCATCTGGACTGGACTAATCATACTAGTCATGCTTTCGATGTTATTTGTTTCAGCATACTTGCTTAGACAGTTAAAAATGATTGGTATGTTTATTCTTCTTGCAGTGATGAGTATGTATCTCTTCTTGACGAAGGCGCTTGGATCCGGTTTTTCTGAAGGTGGTAGTTTACGAGCGTATTCACCATTACAATACTTAGAAAATATGCTGGCAAAAGCAATTAGTGGTCAAACGGATTATCAATTTATTCTGTTTAGTGTAATTGCCATCGTTATTGTTGGAGCATTGGCTAATTTGCTAGTTATTCACAAACAGTTGGGAAACATAGCAGAGGATGATGAAGGTGCTGCAAAAACAGAGTCATAAAATTATATTAGGGGTTTGCTGTCTGCTGTTGTTGATGCCAATTACGACATCAGCAGAAGGCAACCAAGAAAATCGTGGAAAAATTAACTGGGATATTGATCGTATCTTAGATGATGGATCAGAAGAAGATAGATATCGAATAGAATCAGAGTTAGATAAGAAGTTTCCCGAATTATTTCATGATGAAACGACAGAGACTATTCGGTCTATTCAGGAAAAAAATAAAGAATCTATGAAAGCTTTGGAATCTACATTATTATCTACAGAATTTGAAGAAGACAAAATGATAAATGATACGAGGGAGCATTTATTTACGACAGATTATATTGCTCCAAAGTCATCTGAAAATCATCATGAAGAAATAGAACAAGATAGTAGTTGGTTTAATAACATACTAATTGGTGGATTAACAGGAGTTGGTCTTATCGTACTTGGCACTATGTATATGATGTTTAGACATTTGTCTGATTAGGAGTGTGAGCAGGTTGAGAGGAGCGCATATCGATGTAACAATTGATTTTACAAACTATAGAAATGGTGGAATGTATGATTTAAGAATCCCAACCCAATTATCTGTTAAACAATTGTTACTAAATACGGTAGAAGCGTTGAAGTTAGATGAGTTAAAGGAATCCCGATGTGCTATCAAGGTGATTACTAAAGAGTTATTGTTAGCTGATGATGATATGTTGATGGATTATCCTGTGACTGATGGCGATATTTTAACCGTGTTGTAGTAAAGAGATTGGAAAAAGCTATGTATCTTAATAGATACCTTTTATACATTACGCTATAACAAATGTGGAGGATTTAAAGAAAATGAAGGAAAAAACGATTGAGTTTGAAACATTATCACTAAATTTTACAATTGAGGAAGATAATTGGCAACTTAACATGGCTAAATCACAAACAAGGGTGAAAGATTTTCGGCAAACTCGTTTATTAAAAGAAGTTCCAAGTGATACCTTTGTTCCTGTCGAGGTAACCGATGAAGGGGATACTTTCGTATTTGATTACACAGTTGATCAGACTTACAAGCGTTGGGAAGATCTACTTACCCTGCATCGAAATGATAAATTAAGGCTATTATGCAATGTAGCACAATTAAAACATCACCTAAATGCACGAGTGTCGTTTTTCCTTCATCCTGATAATCTTGTTTTTAATGATAATTTAATACCGCTTGTCATTTATCGGGGCATACGTGATATCATACCACCTTATGAAATAAATGAAAAAGGCTTTCTAAAACAATTGCAATGTCTTAGTATTGCACTTATATCACCTAAATATGATTTTGATCAATTATATAATGGCGCACTTGAAATAGCGCGAGAAACAGATTTCGAACGTCAAGTAGGAGATATGAAAAGCTTAGACGATCTTATAGACTACTTACACGATAGTTATGAATCCGAACAACGACAAGCGGAAACGAAGATGCAAATCGTTCCAATCAAACGATTTCGTCTGTTCAAACAGTTGTCAATTGTCATGATTGTGTTGTCTCTATTATTGGCAGCACCACTTATTTATCTAGCTTTTTTTCATACGCCTTACAAGCAACAATTACTGGATGCTCATGAAAAGTATCTTGCCAATGATTATGGAGAGGTTATTTCGGTCTTAGAAGATGAAAAGGCAGATAAATTACCGAAAGCCACTAAATATATCCTAGCCCATTCATATATTAATACAGAGCATTTATCAGCGGATGAGAAAGAGTCAGTCATGAAAAATGTTAGTTTAAAAAGTGATGATAATTATTTATTGTATTGGATATACAATGGACGCGGTGCTTTCGGGGATGCATTAAACCAAGCAAAATATTTAGATGACCCTCAGTTAATTATGTACGGCTTGATAAAGAAAATTGAATCAGTAAAAAATGATCCCGAATTAGACGGTGATGAAAGAGATGAAGAACTAAAGAAATTACAAAATGATTTGAAAGATTATCGTAAAGAATATGATTTGGTAGAAGAGGAAGACGATTCGAATGATAACGAATTAGATGATGACGAAGTTGAAGAAGACCAAGAAGATGCAGAAGATAAGGACAAGAAAGATAAAAAAGACAAGAAAAGTAAAAAGAAATAAAATGTCAACATAGAATAGTTGGATCGGTGAAGAGAGGAAGAAAACTAATGGCAAAAAAAGCCTTAATAGTTAGTGATAACAATCAATTACATAAATGCCATTTGCAGGATGGAGCTCCAAAAGAGTTAACGATAGGGAGTGATTGGTCCTGTGATGTAACGTTTTTTACTCTTACTCAAACAGTTTCTGTTGAATGGACTGGAACGGAATGTTTTATCGACGGGGAAAAACTAAAAACAAATAAAACTTTTGGTGTAGCGGAAGAAAAATTATTACATTTCTACCTAACGGATCCAACAGAAAGTTATATATTAGACATTGCTGGAAAGAACAGTATTACCATTGGGCATACAGCTTATGATGATATTACCATCAAAGATATTCATGTGGATTTATTACTCACACGAACGGAGAATGAAGATAACTTTCATTTGGCAGTGCATGACGGAGATGTTTATCATAACTATGCACGGGTGAAACGTAGCGTAATAGTAGAACCGGGTGATCAATTGTTTTTCGATGGCATTGTAGTTTTGATTCGAGAAGAAGATATACAGATAGGCACTTCAGGAAAAGGCTTGGAATCTAAATTAGTTCCCTTAGTTGAAGCGGATAACTACTTCAGCCCTGATTATCCAGATTATCATCGTTCTCCAAGAATTATTCATCGTGAGCCAGAGGAAAAACAAGTGATCGCCAAACCATCTAACAAACCATCCAAGCCGAGTGAACAATTGGCGAGGACGATTGTGCCACCACTGGTAATGATAGCTGCGTTAGTTATTGTATCGATTATTCAACCACGCGGAATATTTATTATAGTGATGTTAGCAATGACTGTCACAACGATTATATTTTCAATTACGACTTATATTAAAAATGTTAGAAAATATAAAGCAGATATGAAACATCGAGATAAGACTTATCGAGCGTATTTGAAACGTAAAATGAAGGAATTGTATCTCGTGACAGAAGATCAGCGTTATGCATTACATTATCATTATCCAGATGTAGAAGAGATACGTCGTAAAATTTTACAAGTAGATGCTAGAATTTATGAAAAAACAATTTTCCATCATGACTTCTTAGACTTCAGAACAGGTCTAGGTGATGTAGAAACTAGTTTTGAAATAGATTTTAAAGAAGAAGAATTTACACAAGATGAAGATGAATTAATGGATAAAGCTCGAGATTTGCATATGCAATTTCAAGACGTTCGTAATGTACCAGTTGTCACTTCACTTAGAAAAGGCCCACTCGGATATATTGGACACCGTGAACTAGTACTTGAGCAATTGCAACAATTTGTAATGCAACTCTCCTTGTTCCACAGTTATCATGATGTACAGTTCATTACTATTTTTCCAGAAGAAGAGAAATCTAAATGGAATTGGATGCGTTGGTTGCCGCATGCTAGTCTGCAACAGCTGAACGTACGCGGCTTTGTCTACCACGAGCGCTCTCGAGATCAAGTCTTAACTTCAATGTATCAAGTATTGAAAGAAAGACAACTAACACTTGATGAAAAAGAGAATAAAAATGAAAAAACGCATTTCTCACCCCACTATGTAGTCATGATTACGGATGAGAAATTGATTTTAGATCATACGATAATGGAATTTTTTAATGAAGATCCAATTGAATTAGGCGTGTCACTAGTCTTCGTTCAAGAAGTCATGCAATCCTTACCTGAACATGTAACAACCGTAATTGATATACGAGATGCAAAACATGGGAATATTATTTTAGAAGAAGGAGAATTGGTAAATAAAGCATTTGTGCCAGATCATTTTCCTACTGGATTTAATAAGGAGGACATTTCACGTGGCCTAGCCCCACTTAATCATTTACAAAGTTTAAAAAATTCTATTCCTGAAAGTGTTACATTTTTAGAAATGTACGGGATAGAAAAAGTGGAGGAACTTGGTATTGAACAACGTTGGAATCAAAATGAAACATATAAGAGTATGGCGGTACCATTAGGTTTACGTGGAAAGGACGATATTGTAAATCTTAACCTACACGAAAAGGCACATGGACCTCACGGATTAGTTGCAGGTACAACTGGTTCAGGTAAGTCAGAAATTGTTCAGTCTTATATTTTATCACTAGCTGTTAATTTCCACCCTTACGAAGTTGGTTTTTTACTAATTGACTATAAAGGGGGAGGCATGGCGAACTTATTTAAAAACATGCCGCATCTATTAGGGACGATTACGAACTTGGACAGAGCTCAAGCATTGAGAGCTTTAGCGTCGATTAAGGCTGAGTTACAGAAGCGTCAACGTCTCTTTGGTGAGCACGATGTGAACCATATCAATCAGTATCAAAAACTGTATAAGCAAGGAGAAGCAAGTGAGCCTATGCCACACTTATACTTAATTTCAGATGAGTTTGCTGAATTAAAAGCAGAACAACCTGATTTTATGCAAGAACTTGTTTCTACTGCACGTATAGGTCGCTCCCTTGGTATTCACCTCATATTGGCGACACAGAAACCAAGTGGAGTAGTGGATGAGCAAATTTGGTCCAACTCTAAATTTAAACTAGCGTTAAAAGTACAAAATGAGAGTGATTCTAAAGAAGTGTTGAAAACACCAGATGCCGCTCAAATTACATTACCTGGTCGGGCTTATTTACAAGTTGGGAATAACGAAATTTATGAACTGTTTCAAAGTGCTTGGAGTGGAGCAGATTATGTGCCAGATAAAGGAGACCAAGAATTAGTTGATACAACTATTTATGCGATAAATGACTTAGGTCAGTACAATATACTGACGGAAGACTTAAGCGGATTGGATAAAAAAGACGAGATTACTAGTGTGCCAACAGAGTTAGACGCAGTTATTGATTATATTCATGATTATACTAAGGCACAACAAATAGAACCCTTACCTCGTCCATGGCTACCACCATTACCAGAACGAATTGTAGTCGAGGATTTAGCTGAGAGTGATTTCTATGAATCTTGGAAAGAGCCTAAGAAACCATTAGCAGTAACAATCGGGATGGTTGATCAGCCGGAATTACAAGCACAAAGTCCGTTAACTATTAACTTAACGAAAGATGGTCATATTGGTTTGTTTGGTAGTCCAGGATATGGAAAATCGACATTTTTACAAACGCTTATTATGAATCTTACACGTCAACATAGTCCAGAACATCTTCATGTTTATTTATTAGATTTTGGTACAAATGGTTTATTACCATTAAAAGATCTGCCACACGTTGCAGATACGTTACTGTTAGATGAAGTTGAAAAAGTGAATAAATGGATACGTTTATTATCTAATACAATCTCAGAACGTAAGAAGAAGTTAAGCCAATACGGAGTTGCAACAATGGAAATGTATGAACGTGCCAGTGGAGAAATAGTGCCTAATCTGTTGATTGCTTTGGATAACTATGACGCAGTGAAAGAAGCAGATTTTAACGACGAATTCAGTAAAATCATAACGCAAATAGCACGTGAAGGTGCAGGAATTGGTATTCATTTAGCAACTACTGCTGGTAGACAAAATGCTATGAGAATACAACTATTATCTAATATTAAGATTCAATTAGCTTTATACTTAATTGATCATACAGAAGTAAGATCAATTATTGGAAGAACAGATTTAGAAATTGAAGAAATTGAGGGACGAGGAATTATTAAATTAGAAGAACCAGCCTTATTCCAAACAGCATTACCTACTCAAGGAGAAGATGCATTAGAGGTAATAGATAATATTCAAAAAACAGCTAAAGAAATGGACGATTATTGGGATGGTGAACGTCCGGAGGAAATTCCAATGATGCCAGAAGGGGCAATTCCATTTGATAAGTTCCGTAATAAAAAACGGACGAAAACAATTGTCGATCACGGACATTTGCCGCTTGGTTTGGAATTTGAAAACGTAACAACACTTGCATATAATCCAACTAAATTTAATTACTTAACAGTAGTTAGTGATCGACAAGATGGACTCAATCGTTTAACGAACGCGATAGCTAAAAACATGACGTTGCTTAACGGAACGTATCAAACGACAATAATTGATACAAATGATCAACCTCTTTCTCATATAGGAAACGAAATGAACTTTTATCATTCGGAAACAGAAAGTATCATAAAAGCAATAACAGATTTGAAATTTGAAATTAATAATTGTTTACAAGATAAAGCAGAAAAAACGAAGAAACTTATATTAATTAAAGATACAAAAGACTTTGCTACTCGATGTACTCTTGAAGAAGATGAATTACCTTTACTTTTTGAACAAGGATCATCTGTTGGTATTCACTTTATTGTTTGCGGGGATTATAACTTCCTTGGGCGTAGCTACGATCCTACACCGAAATATCTCCGTAGAACTTCTACTATAGGATTACTAACGATGAAACTTGGAGATCAAGATATTTTCAATCAACCATATATTCGAAAAGAATTATATCCAAATGAATTTGAATGTTATTATGCAATGGATCAAGAGCATGTAAAAATTAAAATTCCAGAATAAGGAGGAGTTCTTATGGGTTCTAGCACACTACTTATTAGGCTAAGAAGTAAAAAAGCGACGGTGAATCAAGATATCTCAGATTCTAAAAATAAAATAGCTGCATTGGAGGATAAAATTAGTCGATTAAGCGAGGCTGAAAAATCGTTAAGTAGCAGTATATCTGACTTAAAAGCTATTCAAAGTGATATTGATGATTTTGAAGTTTCTAAATCAAAGTGGCAAGGAGAGACAGAAAGAGATTTCATTGGAAAATATAATTCTTATGCAATCTTTTTAAAAAAATATAAATCTGATACTGAAGAGGCTAAAGAACAAATTGAGGAAGCGTTAGAAAATGCAAAAGAAGAAAAGAGTAATACTAGCATAGGTCTAAGTAATTTAGAAGGTATTCTTGTAGGTTTAGAGACCGATATTGCATCTGCAAAGGAGAATGTTTAGGATGGGAAATGAAGTAGGAATAAAAATTTCTGAATTTGATGCGAATATTTCAACAGTAAAATCTAATGCAGGGAAAATCAATAGCAATATGTCAATTACGGATGATCTGGAAAAAACTAATATTAAGCCATTTACAACAGATGTAAATAGAGTAATTAAAGCGAAAGAGTTATTGGATAAATATCAAGAACTAATAGCTAAGGATATTGAAATATTAGATGAAACAGGGCAAGAAATGGTTGAAAATGACGAACAATTGGCAAGTCTTCCGACACCTTTAGAAATAAAATAGAAAGGAGTTGTTATTTATGGGAAACAAAATAGATATTGCAGAGGTTGAACACTTTTCGGATGAGTTAAAAGAAGCATCTTCTAATTTACACACACAATTAAATGAAGTGAAAAACAATATTGAAACAGTCAATGGGATGAAATCATTCTCAGGCAAGGCTGCAGACGCTGCAAAAGGTTATTTTACAGATGTACATCTAACTTTGTTGGAATCCTTTGGAAATCTATTCGAAGATTTACAAACAAATGTTGATCAACATATGAAGACATTTAGGTTTAAAGTTGACGGAAATGATAATGCGATTATTAGAAGTAACTATTTAAAAGAAATAAAAAAAGAAATGCAAGATGTTTATGAAAAATTAGTAGATGAAGAGGAAAATATTCATGAGACTATCCAAGAAGTGACAGACATTTCTTCAGCGACATCACCTAGTTTTTCAGATGTTAAAGAGTGGAAAGATAATTCTATTGAAAAGATACAAGAAGTTAATGAAGATTTGGAGAGTTTTACAAGCACTGGTGACGAAGAAGATGTGGATGAAATTATGCATCAGATTGAAGTGGTAATGGACAGTGTTCAAACAAATAATGGGCAAGCACGTTTCGCTAATTTTTCTGGAATATCTATGATTAAAGAGCTTGAACAGTTAAATGCATATAATCAACTAAGAGCAGAGGACAGTGATAAGGTTGTTGAGGAAATATCACAAAAATTAATGAACGGTGAAGCATTAAATTCTGAAGAAAGAGAAATTCTGTATCAACATATTCAAGCTGAATTAACTTTAGAAGATCGCAAACATATGACTGACCTAGCTTTAAGGATAGATAATGAAGAAGAATTTAAAAATTATGTTAATGAAAAAGTATTGTATAGTGAAGCTAACTTAGAAGATGAAATCATGCTTCTAGAAAAATATTTATATACAGGGAATGAGCGGCCAGAGGATTTACCTGGAAAGGTTGAGGATCGAGCAAAGCTTCGAAGTTACTTAGATATATTAAAAAATTATCAAGTAGCAATATATGAGGTAAAGGAAAAGGAAGATTTGGACTGGAGTCATCATAGTAAGGATGATCCTTTATTAGCACGTGTTGAATTTATCAGATATGAACCAAAGCTAGATTCAAAAGCTAATAACTATGGGCACATGGAGTCGGAGATTACAATCGATTATCATCAGGATTTAAGAGAAAATGGTGAGAAAACTAGGGAAGATTATTTAAATGGATGGGCTGCCACCGGAAGAGCTAATTATTCTGAAGTAGAGTACTACATGGGAGCAGAAGCTGTAGGTGCAGTGATTGGTAAAGAAGGAAATGAAGCACGGGATAAATATAATAATATGGATAATGAGTTCTATGGCGAAAAATTATTAGGATTTGCACTATCAAAAGCGAATCACGCTACAAATGCTGCATACGAAGTAAAGGATTATCTAGATCATGAGGCAAAGAAAGAAGAACAAAATCATAAAGTGAACTTTAAAGAAACTGAAGATATTGCTTTTAATTTAGCAGTAGAAATAAAAGTAAATAAGAGAGATGTTCCGCGTACTTGGGATGGGAAAGATAGACAAATAGAAGTCTCTCCTACTGATGAAACGTTCGAAAGAATTAGAAGGTGGGAAGCCATTCACGAAAAAGTGCCAAATGCCATACCGTTTGATGCAGAAGCGGCTAAAAATCAAGATTGGGCGAAACTTAATCAGGTATTTCATGAAATAGATAGTTCAGAGTATAGGGAATATTATGAATTTATTACGCAAAGTTATCCAAGTGATAATCCTGTGGTCGAAGAAACTTACGCAGAATTGTATCATTAGAAATAATTATTATAAGCATTATTAAAAGTTGAAATTAAAATGATAGGATGAGATTTAATGAAAAAAAACCTAATGATTATTTGTCTCTTGGTGATAAGTGTTTTAATTTTAAATGGATGTAAAGATGATAAATTAAATAATGATGAAGAAAAAGATGAAAATGATCAAAGTAACAACATTGAACTACAGGATGAGCTTGGTTTGAGTATAGGAGAATCGGGTCTAGTCGGAAGTATGTTAGGAAAGGCGATCATAACGTTAGAATCTGTTGAATTAGTTGACGAATTTCATTTAGAATATTCTGACAGCTATACAACGTTATTTATTATGCATCTAACCATTCGAAACGTAGGCGATGAAGCTTTCAGTCCAGAAGAAGTTCTTTCTAGCGGACTCTTGTTTGGACCAGATTATGATGAAGGTGGACATAGTAAGTGGATGTATTATGATGAGGTTTCTAAAAAGTGGCAAGATAAATTGAATCCCAATGAAAAAACATCAGGAGTAATTGTATTCAATTTTTCAAAAAAAGATGAATACCAACTTGTTTTTGGTGATAAAAGATCTAGTGCAAAATATGTTGACTCCAGTAATAAAATATCCTTTACATTTAAACATAGCGAGATTGAAGAAGCTAATTAACTCGCTTTTTGTTTTATCTAGAACATGATAACATCTAAAAGATTTAAAGTTGGAATGATAAAGATGGTAAGTAGAATAAAATCTCGGAGTAAAAGTGATTGAAATAAATGGATAGAATCAAAATGTCATAACTAAATGAATTAACTAAGTAATCATCAAGGAGTCGTCAGACAGGTTTGCTTTAAAACGAATATTCAAAGTAAAAATTAAGAGATTCATATTACATATTTAATAGACAAGCATTAATTATAAGTGGAAAATCTCGAATTTTAAATACACGCAACACTTTTATTTCTTATGCACATTAATGAAATTAGCAATCACATAAAAAGAGAATGCGTATTTTTATTATTTTAAATTGATATTTATTAAGCAAAGGAGGCTAAATAAAATGCCAACTGTCAGCCTAAATATAGGTGATTTTGAAGAGAATGTATCTAGTTTGAATACTGCCGCTTTAAATATTAAGAGTGCTATAAAGTCTGACACACCATTTGAAAAAACAAATATCAAACCATTTACAAAAGATGTAGAAGCAGCGCTTGATGCAATTGAATTATTAAAAAGGTATCAGCAATTGTTACTTGCTGACATTGATTCATTAGAGCATGTTGGACAAGAGATGAAAGAACATGATGAGCAAATAGCAAGTGCAACTGGACCACAATTAATCAAGTAGGGGGGACAGCGAAATGAGTAACAAAGTTGATATAGCTGAAGTGGAGGCTTTTTCTAATGATTTAGAAGAAGTATCTTCAGATGTTAGATCAAGTTTAGATAAGGTTCAAGAAAGGGTTAATGCAGTAAATAATATGGAATCTTTTTCGGGAAAAGCCGCTAAAGAAGCAAAGAGCTATTTCAATGAACTTCATTTAACACTATTGGAATCCTTTCGTGGCTTGTTTGATGATCTTAATGAAAACTTAAATCAACATATTAAATCATTTGGTACTGAAGTAGATGCAAGTGAATCTGCGGTTATTGAAAGTAATTATTTACAAGACGTAAAAGAAGATATTAATGAAGT
>JAPFDT010000049.1 GCA_026169815.1 Pseudogracilibacillus sp.
GCATACTAAATAAACCTTTCAAATGTATATTTTTTAAAAAGATTATGCTATATTAAATATAATCATTTTATTGTTATGAATGCGTTGTGGCTATTTCATAATCATATAAAATGTTGTGCTGGATAAGGTGAAGGGCTATTCTTAAAAACTTATTCACACAGGCTATAGTCGCAACCTTATGATGCTTATTGTAAGGTTGCTCTTTTAATTTATAATAATAATCCACTATATGATTTGTTCCCTTACCTTTTGCTGAAAGCATCGATACAATCATAAAAAACAAAATCGATCGTAACCTTTTATTACCCCGTTTATTTATTGAATCTTTATATTGAATACTTCCAGATTGATATCGCACTATATCAATACCGACATAAGCGTTCAATTTTTTATTGTTTTTAAAACGACGGACATCTCCTAATTCGCCAATCAAACGACATGCCGTTGTTTTTTGTATGTCAGGAAAGGAAAGTAATACGTTATATTCTGGCTTACCTTCTGATAGCTCCGCCATTTTCTCAATTAATTGAACTTGTTCTTCTTCTAACTTTAATAATATTTTGGCATATTGTTTTATTAACTGACATTCGTAATCTTCTTCATCAATTGCTGGATACGAATCTTTCGCAACCGCTATTAATTCCAATGTCTTTTCTTCTAACTTCTGTAAAGAATAGTTCTTTTTCGTACATTGTTTAAGACGATTGCGAATGATTGTTTTAGAGCTATTTACGATACTATTCGCATGTGGGAATAATTGTATGATGTTTAAAAACAAAGATGATTTAGATTTGAATACTATTTCTATCTCAGGAAAGGAAAGCTGTAAAAGCGCATGTAATTTATTTTGATATAACTTTTTCTCCTGATCTATGTCATCATATCGACGAGTCATTACTCGCATATTTTCATAATAAGCTTCTTGTGGTTGTTTAATTTGACGTTTTTCTTTAAAGTGTGATTTAGCCAGTTCATGTGCGTCACTTTTATCTGTTTTATTTCTACGTAGTGTTTTTGTTTGAAAATTAGCCTCTAGCGGATTAAGTACACAATAAGCGTAGCTGTTATCTTGTAAAAACCTTTCAAGGGCTCTTGAGTAAACACCAGTGGCCTCAAATACAATTTCTGGAGTTTGTCCATATTCTTTCGTAAGCTCCTCAATCATTTCTTGTAAAACGATAAATCCACTAGACGAATGGGAGATTGTATCTTCCAATATACATGTTTCTGACTCCTCATAGGCAACGACAATACTTGTTCCTTTACTAACATCAAAAGCTAATACAACTCGCATCTTAACGCCTCCTTAAATTAATGTGTAGAAGCCTTCACGCATAGCTTATCGATTCCACTTTCTTATACACGATCTCAAAGGATCCAACATACTAATCTGATTCAAATAAGTTGTGAAGTTGACCAGTTTCCAGCGACAAGCTTTATAGCTTCAAGCGATATTCGGTCTTTCCTCACTTCTACATATAAAAAAATAGTAGCACAAGACATCGGCCAATGTCTTGTACTACTAATCTTAGTATGTTTCCGCGGGCGAGCGTTGAGCCGC
>JAPFDT010000002.1 GCA_026169815.1 Pseudogracilibacillus sp.
TACCGAATGAAAACTCTTAGCTTCAAAATCAAAATTGTTTGACGAGATTGAAAAACATGTTGAATGATCAACATTCATTTTCGTTCTCTTGACATTTATTGTTGTACTTGTTCAGTTTTCAAGGAGCAAATAATATTGCTGTGTTTCTTTCTTTTGTGTGCCGTTCTCAAAACAACGACCTATAAAATGTAACATAGAAGTATTTCGCTTGTCAACCTCATCAAGGCGACCTCTTTAATGTAACATGCCTGAATCATTTCGTCAAGCTCTTTCTTAAATGTTTTTTAAAGTTTTTTTTCATGTCGTCCTCTCACTAGTTGAGGAACTTAATACTAACATAGATGTTTATTTTTGTCAATATATGTTTTATATTAAGTTTTTTTGTTGAACTGCCTTTTCGAGCAGCAAGAACAATATTACATGACTTCCTATCAGATGTCAATAGTTTTTATCATTTTTCGTATAATCATTTTATTTTCTTCACAAACTACAGTGAGAGTCACGCGGAGAAAGGTGGTTACATATAATGCAAAGACGTCTATTTTTAACATATATAATAGTAACAGTGGTTTTTCTGTTTGGCTTTACTAATAATAATACAGTAGAAACACCAACTAGTTCCTTCATTAATTCAATTGAAGAAGATATAAGTGGAGATGGTATAAGAGAATATTTAAAATTACAAGGAGAATTAATAGCTGAAGATAGTAGCTTTTACCAAAACGTATGGTTAGATATATTAAATACTTTTGGACAAGAATGGACGATTTCATTAAAAGGAGGTTATCATCCTGAAATTATGTTATATGATATAAATCATAATGACATTAATGATATTATCTATCAAGTTGCTTTAGATGAAGAGAATAAACGTTTTTCAACACAAGTTTACACATTAACGAATAATAAAATAGAACAAATAACCGTTCCTACAAACAATCAAATAAAAGGAAAGTATATAGATGACTATAAAATTGCACTTACTTTCCACCCTAATGATAAACCGCTACATTTCCCTGTAAATAAATATGATGAAAAATTAATTGAAACGAACATTTATGATGACAATGGAAAATTACAACAAGATATTTCTCTTATTATAGATCCTATTCAAAAGTATGAACCTACATTAATAAGTGAATCTAAAGGATACGGTTTAAAAAGTATCCAAAACGTAAGAAATGATGACAATAATAATATCATCGGTACGATAGAAACACTTTGGTATTTCAACAATGATAAGTGGATTATTTTAACAAACAAATGGCAAGCTGCTTAATAATTAAAATATAATTATATTATTCGGCACCAATTCTGCTACTTTTTCATATTAAAACCATCAAAACGCTATATAACAGGCGACCTGCTATATAGCGTTTTGATTTAGTTAGCTACAATATTTACTAATTTTCCTGGTACGACTATTACTTTACGTACTGTTTTACCTTCTAACCACGGTTGTACTTTCTCATCTTCTAGAGCAACAGCTTCTAAATCATCTTTAGATATATCTTTAGCTACCGTTACTTTCGAACGGACTTTCCCCATAACTTGAACAACGACTTCGACTTCATCTTCTGTTAATTTCGATTCATCATACGTCGGCCAAGATGCGTACGTTATTGTGTCGTCATTGCCTAACATGCTCCATAATTCTTCTCCAATATGTGGTGCTATAGGATAAAGTAATTTCACAAATCCTTCTAAATATTCTTTAGTTATACGTTCTGCTTTATATCCTTCATTTACAAAGACCATCATTTGTGAAATAGCAGTATTGAAGTGGAGGTTTTCATAGTCTTCCGTAACTTTCTTCACTGTTTCATGATACACTTTCTCCATTGCAGTATCATGTTCTTCTGTCACTTTATCAGATAAAGTACCATCTTCCTTTATCATTAGACGCCATGTACGGTCTAAAAATCTCCGCGCTCCATCAAGACCCGTTGTTGACCATGCAACATCAGCATCTAATGGTCCCATAAACATTTCATATAAACGAAGTGTATCTGCCCCATGACTATGAACGATATCATCAGGATTTACGACATTTCCTTTCGACTTACTCATTTTTTCATTATTAGTACCGAGAATCATCCCTTGGTTAAATAACTTATAGAAAGGTTCTTTCGTATGAACAACCCCAATATCGTATAAAAACTTGTGCCAGAAACGCGCATATAATAAGTGAAGTACCGCATGTTCTGCTCCACCAATATATAAATCTACAGGTAACCACTTTTTCAGTAACTCTGGATCTGCTAAATGTTCATCATTATGTGCATCGATAAAACGTAAGTAATACCAACAGCTTCCTGCCCACTGTGGCATTGTGTTCGTTTCACGACGACCCTTCATTCCAGTCTCTGGATCAACAACATTTACCCACTCGCTATTTGCAAGTGGAGATTCTCCTGTTCCTGACGGTTTGATTTCTGTCATTTCAGGTAAAACAAGAGGTAATTCTTCTTTTGGAACAGTTGTCATTGTCCCATCTTCCCAATGAATAATAGGAATCGGTTCACCCCAATAACGTTGTCTTGAGAATAACCAGTCACGTAAACGATACGTAATTTGTTTCTTCCCTTTACCTTGTTCTTCTAACCAAGCAATCATTTTAGTAATTGCTTCATCTGTATTAAGTCCATCTAAAAAAATAGAGTTCGTTAATTGTCCATCACCTGTATAAGCTTCTTTTTCAATGTCGCCACCTTGAACAACTTCAACAATTGCTAAGTCAAACTTTGTCGCAAATTCATAGTCGCGTTCATCATGAGCTGGAACTGCCATAATAGCTCCTGTACCGTAAGACATTAATACGTAATCAGAAATCCAAATTGGAACTGGCTCATTATTAGCAGGATTAATCGCATAAGCTCCTGTAAATACACCAGTTTTTTCTTTTGAAACGTCTGTACGTTCAATTTCTGTTTTATTTTCTACTTCCGTTATATATGCTTCAACCGCTTCTTGCTGTTCTGCCGTTGTTATCTTTTTTACAAACGGATGTTCAGGCGAAAGCACTGCATACGTTGCACCGAATAATGTATCAGGTCTCGTTGTAAACACTTGAAACTCTTTATCAGAATCTGCAATTGTAAATGTTACTTCTGCTCCTTCTGAACGTCCAATCCAGTTACGTTGCATATCTTTAATGCTCTCTGGCCAATCTAGCTCTTCTAAATCTTCTAATAAACGGTCAGCATATTCAGTAATTTTTAAAACCCACTGGCGCATAGGCTTCTTCTCAACTGGATGGTCGCCTCGTTCACTTTTACCATCAATTACTTCTTCATTTGCTAATACAGTTCCTAATGCCGGACACCAATTTACTTCGATTTCATCCATATAAGCTAACCCTTTTTCATGTAGCTTTGTAAAAATCCACTGTGTCCATTTATAATAGGAAGGATCTGTCGTATTAATTTCACGATCCCAATCATATGAAAATCCTAATTCCTGAATTTGCCTTTTAAAAGTAGCGATATTTTCTTCTGTAAAAGCTGCTGGACTATTACCAGTGTCTAATGCGTATTGTTCAGCTGGTAAACCAAACGCGTCCCACCCCATTGGATGCAACACTTCGTAACCTTGCATACGTTTCATTCTTGAAGTGATATCTGTTGCGGTATATCCTTCTGGGTGACCGACGTGTAAACCAGAACCAGATGGATAAGGGAACATATCTAATGCGTAAATCTTTTCTTTGTCAGAATAAACATTTGTTGCAAATGTTTTATTTTCTAGCCAATATTGTTGCCATTTTTTTTCAACTTCATGATGGTTATAACTCACCAAAAGTGCCTCCCTAATATGATAAAAATTAAATTATGTAATATTTATTGTAAGTAACCTTTTTCAAACTTATTTCATTATAATAAACGAGTAGTAACTATACGAATTGTAGTGAATTCACGTTGTTTTGTCAAGATTCGTGTCAGATAGACAAAACGACTGCAATAAACTTCATACACACATTCAAGTAATTAAAAGCGAGGATTATATTTTTCCCATCATAAAATAAATGGTAAACTAATAGAAATCAATTATATATAATGAAGGTTGGGAAATTTATGTTGAAAGGAATTATACCGTACGCTCATCACCTGTTATACAATTCAATTGAAAATGGTGATATTGTCATTGACGCTACTTGTGGAAATGGAAACGATACTTTATTTCTCGCATCCCTCGTCGGCAATTCAGGTCATGTTTATGCGTTTGACATTCAAGAACAAGCTATTAACACAACGAAAGAATTACTCGAAAAACACGATCACAAACACGTAACTTATATACAAGATAGCCACGCAAACATAAACTCATACCTCGCCGAAGACCATATTGGAAAAATCGGCGGAGCTATTTTTAATTTAGGTTACTTACCCAGGAGCGATAAACAAGTTATTACGACGAGTGAATCAACTTTACCTGCTGTCTCCACTTTATTAGACCATTTACAGAGCAAGCGCTTCGTTATTCTGGTCGTTTATCATGGTCATGATGGTGGCAAAGAGGAAAAAAACGCCGTATTAGAATATGTACAAGCACTTGATCAGAAGCAATATGCTGTCTTACAATACCAGTTTATCAACCAACAAAATAACCCACCGTTTGTCATAGCAATTCAAAAAAGATAAAAAAATGGATTTTATTCTTTTTTAACATTGTGATATGATAATTAATATTTATTAAACGGTACTAGGAGGCGAACATGATGATTCACCCTTATGAAAATATTCATCCACAAATTGCTGATTCTGCTTTTATCGCAAAAAACGCAACGATTATTGGTGATGTAATCATCGACGAAGAAGCAAGTATCTGGTTTAAAACAGTTATTCGCGGTGATGTTGCACCAACGCGAATCGGAAAAAGAGTTAACATCCAAGATTTATCGCTCATCCATCAAAGTCCAGATTTACCTGTCATTATTGAAGACGATGTGACAATCGGTCATCAAGTAACTCTACACGCTTGTACGATTAGACAGCATGCTCTAATAGGAATGGGCTCGATTGTTTTAGACGGCGCTGAAATTGGAGAAAATGCTTTTATTGGTGCAGGAAGTTTAGTATCACCTGGTACAAAAATTCCACCAAATACATTAGCATTTGGGCGACCTGCAAAAGTAATTCGTAATTTAACTGAAAAAGATATCGATGAAATGAAACGAATTCAAAAGTCGTATGTCGACAAAAGAGATTACTATAAAAAACATACAGATTTAAATTTAGACTTTTAACAAAAACAACCAGTTACAAAGCAACGTACATGTCGCTTATAACTGGTTGTTTTATTTTATACAAATTCCACTAATGCTTTGCGAATCGTTTCTACTTTATCTGTGTTTTCCCAAGGGACATCAATGTCTGTACGACCAAAATGTCCATATGCAGCTGTCTGTAAATAAATTGGCTGTTTTAATTTGAGCATATCCATAATACCTACTGGACTTAAATCAAATACTTCACGAATAACTGCCACTAACTTATCCTCAGATACTTTTCCAGTACCAAATGTATTAACAGTGATTGACACAGGTTGAGCTACTCCAATCGCATACGCAATTTGAATTTCACATTTTTTTGCTAATTCAGCTGCTACAATATTCTTCGCAACATAACGTGCAGCATATGATGCCGAACGGTCTACTTTTGTTGGATCTTTACCACTAAAAGCTCCTCCGCCGTGATGTGCATATCCACCGTATGTATCAACAATAATCTTTCTTCCCGTTAATCCAGCGTCACCTTGTGGCCCACCGATAACAAAACGTCCTGAAGGATTGATGAAATATTTCGATTCATCATCTAGTAAAAAGCTTGGCACTATCTTTTTGATGACGTGTTCTAAAATATCAGCTTCAATTTGTTCATTGGAAATATCTTGATGGTGTTGTGTAGATACAATAATTGTATCCACTCGAACCGGACGATCTTGTTCGTCATATTCGACTGTTACTTGCGTCTTTCCATCTGGGCGTAAGTAACTTAGAGTACCATCTTTACGCACATCAGCTAATTGCTTTGCTAAACGGTGTGCTAAGAAAATCGGTAATGGCATTAATTCTTCTGTTTCATCACAAGCATAACCAAACATTAATCCTTGGTCACCCGCTCCTAATGCCGCTTCTGTATCCCCTTTTCGCACTTCTAATGCTTCATCTACCCCGCCAGCAATGTCTGGAGATTGTTCATCAATCGCTGTTAGAACTGAGCAAGTTTCTGCATCAAAACCATATTTAGCACGTGTATAACCGATGTCTGCAACTGTTTTTCTTACAATCGCTGGAATATCTGCATATACAGATGTTGTGATTTCCCCTGCAACTAAAACAAGGCCTGTCGTTACAATTGTTTCACACGCTACCCGCGCATCTGGATCTCCTTTTAAAATTTCATCTAATATTGCATCCGATATTTGGTCACTCATTTTATCTGGATGTCCTTCTGTTACCGATTCCGATGTAAATAGTCGTCGATTTTGTTCCATAGTATATAAAGCCTCCTAAATTATTTTACGGA
The DNA here is from genome assembly GCA_026169815.1 of Pseudogracilibacillus sp. Classification (GTDB taxonomy): domain Bacteria; phylum Bacillota; class Bacilli; order Bacillales; family Amphibacillaceae; genus Pseudogracilibacillus. The sequence continues at coordinate 6,528 of JAPFDT010000002.1, forward strand.
GCTCCAACATAAGAGATATTTGAAAGACTAGGCATATGTTTGGGATAAACATGAAAAAAATCCTTTCCCTATATATGAGGAAAGGATAATGAACATATCGCCTTTCGCTCTTATTGTTCAAGGAATAATCCTTGCACCAGTTTAGCACCTTTTCAAAATATGATGGTTGCTGGGCTTCACAGGGTCTGTCCCTCCGCCTACTCTGAATAAGAGAGTCCGTTACTAACTATGTGAATTAGTCTACATTATGGTATTCATACTGTCAATTAATTAAATTAAAAACTAAAAAATGAAGCTCCACTTACTGCTTTCTACCACTTTTTCATGAGTAAATACTCATAAAATATCCCATTTTCATGTATGATTAAGATATAAAATGAAAGAATTATAGTTATAATCACTTACTCGAATCAATTTCATAACAGAAAAACTCTATTAAAAATACGAACGATTAATTATAATTCTTCATAATCATACGTGTTTAATTTACGCAACTAAGTTTACTTGAATGAAAGCCGACTGACTCCTGTGGGAACAGCACCAGTCCGAAAATCCTTGAATCAACACGCTAGTGTTGATTCAAGAGTTGAGGCCGTGCCCACCGGAAAGCAGTCGGCTGGAATGAAAGTAAACGAGTTTATTATCAAATGTAAAGTTCGTGTTTGAGGTTCTATTCATTCATAATGAAATTGATTTATTTTTTGTATGAATCACTTACTCGAAAATATCAGGAGGAATTTGATTGCAAATTATTATGTCCCATGTCAATACAGATTTTGACGCTTTAGCTTCGATGTTTGCCGCTAAAAAATTATATCCAAATGCACAAGTCGTTATATCAAGTAAACAAAATATTCCTGTACGACAATTTTTAACTATTTATCGAGACACTTTAGACCTTGTTCCTGATAATACAATTGATTTTGCTAATGTTACAGAACTAATTCTCGTCGATGAAGCGTCCTTATCACGCACAGGAGATTATGCTAAACAACTAATCGAAAATGATAACCTAAAAATTACGCTATATGATCATCATCCACCAAAGGAAAATGATGTGACAGCTCACAATAGTACAATTGAACAAGTAGGTGCCACTATTACGCTACTTATTGAAAAGATTCAACAGCAAGAAGTTGAGATTACTCCATTTGAGGCGAACCTTTTCGCATTAGGTATTTATACAGATACAGGAGCTTTTACATATAGTAATACAACAGCAAGAGATTTCCGTGCCGCTAGCTATTTGATGGAACAAGGAATGGACTTAAACTTTGTGCAACGTTTTTCTGATGTCGCCTTATTACCAGAACAACAAACGATGTTACAAACGTTATTACAACAATCGACAACACATCACATAGAAGGCTTAAATATTGTCATTAGCACACACCAACAAGATGAGTTTTTGAAAGGACTTGCCGTTGTAGCTGAAAAGGTGTTGGAAATTAACGACGCTGATGCTGTTTTCACGATTGTTGAAATGAAAAATCGAGTTATCGTTGTTGGACGGGCTAATTCAGAACGTATTAATTTACTTCCTTTACTTACAAGATGGCATGGTGGTGGTCATACCCAAGCTGGTTCTACAACATTGAAAGACCTTGCATTTGAAACGGTTGTCGATGATATAAATGATAACTTGGATTTAATTATTCAACCAGCTAATACGGCGAGAGATATGATGACAGGTCCAGTGAAATCTATCTCACCAAAAACGACGATTGAAGAAGCAGGTCAATTAATGTATCGCTATGGCCATAGTGGATTCCCAGTAGCTGAAGACGATACATTACTCGGGATTATTACGAGACGAGATTTAGAAAAGGCGAATCATCATGGGTTAGGACATGCTCCAGTTAAGGCATATATGAGTACAAATATTGTATCAATTGCACCTGACACTACAGAAGAAGAAATTCAAGAAATTATTATTAAACGTAATATCGGTCGTTTACCAGTCATTGAAAATGATAAAATAATCGGCATCGTAACGAGAACAAACATTATTGAATCACTTCATAAACAAAACATCGCAGAACAAGACGGCGATAATAGTAAAAAGACAATGCTCGAAAATGTTCATAAGCAAGTAAAAAAACAATTACCACCAACTATATATAAATTATTAGAAGATATTAGTAAAACAGCTGATACATCTCAAGTATCTGTTTATTTAATTGGCGGAATTGTTCGAGACATTTTATTAGAAAAAGAAAATGATGATATTGATATTGTTGTCGAAGGTGACGGGATTACATTCACAAAGCAATTACAAGAAGATTTTGGTGGCGAGATTATTATTCATGATAATTTTGGCACAGCAACATGGACACATCCAGCAGGACTTGAAATTGATATTACTTCATCACGTTTGGAATATTATGATAAACCCGCTGCCCTACCTGATGTAGAAACATCTACACTTAAGGAAGATTTACAACGACGCGATTTCACAATAAATGCGATGGCTATTAATTTAAATGAGCCTTCATTTGGTCAACTCGTCGACCCCTATCAAGGACAGCTAGACCTCTATGACAAACACGTAAAAGTGCTCCACAACTTAAGTTTTGTGGAAGATCCAACCCGCATTTTACGTGGAGTGCGCTTTGAAAGTCGTTTTGGATTTGTGATGGATGACCAAACAGAACAATTAGCTCTGCAATCCATTGATAAAGTTAACAATTTATCAGCACATCGTATTATCGAAGAAATGACGAAAATATTTACTGAAGTTAACCCAATTAACGCAATAGAACGATTATTTGAGTTACAGTTTTGGCAACAGTTTGGGATAAATAGCGACATAAAGAAAAGATCTATCCAACAAGCAATTCGTTTACAAATGTTATGTGAGGAACATCATCTAAACCAAGCACAAGCTTCTAGTAAAAACTGGTTTGATTACTTTTTAATTCCTTTTTATCAAGCAGAAAATAAACCGATGGCTACAAAATTTGCATTAACAAAAGAACAAACAAAAACTATTCAAGAAGTTGCTTCATTAAGGAACATGGATAATTTGGATACATTAACTACAACTGGTGAGTGTCATCGTTTATTAAAAGATTATGCAGATGCTACGATTTGCTTCATACTTGCTGCACACAATTTTGATAATGAGACATTAATCATTGATTATTTAAAGACGCGTCATGATTTAGCTAAATTTTTAACTGGTAAAGATTTAATCGAACAAGGATTACAACCTGGAAGTTATTTTTCAAAAATATTACTAGATCTCGATGTTGCTATTTTAAATAAAGAAGTCACGACGAAAGATGAGGCAATTATTTGGTTAAGAAATCAAATAAAAGATTTAAATATCTAATCAATTGCTTGCCTTTACAAGTGAAATATAGCCTTTTTTGTGAATTCATTCACAATTTCGTAATATATGTTAGAATGTTGACATAACAACAAGTTAAGTCACCTTTTGTTCATCCTAATCACAGTTTAATAGAATTAAGTAGATTAGTATGGACTATTTTAACCAATGTGTTATACTAAATGTCAGATTACAAGAACACGAAAAAAAGGATGGTTTAGTGTATGGATACTACAAAGTCTACTGTAACTCATAAGTTTGCATCAAACGAAAATGTGCATGAGAATTTATCTGTGCCAGTTTTAGTTGAAAAGATTTTATCTCGTGATGAAGCGGTACTATCAAGAAAAGGTGCTGTTCGAGCAACGACTGGTAAATATACTGGCCGTTCTCCAAAAGATCGTTTTATCGTACGTGACGAAGTGTCAGACGAAGTTGTCGATTGGGGCGCAGTGAATCAGCCTATTAGTGAAGAATCATTTGATAAATTATATACAAAAGTTGTTAATCACTTAAATGACAAAGAAGAAATCTTTTCATTTAAAGGATTTGCTGGTGCCGATACAAAATATCGCCTACCTGTTGAAGTAGTTAACGAGTATGCTTGGCACAACTTATTTTCACAGCAATTATTCATTACACCAAATGAAGAAGAATTAAATGAACACGAATCTGAATTTACTGTGCTATCTGCACCAACTTGCTTTGCAGATCCTGAAGTCGATGGAACAGCATCAGAAACGTTTATTGTTATTTCATTTAAAAAACGTGTCGTCTTAATTGGTGGAACTGAATACGCTGGAGAGATTAAGAAATCGATCTTCTCTGTTATGAACTATATTTTACCATTACGTAACATTCTATCAATGCACTGTTCAGCTAACGTTGGTAAAGAAGGTGACGTTGCATTATTCTTTGGTCTTTCAGGAACAGGGAAAACGACACTTTCTGCCGACCCTTACCGTAAATTAATCGGTGATGATGAGCACGGCTGGAGTCCAAATGGTGTATTCAACATTGAAGGCGGATGTTATGCTAAATGTGTTGATTTAACAGAAGAAAATGAACCACAAATCTTTAATGCAATTCGCTTTGGTTCAGTATTAGAAAACGTCGTATTAGATGACGACTCACGTGAACCTAATTATGAAGATATTTCTTTAACAGAAAACACACGTGCTGCTTACCAATTAGAAAATATCGATAATATTGTAAAGCCAAGTGTTGCAGGACACCCTAATACAATTATCTTTTTAACAGCAGATGCGTTTGGTACATTACCACCGATTAGTAAACTAACAAAGGAACAAGCAATGTACCATTTCTTAAGTGGTTATACGAGTAAATTAGCAGGAACTGAACGTGGTATTACAGAGCCTGAACCAACATTCTCAGCATGTTTTGGTTCACCATTCTTACCATTATCACCAGATAAATATGCAGAAATGCTTGGTGAGAAGATTGATCAATTCAATGCGAATGTATTTTTAGTTAATACTGGTTGGACTGGTGGTTCATACGGTGAAGGTAGTCGTATGAAATTAGCTTATACACGTGCCATGATTCACTCAGCACTTGAAGGTGAACTAAATACTATCGAAACTGTTCAAGATGATATTTTCGGTTTAAACATTCCAGCACACGTTCCAGGTGTACCTGATGAAGTTTTAGTACCAAGAAATACTTGGGCAGATAAAAGTGCATATGATGCAAAAGCAAAAGAACTTGCTACAGCTTTTCATGAGAACTTCGAAAAGTTCACAAACGCAAGTGAAGCAATTCAAAATGCAGGTCCAACATACAAAGGATAATCATGCTTTCATAAAAAATCGATTCGCTCAGGCGGATCGATTTTTTTGTTCTACTAAAATAGTGTTAGCAAAAATTCACTAATATCATTTTCCCTTACCCAACACGGAGTAGACGGAAATTGTGACGTAACTTTCCGTACTTGATAATTAAGGTTAGCGTTAGGCAGTATGTCGCTGCGGGTCATTTCTTTCCGTGGGCACGGCCTCAACTTCTGTATCAACACTATCGTGTTGATACAGGGATTTTCGGACTCGTGCTGTTCCCACAGGAGTAAACGACCCTCCACTCCAAACTGCCGATATTAAAAATGAAAATACCGAATATTACTCTTTTCATTTTTTAAGTAATCTCAAGAGTGAATTTTTCATAAGCTAAATCGTTTAATCATCAAGATACTAAATACAGTCACTGAAAAAGTGGTGTTAGTAAATTAAACTATCAAGAGTATATATTCGGACTGCTTTGTATTTGCTATTTGTAGTTTTATTTAATAATGACACTTTTTCAGTAACGGTGTATCGTTGTTACTAAAATTAATTTTGTCTACTTTTTAACTGTCAATATTTACAGTATAAATACATGGTTAATTTGTATGCTTAATAATATTAATTTAAAATCTGTAGTTATATTCAATGCTCCAAACATAGCGAAGGTAAAGCACGGAGACTCCTGTGGGAAAGCGAAGACGATTAGACCCCACAGAAAGTGGTTTCCTTTCGAGGAGGCTAATCGCGAGCCCACGGAAAGCGTAGTGCTTTTCCGTAGCGAAAATTTCGCAATATCATTTTTTTAATGGTATATAAGTTACAGCAATTACTTCACAGTCTACTTATTTACAACTATACATATTTTTCACTATTAATCACATCAAATAAAATAATGAATTGATTCGAGTAAGCAACTTAACTCTATTTAGATATCTCTACTTTCAATATTGGCAGTTTGGAGCGGAGGATTATTGACTCCTGTGGAAACAGAACGAGTCTGAAAGCCCTGCAATGAACGGTTTTTGTGAGTGAGGAGATTGAAGCCGTTCCCACGGAAAGCAAGAATCTGCAGCGGAAAAATGCCTAAGGCTAAACTAAATTATAACCCCTTATCTTCTTCACATCTTACAAGCTCTCAGCATAGGCTACTGATGTCAGCAAATACTTTTAAGGAGTGAATATTATTTGAAACGTCGTCTATATGGAGTTGCTTTATTCATTTTCGTTGGGACATTCATATTAAGTGCCTGTACAAGTAAAGATGTAACAGAAGTCTCTTTAGCAGAAGTTACTCGTTCTGTTTTCTATACGCCACAATACGTCGCAATTGAAAAAGGCTTTTTTGAAGAAGAAGGTTTAGATGTTGAATTACAAACGACATGGGGTGGCGATAAAACAATGACTGCCCTACTATCTGACCATGCTGATATAGCATTAGTTGGATCAGAGACATCTATTTATGTTCACGGACAGGAAGCATCAGACCTCGTCATTAACTTTGCTCAATTAACCCAAACAGATGGTACATTTCTCGTATCGAAAAATCCCCATGATGATTTTACGTGGGAGGACATTAAAGGGGAACAATTTTTAGGCCAACGTGAAGGTGGAATGCCGCAAATGGTTGGAGAGTACGTTATTAAAGAACATGGCATGGATCCACATGAAGACTTGATTTTAGATCAACATATCGATTTTGCAAATATCCCAGGTGCATTCGTTTCTGGTGATTATGAGTATGTTCAGCTCTTTGAACCAACAGCAAGTATGCTAGAAGAAGAAGGAAAAGGTCACGTAATTGCTTCTTTTGGTGAAGAGTCAGGTACTATTCCATACACTGTTTTTATGGCTAAGGATAGTTACTTACAACAAAATGAAGATGTAGTCACTAGTTTTACAAAGGCAATTTATCAAGCACAACTTTGGGTAGATGAAGCATCAAGTGAAGAAATTGCCGAAGTAGTCGAACCATATTTTGAAGATACATCATTAGAAATGTTAGCCGCTTCAATTGAACGTTATAAAGAACAAGGCTCTTTCGCAACAGACCCCCTGTTAACAGAAGAAGCTTGGAATAACTTACAAAATATTATGGATGAAGCTGGTGAACTTCCAGGTGAAGCACCATATGAAGAGTTAGTGAATACAGATATTGTACAAAAAGTGACTAAAGACTAGGGGGAAAAACAATGTCATTTTTATCATTAGAGCAAGTATCCCACTATTATTACTCACCTACATCTTATACAAAAGCACTTGAAAATATCTCCTTTTCTATAGCAGACGGGGAATTCGTTTCGATAATTGGACCAAGTGGATGTGGGAAATCAACTATTCTATCACTCATTGCTCGTATTATGGAACAAACAGAAGGTCATATTTATGTCGATGGTGAAAATATTAACGACTCTTCTGTACAAATTGGTTATATGTTACAACAAGATTATTTATTTCCTTGGAGAACCATTATCGATAATATTTTACTCGGTCCAAAAATTAACGATACGATATCAGAAGAGACACATCAACAAATAAAACAGCTACTTGATGATGTTCATTTGCCTGGTACAGAACAACAATATCCTGACGAATTATCTGGTGGAATGCGCCAACGAATTGCTCTCGTTCGTACATTAATTACAAACCCAAATATTTTACTACTTGATGAACCTTTTTCTGCCTTAGACTATGTAACAAAGTTAAAATTAGAAAATATAGTGTCAGAAATGATTAAACGATACAATAAAACAGCTGTTTTAGTAACTCACGATTTAGGAGAAGCCATTTCGATGAGTGATCGGATTATTTTAATGGACGCTAAGCCTGGTCGGGTTGCTGAAATTTTTGATATACCGGAATCGATTAGACAGACAGAACCTTTCTATGTACGGCGACACGAAGAGTATCAACAACTATTCGACCATATTTGGCAATATGTAAGCGAAGATACTGTTGGAGAAAGGAATCATAATCATGAAGGAGACAATTGATCAAATTTTATATAGCAAATACAAACGCCAGATAAAAAAGGAAAAGAAAATAGTTACAATATGGCAAGTGGCACTATTTTTACTATTTATTGGTAGTTGGGAATTGCTAAGTTCAAGTAGGTTGATTGATCCATTATTATTTAGCTCACCTTCAAAGGTCATTACATTAATTTATACTAAATTAGGCGATGGTTCCATCATTGGTCACTTGTCGATTACATTATTTGAAACAATTATAGGATTTTTATTAGGAACGATCTTTGGGATTATTCTTGCGAGTACACTGTGGTCATCTAAACGTGTGGCGAATATCGCTGATCCTTATTTAGTTATTTTAAATGCGATGCCTAAAGTAGCGTTAGGCCCGATTATTATCGTAGCACTTGGACCTGGCTATGTATCCATTATCATGATGGGAGCAATCATATCAGTCATTATTACCGCTCTCGTCGTATATAGTGCTTTTAATGAAGTTGATCCAAATTATGAACGAGTTTTATTAAGTTTCGGAGCAAGTAGATGGCAGTGTTTTAAAGAAGCTGTTTTTCCGGCTACTTTGCCTACTATGATTTCTACGTTAAAAGTAAATGTCGGATTAAGTTGGGTTGGAGTCATCGTCGGAGAATTTCTTGTTTCAAAAAAAGGATTAGGTTATTTAATTATTTATGGTTTCCAAGTATTCGATTTCACACTCGTCATGTCAAGCTTAGTCATCATCGCAATATTTGCCGCTATTATGTATAAACTCGTTGAAAAATTAGAAAGATGGTTAATTAAGCATACCGTTTCATAATGAAAATATTAGTGAAATGAATAAAATTCCCATTGAGACTAATGAGTGGATGATAAATAATTATTAGAATCATCGTTTCACTTTTATTAAACAAAAGCCGACTGATTTTCCTGTAAAAATCAGTCGGCTCTAATAAAATCAAAATATGTGTTTGAATCGCTATATATGAGTAATGAAATTATTTTTCCAAAAGGTCTTCTATGTATCTAAACCAATTTCATCATTCACTTTTGCAAAAACTGCGATTGTACATGTGTCAAACAGTGATCGAGCACTTCATCTTTCATCATAAAACTATATTGATTATTTTTCTTCACATTTTGTGGAATTGCCTCTAATAATTTAGGACCTAACGTTTCATAATATGTATCTTGTTCTTCCAATGATGTAATATCGGCAAAATAAACATTTTTTATAATCGTATCACTTTTACCATCCACATAATATTGAGCCACATAATGTAAATTATCGACGACACCGCCAGTTTCTTCCATCACTTCTCGTACTGCAGCCTGCTCGGCTGTCTCACCTTCTTCTACTTTACCACCAGGGAATTCCAAACCTCTAGTACGATGGTGTGTTAAAAGCCATTTTCCTTCATAACGACAAATAATCCACACATGTTTCGGACTTTTGGAAAATGGCTCTTTATCAAAGGATAAATGTACTTTATTTTGATAAAAATCTGTAAATATATATGTCATATCAACAACAACCTTTTCATTCCTTAGTTTTTCATAAAATGATTCACAATTTTATACTTTCAACTTATCATATCATTTAAAAACCGGAATGAACAATGAAAATAGAACTGGAGAAAAACTACAAATTATCGTTACTTTCAGTATGAGATAAAAGACCACTTTGTTGTGCAAACTCTTTCGCTTGCTCATCACCTAAATCATATATCATTTGAAATGCATCAGCTAAAGAAGCGTCATGTCTATCATTCGATTCATCACGATGATATGGCATTATCGGTACATGCGAACGCCAAAACGTATCCATTTCTGCATCATGCATACTATCAAGTTTCTTCCTTAATAACATGACTTCTGTATCTGTTGCATAAATAGTGAAATCGGCATTATTATGGTATTTTATTTGTGAAATTTCCTTTGATTGTAAATTGACATAATACTGTTTTTTCGTCATTTATCTCCCTCCTCCTACTTTATAATGTGGCATATAAGTAGAGGAATCATACATCATTCATTCGTTTTATTTTTTAATTGATGACGCATTAATTTATTAGAAGCATTACGAGGTAACGTATCTACAAAGTAGTATTTTGTCGGAATTTTATAAGATGCTAAACTGCTATTTAATGTCTCGTTAATTATTTCTTCTGTTACCTTATCATTTTCCCGAACGATACTTGCGACTGGAACCTCGCCCCAATAATCATCTCGCTCACCATAAACACCTGCATCAGAAACACCAGGAATTTGTAATAACTTACTTTCAATTTCAGTTGGATAAATATTTTCTCCTCCAGAAATAATTAAATCCGTTCTTCGTTCGACAACATAGAGAAATCCTTCTTCATCTAAATAACCTAAATCCCCTGTTTTTAACCAACCATCTGAAAATGATTCATTTGCTTTTGGGTTAGCATCATATCCATGCATAACCATTGGTCCTTTAACAAGGATTTCCCCTACATTATCTCTTTGTGAATTGATAACTTTCACTTGTGCTGGAAATAACGCTTTTCCACTTGAGCCTAATTTTCGTAATGCATCTTGAGCACTTAATGTAACAATTTGTGAACTTGTTTCTGTCATGCCATATGATTGGAATAATGGGAGTGATTTATTTTGTACAACACTTAATAAATCTTCTGGAACAGAGCCCCCACCTAATAGCAAACAACGTACATGACTCGGAAGTTCAGCTTTTCCTAATGATTCGACTAATTGTCGTAACATTAAAGTTACGAGTGACACAATCGTAATGTTCTTATTACGAATGACATCATAAAATTGCTCAGCATCATATTTTTCCATAACAAATGCTGTCATGCCATAAATGACACTTCGTTGTAAAATAGAAAATCCCCCAATATGAAAAATTGGTAAAGGCAATAACCATTTATCGTTATCGTGTAAGCCTAAATTTAAAGCAGAGCCTGTTGCGCTCCACCAATGATTTCCATAAGTATGCAGAACTGCCTTTGGTAATCCAGTTGTTCCTGAGGTAAACATCATCGTAAAGGGATCATCTAGAGAAATTTCTTCAACAAGTTCTATTTCTAGTAAAGGTTGTTTTACTAACTCAGAGAATGTCATTATATTAGAAAAGTCTAATTCCTTTTTGACACGTAAATCTTCTGTCGTTACTAACAAAAAGGTATTTGCTGCTTGAAGTTGATAGGTAAGTTCTTCATTTGTTAATCGTGTATTCAACATGACTGCAACCGCACCTAAGTAACTTAGAGCATGTATTGTCACAATCATATCTAAATTATTTGCTGATAAAATTGCCACTCGATATTTTTCATTTACTCCAGCTGAAGCAAGCTGTTTTGCAACAATTTCACTTTTTTCTTGTAATTGTTTAAACGTTATTTTACTTCCATCAATAAACTCTAGTGCATCATCATTTGGTGATAATTCAGCACGTTTTGTTAACCAATGTTGCATCGTTATTGCAGGCATCATTTTCCTCCTTTATTAATTATTATTAAGTAAACAAACAGCCTTTGCTACATTGAAGAGCAAAGGCTGTTACATCATTTATACTTATTATGGGAAACGTGGGAATTGATCGAAATCTGGCTTACGCTTTTCACCAAATGCGTCTCTTCCTTCTTTTGCTTCATCTGTAGTGTAGTACAATAATGTAGCGTCTCCACCCATTTGTTGTAAACCAGCTAAACCATCTGTATCTGCGTTAAATGACGCTTTTAAGAAACGTAAAGCTGTTGGTGATTTTTCTAAAATTTCTTCACACCATTGTAATGTTTCTGCTTCTAATTGTTCTAATGGTACAACTGTGTTAACCATACCCATTTCATACGCTTCTGCAGCAGTATATTGACGGCATAAGTACCAAATTTCACGTGCACGCTTATGACCTACCATACGTGCTAAGTAACCAGCACCGTAACCAGCATCAAAGCTACCTACTTTAGGTCCTGTTTGTCCAAATAAAGCATTTTCTGATGCAATTGTTAAATCACATACGACGTGTAACACATGGCCACCACCGATTGCATAACCATTAACCATTGCAATAACTGGCTTAGGAATTGTACGAATTAAACGTTGTAAATCTAATACGTTTAAACGTGGAATCTGGTCATCTCCTACATATCCACCATGTCCACGAACAGACTGGTCTCCACCTGAACAGAATGCTTTTTCACCTTCACCTGTTAATACGATAACTCCGATTGAAGAATCGTCACGTGCGTCTGCAAAAGCATCAATCATTTCATGTACTGTTAATGGTGTGAACGCATTATGTACTTCTGGACGATTAATTGTTACTTTTGCGACACCTTTATATTTTTCATATTTTATTTCTTGATATTCTTTATTTGTTGTTTCCCAATTTACTGTCATGTTATAGCCCCTTTTCTTATATTTAATAATCCTATTATGAAATTGATTCTATTTAATAAATTGCTCAACAATTTCACTAAATAACTCTGGTTGTTCGAGATGAACGGCATGTCCAGCTTCAGGCACAAGGTGATAAACACTATTGTGACAATGCATATCCATTTGTTCATTTAGTCGAACAAATTTCTCATCTTCTGCTCCAACAATTAAACAAATTGATACATTTAATTCATCTAATTGATCCCACCAAGAAGGTTGACTTCCTGTTCCCATTGACGTTAACGAGGCAGCTAGACCTTCTGCTGATTGACTTAAACGTTCTGCGCGAATGTTTTCCTTCATTTGCTCTGACAACTTATTCTGTGTTTGAAATAAAGGAATCATTTCCCAAAAATCAACAAACGCTTTCACGCCATCATCAACAAGCCGCTTCGCTAATAAAGTGTCTTTTTCAATTCGTTCAGTTCGTTCCTCTTCTGTATGTAATCCAGGAGAAGCACTTTCTAAAATGAGTGTCTCAATATATAAAGGATACCACATTGCAAAAGATAATGCTGTCCTTCCTCCCATAGAATAGCCTAAAAGATGACACTTTTCAATTTCTAAGTAGTCAAATAAACGAGAAAGATGACTGGAAACTGTTTGCATGGAGATATGTGCATCACCTGTTGTTTTCCCGTGACCAGGAAGATCAACTGTCACAACACGGTAATTCTCTTCCCATTGTTTTATAAATGGCAACCATGTTGCGCTTGTTCCAGTAAAGCCATGAAGCAAAACGAGCACATCCCCGTCTCCTCTATCTGTATAAGCATAAGTTGTCTTATCAATTACATGATACTTATAAGTTAAGCTCATGTTCTAGCAACCTCTTTTCTATTTTCTTCCAAAGTTCTCGGTGCCAAATAACATTTTCATCACGCGCTGTTTGTATTTCAATAATGGTGACACCATTTGCAGGCATATTTTCTTTAGCAACTTTTTCAAAAGTTAGTTTATCTGTTACAAGATGATATGCCGCTCCGTACATTGCTGCTGAATGTTTAAAATCAATATTCAGTGGGGTACCAAATAATGCTTCAAAATGTTTGGCATCTTGCGCTTGTGGTAAGAAAGAAAAGATACCACCACCATTATTATTAATAAGTAAGATAGTAATATTTATGTTGTAATGACGTGCTGCTAATAAACTATTCATGTCATGATAAAAGCTTAAGTCACCGATGATTAACGTAACATGACGTTTTGTCGTTGCAGCAACACCGAGTGCGCTCGACATCGTTCCATCAATTCCGCTCGTTCCACGGTTCGCTTCTATCCGAATACGTTTATCCATCCGTTGTAAAAACGTATCTACATCTCTAACCGGCATACTATTTGCTACAAATAAAATACTATCTTCTGGCATGTGATGGATAACATCACGGATAACTTCCCCTTCCGTTAATGTTGCGGCATCACTTTGTTGTAATTTAGTAGCTGTTAATGTTTCTAATCGTTGCCATGTATTCAACCATTCTTGTTGTCTTTCATTACTTTCTGCAATAAACGATAGTAAGTCATCACAAAATAAACGACTTTGTACAAATAAATATTCACTATGATGATTTGTTGGTTCTCTCATCTCTTGATTATCTTCAACGACAATTTGTAATGCCGTTTCATGCTCTTGAATAAAAAATAAATAACTTTTAGAAATTGGCATAGCGCCAAAACGAATAATATAATCAGGAGCTAATTGCCTACGTAATGACTCTGAACGAAAAATCGTATCAGCTGTTGTGACGATATTAGACAAATCATGAGTACCTGTACGTAATTGTGATAAAGGATCTGTTAGAATTGGTGCTTGAAGAGCTTCACTTAAGGCAACAATCGAATTAGCCAATGTTTCATCCACTTGCGGTCCACAAACGATGACACCACGCTTGTTTGCTAGTTTTTTAGCAAGTGCTTGTAAATGGTCTTCTGACAACCGCTTCTCACCTTCACAGACCGGATTGTATACTTCTTCCTTTCGTTCTCCCCATAAATTATCTAACGTTAAGTCGGGCGTTAATGGCTCTCTAAACGGAAAATTCACATGAATAGGACCTGGATTTCCTGCTACAGCATCCATCATGACACGAGAAGCACGATTTCTAACATAACGTAACATTTCTGGAGTTTTTTCAGGTAATGCCATTTCCCATGATTTCTTAACAAAATCTCCATACATATGGATTTGATTAATCGTTTGTGATGCGCCAACGTCTCTTAGTTCATGCGGGCGATCAGCTGTCAGTACAACGAGTGGAATGCGTTGATAATATGCTTCAACCACTGCCGGAAAATAATTCGCCGCCGCTGTACCTGATGTACATACAAGTGCTACTGGCTCTTTTGTTTGCTTCGCTATTCCTAATGCGTAATAAGCAGCTGAGCGTTCATCAATTAAGATCCATTCTTGCACTTTTTCATGTTCTGTTAATAACATCGCAAGTGGTGTTGATCTAGAACCAGGTGAAATAACGACATGACGAAGTCCACTACAAACTAACTCGTCTACAAAGTTCGCAGTGTACCTCGTTAATGTTTCAATATGATTCATCATTATCCTCCAAAACTTGTAACATAGGTAAAAATTTCATTTTCGTTTCTTCAAATTCCATTTCAGGATCAGAATCTCGCATAATTCCACAACCAGCAAATAACGATACTTCATTTGCTTGAACTAATCCAGAACGTAAGGCAACAGCAAATTCACTCTTCTCGTTGCTATCTAACCAACCAATTGGCGAACCATACCAACCACGATCAAGCTTTTCATGTTCACGCATAAACGCTAATGCTGTATCACGTGGCACTCCACCTAATGCAGGTGTCGGATGTAGTTTTTCAATTAAATCAAATACTGAAGCTCCAGCTTTTAAACGAGCTTTTACTGGTGTATATAAATGTTGTAAGTTTCGCAATGGATAAATAATCGGCTCTTCCGGTATGTCGATATATTCACAACTATCTTCAATACTTTGTTTAATCATTTGCACGACATATTCATGTTCTTCGCGATTTTTTGGATCGTCTAACAATTCTTCTCGTGCAATTTTTTCATCACTTTCTGTCGTTGTTCCTCGTGGTGCCGTTCCAGCGAGACAAGTAGATAGTAATTCCTCTCCATCAACTTGGATTAACCTTTCTGGTGTAGCACCAATAAAACAATTGTCACCATGTTCGAAAGCAAACACATAACTATTCGGTTGTGTCGCAAGTAATTTACGTAACATATCCGTTATGTTTGCTTGCCGATCTAATGTAAGACGCATTTCCCTAGCTAGGACAATTTTTTTAGCACGATTTGCTTTTATTTCTTCAACAGCCTGTACAACCGTTTGCTTCCAATGTTCAGGAGCAACAACATGCGTGCCAACAATCTGAGCAACTGGAGCTTTTTCTAATGTTTCATGATGCAATAGTAAAGCTTCAATTTGCATAATATCTTGTAAATAGGTTGCAACATCATGTTCAGGTTGCATATAACCGTTATACGTCATATAATAAGCACCTTGATAATGCACAATCACCACTTCAGGTATCGTCAATTGACTTGGAGGATATTTGTCCCAAAGTTCACTTCTTTCACGTAATGGATCAAATGACATTCCTCCAACTGATACGAGTCCTGTACCAGCTACTTTATATTCATTGTGCACAACAGCTTGTTCTAAAAGTGCATTCCATTGTTCTTCTATCTGTGAAAAGCGATTATCGTGTGCTACAATCTTATGCACACATCCAATTCCAACAATTGAAAAATCATTATCACTATTTGTCCAAAATGTTCGATCTTTATTCGTTTGTTTTGCAGCTAAAAAAACATCTAATAAATCAATTGGCGAAATTTGTTTCGTCCAACTGAATAATTGTTTCATTTGTAATGACATTGCCATGTCCTGTACCTTATATAATAAATGCTTTAATGTCATTTCTTTCATATCAATCATGTCAAAACCTCCATTAATACGTAGCGATAAAAGGCTACCCTTCTATTTTATTCCCTTTTACGTCTATTCTCAAGGAAACGGCACATTTTAACGAACAATTGTATAAAACCGATTACTTAGCTGTCATATTCTCATCTATCACACTATTCAGATACATAAAAGGCTACTCCGTTGACACTTCACTACTACTTACAATAAAATAAAAGAGAGAGATTAGTTTAATTAGAGGAGATTAAGAATGAACGAGAATAAAGTCAATATACAAGAAGCACTTAATGAGCGTGAAGGGTTCCAAGTCTGGTGGAGATTACTTCGACCACATACACTAACTGCCGCATTTGTTCCTGTTTTTGTCGGTACGATGTATGCCTTAGTCGTGAATGATGTGTTTCATACAGGTTTATTTTTAGCAATGTTATTTGCTTCACTATTAATTCAAGCAGCAACAAATATGTTCAATGAATATTATGATTATGTACGCGGGCTTGATCATGAAGGTTCTGTCGGAATTGGAGGTACCATTGTCCGTGATGGGATTGCCCCGAAGACGGTTCTACGTTTAGGGTTTGGCTTTTTTGCAATTGCTATTTTACTAGGTTTATATATTTCAATGACAACTAGTTGGTGGATTGCTTTTATTGGTCTGATATCAATGATAATCGGGTACTTATATACAGGTGGCCCACTACCGATTGCGTACACACCGTTTGGTGAATTATTTTCTGGCTTATTAATGGGTACCGTCATTATCGGAATTAGTTACTTCATTCAAACGATGACAATAACGAAAGAAGTTATTTTTATTTCCATTCCTATCGCGATATTTATTGGTGCGATTTTATTATCCAATAATATTCGAGATTTAGATAACGATAAAGAAAGCGGCAGGAAAACAATTGCAATTTTATTAGGAAAAGAAAATGCGATTAAATTTTTACAACTATTATTTATCGTTGCTTATTTATTAACAATCTTTTTTATCGGATTTGGTATGTTACCTTTACTAGCAATTATTTCATTCCTTAGTATTAAAAAAGCAATCGAAGTAATTCAAGGATTTCATAAAGGACAAACTCCAATTGAGATGATGGCACCAATGGCTGCTACAGGAAAAACAAATACGATTTACGGTCTACTACTCGGACTTTCGTTACTCATTACATCTTTTATATAAAAAAATCAGGGGGAATATTCTATGGATATGCAAAATCAGTTAATGGAATCTTTAGGTATTGAGTTTATTACGACGGAAAAAGATAAAATTGTTATGACAATGCCTGTCGATGAACGGACACATCAACCAGCTGGATTTCTCCACGGAGGAGCTAGTGTTTTATTAGCCGAAACTGCTGCAAGTGTCGGAGGCTTCTTAAATGTAGATACGTCAACACATTCTGTATTTGGTGTTGAAATTAACGCAAACCATATCCGTAGTAAACGTGAAGGTGTTGTCACTGCAACAGCAACCCCACTTCACATTGGCCGAACGAGTATGGTCTGGAATATTACCATTACAGATGAAGCAGATAAATTAATTTGTACTTCGCGTTGTACGCTAGGAGTAGTGGAACGACGATAAAAATAAAGAGGTGAACTTACTATGTGTATTGTCACTTTTCATCATCAAGAACATCCAAAATACAAATTAATTGTCGCATCAAATCGAGATGAATTTTATGAACGCCCTACGGCACAAGCCGATTTTTGGAATGATCATCCATCCATTTTAGCTGGACGAGACTTAAAAGAATACGGTACTTGGCTCGGGATAACGAAACAAGGAAGAATTGCTATTTTAACTAATTATCGTGACTTAGCATCCGAACGTGATGATCGAAAGTCACGTGGTCAACTCGTCAATCAATTTTTAATGGAAAATGATGAGCCATATCATTTATTTGAGGAATTACAATCTAATAAATCGCAATATAATGGCTTTAATTTAATAGCTGGTACAGTGGATGAACTATATCATTACGGAAACAATGAAGCTAAGATTACGCCAATAACATCTGGGGCGCATTCAATAAGCAATGGTCCCCTTCTAGCTAGTTGGCCAAAAACAATGAAAGCAAAAGAAATGATGCAACAATATGTTCGTAACCACGACGAAATTTATATCGATGATTTATTCGAGCAATTAAATAATCGTGAACTCGCATTAGATGAATACTTACCAAATACAGGTATTGACCTTCCTTTAGAACGAAATTTATCATCGATATTTATTGATAAGGTGGAAAATTACGGAACAAGAACATCGACCATCATCCTTGTCACCCATGACAATGACGTTACGTTCGTGGAAAGAACATTTAACCAAGGCGCATATTCAGACGAAAGACAATTTACTTTTTCGATATGAATCGATTTAATAATAGGAAGATTTGATTGAAAACACGAACGTTTAGTTATCAAATTTTTAAATCTTACGTTTTCAGCTTATGTAACTAAGTTTACTTGAATGGAAGCCGACTGACTCTTGCGAGAAAAGCAAAAGTTCTTCGGTGGGTGAACGATAGTGAAACCCATGAGTCCGAAAATCCTTACAACAACACGTTAGTGTTGTTGTAAGAGTTGAGGCCATGCCCGCAGAAAGCAGTCGACTGCAATGAAAGGTAACGGGATTATTATTAAACGTAATGTTCGTGTTTAAATTTCTAAAACAAATTATAATATCGATTTACTATAATTAAAAAACCTCTACTTTACATTTTTGTAAAGTAGAGGTTTCCTTATTTTATTTATAATGCTTCCATTCTTTTTTGATTAATCCATTCACTCATTTTCATGAAAACAGGAACGAATAATAAACTAACGATTATTCCTTTTATGAAGTTAAATGGTAATACTCCAGCAAGTACAGCCCCGGTTTTAATCGTATCATTCATTTCCATACCTATTAAAATTGAATAAGCAGGTAGAATAATAAAATAGTTTAATACACTCATAACAACTGCCATACCTACTGTTCCAATAATTAATCCCAACACTACACTTTTCACACCTTGATAACGTCGATACAAGTATGCAACTGGGAATACAAACAGTGATCCAGCAATAAAGTTTGCCGTTACACCAATCGGATCCGTTGCACCTGACGCAACAAAGTATAACAAGTTTTTAATTAATACGACGACAACCCCCGCTAATGGTGAAAAAATTAATCCCGCAAGTAGTGCCGGCACATCACTAAAGTCCACTTTTAAATAAGGTGGTAACAATGGTAATGGAAAACTAATGAAAAACAATACAAGTGAAATAGCAGCTAACAACGATAAAACAACTAATTTAACTAATTTTGATGAGCGTTGTGATTGCATCATCGATTTCCTCCTTCATCGATATCGATTCACCAGTATTGATGAAGGGAAAGCTATCTTTTCCATATGAATCCAAAAATGCCCTAAAACAATTGTTTTAGGGCATATACACATACAGAAAAAGTAACGTACAATTAAAAAATAGTACGATTAGCCTCATCTTCTCCCATCCAGACTTTAACTGTCGGTTCTGGACTTGCACCAGATCAACCACTAAAAAAATAGTGGGTCACGGACTTAAGTGTTCACACTTTTACCGTCGGTCGGGAATTACACCCTGCCCCGAAAATGAATCGATATTTATTTGTATCTTTATAATAGGATAAATGGTGGTAGATTGCAAGTGTGTTGCACTTTTTCATTTTTCGTAATCGTTGCTTTTGGCTCGTTTATGTTTGGTTTTGGTGAATTTGGACAACAATTGGGCAACAAATTACAGTGCTTAAACATACTGATATGTCAAGGGTAATTGATGTTTCGAAAAATATATTTGTACGAATCGGTCAACAAGATTTGAAACAAGAAGTAATAAGCAAGACTTAACTAAAAATCAATATACCAAATAAGCTAATATGTTTAAGTCGTTCTTGATTATATCCATTAGCTGTTCTGCTCTTTTAATCTCCTTGTTATAAATACCTTTTACTATTTAAAAGAACAGAGAAATTAAGCAGCTGCAAGATTGGAGTAATAAAATATAAATGAAGACATCACTTTTGTAGTGTTTTATTTTAATACAATAAATATAAATTCAAAGCTTAATCCTCTCGTAAATGACAGAATTGAAAACCTCTCCAAAGTAAACCTCAATCAAACAACATTAAAAAGTCACGTACCCCATTTAGATAACCATTTAACCTCCTAAGACCATAAACATAAACCTAACAAAAATTAATACAATCCACATAGTAATTTTTTAAACTTGTTCAATTTACTTAGAGGCATATTTATCATTTGTTGCTCTGCGCAGACAAGCGCCGATGCTGATACATTTATAAACCATAAGATGTATCAACAAATCAGAAAGGATGATTCATATGTCAGATTCACTAGAAAGCATGAACAAAAATAAAGGTTGTGATTGTGGATATCAAGATAGACCTTGTTATAAGTGTAAGTATAATCAGGTAGAAAACTGTCCTCCACAACTTGCAACAGATTGTATTGTAGTTGATTCACTCGTTTGTTCCCAAAAGGTATATAAGGTAGCTGAGCTATCAGTTCCTATCCCAACTCTTGGTGACATCATTTCAATTGGTCCTGGGGGTACGATAACTCCACTTGTTACACTTACACCAGATATAAGGGGTGTCGTTAATCAAATTACTGTTGTAAAGAACATGGTTATTAATACTGGATATCTTCCTGCAAATATTACCATTCTTGGCATTGAAACACCGTTACAAATAAATATTCCTTTTCAACAAGAAACAGTTTGCCCAGGCGTCTGTCCAGAAGATACAGTAACAGAATCACCTTATAAAATTGAATCTGTTGTAACCCAAGGAATTGAAGCGCTCGGAGTAAGTGTTGCTAACATCTTATTCAAAGTTATATTATCAACAAACTTAACAGTCACAAGACCTGTTATCACTAAATCATCTGATTTAAAAGTAGTTCAAGATGTTAATGATGATCGTTGTGAGCGGAGTGATTGGTATGGTTAAACAAAGCCCCTTTCAACAAGATTTATTTGATTTTAATTATATAGAAAATCAAGTTGCTGATATCAAAAAATCGATTGATAAAGAGAATGATAATATTGATGAACAACAATTATCAGAGATATTAAACAATCAATTAGTTATATTAGAAAATATTCAACAGTTGCTTTCCGAAATCGACGACAATACGAAGAAAAAAACCTGGTTTAATTCAAAGAAATAAAAAGAGGGGTTCATTCCCTCTTTTTATTTTTTCTTGTAATATCATTTATATGTTTATGTCTTCTTTTTTGCTACACATATATATATTTCTAAGCACTTCATTAGCATAAATAATTAAATTTCTCTTTCATGTAATACATAAATTTAAAGGAAACTTATACCTTTTACAATGAAAATAATATTGAACACTATTTAGAAATTGTCTATATTGAATATTAATACTTCCTTTTTATCCTTCTTACTTATTTAAATCATACACTTATATCATGTTTTGTTTACGATATCATTTTTTTCTAGTAAACTAGAACTAGTATAATGTTTTATTTAGGAGGCTTATAATGACAAACCTTAACGAATGGTATGAAACAGGTATTTCCAAAGAGGAATATATGAGTGAATTAGATACGCACAAAGAATCGTTTGAACACATTTATCGCAATTTCGAAGTACCAGAAGCTGATATTTCTACACTGCAACAACATGACGGGGTTCGTGCTCTCGTTTTAGCTGAAGTATGGTGTGGTCACTGTATGTTAGATATTCCTATTTTTCTTAACATGACTGAAAAGGCAAATATTCCTGTTACATTTTTCCGACGTGATGACAATTTAGAACTTATGGATCAATATTTAACGAATGAAAAACGTATTATTCCAATTATTATTTTTATTGATAAGAATGGAAACGAATTAGCAACATGGGGCCCTGTTGCACCTAAAGTGGGGCAAATTGCAGATGAGTATAAAAAGGACATACCAGCAAAAGATGATCCAGCATATGAAGATGCTTTTAAACAGTTTGCTGCAACAGTAACTAAACTCTTTACAGAAGACGAAACAATTTGGCAAGCTGTCTATGAAGACATTAAAGAAACATTAATAACGATGTAACGGAGGACAATGAGTGACGTACATTACACTAGACAATCAATATGTAACACCTTTTGTTGAAAGTGATGAATTCATAGATATGAGTGAACGAGTTCAACAAGCACATAAACAACTGCACGAAAAAACTGGGAGTGGTAATGACTGCCTTGGTTGGCTAGATTTACCGGAAACTTTTGATAAAACAGAATTACAACAAATTGAACGAGCGGCGAAACAAATTCAAAAGAATAGTTCTGTTTTACTCGTTATTGGCATTGGTGGTTCTTATTTAGGTTCTAGAGCGGCAATAGAGCTACTCACACATACATTTCAACGTGAATTGTCTAATGGACAACGGACAGTGCCAAAAGTTATTTTTGTTGGACACCATTTAAGTACAAAGTATATTCAAGAACTTTTTGACGTCTTAAATGGTCATGATGTTTCTTTAAATGTTATTTCAAAAAGTGGTACAACGACTGAACCTGCCATTGCTTTTCGGATTTTCAAAAAGTGGTTAGAAGAAAAATACGGAAAAAAGGAAGCGCGTAAACGAATTTATGTGACAACTGATAAACAACATGGGGCATTAAAAACATTGGCAAACCTTGAAGGTTATCAATCATTTGTTGTGCCTGATGATGTTGGTGGACGTTATTCTGTTTTAACAGCAGTTGGCTTACTCCCTATTGCAGTGAGCGGAATTGATATTAACGAGATTTTAACAGGGGCAAAACTTGCTATGAATGAATTAGATACAGATGACGTAAAAGAAAACCCTTGTTATCATTATGTTGCACTTCGTAATTTATTATATGATCATAATAAAAAAATTGAATTTCTCATTAGTTATGAACCACAATTTCATTATTTCCAAGAATGGTGGAAACAACTTTTTGGTGAAAGTGAAGGAAAAGATGGAAAAGGCATTTTCCCAGCAGCTGCTAGCTATTCTACGGACCTTCATTCATTAGGTCAATATGTACAAGATGGAAAACGTCATTTGTTTCAAACTGTTTTGGCAGTAAGAGAAGATCCAGGGCCATTATATATCGAAGCAGATGAAAAAAATCTTGATGGCTTAAATTATTTAGTAGATCATTCACTTGCAGAAATAAATGAAAAAGCATTTTACGGTGCTTTAGCAGCTCATGTCGATGGTGGAGTTCCCAACATCGTTTTAAACATTCCTAAAATGGACGCTTTTACTTTCGGCTATCTCGTTTACTTCTTTGAAAAGGCTTGTGCCATTAGTGGATACGTATTAGGAGTTAATCCATTCGATCAACCAGGGGTAGAAAATTACAAAAATAATATGTTTAAATTATTAGGCAAACCAGGGTATTAAAAAAATATTAAAAAATATAAAAATTTATGTTTAAAACATTGTGCATGGGGTATAATCTATAGTGTAAGACTTTCTCGTATTCCCCCTGTAGGCAAAGCGTCCCATCGCTTTGCTCTTTTTTTATTTATTTTTCTAATCTTAAGTCGTCTTTTCACTTTATATTCTGTATAATAAGAAGTAATGATAAGTGGAGGGTTTAAATATGACTGAATTTAATAAAGTATATAATCGAGAACAGACTAAATCTTTAAAATGGGATAATGTTCAAACTGTTTTTAATACAGATGATCTTTTACCAATGTGGGTAGCAGACATGGATTTCAAAGCACCTGATGCTGTAAATGAAGCCTTAAAAGAACGTGCTGAACACGGAATATATGGCTACACTATTATTGATGAGGCGATAAAAGATAATGTAACAAACTGGTTGCACGACCGTCATCAATTTATTGTAAAGAATAATGATCTTATTTTTAGTCCTGGTGTTATTACAAGTTTACATACTGTTATTAATACATTAACGAAAAAAAATGACAAGATTCTTGTCCAATCACCGGTTTATACACCGTTTTTCAATTTAATTCGTGACAATGATCGTCAAGTAATCGAAAATGAACTTATTTATGATGGCACTTCTTACACGATTGATTTTGCTGATTTTGAAGCGAAATTACAGCAAGGGGTTACAGCATTTAT
Organism: Pseudogracilibacillus sp.; assembly: GCA_026169815.1. Lineage (GTDB taxonomy): Bacteria > Bacillota > Bacilli > Bacillales > Amphibacillaceae > Pseudogracilibacillus. The sequence continues at coordinate 31,115 of JAPFDT010000002.1, forward strand.
GTTATGTTCCCCTCATAATCCTGTAGGTCGAGTATGGACGAAAGGAGAATTAGAAAAAATCGCTACACTATGTCATGAGTATGATGTCTTAATTTTGGCAGATGAAATTCACGCTGATTTAATTTTTAAAAATCATCAGCACATACCAATTGCATCTTTATCAGAAGAAATAAGTCAACGTACGATTACTTTTATGTCACCAACAAAAACATTTAATTTAGCAGGTTTACAAGCTTCCTACATGGTCGTAACAGATGCAAGTAAAAGAATTAAATTAGCGAAACAATTGGGGACTCAAGGATTTAATTCGTTAAATACTATGGGTACTATTGCGCTAAATGCTGCTTATGCAGATGGTTTACCATGGTTAAATCAACTACTTGTTGTCATTGAAGAAAATAAAGATTACGCAAAACAGCGTTTAGAAACAGAAACAAACAATAAGTTAAAAGTAATCGATTCTGAAGGTACGTATTTATTATGGATAGACTGTCAACAACTTGGATTAACAGATAAAGAGTTACAAGATTTTATGATCCAACAAGCAAAAGTTGGCTTAAACGCTGGTTCTTCTTACGGAAAACCTGGTAAACAATTTATGCGTTTAAATTTAGCTTGTCCGAAGAGTACGCTTGAAGAAGGAATTAATCGAATCGTTCAAGCTGTCCAAACTTTATAATAAACTACTTTTTACTTTAATTAGATTTTTATAAAAAAAGCAGTTGGGAAATAACTACTAATGTAATATCAGAGTTATTTCCCAACCACTTTATTAACTATTTTAAATCGTTATTGTTCTTGTTCTTTATCGTGTTCTTGTTCTGGTATTTGTGCATACTCATTTAAACCATACTTCTCATCAAAATATTGTTCATCTTTTTTAGATTTTTTATAAAATAAATACATCGTTGCAATTGCACCAATCATAAAGATAACAAGTACAATAAATGCTGGAATATATTCAGATTTATCTTCAGGGAAATAAAGAAATTCCATAAACATCCTACATCACATCCTTAAATAAATATTAAATAAGTATCAACTACTTATTCATCTAGTAAAAACAACATAAGTGTTTATAAAACATAAGCTACTATTACCTAGTATAGCAAACCTTTCACATAATTATAATGATACACTGTTTGATTCGCAAAATTGTCCTTTTTTTGCCACAATATAGAGAAGAACATAGAAGGAGGAAATAGCATGAGTGAAATGAATGTTGGAGATATTGTTGAAACAGCTTACAACTCAGGTACATATATTGGAGAAGTCCTTGAACTTAAGGGGAATTTTTTATTAGTGAAAGTATTGGCAGTAGTTACTCATCCTACACAAGGTGATTTACACAACCGTGGACAAGTTGAAGGAGTCGCTTTCCATGAACGAAAAGCTTTAGCTTTTGAAGAAAAATTTAATGCTAGAAAGCGAATGACTAAACCATTTGCAGGAGAAGTACCTACATATGCCGATTCTTTAAAAGCATCAGTTCAAGATATTAAAGCATCTTTACAACAAGAGGATACAGAGTTTAATAAATTATCCTTAGACCGCATTGCTGATTTAGAAAAACACTTTTACGAAAAAATTTATTCATAATTAAGAAAGGAGATTTTTAAATGAGCGTACATATTGGGGCAAAACAAGGTGAGATTGCTGATACAGTATTACTTCCAGGCGATCCATTACGTGCTAAATATATTGCTGAAACATATTTTGATAATGTGACACAATATAATGATGTTCGTGGAATGCTCGGTTTTACGGGAACATATAAAGGTAAACAAATTTCTGTTCAAGGATCCGGCATGGGCATACCTTCTATCTCGATTTATGCTAATGAGTTGATTCAGGAATATGACGTCCAAACTCTTATCCGCGTAGGTACGTGTGGTGCCCTCGTAGAAGATGTGAACGTGCGTGATATAATTTTAGCGCAAGGGTCCACAACAGATTCGCAAATGAATCGACAAATATTTGGTAGTATTGATTATGCACCATTAGCCGATTTTTCTTTATTAAAACATGCTTACGACATTGCGACAGAACAAGGGATTACCCCCCATGTTGGTAATGTCTTTACGAGCGATTTATTTTATCGTGATAATGCCGGGCAAGTAAATGAATTACTACAGCGTTATCGAGTTCTCGCAGTTGAAATGGAAACAACTGCACTATATACGTTAGCCACGAAATTTAATCGTCGTGCATTATCCATTTTAACTGTATCAGATCATGTTATTACAGGAGAAGAAACGAGTGCAGCAGAAAGACAAACTACTTTTCATGACATGATGGAATTAGCTTTAAAAACAGCTATTAAATAACTTGCTTTTGTAATTGTCGCTGTTCATCTAAATTGGAAAGGATGAAAATCCAATGACTAACCTACTAACTAACTTCCCTTTAATTGCAGCTTTAATAGGGATTGGCTTTGCACAATTTATTAAAGTTCCTATTCACTTTCTCGTAACACGTGAATTTGCTCCAGGTCTCATCTTTGGCACAGGAAGTATGCCAAGCAGCCATTCAGCTTCTGTTTGTGCATTGACGACTGCTGTTGGGCTTACTGAAGGAGTAGGATCAGTCTATTTTGCCATATCATTTATATTTAGCATTATTATTATGTTCGATGCAACTGGTATCCGTCGTGAAGCTGGTGAACACGCCATTATTTTAAATTATTTAGTAAAAGACTTCCAAGCTTTCATAGATGAAGCACAAGATTGGGCGACAAAAGAACGTTATGAAAAAACTGCCGAATTAAAAACATTGCTCGGCCATAAACCTATCGAAGTATTCGTCGGCGCATTAACAGGCGTTGCCATTGCCTTTTTACTTTATCCTTTTTATTAAAAACAGAAAAAGCTGGTACATACTTAGTCCATTGTAAAAATCTAACAATGAATAAATATGTCCAGCTTTTTTTATGATTCTTCATGTATTTGTTTACGAAACACTTGCATCGTTTCATCTTCATTTAACGTTTGTAACGTTTCTTCACTAAATTCTCCGCTTCCTTCTTCCACAACATATACATCAACATCTTTCTTTCCCCATTCACCATACACTTCTTCTAATGTATCAAAATATAAATCAATTTTATTCCCTGTTATCGCACCACCAATATCTGCAACAACACCATATCCATAATCAGGAATATATAAAATTGTCCCTAATGGAAATACATCTAAATCTGCTGCAATAGTAGAATACAAATCTCTTTTTACTTTCACACCTGAGTATGTAATTCCATAGGCAGGGTGATCAGCTGTCTTTCCTGTCGATTCAATTCCAGCTGTATATCCTGTCGCTGTTACTTGTTTTTTTTCATATTGTGTAAAATCAATCGCATCTTCTAATGTTCTCGCTTCATTTAATTTTTCACTAGATATATATGTTTTATCTTCGCTTGTAATTGACAACTCTTTTTCATACAATTGCGGAACACGTAATTCCAGTTCAGCAGCATGAATCGTACTCGTCGATAATAAGTAATTTTTAAATTGCATGAAGTTCATATTCATTACTGCACTCGCTGTGACATACAATGCTACGATGAATAAAATGGGAATAATAGCTTTGTACATGACATGTTTAATTAACATTTATTAACACCTCTTTACAAGTCAGCATGCCCAAAATATTGCTATTTATTCATCTAAAATTTTTCACACACACGAACATTACATTTAATGAAAGCCCCCGTTTTCTTTCATTACAGCCGCCTGCTTTTTAGCGGGCATGGCCTCAACTCTTGAAACAACACTAACGTGTTGTTTCAAGGATTTTCGGACTCATGCTTTTCCCGCAAGAGTCAGGCGGCTTCCATTCAAGTAAACTTAGTTACATGAACAAAACACATAAAATTATATAAGTTTATTGCTAAATGTTCCTGTTTTTAATTAAGTTATCCTATTATAAATTGAACTGAAAATAAAAAAACATTCATTTCCCTCTAATATAATAGAAAGACAAATGAATGCTTTTTCATTGTTAAACCATGAGTGTTTAGCAAAAAGTGTTGTTTGTAATATTAGCTTGTTTAAGCGAAAGAAATATACGGAGACTCCTGCGGGAAGAAAGTTTTAAGGAACACAGGCTAAGTACGCGACGTCCTGTCGCAACGCCTGCGCTAGCGCATCCTGCACGTCGGAGACCCTGCAAGGCGAAGCCTGAAGCGGCTCAACGCTCGCCAGCGGAAAGCGGAGTATATTTCTGTAGCGATTTTCACCAACACGATTTGTCGTACAACCTAAAACATTTGATAACCAGTTTTGCGAAGCATTTTTATAACGATTCCTGAAACAATAGTTCCAATAAAACCTGATGACAGAATGATAATATCTACAATCGTTATCGTCGGTAATTTAGAACCAACATCTGAGAACGCAGCCCCTGGACTTGTAAAGAATTGCGTAAATGAATAATCACTTATAATAAGCATGACAATTAATGGATACACAAATGCCATGAGCCATGTTTTTCTTAATAACATATTTAAAATAAAGGCAATACCAAAAAACATAACAAAATATAATAGCACCGATACAAATAATTGAATCAACGTTATTTCTCCCTTTCTTAACTCAATCCTATTTATTTAAATAAACCGTACTTCTTACTAGCTTTTATCTATACCTCATATCATTTTAATCGCTGCATTAGTAAAAAGCAAAGACAAGCATTTCAAACACAGGTCTTAATGGAACTTTTGAACAAGTTGTGACACTTATTTTTATTATAATTAAATTAATTTCATAATTCATCTATAGTATCTCTAACACGAACTTTAACGTTTGATGCAAGTCCAGTTTACTTTCATAAACGATATACGAATGATTTTAAAAGTTTATATCTGATTGTTCGTATTTTCATTTGAACTTTCCTATTATGATATTAATGCGATTGAGAATGATTATCTTTTAAGAAAACTTTATTTATGCTAAAATAGAAATAGTGTAAATGGGACGTTACCATGTTGGAGGGAATAAAATGGACGAGAAAGTTTATGATATTACAATTATCGGAGCTGGACCTGCTGGTTTATTTACTGCCTTTTACGGTGGAATGAGACAAGCGAGTGTTAAATTAATCGAAAGTTTACCACATACAGGCGGTCAACTAACAGCCCTATATCCGGAAAAATATATTTATGATGTTGCTGGATTTCCTAAAGTCCGAGCACAAGAACTAGTCGACAACTTAGAAGAACAACTTAATATTTTCGATTCCACAATCGCATTAGGTCAAACTGTTGAAACAGTGGAAAAGTTAGAAGATGGTACATTTAAATTAACGACACAAAATAATGATGTACATTATTCAAAAGTTATCATTATTACTGCAGGTAACGGTGCGTTTGAGCCACGTCGCCTAAATATAAAAGGTTGCGAACAATTCGAGGAAAAAAATCTACATTATTTCGTAAAAGATATGAATCGTTTTAAAGACGAACATGTCGTCATTTTAGGTGGTGGAGATTCAGCTGTCGATTGGTCACTAATGTTAGAGCCAATTGCTAGTAAAGTAACGCTTATTCACCGTCGTGATGTCTTCCGTGCCCATGAGCATAGTCTAGAACAATTAAAAGCATCATCTGTAGATGTGCTAACACCTTTTGTTCCTACAGACGTTGAAGGTGAAGATAAGATTGAACGCCTCGTTTTACAAGAAACACGTGGTGAAAAAATCATTAAAATGGACGTTGATTCTGTTATTTGTAACTATGGTTTCGTGTCTAAATTAGGACCAATTGCAAATTGGGGTCTTGATATTGAACGAAATAGTATTGTTGTTAATTCAAAAATGGAAACAAACATCCCTGGTATTTATGCGGTTGGCGATATTAATACATTCGACGGAAAAGTTAAATTAATTGCAACAGGATTTGGCGAAGGTCCTACTGCGATTAATAATGCGATGCAGTTCATTGATCCAAAAGCACGTATTCAACCGAAACACTCAACATCTATGTTTTAAATATAAATAAAAGCAAGTAGCTTTTCTAAACAGATTAGCTACTTGCTTTTTATATATTATATTAGCACTTCTCTGGTGCACCAACTGTTTCTTCCGTACGAAAAGATGATCCACATCCACATGACATGACTGCGTTAGGGTTATTGATCGTAAACCCGCCGCCCATCATATTTTCTTTAAAATCAATTTCTGTATTTTCCAAAATCCCGATATCTTCTTTTGCTACGACTACGGCGATTTCATTAATCTCATCAGTCTTATCAAGGTCTTCATTTACTTCATCGTCAAACCCTAGTGCATAAGAAAGCCCACTACATCCTCCACCTTTGATACCGAAGCGTAAACGGCTACCTGATGGTTCACCTTCTAACATTTCTTTTATCTGTTGACGTGCTCTATCTGTAATTGTAAACATTACAACGACCTCCTCTACGAAATATCTCTTCTATTCTAGTATACAAACAACTTAAATACTGTTCAAATAATATACACTTTTTATTTTTTATTCTTCCTTCTATAAACATTTATATTTACAAATAACACGATAAAAGTTAATATAAGAATAGGATGAATATAACTATCTGATTTAAATAAGTACAATGCTTTTATATAATATAATGGTTTTCTTAGGAAGGAGAATATACAGAATGAGAGAAGATGTTCAAGCAGTATTAGAAAAATTACGCCCTTATTTACTACGTGATGGTGGAGATGTTGAACTAATCGATGTAGACGAAGAAGGTATTGTTCAACTAAGATTAATGGGAGCTTGTGGGAATTGCCCAAGTTCAGCTATTACATTAAAAGCAGGTATTGAACGAGCACTAACTTCAGAAGTACCTGGAGTAACAGAAATCGAACAAGTATTTTAAAGTATAATAGAAAGAAGCCGTTAACTGTGCGTGTTAATGGCTTCTTTTTTATTTGAAAAATATATTATCATCCATGATTGACGCTAACATTTTGCAAATTTTGTTCTAATAATTTTTTACTGTATTGTATTGTCACTTGCATAATTGGACCAACAGAAAATGCGACGAGTACTGTACCAATTCCAAGTGGACCACCTAATAAAAATCCTACAACTGCAACAACTACTTCCATAATCGTTCGTGCGGAAGCAATACTTAACTTCGTTTTCTTCACCATTAGTAACATGAAGCTATCACGTGGCCCTGCACCTAAATTAGCTGAAATGTAAACCCCACTGCCAATCGCTATAAAACAAGTTCCCGCCACAAAAGCGATTAATTGAAAAGTAATTGTAGTTGGATTTGGAATAAGCCAATTGAATAAATCAATAAATAATCCAACACAAACCATATTGGCATATGTACCGATTTTAGGAAATTCGCCTAATCCAATGGACGCTATTGTTATAATAATAATTCCCATAATAATCGACCAAAGACCAATACTTAAGCCAAATTGTTTAAAGAGACCGATATGTAATACGTCCCAAGAACCAACTCCAAACCACTGTCCTTTTACTGTCAAAGCGACACCAAGACCTAGAATCATTAAACCACCGAAAAAGAAACTCCAGCGAAGGATATAATCTTTTTTCATTAAAACCCACCACTTTCTATCACTTGCTTAATATATTAACAAGTATCTATCTTTATTTTACATGCGTACAAAATAATGTAATTATTTACTACGAAAAAGCACATTAAAAAATTACCTTTTACAATTAAGGTAACTAAATGAAAAACTTTTATTAGAAATCAATTTGACACACATTCACAGTTCCCTACCTTATCATACATGAAATTAACGTTTGCACAAAAGAAACTGTTTAAGCTATTACATAATGTGACATACAAAAGAGACTAGAATAAACCCTTGTTTAGGATAATTTTTCTAATCTCTTTCACTATATCAATTTTTCTTATTATGAAAGTGGTTCAAGCTGCATAACTTATTTTATTTTTTCGCTTTCACTTCTGTTAGTGGATCTTTTCCAGCAAATATTTGACTTATATTATCCAAACATAGCTTAATCATTTTCTCTCGAGTTTGTACAGATGCAGAACCAATATGTGGTAATAAAACAGCATTTGGTAAATCTACTAACGGATGAGTGGCATCAATTGGTTCATTTTTAAATACGTCGAGTCCTGCTGCTTGAATCACACCACGTTGCAATGCATCATATAAAGCTTGTTCATCTACGACCCCACCACGGGATACATTGATAAAAATGGCAGAACTTTTCATAGCGGAGAAAGCTTGTTCATCAAATAAATCTTTCGTTTCGTCTGTTAATGGAATCAATGATACAACGAAGTCCGCTTCACTAATAACGTCTTCAAAAGTTCCGTATCTTGCTCCTAATTCTGTTTCAATTTTTTCATTTCGATTTCGGTTGTGATATAAAATATCCATACCAAAGCCTTTTGCTCGTCTTCCTACTGCTTCACCAATGCGCCCCATACCTATTATTCCGATTGTTTTATTATGGATATCACTACCAGCAAGCATAAATGGTGCCCAATCACCCCAACTACTATCCTTTATTACCTGACTTGCTTCAACAATTCTTCTTGCTGTCGCTAGTAACAAAGTAAATGCTAAATCAGCTGTTGTCTCTGTTAAAACATCTGGTGTATTCGTCACGATAATATTATGTTCACTCGCTGCAGCAACATCAATATTATCATATCCGACAGCCATATTAGCAATTACTTTTAAATGGGAAGCATGATCTAAAAAGGTTATATCAATATTTTCTGTAATTGTACTTAATATTCCATCTGCTTTACTTACTTCTTTATATAACACATCTTGAGGTACTGGTGTATCTGCTTCTTGCCACATTTTAAATTGTAGATGTTCTTCATACGGTTTAAGTAACTCCTCCGGTAATTTCCTTGTCACGTAAATAAGTGGTTTACTCATTAAGCTTCCTCCTTTATGTTCAGTTATTTATTATTTTAGCATAGATATACATTAGATTCATTGTCACTTTCAAAAACTTAATGGTATACTTAAAGGAATTGTACCTATAATTGTAGTAAGAGATATTTTAGAAAGTATGGTGTAAATATGCGTGAAGATCAAACAGAACTAGAAAAGAAAGCAAGAGATTTATTGCATAGTCGCGGAGTAGAAATTAAAGATATTGCAGAATTAGTGTACTATTTACAAGCTAAATATTTCACTGATTTAACGATGGATATGTGTACTTACAACGTAAATCGAGTTTTAGCTAAACGTGAAGTGCAACATGCCATTTTAACTGGAATTGAATTAGATGTGTTAGCAGAGAAAAATCAATTATCTGAACCTTTACTTAACATTATTCAACGTGATGAAGGTTTATATGGAATTGATGAAGTCATTGCTTATTCGATTGTGAACGTCTATGGTTCCATTGGGATTACAAGTTATGGTTTTATTGATAAACAAAAACCAGGAATTTTAAATGAGTTAAATGATTTAAGCTCTGGTAAGATCCATACGTTTTTAGACGATATCGTTGGGGCGATTGCCGCTGCTGCCTCAAGTCGATTAGCACATTCTTATGCTGGTGATTTAAACGGCCAATAAAAAAATTCGTCTTACTGGAAGTTAGAAATAAAACTTAGTAAGACGAATTTTTTCATCGTTAATTATTCACTTGGCTAATACGCGCTAACCATGTAGATAAATTTTCTTCTATGTAAGTTGGTTGCTTAACTCCACCTTGCAAGTGTTCCCTAGTACTCACCCCTGTTAACACCATTAACGTATCAATCTGAGCATCAATACCAAACGTAATGTCTGTGTCATAATTATCTCCAACCATTAAGACTTCTTCTTTCGACATTTGTAAATAATGTAATGCTTGTTCCACCATAATCGCCTCTGGCTTGCCAATGTAGATTGGTTTTACTCCTGTACTTACTGCTACAGCTTGTGTAATCGAACCATTTCCTGGCTTAAAGCCTGCTTCTGTTGGAATTGCTGCGTCTTTATTTGTTGAAATAAAGGTCGCACCATTACGAATTAATGTACATGCAGTTGCCAATTTTTCATACGTTAACTCCCGATCTAATCCAACGACGACATAATCACTCGCTTCATCTGTTACAATCATACCCTCTTTTTCTAACGCTTCTCGTAAGCCTACTTCTCCTATCATGTACACTTGATTCCCTGCTTGTTTTTCTTTTATATAGTTCGCTGCTGCAATTGCTGAAGTTAAAACTTGCTCTTCCTTCGCATCAATACCAAACTTCTTTAACTTAGCAATAACGGCTGATTGTGTACTAGTTGCATTATTAGTAACATACATATGAGGAGTTGATGTTTGTTGTAAATGTTGAATAAATTCCTTTGCCCCATCAATCGGCTCATTCCCCCGATACATCGTACCGTCTAAATCGATTAAATAACCTGCATATTTCAAAATGGATCACCTACTAACATTATTATATATGGATAAAGTTTAATCCTTTTCTGGTTTTGTGATCGTCCAGCTACAATATGATTTCCCTTTTGTCATATAAGCATGTGCTTTAACATCACTATTTGGGAATAAATCTTGATACATTTCTTTTTCATTCGCACAAATCGAATCATATGAACTAGCTAATGAGTATATTGGACAATTATAATTTTTAACTAAATAATCACCAGATGCTGTTTGTTCAATTTCGTGCATATACCCTTTTTCATCTTGCATTTTATATAATAATGCAATTTTTTCATCAAAACTTTTATCTGATAATACAGTTTTAAGTTCAATTTCCTCGCGGTCTTTCCTGGCTGATAAGACTGCATCTACAGCTTCTTCTCCACCAACCTCTTTAATATCTGTTAACATATCTTTAGAAAATTGCTCATATTGACTTGGAAAGGTGTCATGCCCTTTTGTAGTAAGCGAATAAATAATATACGGTCGTCCTATTTCTTGTTTTTCTGTACGTTCAGCAACGAATCCCTCTCGAATTAAATCATTCAAATGTCTTCTAACGGCTACATTCGAAATCGTAAAATAGTCCATAATTTCTTTAATTGAAGCTTCACTATCTCTTTTCAAAATAAATAGTAGCTTTTCTTTTGTACTTTTTAGGTGACTTAACACGTGGACTCCTCCTAAGATTCATTTGAAAAAGCGTTAGCAACCCCTAATTCATTTACTAAATAAGCTCGAATATGTGAACTGAATTTACCCAATGTCTCTTTTGATGCGAATAAAGTTTCTTGAATCGTATCGTGATCAATATTTAAATAATCTTGGACAATCATTTTTCGTAAATCTATAAACGACTTATAACTAATTTCATCTTCTTGTGGAAGTACTTTTTCATCTAATAAAATATCGATAATATCATAATAACTTCCTGGATCACGCATAATAAAACCATCTATCATCATATTTCCAACATCTAGAATCGACTCTATTAATACATGAACAATACGCTCTAACGCAAGTTGTTCCACAGTAGATGAAAAACTTCTATCCTCTTTTACTTCAGTTAAAACGTTATCCATATTCGTAATAATTGCCTCAATCTCACTTCGATTAACAAAATACATCTATAATCCCTCGCTATCCGTATTCACTAAGTTTATTATAACATATTTATTGTAAAAAAGAGTCCGAAACGATGAATCTTATGACCCATTTACCTTAATTTTTGTTGTTACTAGTGGCTTTCAAGTAGTTGAATGATATACTAGTAATAATAACCTTTTTCTTGAAGGGAAGTGAACGGAATGCCTAGTGGGAAGAATCAGAAAGTTACTAATAATTTATTAAGTTATGATACAACCGATATTGCTCGATTCATTCAAGAAAGAAAAATTACGAGTGAAGAAGTAACTTTAACATTAATTAACCATATAAAAGAAGTAAATAAAGAATTAAATGCAGTCGTTGAAGAACGTTTTACAGCTGCTTTAGAGGAAGCTAAGCAGGCAGATAAACAAATTGATAAAGCGTCTTTTCAGCGTCAACCATTATACGGCGTCCCAGTTAGTATAAAAGAAGCCATTCACGTCAAAGGTATGAAAACGACTGGTGGGATTAGCCATCGGAAAGATATTATTATGACACATGATGCGGATGTCGTAACTTTACTAAAAAGTGCAGGTGCCATCATTCTGTGCAAAACGAATACATCTTCATTATGTTTTTATCATGAATCAGATAATAAATTATACGGTCAAACAAATAATGGTTGGAGTATGCAAAAGTCTGCCAGTGGATCTAGTGGTGGAGAAGCAGCATTAGTCGCTGTTGGTGGCTCTTATGTAGGTCTAAGCTCTGATATCGGTGGTTCCATACGTTTTCCGAGTCATTTTAACGGTGTTGTCGGATTTAAGCCAGGGAAATTTCAAGTATCGACAAATGGACATTTTCCTGCTGATAATATTCCACTAAAAGCTCGTATGTCTAGCGTTGGACCTATTGGTAAATCTGTTCGCGATGTACAAATGGTATATGACATTATCGCTAATAAAACGAAACAAAAAGCCATTTATGAAAAAATGATTATCGATATTTTGCCAGATGATAATGGATTTCCATTAGCTAAACCTATTGCACATGCACTTAGTAACATAACTGATTTTTTACAAAATTATTATCAAACAAATATAGCAATACCACCTTACTTCAATCAAAGTGCTACATTATGGCAAGAGTTAATGTCAATTGACGGTGGCAGTGAAATAAAAAAGTTAGCGTTTAATACAGATCGTGTCAATGTATGGCGTCATTATTTAAAAGAAAAAGCAACGAAACGTACAAAGACGAATCAATATTTATCTTGGGCATTAATCGGTGCCAATTTATTTAAACCTTCTGCTAAACGCAAGAAGGAAATTGAAACATTTATTGCAGAAGGCGACCGAGCGTTAGATAGCTATCTTAAAAACAGAATTCTTATCTTTCCAGTCTATCATCGTTCTGCATTAAAACATGGTGAAATGTATAAAGAAATTTTCTCCATTAAAAAGACATTTAAAAAGTTTATGCCTTATGCTGCATATGCAAATGTTTGGGGATTACCTGCTTTAACGATTCCTGTTGGATTTGATGATAATGGTTTACCATTTGCGGTTCAACTCATTAGTAAAAATGGGAATGAAAAATCGTTGTTTAAATTAGGTACACTTATAGAACAACAATTTGGTGGATATACACGAAGTACTATTTATGATAAACAAGAACATCTACAATCGATGTAACAAATTCGAATAAAAACAACCTAAAATAACCCTCAGGATATGCACAGTATCTGTCTGAAGGTTATTTTTTTATTATAGTTGAATCTCATAATTAATTTTAGTCTGTTAAACACGAAATTTGGATTCGGTATCAAACCTGTTTACTTTCTTTACAGTCGATTGCTTTCCAGTGGGCACAGCCTCAACTCATGTAGCAACATTAACGTGTTGCTACATGGATTTTGCTTAAACTTTCCTGTTCTGAAATTGATTCAACTACACATTCATTAATCTACTTTTTTCAATACGAAAAAAGCACAACCAAAATTACAATATTCTAATATATAATCATCTAACATATCGATTCTTGTATTATAAGAGGCATTTCCATGTTTTGGGTGATAAAAGCCTTTAAGACGCAATTGACTATAACCCCAGTCCCCAACAATATAATCATACTTTTTAAGTACATCCGCATAACGTTCCGCTATTGCTTCTTCTTGAAAACCTTCTCTAACATTTTCAATTACTTCATATTGTTTTCCATTTAATTCTATCATTGTCCTATCACCTCATACGTGAGTATAGTTTATCACATTTTTCTAATATAACGTATTTTTTATGTATTTTACAACACAATATAAAAACAAAGCTTATTTTTCAACATGCTTTTACTTATCTAATACTGGATTTCTTTTCGAAAGGAGTTAGGACGATTTTTTTATATAGCAAAAAATCAATATACGTTTTTATTGGATTTATCATCATAAATATGATTTTATTGCATCCAAATCCCACACTTGCCGCTGATACGTCAATAGAAGAAAAACGAATGGCACTATATAAAAAAACGGAAGCTGTTACATTAGTTCCGTGGTATTACATCGCTGCCATCGATCAATATGAAAGAAATATTGCACAGGATGAAAAAGATAACACCATTATTTCAGTCCAATTTGAACCAATTGAATGGTATGGTCCTGGTAATATAATGCAACATAAGGAAGCACACATTGTTAATTTCTTTCAAGGTTTAGGACTCGATGGTAATGGCGACGGACATGCTGATTTAAACAGTGAAGAAGACCGCATCTATACAGCTGGAGTAATGTTAAGTAAATATGGAATGACAGAAGATGACATTAAAATTAGTTTATGGGAACATTATAAGCGGGATTTAACAGTAAAAACAATTGTGAATATTGCAAAGGTATATCAACATTTTGATTCGATTACATTAACTAAACGGGATTTTCCTGTCGATATCAGTTATAACTATAGTTATAATAATACGTGGGGAGACCGCCGTGGATTTGGTGGTAATCGAATCCATGAAGGTACGGATATTTTCGCTTCCTATAGTACACCTGTAAAAGCAACTACTTATGGGATTGTGGAATTAAAAGGATGGAATTTATATGGTGGATGGCGAATCGGGATTAGAGATATTCATAACATTTATCATTACTATGCTCATTTAAATAATTATGAAGATAAGATTGAAATTGGTGATGTCATTCAACCTGGTGATGTACTAGGTACAGTTGGCTCTAGTGGTTATGGACCACCAGGAACTTCCGGAAAATTCCCACCTCATCTTCACTATGGAATGTATCGAGATAACGGTAATGTAGAATGGTCATTTGATCCATACCCTTATTTAAAACGTTGGGAGCAACTTTCAAAAGAAGCAAAAAGAGACTAACGCAAAATGTCATACTGCTTAAAGATGGAACGGTTAAATAACTGCTCTAGAGAGATATTCCGCTTCATTATATATTTATCCATATTTAATTTGTGAGCATGTTTTGTTCCAATCTCTTCTCGTTATTACTTGAATCAATTTCATAATAGAAAAATCTGATTAAAAACACGTAGGACAACTCTTATTTTTTTGAAACATAGGTGTTTTCTTATGTCACTAAGTTTACTTGAATGGAAGCCGACTGACTCTTGAGGGAAGAGCATGAGTCAGTCGGCTGTAATGAAAGTAAACGGATAGATCATCAAACATAAAGTTCTTGTTTAAGTTACTAAATATGATTAATGAAATTAATTCTATTATTTAGAGGTTTTTGATTTATTAACTGCATTTACAATACTAGCAACTAATCCACCCCAAATGATTACTATTCCAATCACCATCATAATAATTGCACTAGCGGTCATCATAATCACCTTCTTCAGGTTTTGTTTTCCATTTCGTAAAGCCAATTAATAAACCTATAACTAAAGCACCTATGGCAACACTCCAACCACCGTAATTAATAAAGGCATCGGAATATCCCTCATAGTTTCCTGTGTCTGTATCGAAACTTCTCGTTAAGTTTTCTTTCAATAATCCATACATCATATAGCCGAGCACGACCGGAGTGATTAATCCTAAACTAATCGTCCACCACGAGCCTACCCGTATATCAGAAATTTCATTTGCATGGTTTTTAAATGTACCTAGCTTTCGTAAGAACCAAGCAATTAAAATAACTTCAACTAAACCTAATGCTGCAACACCGAATTGGTTGATAAAGTAATCGGCAGCATCTAAGAAGAATAACCCACCTTGTGTCGCAAAAACAAGTGAAACAATTGTTGCAAATCCTCCACCAAAAATAACTGCTTGCCCACGCGTTATCCCAAATTTATCACTTAATCCGGATACATATGTTTCAATAATTGACACAAGGGACGTTAATCCAGATAAGACGAGTGATAAGAAAAATAATACACCGAAAAATTCATTGAACGCAGGAAACTCATTAATAATAGCTGGGAAAACAACAAACGCTAATCCTACTCCTCCTGCAACTACTTCATCAATTCCTACCCCTTGTTGTGTAGCCATGAAGCCTAAAATAGAGAATACACCTATTCCGGCTAATAATTCGAAACCTGAGTTACTAAAGCCAGTAATAAATGCGTTATTCGTTATGTCAGATTTTTTCGGTAAATAACTTGAATACGTAATCATGATAGCAAATGCAATTGACAAACTAAAGAATATTTGTCCGTATGCAGCAATCCAAACTTGGGGATTTAAAATTTGTGAAAAATCTGGTTCGAAAAAGGCATTTAATCCAGTTAATGCACCAGGTAATGTAATAGCTCGTAAAACAATAATGATAAATACAACGACGAGTGTTGGGATCATAATTCTATTCGCGATCTCTATTCCACGACTAACTCCTCTAAATAATATTGCTAATACAATGAGCCAAACGACGAGTAATGGAATTAACACACCAGGCACTAAACTACCAAATTGACCAGGGACTTCTACAATTTCTAAATAATCGTTAAATAAAAATGATTCCGTGTCAGTTCCCCACGACAAATTAATTGAAAAGATAGAATAAGATATTGCCCAGGCAATAATTGTTGAATAATACGTAGAAATAACAAAGGCGACTAAAACAGCCCACCAACCAATTCCTTCTGTTGCTTTATTCATTCTTCGATAGGTCAATGGTGCAGAACCACGATATTTATGCCCCATTGTGAATTCCATAATTAAGATTGGAATTCCTGCTGTTAATAAAGCAAATAAATATGGGATGAAAAATGCTCCTCCACCACTTTCATAAGCAACCGCTGGGAAACGCCAAATATTACCTAAACCAATAGCGGATCCTATAGCAGCAAAAATAAATCCAGCCCGTGTTCCCCATTGTGAACGTTCCTCCATTTCATTCCCTCCTTTTAATTTATTGATAGTATTATGAAAATAGAAAACTATCTAATTTTCTACTATTATAGCAACAGCTCCACTATTAGTCAAAATAAACTTTATTTTCTGTCAATTATCTTCCCCTTTCTTAATCTGCAGGTTTATCTAAAAATCGTTCACGAGGAAATGTGACAGATGTATCACTCTTTCCATCTGAGAAAAAATCTGGAACTTCTCCCATAATAACGCGTGAATCAACAAAAACCTTTGTACTTATTTCTGTTGTAGTTGTTGAAAACGGAATGACGATTTGCATATTTACCGTAACAGGAATATATATTTCAAACAATGCAGCATTTACCCCAAATTCTTTTACTTCATGTACAACATCTGATTGTAAGTTACCAACAATTTCAAAATGAATCGGAACTCTTGGACCTAGATTTGCCAACACAGTATTGCCAGTCGCTTGACCTAAAGGAACCTCAACTACTGTGGGATCTTTTGCAGCTAAATCCCCTACTGAATCACCAAATTCTATCGGCTTCATATTTGGATCATCAACATCGATTTGCTCACCCTTGTTCATACCATATAAAAAATACTCCGCACGATCTGTTGCTGTACGCAATGCTTCATTCACTACTTCTGAATTCCAACCTAGCGTTGCCACATTCCCACTGTTATCCATCTCCATAGCAATTAAATCATCAAAGTTCATTTGTTCGGTTGATTTAACTGCTGAATTAATCGTTCTCGTCGCAAATTCAGTTGTTTTTAATTCAGCAATGTCCATTAATGCCGGTCTAATTCCCTTATCAATAAGCCAAAGACTACATATAATAATAATAATAAAAATAACTGTCGTCACTAACAAGACATATTGAACGGGAGGTGGCTGTCTACGCATAGATAATTTATTTTTTAGAAAACGCATGAACAAAAAACCCCCTCTTTTTATTATATGAATAAAAAAAGCGGGTTAGAATCATTCATTTTATCATTAAATTTTTTAAGCAATAAGAAGTAATGCATCTTTTCCAATCATGCCGTTATGCCAACCAAACTTTTCAGCAGCCGCGTTTGTGACGCTTTCTAAAGGAGCTTCTAGTAATTGTTCAATTGTTCTTACTCCCATAGCTCTAGCTGCAATCACTTCTCTTTCAGCTAGTTTTTCATCAAAAATTGCTACATCAAGCGCAGCACACATAATATAACCTACATCATTACTTACGATTAACAAATTTGTTTTTGGTAATTCTACACGAACAGCAGTAAATACAATGCCATCCAGATCAATTGGATTAATCGTTATCACACCATCACTCCTCTATAGATTACACTGTACTATATGCAAGAAGTGAAAATATGACACTAGATTACTCTGCTTTCTAAGATTCGATTAATGTTTTTACAAGTAGTTCACGAATAAATTCAGGTAAAAATAATTGATGAACTTCTGCATTAGCAATACCCGGTAATAAACGTCCAAACGTAAACATGTCGGCTGTCGCTATTTCATACATTTTGTCCGTTTGTAAAGGTCGCCCTTCATAGACAACATCAACGACATATTCCTCACCATTATCATCATATTCAGTAACAACATCAAGATTGGCAAAAACCATACGCCCTACTATTTCGCCTCTAAATCCAAAACCTTTTAAACGAAGTTCCATTAATTGTTTAGAAAACGCATCTTCAACTACTTCTAACAATTCGTCTCCATTTAAACGAACTGTACATAGATTAATTGGATGTGGACAAATTCGGTGAACATCTTCATACGTTATATCACCTTTAGAAAACCCCTCAATTAATAAACCAGCATTTAACATCGCAATGTCTGCCCCAGTCCAAGTTCGTACTACTTCTGTTAATTGTTTCATAATAGCCGACTCTTGAAACCAGCGAGCTTTAATCGGTTCCTCTGTATGAATAATTCGCTTTTGTAAAATAACCGCCGCTTCTTCTTCCAACTCAAATAATCGTTGTTCTGTTAATAAATCTTTCGGTAAGCTTGTTACATCTTCGGTTATTGCCTTTTTTGAAATGACTTTTTTTGCTTCATGATCCCAAACTAATGTTACTTCACCAACATATTGACAGTTTCTACCTGCTGCTGTAATAATTGTTTCATTCACTACTTCTTCATTTCGAAATAAGTGATGAGTGTGACTCCCAATGATGACATCAATATCATTATATCGTTCTGCAATTGCTTGATCTAAGTGAATCCCAACATGCGACATGAGCACAATAACGTCACATGAAGCTAAATTCGCTAATTCTCTTTCAATAACGTCATATGGTGCTTCGATATTCCAACCTAACAAATGATAATAAGGATTAAAACGTGCTGTTAAGCCAATCAACCCTATGTTTACTCCTTGCTTAGATTGAATTTTCTTTGAATGTAGTAACCAATTTGGATTTTCCGTTACCGTACATTGCAAATTAGAACAAATAACTTCAAAATTCGCATCATCATATAAATGATACACTTGTTGATGTGATAACGTAATGCCTTCATTATTTCCAAGCGTGGCAAAATCATAATTTAAATTATTAAGTAATTCAACATTTGCTTTCCCCATCGTCGCTTCAGTAATTGGATGTACTCTATCTAAATGATCCCCAATATCTAATGTCCAATACGATTCATTATTAAGCTTACTTTTATGTCGTTTTTCTTTTAAATAAGTTGCCACTTGTGCCCAATGATCAAAATAACTATGTAAATCATTTGTATAATAAAAGCGAATTGTTTCATGCATACTAACAACCCCTTATTTTAAACCCTCATAAATTAATTGAATCGCAGCAACGACGATAACAATTTTTAAAAACCATTCTAACGTTTTCCCTCTAAATAACTTATTCGTTCGAGCCCCAACTGTTCCACCTATATAAGAACCAATAATGAAAAACAACATATATTTCCAAACAATATGCCCTAAAACAATATGGGTTGAAGAACTAATAATACTAATAAAGAAAATCATAAACATCGACGTTCCTATCGCAATTTGTACAGGAATACCGAAAAACAAAATCATTGCCGGTACACTTATTGTTCCCCCACCAATTCCGAATAAACCAGATAAAAGTCCAACAGCAAATGACAGAATAAATGCTGGCACAAGATTCACATTGTATTGATACGTTATATTATCAATGACAAAAGTACGTGTATTATCTGTAATGTCTAATGGTTTATCTTTTACTAACTTTTCTCGATCAATTAACATCATAAAGAAAATAATAAGCATTAATATTCCGAAATATAAAGAAAAACTATCTAAATCCATCTTTGTGTTGATCCATGCTCCGACAATACTACCTGGTAAACTTCCAATTAAAAAAATAACACCTGTCTTAATATCTAAGCGTTTTAATTTATAATAGGCAAGTGTGGAAGACATCCCCGTAAATACCATCGTAATTAAAGATATACCTACAATCGTCTGTGGCGAAGCCCAAGAAAATGAAGCAAAGTTATCGTAAAGATACAACATAGCAGGTACGAAGATAATCCCGCCACCTAACCCAACTAAACTACCAACAAACGCAGAAAGAAAACCTATAATAATAGCAATAATTATAATAACCAACTTTATCACTTATCCTTTTTATTTACGTACTTCATATATTATCACTGAAAGTTAATGATATCTAGGAATAATTTAAGAAACCTTAAATTTATTATACATTTCCTATCTTTTTACTTAGATTAATAAATATATGAACTTTCATAACTATATGTTACTAATTTAAAATGTTCATTATCGTTATGCTATACTATAAAGAAAACAATTTAGGGTGAATATACATGGTTGAAAAACGCTTATCTGATCATATTGCGAACGATATAATGTCGATGATTTCACTTGAAAAGAGATTTACTTCAGGAGATAAACTTCCAAACGAAATTGAGTTATCTAAAGAGTTGAATATTAGTCGTACGACATTACGTGAAGCAATTAGCATTTTAGTTACGAATGGAGTATTAGAAATTAAACGAGGCAAAGGAACTTTTGTCAAAAAGGATTTAAACGTCAACGAAACAATTGAATCATTAAATAACTTATCTAAAGAAATAGTTGACGCAAAAGATTTATATGAAATACGGTTAATATTCGAACCTGAAGCTGCATATTACGCTACAGTTCGCGCTACTGACACAGAATTAAAACGAATTTTAGATTATGGTAAACAAATAGAAGAAAAGATAAATCTCGGTCTTGATCGTACAGATGTAGAACAAAAATTTCACAAAGCCATTTCTAAAGCAACACATAATGAATTTATGGATCAACTTATGCCAGTCATTTTCCAAGCGATTAATACCGGGGTTATTTTATCAGAAAAAAATCAACAAGCTTCTCAAGATACTTTGCGCGACCATAAAATGATTATGAATTTTATGGAAGCACGCAACCCGGAAGGTGCCCGCAGTGCCATGAAAATCCACATTTTACACGCAATGAAAGATTTAGAAATTGAATAATAATTCAACTTGTCTAATGTCTAGGTTGACATCATACATCTATCTTAATAAAATAGAGATAATCTATTAATTTAAGAAGGTGCGTGTTGAATATGAGAAGTAATATGATTAAAATTGGTGTCGATCGTGCACCCCATCGTAGTCTTTTATATGCTACTGGGAAAGTAAAGACAAGTGATTTAGAAAAACCTTTTATCGGTGTTTGTAACTCTTATATCGATATCATTCCTGGTCACGTTCATTTAAGAGAATTTGCTGATGTAGTAAAAGATGCAATCATTGAGGCAGGCGGAATTCCTTTTGAATTTAATACAATCGGAGTTGATGACGGAATTGCTATGGGACATATCGGAATGCGTTATTCACTACCTAGCCGTGAGTTAATTGCCGACTCTGCTGAAACAGTCATCAACGCACATTGGTTTGACGGTGTGTTTTATATTCCAAACTGTGACAAAATTACACCTGGTATGTTAATGGCAGCTGCACGCACAAATGTACCTTCTGTTTTCGTCTCTGGCGGGCCAATGGAAGCTGGAGTAAGTTCATCAGGAAAACAAATTTCTCTAACATCTGTTTTCGAAGGTGTTGGGGCACATAAAGCAGGACAAATGACTGATGAGGAATTATTAGATATTGAAAATAACGCTTGTCCGACTTGTGGATCTTGTTCAGGTATGTTTACTGCGAACTCGATGAACTGCTTAATGGAAATGTTAGGTGTCACACTTCCGGGTAACGGTACGATTGTTGCAACAAGTGAAAAAAGAAAAGAATTAATTTACGAGGCTGCTAGAAACTTAGTTCGAATGATTAAAGAGGATATTAAACCGCGTGATATTATTACAAAAGATGCGATAGACGATGCATTTGCTCTTGATATGGCAATGGGTGGATCGACGAATACCGTTCTTCATACATTAGCAATTGCTCATGAAGCTGGCATTGATTATGATTTAGCTGACATTAATAAAGTTGCTGCAAAGGTTCCATACTTAGCAAAAATCATGCCAGCATCTGACATATCAATGGATGATGTTAATAAAGCCGGAGGAGTAGAGGCGATCATTAATGAATTAACAAAAATTCCTGGAGCGATTCATCCAGAACGAATTACGATTTCTGGAAAAACAATGGGAGAACTTGTACAAGATCATCCAATTACGAATCAAGATGTCATCCGAACGAAAAACAATCCATATAGCCCTGTCGGAGGTTTATCAGTCTTATATGGAAACATTGCTCCAGAAGGCTCTGTTATTAAAGTTGGTGCAGTAGATCCATCTATTCAAACATTTACTGGTGAAGCGATTGTCTTTGATTCACAAGATGAAGCACAAGCAGCAATTGATGATGGAACAGTTGAAGCAGGTCACGTAGTTGTTATTCGTTATGAAGGTCCTAAAGGCGGTCCTGGCATGCCAGAAATGCTAGCTCCTACTTCTGCTATCATGGGACGTGGTCTTGGTAAAGAAGTCGCTTTAATTACTGACGGTCGTTTCAGTGGTGCTTCCCGTGGTATTTCAATCGGGCATATTTCACCTGAAGCGGCAGAAGGTGGACCTATTGCATTAGTAGAAAATGGCGATATTATTGAAATTGATTTACCAAGTAGAACAATGAACGTAAAAGTTTCAGACGAAGTATTAGCTGAACGCCGTGAAAATTTAGCACCATTTGAACCAAAAATTAAAAAAGGCTGGTTAGCAAGATACTCTAAACTAGTTACCAACGCTTCTAAAGGTGGTATTATGAGTATCTAACACATCCAACGAAAAGTTGTGTTAGTGGAAAGACAATTTGTGTAGCATCAGGGTACTAAATCGCATTGGGTTTAGTACCTTGATTTTTATGAATGTAAGTCTGAGGTAGTTGCTCTGTTCATAGTAAAGTTCATAGCGTTAGAATATGCGTAAATCATTATTCTAATCGCACTCGTTAGCTATAAACCTAATGCTAATTTTTCTTATGTTCATATCGTTTACTCGTCCATTCTATAAATAAATAAACTAAAAACACAGTAACAGCAACCCCGATATTATTTTTCCAATCAATTTCCGATTTAAAAAACCATTGCCATAATGTAAGTGTGACAAAAAATATTAAAGCGTAAGGTATAGATTTTCTAATCATTATAATTTTTCCTTCCTTTTTCATGCTAGATAACCTGTTCATTACTTAATTTACATTATTTAAAGTGAAGTTTTCCGACTGTCCATCCCACTCCATCATCACATCAAACTCATCATTTTCTTTTGTCACTGCGCAACCGGAACAATTACTGCCTGCCATCTCTAAAAACTCTTCTTCCATTGAAGCATCGCCTGACATATCAGTTGATCCACTCTTTATACTATAATAAATTTGGTCAGGAGTTTCATTTTCACCTATATACCTTATTCTAATAGTACCATTCTCGGAATCCTTACTCGACTTAACATCCGTAACATATTCTACTTGCCAATTGTCACTTTCACCTTCAAAGTGGAATGTTTCTTGCCCAAAACAAGCAGTTAACATAAATAAAACTGCAATTACTGACAAGATAAGTTTTGTTTTCATTTCGTCTGCTCCTTTATCTAAATTATCTTCTATAGCAATCTATCCCCATTGTTGAATTATCTTATTTTTACGTAATCGTATTTGTTTGCTTAAAACAGATATTTCACAAAGGGAATTATAGAAAAAACACATATTAAAATTCCAGAGACAAGACTGATTTGATATCCCTTTTCTTTTTCAAGACGTGCTTGAACACCGAATAATACAAATGCAATACCTAACATAAATGGAATTAAAAATGAAATTAATAGTGAATGAGTGTTCCAATAAAATAAATTTATAACACTTAGAGTAATAGCAATGAAAGTTAAGGCCAACCCTACAAATACAATTGGCTTTTTGCGTCTTTTCCAAACAGATAACGAGTTATTTTCTTGCCTTTGATTACTCACTTCGCTAGACATTTTCCTTCCCCTTTCCAACTATCAGACCTGTTTCAGTCACCTTCCTCACTCCACAACTCCACTCGTTTTTTAAAAGTTCTCTTTTTTCTTTTGGTCTTTTGACCATCTGGAAAAAACAATTAATTCTCCAATCATTAACCCAATTAAAACAGCAATCATTGCCGACTTATAATCTGGTTTATCAAATAAGAATGTAACAACTATAAACCCTATTAATAATCCAATAACTGCACTTCCATAGGTTTTATATCTTTTTTTCAGATACTTTTTCATAGTTAGTTACCCCCCTCAGTAATTATCATAATATAGTCCGCTTCTTATAATGCAGGGAACAATCCTTTATGAAAAAATTGCGCCCGACTAATGAATATAAAACTATTTTATCTTTTTATTTTCCCTTCTTACTACAATCAATCCTGTCAAAAAGGAAATTACAAGTATGGAGCCATAGAGGCAAAATTTGCTTCCTCCTTTAATTTAATTATTCAACTATATGACTATCCTATTATTAAATTACCTCATTTGCTTACGTTCTAAACACAGTGATAATCTATTCAGGATGTCAGATGATTAATTTCAACAATCATGTTAACCCTTTTGGAAACCGCCATACAAACATCATTTAATTGATTGCGATGTGTTGCAACAACCATTATAGATCTTCAAGAAAATTAACCATAATCTTTGTAAATTTCTTTGGTTTATCGTAATGGATATCATGACCAGGAGTGTTAATCTTAATTTTTATACCTTGTTCTAATAAATTGACTACTCGATTAGCATCATCATCTGATAATGCTGCTACTAATAAATCACCATCATAAGAAGTGTTTGCCTTCAAGAACACTGTAGGACTTTTTATTTTTGACAATATTTCTGCCTGATTGTAATCTTCAAACCATGAATTATCATAAAATGCTTCTCCAAATTTCCGGTCAAATGGATAGGTTTCAGCTTCAAACATTCGATTAATTTTAGGCGGTAAATACACTAAATGTACCGGTTCATCTGGATATTTCTCATGATATGCGATGGCGTCTTTCGAAAATTTCCTCCAAAGAAAATCTCCAAACATTTTTCTCCAATAACTATTTTTCAAGGAATACGTGAAGTAATCTTTTACTTCATCTTGATTTTTAAAGTTTTCATACATTTGGAACCCATATACCCATACATATGTATTTTCTCGTCTGTCTAGTTCTGTTGAAAAAAATGGTGAATCTTCAATTACGGTGCCTAGTACGATTTCCGGATAATGCGCCGCCATCCACGCTACAATCATTCCGCCAGATGAATGACCAGATAAAACCGTTTTTTTACCAATCTCTACTTCAATAAATTCAGCAAAATCTTTCGCCATTGCTTTAGCTGTATACTTTTTGTTGTTCCAGTCCGATTTTCCATGCCCATGACAATCTACAGCATAGACATGAAAATGCTTGGATAATTCAGGCAAAACTTTTGAATAATCTTCCCAAGTCATACCCTGACCATGAATTAAAAGAAGTGGTATTTTACCATTGCTTGGTCCCTCACCATAGTTTAAGACAGTCCCATCCTTTAATTTTATTTTCTTTTCAGTAAACCCTGCTTCGTACATTTTTTTCAATGGCTTCTTAATATAATTCATATTCGTATAAAAATAAGATCCGATCAAGAACGCTACCAACAGTAATAAAATAACGATAATCATCATTTTGTTCATCCTTTATTGTATTAAAAGAAATTCAGGATAAAAATAAATTCCATTTAATGCTCAAATTCAATTAATTTTTTTAATGTTTCTTGAAAATAAAATCACTACAACATATCCAATAACTCACCAAAAATGTGGAAAGATGGATGAATAATTGCCTTCAAAATCATGGCTAAGTAATTCTCTCCAAAGACGTTTCAATTTTCTACTATGAATAGAAGTAATTTTGGTAGGCCGTACGAGCTACGTTTTTACCCTACTAGACTCTTCCTAATACTTTGAAACAATAGCTATGAAAGTGAAGATGATCCCTACAAATATTATTGGTTTTTTTGCGCCTTTTAAAAATAGAAAATGTGCCACTTTCTTTTCTACGATTAATTACTTAGACAATTGCCCTTCCCTTTCTAACTATTAAACCTGTTTTCAGTCACAGCATTTTTTCAACCGCTACGCTCATTTATGTTAGACTACAATTTTCGACTTTCTTAACGTTTGTACTAACTGCAAGCCATCTGAAGACAAACCCCCATAAGCTCCCATCCATTGAGGATATTTTACAGGAATTATTGTTACTATGAACTGAATTAAATTATACGTTGCAGACCATCCAAAGAATTGGCGAAATTCAACCACGTAAAAGGATAAGAATCCAAACAAAAACGCTAATAAAAGTGACATTACCGGTCCACCAGCAAGCGCATACATACTTTGACGCTTATCTAAACTTTTATCCCAATAAACAAAACCTATATATGCCCAGCGGATATGAAAACGAAATCTTCCTATTCTAAAATTCTCTTTATTATGCTTATTAGCCAAACCTAAAAAAATATGTACATCTGATTTTGAAGTTACGACCGCGCCAATTCCATGTCCTATTTCATGTAAAAGCAAATAAATTGGCACAACTATAATAAAAAAGAAAATGAATGACAAATTTACACCCCTTTATAAACGATAATATCTGAATAATCTGACATATATCAATAATAACAGATGTTTCACCTAAAACCCTATGTAGTATAATTTACTTCTACTTTGTTTAAATATATTTTTGCTTGAAAAACACTATATTGAAAACCAAATAACTATTATAAGTATTAATACTTTAAAAACATTATTCTTTTACACTTATTATATCTTATTCTTGAGGTAACATAAATGAATGATTGATATTATTTAACCTGAGAAATACATATCACTTTTCATTTCCCTTTTAGAACAACAAATAGACACAAATCTAATTATAGAAATGTGTCTTTTTAAATAGAAAAGTTTTCTCTCACTTTTTTTAAGAAATCGATTCATTCAAACCTAATAAATAATCAATAGCTTCCTCAACCATTTCCTCTGCTTGTCCAATACAATCTGGGATGCCGACTCCATCAAAGGAACTTCCAGCCATAAATACGCCTGGTAATGAATTTGCGACTTCTTCTCTAACTCCACTTATCTTTTCCTTATGCCCTACTGTATATTGTGGCATCTGTTCACACCATCTCGTTACTTTTGCAAACTCAGGTTCTTTCGTAATGCCCATCGTTTTTTCTAGATCTTGTAATACAATGTCAATTATTGCTTCATCACTTAAGGTGACGACTTCTTGGTCTGATGGTTTTCCGACGTAAGCTCGAAGCAATATTTTTCCTTCTGGAGTTGTATGTTGCCACTTTTTATGAGTCCACGTACATGCTGTAATTCGGTATGGACTATTTCGTGAAACAACAAATCCCGTACCATCTAACTCCCCATCAATTGCCGCAGCATCAAATGCTAATGCAACATTCGCAACAGATTTTACTGGAATATCGTGTAATGGCGCAAATGCGTTATTAGCGAAAAACACATCTGTCATTACGTGATGCGGTGTTGTCATCATCACGACATCTACATGCATTTGTTCACCTTGTTTTAACTGTATCTTATATTGGTCGCCCTTTTGTGTTATCGACGTTACTTGATTATAAACAATATCGACATTACTTTTAATTGCTCCTTGTAAATGGATAATAAAAGTTTCTAATCCATCATTAAAAGTGAAAAATTGTCCGGGTGTTTTACCTGTCCGTTGTTTTCGCTCGCCTACTGTCGCTTGTAATCCTTTAATTAAACTTCCGTACTCTTGTTCTAATTCAAGGAAATTAGGAAAGGTTGCTAATAAACTCATGTCATCTAAATCACTTGAATAAACACCTGCTATAAGTGGTTCAATCAAATTTTCGACTAGTTCATCACCAAAACGATATCTAAAAAATGATCCTAACGTTTGATCGCCTTCAACATTACTAGCAGGTATAACTAATTCTTGTTTTATACGTTCTTTTGCTCTGTCTGTTAATAAATCTGTTTCAAAAAAAGTTGCTAAATCGATTGGAATACCCATGAAAGACCCTTTAGGCATGGGATGTAATGTATCATTCACTAGTACGTAAGCTTGACCAGTCGTATTACGTACTAGTTTATCTTCTATTCCTAAGTTTTCAGCTAGGCGAACGGCAGGCTGTTTCCTACCTAAAAAGGAATCAGCCCCTCGTTCAATAATAAAATCATCTTGTTTCATCGTATGAATTTTTCCACCTAAACGGTCACTTGCTTCGATTAAAGTAACTTTATAAGGTAATTGCTTGTTATTTATCGTTTGTTGAACATAATAAGCGGCTGTCAAACCGGTAATTCCTCCACCTACAATGGCAATCGTTTTTTGCTGGGTCATCTTTATTTATTCACCATTTCTTTTAATACGACATTAGCTAATGTATCGATAAATAACGGGTGCGTATTAGGCATATCTGGACGATAATAGTTTGCTCCTACTTCATCACAGACAACTTTACACTCATAATCATTGTCATATAATACTTCTAAATGATCTGATACAAATCCTACAGGTGCATAGACAAACGTACGATATCCCTTTTCTTCATATAACTCTCGAGTTAAATCTTGCACATCTGGACCTATCCATGGATCTGGTGTATTTCCTTCACTTTGCCAACCAATTTCATAATTCGTTATGCCAGTTACTTCTGAAATAAGTCGCGCTGTTTCGTCTAGTTGTGCTGTATATGGATCTCCTTCTGCTAAAATTTTCTCCGGTAAACTATGTGCAGAAACAATTAACACTGCTTTTTCTCTTTCTTCTGCTGACATCGTTTCATAAGTCTCCATTATTTGTTCCGCCCAATATTGAATAAAACCAGGTTCATCATACCAATCAACGACAGATTCTAATTGAATACCATATTTCTTTGCCTCTTCTTGTGCACGACCATTGTACGATTTCACACTAAATGACGAATAATGTGGTGCTAGCACAATGGATGCAGCACGAGCAATTCCATCATTTGCCATTTTTTCCATCGATTCTTCGATAAATGGCGTAATATGTTTTAACCCGATATAAACGTGAAATTCATAATTTGTTTGTACTTCATTTAATCTATCTTGCAATGCATATGCTTGACCTACCGTGATTTCCGCTAAGGGAGAAATACCTCCAATTGCTCGGTATCGTTCTGTTAAATCTTCTAATGCTTCTGGTGACGGCTTTCTCCCGTGGCGAATGTGTGTGTAATACGGTTCAATATCAGATTCTTTGTACGGTGTGCCATATGCCATCACTAATAGTCCAACTTTTTCTCGTTGCATGTTGTCCACCTCTTCTTTTTATCGTTTAGAATATGTATGTATCAATTCTGTTAATTTCTTTAATGTAGCTGGTTTAATGTTTGGTGTGACGCCATGCCCTAAGTTAAAGACATGTTTACCATCTGCCATACCTTCATCTAAAATAGCTTTCGTTCTTGATTCAATCGTTTCCCATTCAGCTAATAAAATCGTTGGATCTAAATTTCCTTGTAATACTTTAGTTACTCCTAAATCTCTTGCTTCTTTAATGGATGTACGCCAATCTAATCCTAAAACATCAACAGGCAAGTCATTCCATTCTACTAATAAATGACGTGCATGAATACCAAACATGATTAACGGAACGCCTTCTGGTCGTAATGCTGTAAAGATTTTTTCCATAACTGGTTTAACAAATGTTCGATAGTCAGCAGCATTTAAAGCACCAACCCATGAATCAAAAATTTGAATAGCTTGTACACCCGCTGTTATTTGTGCTTTTGTATAATCAATAATCATATCCGCTAATTTATCCATTAATAAAAACCATGCATCAGGATTACGGTACATAAATGCTTTTGTTTCACTATATGTTTTCGAAGGTCCGCCTTCAATCATATAACTAGCTAATGTAAATGGAGCGCCACTGAAACCGATAAGTGGAACATTTAACTGATCCTCTGTTAAAAGTCGAATTGTATCTAACACATAAGGTACGTCTTGCTCAGGATTTAGTGTGCCTAATTTTTTAATATCGTCTAAAGACGTAAGTGGATTTTCGATTACTGGACCGATACCCGATTTTATTTCTACATCCACACCCATTGCAGGTAATGGGCTCATAATATCTTTATATAAAATGGCTGCATCATTTCCGTAATTTTCAACTGGTAGTCTCGTTACATACGCGCATAATTCTGGATTGTGTGTAATTTCAAATAATGTATGATCTTTACGAATTTCTAAATATTCTTTTTGTGAGCGACCAGCTTGGCGCATATACCATGCAGGTGTGTAATCAGTTGCTTCTCCTTTATACGCTCGAATAATTGTGTCATTAAATACTTTTGTCATTAACGTCACCCTTTTAATATAATATGTGAAACGTGCTTGTAGTTATTTTAAAACAGATTATGTCCATGTATTTGTATAAACATTAAATGAAGCAATTATACTTAGCGAAAGAAACCTACGAAGACTCCTGAGGAAACAGAACGAGCTGAAGACCCCACAGCGAACGTTTTTTGTGAGCGAGGAGGCTGAAGCCGTTCCCTCGGAAAGCGTAGTAGGTTTCTGTAGCGACTGTTTAGCCACTATAAAACTTTTACACAAAAATAAGGACATAACCTTTTAATTTTTTTTACAACTTTTTAAATACATTTTGTACTGCTGAGATTGTTTTTTCGATATCTTCATCAGAATGTGCAGTCGATATAAATAATCCTTCAAATTGTGATGGAGGTAAAAATATACCTTCTGCAATCATCCCCTGGTAATAAGCTTTAAACATCTCTAAATCTGAAGTTTCTGCTGTCGTAAAATCGACTACTTCTTCTTCCGTAAAGAAAAAGCCAACCATCGAACCTGCGCGATTAACGCGTAACGGAATATTATATTGTTCTGCCGCTTCTTCATATCCTTCAATAAGTCGGTCTACTTTTTCATTCATGTCATCATACATGGCTGGCTTTAATGCATTTAATGTTTCAAATCCAGCTGTCATGGCAAGTGGGTTTCCTGACAATGTCCCTGCTTGATAAATCGAACCTGCTGGTGCGACATTTTCCATAATTTCACGTTTTCCACCATAAGCACCAACTGGTAGTCCGCCTCCAATTACTTTTCCTAAACATGTTAGATCAGGTTTTACATCAAAATAACCTTGCGCACAATGATAGCCGACTCTAAAGCCTGTCATGACTTCATCAAAAATTAACAAGGCTTCATATTCAGTCGTAATTTGTCGTAACTGTTGTAAAAAATCATTTACTGGCGGGACAACTCCCATATTTCCAGATACAGGTTCAACAATAACAGCCGCAATTTGCTCTCCATACTGACTGAAAGCTTCTTTTACACTGTCGACATCATTATATGGAACTGTTATTGTGTTTTTTGCAACACCTGCTGGAACACCTGGACTATCAGGTAAACCTAGCGTTGCTACGCCTGACCCTGCTTTAATAAGTAATGAATCACCATGTCCATGATAGTTTCCTGAAAACTTTAAAATTAGATCCCTTCCTGTATATCCTCGAGCTAGACGCAGTGCACTCATCGTCGCTTCTGTTCCAGAGTTAACCATACGAATCATTTCAATCGACGGAACACGTTCCATAACAAGTTTAGCTACTTTACTTTCTAACTCTGTTGGCGCTCCGAAGCTTGTTCCTTTTTCAGCAGCTTCTTTTAAAGCTTCTACCACTCTGTCATCAGCATGACCTAAAATGAGTGGTCCCCAACTTAATACATAATCAATATATTCGTTTCCATCGATATCAGTAATTTTTGATCCTTTTCCTTTTTCCATAAAAATAGGTGACATCCCAACTGATGAAAACGCACGTACAGGTGAATTCACTCCACCTGGCATTAAATCAACCGCTTCTTTGTATGCATCTACAGAATTTGCAAAACTCATACTTATTTTCCTCCTCTTATTCCTTCAACCACGTTGCAACATCTTTGGCAAAATATGTTAAAATCAATTGCGCTCCTGCCCGTTTCATTGCAGTTAATTTTTCCATAACTACTGCTTTTTCATCGATCCAATTGTTCTTGGCTGCTGCTTTAATCATCGAATATTCACCACTTACGTTGTAAGCGACAACTGGTAAGTTAACAGCATTCCTTACATCACGCAAGATATCTAAATAAGCTAATGCAGGTTTTACGATAATAAAATCTGCTCCTTCAGCTACATCCGTTTCAGCTTCTCTTATTGCTTCGATTCGATTTGACGGATCCATCTGATATGTCTTTCGATCACCAAATTGTGGTGTGCTATCAGCCGCATCACGAAATGGTCCATAAAAAGCGGATGCATATTTTACCGCATAAGACATAATTGGTATTTCTTTGTAGCCTGCCTCATCTAGTGCTTTTCGAATCACTTTGACAAAACCATCCATCATATTCGATGGAGCAATAATATCTGCCCCCGCTTCTGCTTGAGATAATGCCGTTTGTACAATAAAAGACAGTGATGCGTCATTATCCACTTCTTGCTCACGAATGACACCACAATGACCATGCGATGTATATTCACATAAACACGTATCAGCAACTACTAATAAGTCGGGACATGTTTCTTTAATAAGGCGAGTTGCTTGTTGGACAATTCCGTCCTCAGCGTACGCTCCCGTACCTTCTTCATCTTTCTCTTTTGGAATACCGAATAACATTACTGCACGAATTCCTAATTGATGAATTTCCGTAATTTCATTTGCTAAATGATCCAATGATATTTGAAACACACCTGGCATTGAACTTACTTCATTTTTTATATTTTCACCTTCGATAATAAACATTGGATAAATTAAATCATTCACTGTTATATCTGTTTCTTTTAATAATGCTCGCATTGCTTCTGATGAACGTAATCGTCTATGACGAGCAAACTCAAACTGTTGCATCACTTAATCCCCTTTTCTTTTTCATTGATGATGTCTAACATACCTTCTATCGTAAATTCATTCGGAATAATCGTCTGTTTAAATCCTGCTTCTCGAGCACTCTTTTCTGTCGTTGTTCCAATGCATACAGCTGGAATAGAAAGTGAGGATTGATTCTCTTCTGTTAATTCCATAAATGCCCGAACAGTAGAAGGACTCGTAAATGTTAGATAATCAATTTTTTCCGTATGTAATATTGTCGTTAATTTTTCTTTTGCAGCTTGATTCGTGACAGTATCATAAACTTCCACACAATCAAATGGTCGTTTAGCTTCTCTAAACGCATCAATTAAAACTCGACTTGCAATTTTCCCACGAACGAACAATACTGGGTCGATATTTTTTTCTATTTGTAAAAACTCCTCCGCCATCGTTTCTGCATGATAAATAGATGGTATAAAATCAACCTCATACCCATATGCTTCAATTGCTTGTTTAGTTTTTGTGCCGACCGCTGCGATACGACAATTTCCTATTGGAGGGTGTTGCTTCATAAAACAATCGACACCATTTTTACTCGTAAAAAATATCCACGCATACTTTTTTTGTTGTAATGCCTCGTTTACTGTTTGTTCATAAGGCAGACAGGTAATTTCCAATAATGGAGCTTGCAAAGCTTTTGCCCCATACTGACTAATTTTACGCGCAAATATTTCTCCGGCTTTTTCTTCCCTTGTCACAAGTATCGTTTTATTATGTAAATGAATTGTCATTGGCTAATTCCTCATTTACTTGTGCGATTATATCCATTGCACCTTCGCTAATAAGTTTATTCGCCACTTCTTGTGCCACTACTTCAGGATCTTGACCAGACACTTCATGCTGTAAAACAGTTTTGCCATCTAATGACATTACCATTCCTCTTAAATGAATTTGCTTATCTTTTACAAAAGCATAACCACCTATTGGGGCTTGCTCTCCTTCATTAAATGCTTCTAAAAATAATCTTTCCGTTTGTACAGATTTTGCTGTATGTTCATCATGAAGTGATTCGAGTAATTGTCTTATTTCTTTATCATCTTCACGACACTCTATTGCTAACGCCCCTTGTCCCATTGCTGGAATAAAGTGTTTATCGCTTAAATATTCTGTTATCTTTTCCATACCAACCCCAAGACGTTTCATGCCAGCAACTGCTAATATAATCGCATCAAAATCTCCTGATTCTAATTGTTCTAAACGCGAATCAATTGGACCACGAATCCATTTCGTTTTAATATCTGGACGTCTTGCTAACAATTGCGCCGAACGTCTAACACTACTCGTACCAATAACCGAACCTTTTGGTAAGTCGTTAAAAGCAACACCGTCTTTAGCAATATAAGCATCGCGATGATCTTCCCGCTCAGGAATACAAGCAATCATCAATCCTTCCGGTAACGTAACTGGCATGTCCTTTAAACTATGAACAGCCATATCAATCTCACCTTCTAATAATTGTGATTCTAATTCTTGTAAAAATACGCCTTGCCCTCCAAACTTAGCAAGCGATACATTTAGATTTTTATCCCCTTTTGTTACGATTTCTTTTATCGAAAAGGATGGAGCGTCTTTTTTTTGTTTTAATTGATCAATGACCCAATTTGTCTGAATTAAAGCTAGCTTACTTTTTCTTGAACCTACCGTAACCTCTCGCAAACGTAACACCTCCTAGAAAATTTACTTAAACTTTCTCCTTTTAATGAAACTGACTTAATGAGCTAAATAAAAAGAAGTTAACGAGCAACACTAAAAATGTTGCTGAACTATAAACTGAAATAGATTTTCCGTGAAATGTCGTATCTTGACGTAATAACAAATATAACGAGTAAATAATAAGCAATAAGATTGAGCCAATTGTTTTTAAATCAAACCAATAAAATGTATCGCCTGACACATATGCCCAAACAACTCCTAAAATTAACCCAATTAACAATAACGGCACACCAATCACGATTGCATAATAAGAATAAAGATCTAATTTTGCTAAATTCGTAAAGCGCCACATCCATTTCAAGCCTTTTTTTCGTTTTAACAAATAATATTGAATTAAGTACATTAATGCTAATAAAAAAGAAACGGTAAAAAAACTATACGATAAAATAGATAAAGTTATATGTGCCATCAATATTTCATGAATCAATTGTGTACTTCGATCAATCGACTGTTGCTGTGCATTTAGCAATACAGACAAAGCAGTCATAAAAAACGTAAAGACATTCGTTAACAATACAAAAAACTGGATTTGATAAAACGCATTTAATAATAAAGTAAAGGTAAGTAATATCCAAACATAAAAATATACACCATCATGTAAACTTACGATGGGGAAAGTTTTTGTTACGATAATTTCGTAGACAATACTCGTTGTTTGTAAAAACCAGACAGCGATAAATAAAGTAAAAGCAACACGTTTTATTTTCCATTTACTTGAAATGAAATAAAGGATATACCCAATTAAACTGAGTGAATGACACAACAAAATAACTTCATAAAGCCAATTTGAGTGCATCATTTAGACGACACCCCTTTCTGAAATAAACAAAGTAATTTACATAAATACGCAGTTTATCTATTGTTAATTTGTTCATTTTCTAATATGTCATCAAGTCCAAATATATTAATGAACATTGCTTTTTTTGCTTCAGAAGCCTCACTCATACTCATTAATTTCGCTTGTTTAATTGGCTGTTGTAATAATTGGTTAATGATGCTTTTCGTATGCTTACGGACAACTTTCATCTCACGATCATCTAAATCAGGAATTTTATTAAACATACTTTCTAACGTTCTTTCTTGAATATGTTGTGATTTTTCTTGTAAAGCTTTTAACAGAGGTACAACATCCAACATATTTACCCAATTATCAAACGAAGCTAACTCATCAACTAATTGTGACTCAATCATTACTGCTGCTTCTTTTCGTGCTTCCATATTTTCATCGGCGACGTGTTGTAAATCATCCACATCATAAAGAAAAATATTCGATAATTCATCAACATTTGCTGCAATGTCACGTGGTACTGCGATATCAATTAAAAACAGTGGGCGATTACGGCGTTGACGTTGCACTCTTTCAAGTTGTTTTTTCGTTAATATCGGCTCATTTGCTCCGGTAGAACTAATAACAATATCTGCTTTAGTAAGCACTTCCTCTAGCTGATCCATTCCTGCTACTTGTGCTTGAAAGCGTTCTGCTAAAAGCTTTGCATTTTCTACACTGCGATTAACGACTGTAATCGTTGATATACCAGAACTTTCCAAATTTTCCAGAGATAATTCTCCCATTTCGCCAGCTCCGATAATAACAGCATGTTTACCATCCATATTTCCGAAAAGTTTCTTTGACAATTCAACCGCAACATAACTGATCGAAACAGCTTGTTGTCCAATAACCGTATGACTATGAGCTCGTTTGGCAAATGTTACTACTCGTTTAAACAACTCATTAAAAACTTTATCTATTACTTGTAATTGTTGTGCTGATAAAAAAGCATCTCTAACTTGCCCTAATATTTGTGTTTCACCTAATACTAAAGAGTCTAATCCAACCGCTAATTTAAAAGCATGCTCAACAGCTCGTTCATCTTCCTCAGATTGAACATATTCGACAAATTGTTCTTTTGGTATATTAAACCAATTTTGTAAAAAGTCGATTATTGCTTCATTTCCTTGATCAATCGATTCAACGACGGCAAAAATTTCTGTACGATTACATGTAGATAAAATAACATTTTCTAAAATACCATCTGCTTTTGCTAACGTAAGCATTGCAGTCTCTTGTTCATCATCAGAAAAAGCTAATTGTTCTCGTATTGCTAATGGAGTGATTTGATAATTTACTCCAATTTTTAAAATATGCACTCTGATCTTCTCCTTATTATTTTAACTAATTCACCATTGCTTTCGATTTGCTATTAAGTCTATCATAGTTATTTTTGCTAAGTGTGAAGTTTTTATAACAACTTTGTTAACTATCTATTACTATTTTTATTTTATGGTATAGTGGGCATCATAATGACAAAGGAGAGATAAAATGGTAGAAGCAGTTGAAACAATGGATGGTTGGTATAGCTTGCATGACATGCGAATAATCGATTGGCAAGCGTGGAAAAGAGCAACAAATGAAGAACGTTCACATGCCTTAAAAGAGTTTGAACAATTATTGACATCTTGGGAAAAGGTCGAAAAAGATGAAAAAGGGTCACAAGTTCTCTATAAAACAATTGGTCACAAAGCTGACATCATGTTCATGATTTTACGCCCAACGATGGATGAATTACTCGATATAGAACAGAAGATCAACAAATCAGCAATTGGAGAATATCTCATTCCAGTCCATTCTTATTTTTCCGTTATTGAGCTGTCTAAATATCGTCCAGAAAAAGATGGAATTGATACAGAAACATTACCTGAAACTCAAACAAGACTGAAACCTATTTTACCTAAATGGGAGTATATATCGTTTTATCCGATGAGTCGTAAACGAGAAGGTGATAATAATTGGTACACTTTAGAAAAAGGCGAGCGTGGAAAATTATTATACGAACATAGTTTAACAGGTAGAAAATATGCTGGAAAAGTAAAACAGTTCATTAGTGGGTCAATTGGATTTGATCGTTTTGAGTGGGGTGTTACATTATTTGCACATGACGTACTACAATTGAAGAAAATTGTGTATGAAATGCGTTTTGATGAAGCGACATCTCGCTTTGGAGAGTTCGATGACTTCTATATTGGAGCACATTTACCAATCAATCAACTAGCTAGCTTGTTTAACATAGATTCCTAATACATACAAAATCCGCTTGAGCCCTCTAACATACCCAAGCGGATTTTCTAATTATTTATAAAATATATTTACGATTCAATCACTTTTTTCTTTCCAGCTAATGTTCCTGCAAGACCAATTATTACAGATGCAATTAGTAATAATATAAACGGCATTGTCCAGCTGTGAAACACATCTTGTAACACACCAATCATAACAGGTCCAAGTGCTGCTAGTAAATAACCAAATGATTGTGCCATGCCTGACAAATCTGCCGCTTCGAACACACTTTTTGTCCGTAATGTGAAGAACATCATCGACAAGCTAAAACCGGTTCCACAAGCAATCCCTAATAATATGATAGCTAATAAAATGATATACCATTCGCTACTCATTAAGCCTAGTACACCGAGGAAAAAGACAATCCCAGTTAATGCTCCTAATAATTTTTGGTTTTCCATTTTACCTGCGATAATGGGCACGATAAATGTCATCGGAATGATTGCAAATAGTTGTAATGATAATAGCCAACCTGCCTCACTTTCTGAATAACCACTCGTCTGCAAAATATCGGGTAACCACGTTAAAATTGTATAAAACATTAATGACTGTAATCCCATGAAAACCGTTACTTGCCAAGCAGTAAATGAGCCCCACATATTCGTTTTTTTCTGTTCTTCATTATCTTCAGATACTGGTAATTTCGTCGGTTGTTTAATTTGTGGTGACCAAATAAATAAAGCAATAACCGTAATAATTCCCCAAATTGCTAAAGCACCTTGCCAACCGAACAAGTCTACATTCGCTAGTGGAACACTTACTCCTGAAGCTAATGCTCCAAAAATGTTCATCACAACAGCATATAATCCTGTCACAGCACCAACTCTTAGCGGAAAACTCATTTTAACAAGACCAGGTATTAACACATTTCCAAATGATATCGCGATACCGATAAAAGCTGTCCCGATAAATAACGTACTAACACCTGTAACAGAACGTAGTAATGTTCCAATTAGTAAAATAATCATCGAAAAAAAGAGCGTTCTCTCTAAACCAAATCGATGCGCTAATTTAGGTGCAAGTGGTGAAATAAGCGCAAATGCGAGCAATGGTACAGTTGTAATTGTACCAATAACTGAGTTAGATACGCCTAAACTATCACGAATGACAGGTACAAGAGAACCTACAGATGTAAGTGGCGCACGTAAATTAGCACTTATTAATAATATTCCTATAAGAAGGAAAATCCCGCCATTCTTTTGCAGTTTTAAAGTTTTATCATCTAATGACATATTAATTCCTCCGACTAAACTAATCGTTCTTTTCTTTTTAATAAATAACTTCTGACAATATGATTTGCTTTCGTTACTTGTTGTTCTTTTATAGCATAAAACAATTGTTCATGAATCTTTTGCTCATCTTGGTTTGTTTGTAAATCTGAAATATTTTGTTCAACAGAATAATATAATGAATCACTAAAAGTGCTATACAAATCAATTAACAAACTATTTTCCGACGCTTCCACAATCGCTTGGTGAAAATGAATATCAGCTGTTAAATAAGCAGCTAAATCATTCTGTTTAAAAGCTATTTCACAAGCTTGGAGATTTTTTTCCATTTTACTGAGATGATCATCTGTGCGTCGCTCCGCAGCTAATGACGCTGCTTCACTTTCTAACGCCATCCGAACTTCTAAAATATGTAATAAACTTCTTTGTTCAATATATTTTGTTAATACTGCGCCAAACACACTTGAAGATAGGACGATTGTTCCACTTCCTTGTTTTGTTTCTAATAACCCAACATGAACTAACGCGCGTACCGCTTCACGTAATGTATTACGACTTACATCAAATTGTTCCATTAATTCTTTTTCTGGTGGCAACTTTTCTCCGACTTGCCAATAGTTTTGGTGAATTAAATCTTCTATTTGTTTCGTCACTTGTTCAACTAACGATAATCGCTTTGGTTTATTTATTTTCATAACACTTCACTCCATTAAAGTTGTAGGATGATTGGACATATTAAAGGATAGCATATTTATCGAATTAAACTCAAGTAATGGAGATTGTTAATAGTGATAGAGATAAAATAAGCGAGAAAAAATCAAATAACCAACGAAAAACGAACATGGGTTCCTTTTTCGTTGGTTATCAAATTAAATTATGATAAATTAAATATCAGCTAAAAGTTATATGGGTAGTGGTTGTCACAGGTGATCCTTTCCTTCTTTTTTAGGGTAAAGGGGGGATAATCATGGATACTTTCTTTGAGTTTTTAAAGAAGTAGTTAAAGAAATAGTACGTACTATTAGTGAGCATCTATTTCAAAAAACTTTTTTAAATAAAAAAAACACGCAGCGCAGTAGCAAGCAAAGAGGTGGTTCTCAAAACAAGTAACCTTCAGTTGATTTTTAGTTTTTGGTACTAATTACTCCCGTCTAATAGCATAATATCATAATTGATATTATTATTCATATTTATCTAAAGGGTTTTCTCCATTCTGTATTCTTACTGCGTTATAGAGTGTTAGATCATTTGCTTTTCCTTCTTCTAAACTTTCGGGGTTAAATTCTTGATTTAACTCATAAAGAATGTATTTCAAGGAGAACAATGCGTCGCTATCACCCTCAGCATGAGCGTCTATTAATTTTACTATTTCCTTGATTGCTTCGTTATGATATTCTTTATCAAATTTATAATTATCTCGAATCCACTCAAACTCTTCTTTTGTTCCTGTGATAGTATCTCTTCTATATTCCTTATATTCATCACTGTCAACTCCACCTTTTTGATGAGCATAATTTATATAAGTATTAACTTTACCATGGTAAACATCAATCCAATTCAGCACTTCATCTTCCGTCATACCGACTAGGTCATAATATTCCTCTGTTGTTAATGTATTTAATATTAGTTTATCGTCTTCTGTAAAATCGTCTGTTATTTGATAATCATTTTCGGCAGGTTTTTTAATTAATTCTTTTATTTCATCTTCGGATAATTCTTCTAGCTTTGCTCTTGCTTCTTTAAATTCTTCACTATCTATGTCTGGCATAACATATGACTCGTAGCCTTCTTCCGGCTTAAGTTCTATATCTTTTGCTTTGTCAGCCGCATCGTTTTCTTCCTGCTGATCATCTACATGTTCCTCTTTGTCAGACTCGTCATTTTCAACTTCCTTTGATTGACTCTCCTCGTTTGCACAAGCTACTCCAATTACCATGAATAACAGTACGTATGTAAGTATTATGTGCTTTCTTTTAAACATAAATCACCATCTCCTTTAATTGTCTTATATCGTCACACTAACATAATTTTCCAATTATTAAAACATACGAAAAATAAAAAAACACGATTAAGTTAACAAGTTCTCTTGAAAGGTAGAAACAGACAAATTGTATAGCATAAGAAAAGAAAAAAGCACTGCGAAATGCAGTACCAATCTGTATTAAATTATAAAGCATTTTTGATTGCATTAGATGTTACTTACTTGTTTGCACCTCTGAAGAGAACCCATTACCAAACTTGGATTTAGTTTTTGGTTAGGTTTATATTTTTTTACCGATAATTTGTAAACGTACGTAATCCGCCAACCAATTCCCGTCTTCATCACGTTCCTTACTTAATGCTTGCTCTATTTGTTTTACTAAAACATCACGTTTATCGACTGGTACGTCATGAAAGAAACTATCTGCAAACATGGATAACCAATTTTTCAAACCTGCGTCTCCTACTAATCTGGTCGGTCGTTCATACAAACGAGCATAAGTGACTTGAAAACCAACTTGTTCCATCAATGTTGTATAGGCAGCAATACTAGGAAAATACCAGGGAAACTTTTTTTCATCAAAAGCATAACCTGCTTCACGTACTTCTCGAATAATATTAGTAGTGAGATTACTAACATTCCCCTTTCCACCAAATTCAGCAACAAATCTACCGCCACTTTGTAGTGATTGATATATACTTTCTAATGCTAGTTTAGGTGATTTTACCCAATGTAAAACCGCATTGGAAAAAATTGCATCAAATTCATCTTCATATGGTAGCTGAGTGATATCGCCCACTTCAAATCGAATGTGGGGATATTTTTGTTGCGCTTGCTCAACCATAGATTCCGCATAATCAATACCAATTACATTAATTCCATGCTCATATAATTCATTCGCTAAATCACCTGTTCCACAACCAATATCTAAAACTTTTTCATCTTTATGTGGTGCTAATAATTCAATCAAATGATTACCATACTCAGATACAAATCGATGACTCCTATCATACAAATGCGCATCCCAATTATTTGCTGACATCCAACCGCCCCTTTGACCGAAACATTTATACATATAGTTCCACTCAGATTTTTTAATAAACGTAGAAATTATAAGCTTGGAAGAAATCCCTTAATCATTTTTTTAGCCTACTAAAGCATTGCCGTGCTTCAATTATTACTATCTAATTTATTCGACTCCATTTAATATTCTCATTATTTAGTTGACTTTCTCCTTTTAACAATGTATAGTGATATTCAATAACTTAATAAGTCGTTTTCTTATCTAGAGAAGCGGAGGGACTGGCCCTTTGATGCTTCAGCAACAGACATTTACGTACTGTGCTAATTCCAGTAGCAATTAAGCTAGAAGATAAGAAGAGTGAATCTGTCATTACAATCCTCTTCTTATCTCAAGAAGAGGATTTCTTATTTTGTTAAAATATTATATAGAAAAGTGGGAATACAACATGGCAAAAGCACCTTTTAAAGCAGATCACGTAGGAAGTTTATTACGACCAGAAAGTATTAAGCAAGCAAGAGCAGACTATCAATCTGGCACGATTACATATGAAGATTTAAGAAATATAGAAACAGAAGAAATTAAAAGAATTGTCGATAAACAAATTGAAGTAGGTCTTGAAGCAGTCACAGACGGAGAATTCCGACGTCGTTTCTGGCATACAGATTTTTTAGAACATCTAAACGGTGTAGAGGGGTATGTACCAGAACACGGATATAAATTTAAAAATGTAGAAACTGAAAAGTATACAATCCGTAACAAGGGGAAAATTTCATTCAATCCTGATCATCCGTTCATTGCTGACTTCAAAGAGTTTAATGAAATTGTCGATGGACGTGCTGTTGCAAAACTAACAATCCCAAGTCCGAATCAATTATTCCATCCAGGCATGAGAGATAGTGATACTTATGCAGATATCGAAGCTTATGCTAAAGATATTATCCAAGCATATCGGGATGCACTTCAAGCTTTTTACGAAGCGGGAGTTCGTTATTTACAAATTGATGACGTATATATTGCTGGTTTATCTTCACCTGATTTAACATTCGACACGGACGGATATGATCGTGATCAATTAATCGATTTAGCATTACGTGTTGTGAACGGTGTACTAGAAGGAAAGCCTGAAGATTTATATGTTACAACGCATTTATGTCGTGGAAACTATCAGTCTGATTATATGTTTGGTGGGAGCTATGATTTAATTGCTCCAACATTATTAGCAAAAGAAAAAGTAGATGGCTTCTTTTTAGAGTATGATGACGAGCGTTCTGGTGATTTCAAAGCATTATCTCATATTCCAAAAGGTGGAGCACGTGCTGTTTTAGGTGTATTCACATCCAAAACAGGCGAATTAGAAGATAAAGCTGAGATCAAAGCACGAATTGACGAAGCGTCTGAACATATTCCACGTGAACAAATTTGCATCAGTCCACAATGTGGTTTTGCATCCACTCACCATGGAAATATTTTAACAGAAGAAGAACAATGGGATAAATTACGTTATATCG
Organism: Pseudogracilibacillus sp.; assembly: GCA_026169815.1. Lineage (GTDB taxonomy): Bacteria > Bacillota > Bacilli > Bacillales > Amphibacillaceae > Pseudogracilibacillus. Next base: position 74,950 of record JAPFDT010000002.1, read on the forward strand.
TTCAAGTAGCTAAAGAAATTTTATAAGAGAAACAGGGATAAAGAAGTTCATTATAACTTCTTCATCCCTGTTTTTTTAAATTAATCCAAAAAGAAAGCTTACGATAAGCAATACTATACTGATACCCCAAAGCCATAAAAATGAATAACGAATATGTTTTCCCATCTCTAACCCAGCTAAGCCTAGGGCTAACCATAATGCTGGAGAAAATGGGCTAATAAATGTTCCTACAATATTTCCGACAATCATTGCATACGTTGTTGCTAAAGATGATATACCAAACGTTAAGCCAATTTGTTCAGCAACAGGTAATAAAGCAAAATAATACGCATCTGTACTTAATAGTAAGTCAAATGGCATTCCGAAAAATCCGAGTATGAGATGAATGTGGGGTGCAATAGCTTGCGGGATCACTTTAACTGTATCTAAAGCGATTGAGTCAAGCATTCCAGTACCAGTTAAAATTCCTAAAAAAGCACCAGCACCAAGAATAATCGTCCCCATTGTCAACGCACTACCTGCATGATTTTTAACGATATTATTTTGTTCATCTGCTGTACGATAATTCAGCGGTAAAGCAATACTTACACCAATCATAAAAGCAAAACCTGCTGGAATAACACCCCACACTAAGACGCCTATTACAAGTAGTGTTAATATAACATTTAGCCAAAAGAGCGGAGTAGATGTTATACTTTTCTCATCTTCTACTTTCATTTCTTCATCTAACTTATATTCGATCGTTCCATAGCGACGTTCAATCCGTTTTTTCTCGCGAAACCCTAAATAAAAGGCAAGAATTAACATAAGTACCATACCTATAACTTGAATTGGTATGAGTGGACGCCATAGTTCTGTTACGTTCATATCTAAAACAGATGCCGCTCGCCCGAGAGGTCCTGCCCATGGTAACATGTTCATAATTGCCGCACTACCACTGATTAAAAGTAATAATAAGTATGGATTCATTTTCATCCGTTGGTACAATGGTAATAATGCAGGTATCGTAATTAAAAAAGTCGAAGCACCTGAACCATCAAGTTGTGCGATTGCGGCAATGACAACAGTACCTAGACTAATTGTAATGATATTCCCTCTTGTTAGTTGTATCATTTTATTAATTAATGGATTAAATAATCCAACACTTTGCATAATCCCAAAATATAAAATAGCAAAAATGAACATAATTGCTACATTAACAACACTTGATAATCCATCTTCAAAAAATCCACCAATATCAGCTAATCCGAAACCAGCTGCAAATGCTGCGATAATTGGAATAATGACTAATGGAATAATTGGAATAACCTTACCACGTAATAACAAGACAACAATTATAATAATCGTTAAAAAACCAATTAAGCTCAACATATTATATCCTCCTTTACATCATATTCTCGTATAGTTTCATTACCTTTTGTTAAAATATTCTAATCCTTATTAAAAGGGATTAGAATATTAACAAAAGGGTCTTGTAATAATACCATATTTTTAACTAACTTAACTAACGTATTATTACTTTTTTATGACATAATTGAATCAATTTAAAAATAGGATGTTTTGATAAATATTCTCATGAAATTGTAAGGGAGCTCATAATTCCAGACAACGAATCATATTTTAACAATTTCCAATTTATAGACTTCCTCATATTATACGAGTCTTCACCATTATAAATTTATATTCGATTAGTAAAAATTATTCCTCAACTCTACTAAATTAAAATAAGTGAACAAAAAAATCCCTTATCACAAACATTGTTGTGACAAGGGATTGAGTTATATTATCCGATTGAACCTTCCATTTCGTAACTGATTAATCTGTTCATTTCAACAGCGTACTCCATTGGAAGTTCTTTAGTAAATGGCTCGATAAAGCCCATAACAATCATATCAGTAGCTTCTTGTTCTTCTAGTCCTCTACTCATTAAGTAGAATAACTGTTCTTCAGAAACTTTTGATACTTTTGCTTCGTGTTCTAATGAAATATTATCATTGTAAATTTCATTATATGGAATTGTATCTGAGAATGATTCATCATCTAAGATTAATGTATCACACTCAATGTTTGCACGTGCACCGTCAGCTTTACGTCCAAAATGAACGATACCACGGTACGATACTTTTCCACCATCTTTAGAAATAGACTTCGACACGATAGATGAAGACGTATTTGGTGCTAAGTGATACATCTTAGCTCCTGCGTCTTGGTGCTGACCCTTTCCTGCTAATGCAATTGAAATTGTCACACCGCGTGCACCTTCACCACGTAATAGAATAGACGGATATTTCATCGTTAATTTCGATCCCATATTACCGTCAATCCATTCCATCGTTCCATTTGCTTCAACTGTTGCACGCTTAGTAACTAAGTTATAAACGTTATTTGCCCAGTTTTGAATAGTCGTATATCGGCAGTATGCATCTTTTTTAACATAGATTTCTACTACAGCACTGTGTAATGAATTCGTTGTATATACAGGCGCCGTACAACCTTCAACATAGTGTACAGAAGCTCCTTCATCAACGATAATTAATGTTCTTTCAAACTGACCCATATTTTCAGAGTTAATACGGAAGTAAGCTTGTAAAGGTGCAGTAGCTTCTACTCCTTTTGGAACATAGATGAATGATCCACCTGACCAAACAGCTGTATTTAATGCTGAGAACTTGTTATCTGAAGCTGGAACAACTTTACCGAAATACTCTTTGAAATATTCCTCATGCTCCTGTAGTGCAGTATCTGTATCAGAGAAAATAATCCCTAAGTCTTCTAAATCCTTTTCAAGACTTTGATAAACTACTTCTGATTCATACTGTGCAGAAACACCTGCTAGATATTTCTGTTCTGCTTCTGGAATTCCTAAGCGATCAAATGTCTGCTTAATTTCTTCTGGTACTTCATCCCACGTTCTACCTTGCTTTTCTGACGGTTTTACGTAATAGATAATCTCATCGAAATCTAGTTCTGATAAATCTCCACCCCACTGAGGCATTGGTTTATCATAGAAAATTTCTAGAGCTTTTAATCGTTCTTCTAACATCCACTCTGGTTCATTTTTCATACTTGAAATTTCTTCAACAACTTTCTTCGTTAAACCTCTTTCAGTACGAAACACCGAAACGTCACGGTCTTGGAAACCATATTTATATTCACCTACATTAGGCGCATTTTTCGCCATGTAAAAACCTCCCTAAGTTTTTCTTGGCAAATAAGATATTTCACTTATTTACAATTTGGATTACAGTATCATTTACTGATCCACTTTCTCCATTGCTTTCCACGCTAACGTTGCACATCTAATTCTTGGTGGGAAATTGGATACACCTTGCAATGCTTCTATATCATCTAAACCAAACTCTTCAAAATCTACTTCCTCACCTAACATCATTTTCGAAAATAGTTCTGATAAGTGTAAGGCTTCTTTAATTGTTTTTCCTTTAACTGCTTGCGTCATCATAGATGCAGAAGCTAAGCTGATTGAACAACCTTCCCCTGTAAATTTCAAATCTTCTAAAACATCTCCATCGAGTTTAAATTGTAAGAAAATCCGATCACCACAAGTTGGGTTATTCATTTCAACTGTTAAAGGTTCATCATCAAATGTACCACGATTACGCGGATGTTTGTAATGATCCATAATCACTTGTCGATATAATGTATCTAAATCAATATGAGACATTACCAAAATACTCCTTTGTTTTCAAAAGACCATCGACTAAACGATCAATATCTTCTTCGGTATTGTAAATATACATACTTGCACGTGCTGTTGCTGAAGCGTTTAACCACTTCATTAACACTTGTGCACAATGATGGCCTGCACGAATCGCAATTCCTTCTGTATCTAAAACAGTGGAAACATCATGTGGATGAACATCATCTAAGTTAAACGTAACTAGTGCTGCACGCTCTTTTGGTCCATAGATTGTTAAGTCATCAATAGCACCTAAACGATCTAATGCATATGCTGCTAACTTTTCTTCATAAGCATGAATGTTATCCATTCCGATGTCTGTTAAAAAGTCAATTGCTGCACCAAGACCAACTGCTCCTGCAATAATTGGTGTTCCACCTTCAAATTTCCAAGGTAGTTCTTTCCATGTAGAGTCATATTTCTCTACAAAATCAATCATTTCCCCACCAAATTCAACAGGTTCCATTTTTTCTAATAGTTCCTGTTTTCCATACAATACCCCAATTCCAGTCGGTGCACACATTTTATGTCCAGAAAAAGCGTAAAAGTCACAATTTAAATCTTGTACATCGACATTTACATGTGGAGCACTTTGCGCACCATCAACCACAATCACTGCACCATTTTCATGGGCAATTGTCGCAATTTCTTTCACTGGGTTAATAGAACCGAGAACATTAGATACGTGAGCAACAGCAACAATCTTCGTATTTGTTGTTACTATATTACGCACATCATCTAATGAAATCGTTCCATCTTCTTGTAATGGAATATATTTCAATGTAGCTCCTTTAACTTTTGCCACTTGTTGCCATGGAATAATATTACTATGATGCTCCATTGGAGTAATGACAATTTCATCACCTTCTGAAACATTCGCTAAACCATAACTTTGTGCAACAATATTCAGAGCTGTCGTCGTTCCACGATTAAAAATAATTTCAGTACTTGTTTTCGCATTGATAAAGTTTTTCACCTTTTCACGAGCGCCCTCATAAAGGTCTGTCGCACGTGATCCTAATGTATGCACACCACGATGCACATTCGAGTTATGAAGACGGTAGTAACTGTCTACTGCCTCAATTACTTGAATAGGCTTCTGCGATGTAGCAGATGAATCAAGGTACACTAAAGGATGTCCATTAACTTCTTGATTTAATATAGGAAACTGCTCGCGAATCGCTTGTACGTCCATTAGTTGATTTTCCCTTCAATAAGCTGTGATAGCTGGTTTTTCACCGTTTCAATTGGTAATTCATTAACAACTGGTGCTAAGAATCCATGAATAATTAAACGTTCAGCTTCTGCTTGTGAAATTCCACGGCTTTGTAAATAATACATTTGCATGTCATCAATACGACCAACTGATGCAGCGTGACCCGCTGTTACATCATCTTCATCAATTAATAAAATCGGGTTCGCATCTCCACGTGCATTTCCACTTAACATAAGTAGACGAGATTCTTGCTCTGCGTTTGCACGAGTTGCTCCATCTTCAATTTTACCAATTGCGTTGTAAATCGCAGATGTTTTGTTAAATAAAACGCCTCGTTGAGAGATTTGTCCATCTGTATCTAAACCGATGTGAACTGTTTTATTCGTAAAGTTTTGTGTTTGTTTACCACTTGCTGCCGTTACTGTACGCATATTTGTCGTTGAACCATCACCAACTAGATGAGTTTCGTTTTCTGAAACAGTATGGCCTTCGTTCATTTGACCTAATGCCCAGTCAACTTTTGCACCTTTACCAGCAACACCACGACGATTAACAAATGTCGTCGTACCTGCTGCAAAGTGATCAACTGCACCAAATGAAACATATGCATTATCTGCTGCAAATACTTCTGTAATAATATTAGCAACTGTTGCGTCTTCGTCATTATCAGAAATGTAGTTCTCAACATACGTTACAGAACTATTTTCTTCTGCTACAACGATAACGTGGTTGAATAGAGCTGCCTTTTTGTCTTCTTGCCAAAATAATGTTTGTAATGGTTCTTCTAGTTTTACATCTTTTGGTACGTAGACAAAAACTCCACCATTCATTAACGCTGCATGTAGCGCTGTTAATTTATGTTCATCCACTTGCACAGCATCTGTCATATAATATTTCTCTACAAGCTCACTATGTTCTTGTAATGCTGTGAAAATATCTGTGAAAATAACACCTTTTGCTGTTAATTCTTCTTGCACTGTATGATATGCAACCGCTTGGTTACGTAAAATAATAATGTTTTCAGGTAGATTATCTTCATCGATAAAGTCATCTAACTGAGCTGGAACGTTTTCTAACGAATCAATCGTTTCTCCTTCTGCTGTATGCTCGAAGTTTGTAAAGTTCCATCTATTAATATTCGTTTTATCAGGTTTAGGTAAATCAAGTGACTCTACTAAGTCTAAACCTTCTAAACGTAATTTCTGCATCCATGCTGGTTCATTGTGTTTCTGTGAAAATTGTTCTACATATTCTTTATCAAAAGGTAACTTTGTAACTGTAGTCATTGCACTATCCCTCCTAACGTCTTAAGCATTAACCGTTTCGTCTTCAATACCTAGTTCTTCTTTAATCCACTCATATCCTTCAGCTTCTAATCTTTGTGCTAACTCTGCTCCACCTGATTTAACGATTTTACCTTGCATAATAATATGCACATGGTCAGGCTTAATGTAGTTTAATAAACGCTGATAGTGTGTAATGATTAGGCAACCTAATCCTGTTTCTTCACGAACTTTGTTTACGCCATCTGCAACAACTTTAAGAGCGTCAATATCTAGTCCTGAGTCAATTTCGTCTAAAATAGCAATTCCAGGTTGTAACATCATAAGCTGTAAAATTTCGTTACGCTTCTTCTCTCCACCTGAGAATCCTTCGTTTAGATAACGTTGAGCCATGTTTTTATCAATTTCTAAGTCATCTAATGCGCCGTCCATTTCTTTGATGAACTTCATTAATGAAATTTCATTACCTTCTTCACGACGTGCGTTAATTGATGAACGTAAAAAGTCAGAAGTTGTTACACCACTAATTTCGCTTGGATACTGCATTCCTAGGAATACTCCAGCACGAGCACGTTCGTCAACTTCCATTTCTAGTAAGTCTTCGCCGTTTAGTGTAACACTTCCACTTGTAATTTCGTATTTAGGGTGACCCATAATTGCTGCTGCTAATGTTGACTTTCCTGTTCCGTTTGGTCCCATAACAGCGTGGAATTCACCACTATTTATTGTAAGGGTAACTCCCTTTAATATCTCTTTATCTTCAATTGATACATGAAGATCCTTAATTTCTAATGTGTAATCAGCCATACTTAGATACCTCCACATGATTTGTTATATATTGGTATGAAGTTTTCATACCTATTATCAATTCGAACTCATTATAATCTTATCTGATTCATATCACTTTTTCAACTGATTCGATTGAGCAAAGTATTTAAAATACTAATGTTTACGAATATTTTTGTTGTTTTAAAACACCCATACCTAAGTTATCCCATTCTCATTTAACCCTTTATAAACAATAATAATTACAATTTAATAGTCATAATCTTGTTTTGTATAAATCAATTTCATAACGAAAATGACATTTTAAAATATTGAAATTAAACTTTTCTGATTCATAATTTTATACATAAAAAGGTCGATTAGCGGTTTATTACTCGTACAGCTCTATCTTTGAATGACATAGTTCATATAGTTGCTGACAATCATTCATTTCAGGATAAAAGTAAAACAGTGACATAACTAGTTATAATTCAATTAAAAAATAATAGTGCGAAATACACGATGTACAAGTGTCAATGTTGGTCACAGGACGTGACTAGTTTTAGTCGACTCGCTTTGAGTCTACGTGTTATTTCTCCCCTGTGCTTGAAGCACTTGAATGTTGATATAAGTTTCATATTAATTTGCTTAATTATGCAGAGCTCCAGACAAATTTTGTCTTCTAATTCAAAATAAGGTTAAAAAAGCATGAGTATAAGCCGTGGAATATAATGATACGTTAAATCTAAAATAGTAATATGAATATCTTTTGCAAGACTACCATAAACAGCAATATTTAGTATTACGTGGAGAGTAAGCAAAAAAACCTTTGAGTATTGCGTATAAGAACAATCTTGCACGCAAAAGAAGTGCAGAAAGCATTAAGTATTGCGTGGAAGAACGGTCTTGCGCGCAGATGTAGTATAGAAACCATCATGTATTGCGCGTAAGAGTGGTCTTGCGCGCAGAAGAAGTATAGAAACCATCATGTATTGCGTGTAAGAACGGTCTTGCGCGCAGAAGAAGTATAGAAACCATCATGTATTGCGTGTAAGAACCGCCTTACGCGCAGAAGTAGCTCAAAAACATTCATGTATTGCGTGGAAGAATGTTTTTATGCAAATAGAAAGATGTGATTTTTACTAGCTTACAAATTACATTGCAGATTCCGTCTACACAACATTACGTCAGTAAAACATAGTTTCAAACATTAATAATTTATTTTACACAACAAAAAACCGACACAATATCATTTGTATCGGTTTTTTAACTATCTTTAGTTTGAAACTGGTACTACTGCACCTTCGTATTTTTCAGTAATAAAGTCTTGAATTTCTTCTGAGTTTAACACATCGATTAACGTTTGTAATGCTTCGTTATCTTTGTCTTCTTCTCTTACTGCAATTACGTTTACGTAAGGTGATTCGTCACCTTCAATAAATAGTGAATCTTCTAAAGGATCTAGTCCTGCTTCAATTGCAAAGTTCGTGTTAATAACTGCTAATATATCTTTTTCTTTTTCATATAGTTCAGGTAAAATAGCTGGGTCATAATCAGGCGTAAATTGTAAATTTTTCGGGTTATCTTCAATATCATCAATTGTTGCTTCAGCCACATCGACGTCATCACTTAATGTAATTAGCCCTTCAACTTCAAACAAACCTAGTACACGACCATGGTCAGAAACTGAGTTACTTAGTAATACTTCCGTTCCATCTGGAATTGAATCTACATCGTCAAATGAAGTTGAATATACGCCCATTGGCTCGATATGTACGCTACCAATATGTGTTAATTCATAACCTGTGTCTTCAATAGTTTGTTCTAAATAAGGAATGTGTTGGAAATAGTTAGCATCTAATGTGCCATTGTCTAAGTCATCATTTGGTAATACATAGTCTTCATATGGTTCAATTTCTAATTCAATGTTTTCTTCAGCTAATAGATCTTCTGCTTCTTCTAGAATTTCACCATGTGGAACACTTGAAGCACCTACTACTAATTTCGTTACACCATCTTCATCTTTCTCGCCAACTTCTGCATCATCAGATCCTCCACCACATGCAGCTAAAACAACTAACAGTACTACAGATAATAATGCTAAAATTCCTTTTCTCATCTTAAAATTCTCCCCTATCTTTTGTCTAATTTTTTTGATAAATAATCTCCAATAAATTGGAAGATGAAAACAATTAATACAATGATAATCGAACAAATAAGTACAATATCAAACGCTCTACGTTGGAACCCTGCATAATATGCATAACTTCCTAATCCTCCAGCTCCGATTGCTCCTGCCATTGCTGTATAACCAATTAAAGCAATGGCTGTAACTGTTAAACTTGATACTAACGCAGGCATAGACTCTGGTAATAATACTCTAAATATAATTGTCGTAGTCTTAGCTCCCATTGCTTGAGCTGCTTCTATCACCCCTTTATCGATTTCTTTTAAGGCAATTTCAACGAGTCGACCGTAAAATGGAGCCGCCCCGATAATTAATGCTGGTAACGCTGCATTTGGACCTCGCATCGTCCCTAATAAGAAATACGTAAATGGAAATAAAAGTAATATTAAAATAATAAATGGAATAGCTCGAAATACGTTTACAAATGTTGCTGTAATAATATTAATTGGCTTATTTTCCCACAAACCATCTTTTGCCGTTAAATATAAAAGCAATCCGAGTAATAGTCCGAAAACAAAAGTTCCTGTTAATGAAATTAATGTCATGTAAAATGTTTCATAAGTTGCTTCCCAAAGCTTGTCTGTATCTAAATTTGAAAAATCAATCATCGTCCCGGATCACCTCCACTACTGCTGTCGAAGTGTTTTTCAAATAGTTCAATGCTTCAGCTAAAATTGCCTTTTCTCCTGTCATTTGGATGACCATTTTACCTAATGCACCGTTTTGTGTTTGCGTAATTTTCCCTTGTAATATATTAATGTTAATGTCATATGATTTTGCTACATTACTAATTAATGTATCGTTAGTAGATTCTCCTGCAAAATGAAGTTGAACAATTTTTCCTTCTTTTGCTTGTTCTAAGACAAAATCTAAACTGTCATCTTCTTCTGTATTCGTCATGAGTTGCTCAACGAACTTTCTCGTCACTTCTTGTTCTGGATTTGAGAAGACGTCAATTACTTGTCCTTGTTCGACAACTTGACCTGCTTCCATGACTGCAACTTTATCACAAACTTTTCGAATAACGTGCATTTCATGGGTAATCATAATGATTGTTAAACCGAGCTTTTGATTAATATCAACAAGTAAATCTAATATCGCGTTTGTTGTCTCTGGATCAAGTGCAGATGTTGCCTCATCACTTAACAAGACTTTCGGATCATTTGCTAACGCTCGAGCAATACCAACACGTTGCTTTTGACCACCACTTAATTGTGAAGGATAAGAAGTTTCTCGACCTGTTAAACCAACTAAATCGATTAATTCCTGCACTCTTTCTTCACGCTCTTTTTTCGGAACACCTGCTATTTCTAATGGAAATGCAATATTTTCTTCCGTCGTTCGTGACCAAAGCAGATTGAAATGTTGGAAAATCATCCCGATATCCTGTCTTGCCAATCGTAAACTGTTTCCCTTTAATGATGTCATTTCTTTATCATCAATAACGATTGACCCTGCTGTAGGATCTTCTAAGCGATTTAATAAGCGAACGAATGTACTTTTACCAGCCCCACTATAACCGATAACACCATAAATTTCGCCTTCATCAATATCAAGCGTAATAGAATCAACCGCTTTAATATCTTGATGTTTCGTTTTATATATTTTCTTTAACCCTTTAATTGAAATCATTCAACTTGCCTCCCTAACTTTCGTGGAGAAAGTTCACTCTAATTAATTTTTTACATTAAAAAATCTTTCTGCATCGAGAACAGAAAGAGTAAAGTGTAAACCTTTTGTTCTCTCATCTACCAAAGCATATGCTTTGCAGGATTTGGCACCTTTCAATAAAAATTGAAGGTTGCCGCGACTTCTTAGGGCCAGTCCCTCCGTCGCTCTGTATAAGAGTTTAGATGTTTATGTAATTATATTATAGATGGTATCATTGCACATAAGAGAAGTCAATAAAAACGTTACTATTGCTGGAACAAATATGCGGCATAACGGTACACATAATGATACATATTCGCAACAGAATGAAACGTATAAACTTTTTCCTTTATTTCCCCAGCTTCTTTAATCAATAGACACGGTACACTTTCTACTTGATACCGTTGCATAAAGTCCGGATAAAGTGAAGCATTCATTTCATAAAAAATTGTTTCCCCATGCGTTGCTTCAATTTTATCTAAAAACGCTTTTGCTATATGACACGTACCACAAAAAGGTGTATAAATATAAAGTAAAAAATCATCGAGTTCAGCTAATTTTTCTTCAGATATTTGTTGCACTTTCATCACCATTCTTTATTACATCAAGTATATTGGCTTTACATTAAAACGATGTTTAATCAATTCGGTTGCTAAAACATCGGCAGGCGTCGTTTCTACTTCGACATGTTCACTCGGAATGTACATATGAAAAGCATGCGGAAGTTCGGCTGCCAATTGTTTTCGTAGTTCGATCCCTGGTTCATCTGCATCTACGAAAATATAAACATCACGAAAATCCAAATCATATTCCTCAAGCATTTCATCAAATTTCTCTACACCAAATGTCCCGTACGTACAAATAATTTCTACCGAATTACGAAGCACTTGTTTCAAAACTCGTTTATCATTTGCACCTTCAACAATGATGATGCGATCATCTTCCAAGTTTGTCAACTCCAATATACACTATAATATTTAGATAAGCATAAACGAAAACTTCCTTATAATTATTGTATTCTAAGATGTTCTCGCTATGCTCATCTTTACATTATTTACTTGTTACTCAGAAATATAACTTTCATATTCATCTGCTGAATATAACGTTTCTAATTGACTTTCATCATCAGCTTCAATAACAATCATCCATGCTCGTTCATAAGGAGATTCATTTACTTGCTCAGGCTTAGTCTCTAACATTTCATTTACTTCTACTACTGTACCAGTTAATGGTGCATAGAGTTCAGAAACTGTTTTTACCGATTCTAAACTTCCGAAAGGTTCATCTCTTTCAATTGAATCACCTTCTGCTGGTAGTTCTACAAAAACAACTTCCCCTAGTTCTTCTTGAGCAAACTCTGTGATCCCAATTCTTAAATCACTACCTTCACGTCTAACCCACACATGTTCTTTATAATATAATAAATCCTCTGGTAAACTCATGATTGACCTCCTAATTATTTTAACCAAGTATTTTCAAATTGTTCTTCTTTAAAACCTACTGTAACTTGTTCTCCATCTGTAACAATTGGACGTTTAATCAACATACCATCAGCAGCTAAATAAGCTACTTTCTCATCCAATGTTGCATCAGGTAATTTATCTTTCATATTCTGTTCACGGTACACTTTACCACTCGTATTGAAAAACTTCTTCGCCTCTAAGTCACTATTTTCAATTAAACTCTTTATCGTTGACTCAGATGGTGTTGCTTCAACAATATGTATTAAATCAACTTCAAGATTATGTTCTTCTATCCATTTTTTTGCTTTGCGACATGTACTACAATTTGGATACCAATACATCGTTAAAGTCATGATTTATCCTCCTCTATGATAAATTCAAACAAAGATTCATTTGAATATTAATTCACTTAATAAGTTTCATGCACAACTACATAGAAGTATATCAAATAAGTACGACAAATAACAATAATGAAACAAAAAAGAATCGTTGCAATCAATGATGACTGATTACAACGATTTATAAATGTAAGAGATTTTAAAAAGATTTATAACCTATATTAAAAGGTTAGAGAAAGATCACAAAACAATAAAATTATAGTACGTATTTTTCTTCAGCGATAACTTTTGCTGCAATTTCACGCTTTTTAGCAATTACATTTGTAGGGTCATGGCGTGTTAACTTACGTAGTGACGATAACATCATTCGTAAATTGTCCCCTTCTTCTACAGCAATTAAAATTTCCTTCGCATCTGCTTCAATACGATTAAATGCTTCTTGTGTATATACTTGAGTATATAATAATTTCTGATTATGCTTATCTACGCCGTCTTTTGCAATAGCTTTTTCCGTACGTAAAATAGCCGCTTCCATATTATACACTTCTGCAGTCATGTCAGCTAAATTAACTAAAATTTCTTGTTCATTTTCTAACTTCTGCATATATTTCTGTGCCGCTAATCCTGCACCTAATAAAACAATTTTCTTAGCATTTTTTAATAAATGTTTTTCCTGCTCAAGTGGTTCATTACCAACTTCTTCTGGCATCATCATTAATAGTTCTTCTTGTAAACCTTGTGCTTCTTGTAATAAAGGTAATTCACCTTTCATTGCTTTTTTAAGTAGTGTACCAGGAACGATTAAACGGTTAATCTCGTTTGTTCCTTCAAAGATACGGTTAATTCGTGAATCACGGTACATACGCTCCACTTCATATTCAGCCATGAAACCATATCCACCATGCATTTGTACAGCTTCATCTGCAACATAATCTAATAATTCTGTTGCCATATACTTATTCATCGAACACTCAATTTGATACTCTGCTATCGCTTTAGCAATTTCGCGACCATCTTTTAACTCTTCATCTGATAAGTTACCCATACGTTGTTCCATTAAACCAACTGTACGATAAACTGAGCTTTCATTAGCATATGTCTCTGCAGCCATTGTTCCTAATTTTTCTTGAGTTAATGTGAAGCTTGAAATTGGTGTATCAAACTGTTTACGTTCGTTTACATATTTCGTAGCTAATTCAATTCCACGCTTCGCACCACCTACACCACCGATAGCTAGCTTATAACGACCAACGTTTAAAATATTGAACGCGATAATATGTCCGCGACCTTTTTCACCTAATAAGTTTTCTACTGGCACTTCAGCGTCTTCTAAAACTAATGTACGTGTAGATGAACTCTTAATCCCCATTTTCTTTTCTTCTGGTCCTACAGAAACTCCTGGAAACTCACGTTCAACGATAAACGCTGTAAAATGTTCTGCATCAATTTTTGCATACACAACAAATACATCAGCAAAATCCGAGTTAGTAATCCACTGTTTTTCACCATTTAAAATGTAATGAGTTCCTGCCTCGTTTAAACGAGCTGTTGTTTTAGCACCTAAAGCATCTGACCCAGCACCTGGCTCTGTTAATGCGTAAGCTGCGATTAATTCACCAGTAGCTAATTTAGGTAAATACTGTGATTTCTGTTCATGGTTACCGAAGAAAACAATTGGTAATGATCCAATCCCTACGTGAGCACCATGCGTAATTGAAAAACCACCAGCTGGAGCAAAGTTTTCTGTAATTAATGATGAACTAATTTTATCTAAACCTAATCCACCATACTCTTCTGGAATGTCAGCACTTAACAGTCCTAAGTCTCCCGCTTTTTTAAGGAGTTTTACCGAATGTTCGAATTCATGATTTTCTAAGTTATCTACTAAAGGAATAACTTCCCCTTGGACAAAATCTTCTGTTGTTTTAGCAATCATTTTATGTTCTTCAGTGAAATCTTCTGGTGTAATAACATCTTCTCCAGTTAAATCTTCAATAAGAAAAGCTCCACCTTGAATTGTTTTTTCGCTCATATTAAACATCCTTTCTTTTTTCCTTAGTTGTCTTTATTTATAACGTAGTGAAAGGATAATTACCTCTTAGCCCTTATTATCCTTTCACTACAAGTGGCATCATTATTTAATTAACTCAAAGACTCCTGCTGCACCCATTCCTCCACCAATACACATTGTGACAACACCAAATTGTACGTCACGACGTCTCATTTCATGCATAATCGATAATGTTAATTTAGTTCCTGTCATGCCAAGTGGGTGACCTAGAGCAATTGCTCCCCCATTTACGTTAACAATACTTGGATCTAAATCTAATGTGCGCATTACTTGAACTGATTGAGAAGCAAACGCTTCATTCAATTCAAACAGTCCAATATCAGATAGTTCTAATCCTGCTAATTTTAATGCTTTTGGTACCGCTTCTACTGGACCAATTCCCATTACTTCTGGTTCTACCCCTGCAACTGCATATGAACGGAATTTTAATAAAGGTGTTAGTCCTTCTGCAACTGCTTTTTCACGATCCATTAATAAAACAGACGCTGCACCATCACTCATTTGCGAAGAGTTTCCTGCTGTTACAGAACCTTTCACATTAAATGCTGGACGTAACTTTCCTAATACTTCAACTGTTGTACCAGGACGAACTCCTTCATCCATTTCAAACATTCGTTTTTGTTCAACAATTTTATTATCTTTTCCAACAATACGATTTACTACTTCAACAGGAACAATTTCATCATTAAACTTTCCTGCTTTAATCGCAGCTTCTGCACGTTTATGACTTTCCACTGCAAAAGCATCTTGATCTGCTCGAGATACACCGTACCGATTTGCAACTTCTTCAGCTGTATGTCCCATTCCCATATAATATTCTGGAGCATTTTCAACGAGTGATGAGTTCGGCTTAATAACGTGACCACCCATCGGAATTAAACTCATTGATTCAGCACCACCAGCAATAATTGTGTCACTATGACCAATCATAATTCTCTCGGCCCCGTAGGCGATACTTTGTAAACCAGAAGAACAATAACGGTTAATTGTGTTCGCAGGTGTTTCTTTTTTTAGACCTGCAAGACCCGCAATATTATTCGCCATGTTCATCCCTTGTTCTGCTTCAGGCATTGCGTTTCCAATAATGACATCATCAATATTTCCATCATAATTATTGGCACGTTTTAATGTCTCTTTTACGGTTAATGCCGCCAAATCATCTGGTCTTGTATTTGCAAGTGAGCCACGAACCGCTCTACCGACAGGCGTTCTAGCTCCTGCAACAATGACTGCTTCTTTCACTATAATTCCTCCCTCTTTATCCATTCAATAAAATTTCATCTATAATTTACGTATTATCCCCCGATAATTGATTCTTTTTTTCTTAGTTACGTAACGGTTTTCCTTTTAACAACATATGTTGCATACGCATCTGTGTTTTTGGTTCTGCAATTAAGCTTAAGAATGCTTCTCTTTCTAAATCTAACATGACTTGTTCATCAATAAAGGATCCTGCTTGAACACGTCCTCCTGATATAACATATGCTAATTTTTCTGCGATTTTCAGATCATGTTCTGATGCATAGCCACTTAAGTGAAGATTCTTTGCTCCTAATAGCATCGCCGCATATCCTGAGTCACCGACTACTGGAATTTTCTCCGGCTGTGGTGCTTGATAACCTGTTCTTGATAAAGCTAGAACACGTTGTTTAGCATCATTTAATAAATGATCCGGATTCACACTAATACCATCATGCTTATTTAAGAAGCCATTCTCTCTCGCTTCTGCAGCAGATGTTGATACACTTGCCATTGCTACACGTTCAAATACTGCGTTGGCAACTTTTGATAAATCGAAATCGATTCCTTCTGGCATATCGCGCAGCATCTTCAAGTACAATTCTTTCGTACCGCCACCACCTGGAATTAATCCGACACCAACTTCTACAAGACCCATATATGTTTCTTGTGATGCCTGCACACCTGCAGCAGGTAATGTTATTTCTGCTCCACCACCTAATGCCATTTGGAAAGGTGCTGTTACAACAGGTTTAGCTGAATACTTAATATTTTGTGTCATGTTTTGGAACTGACGAATCACCATATCTAGTTCAAAGAAATTATCATCTTGGGCTTCCATTAACATTAATGCTAAGTTAGCTCCAACACAGAAGTTCTTTCCTTGGTTACCGATTACAAGTCCTTCGTAATTTTTTTCTACTTCTTCAATTGACTGATTGACCATTTGCATGACATCAAGTCCGATTGAGTTATTCGGTGATGTAAATTCTAGTAAAGCTACACCATCACCAATATCTATTAAACTAGCTCCTGAATTCTTTTTAATAACGCCTTCAGATGCTTTTAATCTACGAATGTTAATTTCCTTCTCATTGAAAATCACTCGTTCGTAATCTTCTTTATTATGATTATAGAAGTACACTTTTCCGTCCTCTTCTTTATAAAACGTTTCATTTCCATCTGCGATAAACTTCTCTACCCAAGCAGGTACATCTGCGCCTTCTTCTTTCATACGTTCAACTGATTTTGCTACACCAATTGCATCCCATGTTTCAAATGGTCCGATTTCCCAACCGAATCCCCACTTCATTGCATTATCAATTTGTGTAATATCATCAGCAATTTCACCCGTTAAAGCAGCTGAGTAAACTAAAGTTGGTTTTAAAATATTCCATAAGAAGTCACTTGCCTTATCTCCTTTTTGAGATATAAGCGCTTTCAATTTCTTTCTAGTACCCTTTTGTTGTTTTGCCATTTCTACAGCAGCTGATTTTAACTTCTTACGATCTTCATATTCCATCGTTTCTGGATTTAACTGTAAAATAACGCTACCTTTTTCACCTTTTACTTTTTTGAAAAATCCTTGTTTAGCCTTTGCACCTAACCAACCTTTTTCATTCATCTTTTGCATGAATTCCGGTATTTCAAAGACTGCCTTTTCTTCACCTTCCACTTGGTCGTAAACGTTTTTCGCAACGTTAATGAACGTATCTAATCCAACTACATCTAATGTACGGAATGTAGCACTCTTAGGACGACCGATTAAAGGGCCAGTTACTGAATCTACTTCACCGATTGTTAATCCCGCTTTTAACATTTCTTGAACTGTCACTTGTAAACCATATGTTCCAATTCGGTTTCCAATAAAGTTCGGTGTATCTTTCGCTTCTACAACACCTTTACCTAAAATGTTTTCACCAAACTGTTTCATAAACGAAACAACTTCAGCATCTGTGTGTTGTGTCGGAATAATTTCTAATAACTTTAAATAACGTGGTGGGTTGAAAAAGTGTGTTCCTAAGAAATGTTGTTTCATATCATCTGAACAATCTTCAATCATTGCTTCTACTGAGATACCTGATGTATTCGATGTAACAATCGTTCCAGGTTTACGGTGTTTATCTACCTCAGCAAATACTTGTTTCTTAATATCTAATCGTTCAACTACTACTTCAATAATCCAATCTACATCTGCTAATTTGTCCATATCGTCTTCCATGTTACCGGTTACAATCAAGTCCATACTCTTTTTACTTGTAATCGGTGAGGGCTTTTGCTTAAGTAAAGCTTGCTTACTTTGGTTAGCCATACGATTACGTACAACTTTATCCTCTAAAGTTAATCCTTTACTTTCTTCTGCCTCTGTTAATTCTCTTGGAACGATATCTAACATAATTGTTGGAATTCCAATATTCGCTAAATGAGCAGCAATACCAGACCCCATCACTCCAGATCCTAACACAGCAGCGCGCTTAATTCTTTGATTCATTTATAATCCTCCTTACATCATTGTTTGAATGAATCATCATTCATTAAATTGGTAAAAAAAATAACTTCTGATAATTATAATAAACGATAAATCAATTTTACGCAATCGTTTTCATAAAATATTTTTAAAAAATGTCAGAAGCTGTCACGCTTTTAAAAAATGAACATTGCTATTTTCTATGCAAATCAAAACTCCTTGCGCCAAATGTATGATAGCGCATACTTCTTACTTTTAAGAATAACAGAAAATTTTAACATTGTAAATTTATTACTCTTATTTTTTAATTGATGGTTAAAGTTAATGAGTAAACTTAGTAAGAAGAATTGTTTTATATTTACAAGATATATTCTTACGCATAATACTTGATAGCTTTTGTGCTTCTTCGACGCGTAAGACTGTTCTTACGCGCAATGCTTGAGGCTTTATGTACTTCTTCTGCGCGCTAGACTGTTCTTACGCGCAATACTTAATGCTTTTTGTACTTCTTTTGCGCGCTGGACCGTTCTTACACGCAATACTTAATGCTTTTTGTACTTCTTTTGCGCGCTGGACCGTTCTTACACGCAATACTTGATACTTTATGTACTTCTTTTGCGTGTAAGAATAAACAATTCTGTTTATGATATTCTTTCAAAAGCTATTCATATTACTTTTAGATTTTAACGTATTATCATATTCCACTGGTTCACACTTATATTTTTTACCTTAATTTGAATCCGTGGAACGCACCACCGGGTCATACTCAAGTCTGTATGTCCTAATTTGATCCAGTGGATAGCACATTTATAGTAATCTGCAAGGTCACCAAATTAATATGAAACATATAACAACATTCTATCCTCAAATATAGCGAAGGAAAAGCACCGCGCTTTCCGTAGCATAGTTTCGTGCTATTATTTTTTACATGCACAATAAATCCCCGACTAATGTTAACAATACTTGTCATCAATAGTCGGGGATTTAATCTATTATTTCGAAAACAGTTGCGTCACTGCACCTGTAATTGTAATATCTCCATTTAAAATATCTTGCTCTAAACTATCTACTTGCTTTTGTTTCTCAGGCTCACTAAAGAACTCCTCGATTAAACGATCTTGAATCATATCATGGAACCAGCTCTTCGTTTGTTCTTTACGTCGCTCTTCCCAATAATTCGATTCAATCATCTGCTTTCGAAAAGATTGCACTTGTTCCCAAACATCATCATGGCCGATATTTTTATAAGATGAAACAGCAAGTGAAGTAGAACTCCATCCAGGTGTTGCTGGTTGTAATAAGTGAAGAATTTGTTTATACTCACGAACTGTTCGCTTCGCCAGACGAACATTATCTCCATCCGCTTTATGGACAATAATTAAATCTGTTATCTCCATAATTCCTTTTTTCATGCCTTGTAAATCATCGCCTGCCCCTGTTAAAGCAAGTAACATGAAAAAATCAACCATATTACGTACTGCTGTTTCACTTTGCCCTACTCCGACTGTTTCAATTAAAATAATATCGTACCCAGCCGCTTCACAAAGTAACATCGTTTCCCTCGTTTTACGATGAACTCCACCTAACGTTCCTGAGGTTGGAGATGGACGAATGAAAGCATTTGGATGACTTCCCAACTTCTCCATTCGTGTTTTGTCCCCTAATACACTTCCTCCTGTGACAGATGAACTTGGATCAATCGCTAAAACAGCTACTTTATAACCTAATTCACAGAGCATATATCCAAATGTTTCAATAAATGTACTTTTCCCTACACCTGGGATACCGCTTATACCTAGTCTTATACTTTTTCCAGTATGTGGCAGTGCTTTTTTTAATAAGTCTTGTGCCACATCTTGGTCACTTCGTTTCAAACTTTCAATTAATGTAATGGCTTGTGCTAAATGAATGCGTGAGCCTGTTATTAATTGTTCATAAGTCGTATCAAGTGAGAATGCTGACTGTTTTTTAACAAATTTTCGTCGTCTTGTCCGTTTCAAGCCATCATGTGAACTATGAATCCCGTCCATCACGTGCATGGCACTATCTTTTTCACTGTCCTTGTTTCCTGAGTTCATTCACTCACTTCCTCATAGCCAAGGTTATGATAAATTTCTTCGATTATTTTCTGTGCTGCAACTGGAATAACTGTTCCTGGTCCGAAAATAGCAACTGCACCACTATTCAGTAATTCATCATAATCTTGTGCAGGTATAACGCCACCAACGATAATTAAAATGTCACCTCGACCTAGAGCTTCTAGTTCAGCTTTCAGTTGTGGCACTAACGTTTTATGACCCGCTGCTAGCGAACTGACACCAATAACATGTACGTCGTTTTCAACTGCTTGTGCCGCTGTTTCCTTTGGTGTCTGGAACAATGGTCCAATATCAACGTCAAAACCTAAGTCTGCATAAGATGATGCTACGACTTTCGCTCCACGGTCATGTCCATCTTGCCCCATTTTAGCTACCATAATTCGTGGACGTCTACCTTCATTTTCTAAAAATTCTTCTGTCATTTCGCGAACTTCTTCAATGTTTTCTTGATCAGAGAAATTAGAGCTATATACTCCACTAACCGAGCGGATAATTGCTTTATGACGTCCTGAAACTGCTTCAATCGCATCTGAGATTTCACCAATTGTCGCACGTTCTCTAGCACAATCAACTGCACAAGCGAGTAAGTTTTTCTCACCTGTTTTTGCTGCTTCTGTTAAAGTAGCCAAGGCTGATTGAACTTTTTCTTCATTTCGATTTTCTTTCATTTTCTCAATTCTTTCAATCTGTTTCTCACGTACAACCGTATTATCAATGTCTAAAATATCAATCGGTTCTTCTTCATCTAATTGGAATTTATTCATCCCAATAATAATTTCAGCATTTGAATCAATTTGCGCTTGACGTTTCGCTGCCGCTTCTTCTACTTTTAACTTCGGTAAACCTGTATCAATCGCTTTTGCCATGCCGCCAAGTTCTTCAATTTCTTCAATATGTTCCCATGCTTTTTCCATTAATTGTTCTGTTAATTTTTCAACGTAATATGAACCACCCCAAGGGTCTACCACATTCGTCATCATCGTTTCTTCTTGTAAAAACAGCTGTGTATTACGAGCAATTCGAGCAGAGAAATCTGTTGGAAGTGCAATCGCTTCATCTAATGCGTTTGTATGCAAGCTCTGTGTATGTCCCATTGACGCCGCATTTGCTTCAATTAATGTACGTGTCACGTTATTAAATGGATCTTGTTCTGTTAAACTCCATCCAGATGTTTGCGAATGTGTACGTAATGCAAGTGACTTAGGATTTTTCGGATTAAATTCACTCATCATCTGTGCCCACATTCTTCTCGCTGCACGCATCTTTGCTATTTCCATAAAATAATTTTTTCCAATTGCCCAAAAAAACGATAATCTCGGAGCAAATGAATCAATGTCGATTCCAGCTGCTAAACCAGTACGAGCATATTCTAAACCATCCGCTAGCGTATAAGCTAATTCTAAATCTGCAGTCGCTCCTGCTTCTTGAATATGGTAACCAGAAATCGAAATCGAGTTAAACTTCGGCATATAATTCGATGTGTATTCAAATATATCAGCAATAATTTTCATCGACATCTCTGGTGGATAAATATACGTATTTCTTACCATATATTCTTTTAAAATATCATTTTGAATCGTTCCTGCTAATTGTTCTGGTGTGACCCCTTGTTCTTCTGCTGCAATAATATAAAATGCCATGACAGGAAGTACCGCCCCATTCATCGTCATCGAAACAGACATCTCATCAAGCGGAATACCATCGAATAATATTTTCATATCTTCAACAGAATCAATTGCTACCCCTGCTTTACCAACATCCCCATGAACACGCTCGTGTGTCGAGTCATAACCACGGTGGGTCGCTAAGTCAAAGGCCACTGATAACCCCTTTTGTCCCATCGCTAAGTTTCGGCGATAAAATGCGTTACTTTCTTCAGCCGTTGAAAAACCTGCATACTGACGGATCGTCCAAGGACGCGCAACATACATCGTCGGATATGGCCCTCTTGTATTTGGCGCAACTCCCGGGTAATCACTTAAATGTTCGACACCTTCGACATCTTCAGTTTTATATAAATTTTGAATCGAAATACCTTCATTCGTATCAACAACGTTTTCTGTCATCGTACTTGTTACTTCTGTTGTAAATTCTGGTTGAATCTGATTAAAGTCAGGTTTCTTCATGCTTTATTCTCCTCCCAGCCTTGTTTAATAGAAGTAAATTTATCTAGTTGGTTTTGTCCTTGATAAATAAATCCTGAAATACCAGATTCCGTCCATGCTTGAGTCTTATCTTCTTTAAACTTCCCCGCAACATCAAGCCACTTATTTTCAGGTAATTGTTCTACTAATTCATCCATCATCTCTTCTGTTTCCTTCGGCGGCATACAAATCACTCCATAATCGAAGTCATTTTCCACTATCCATGCTCGTCCTTCTTCAACTGTAGCAAAAGCTGGACTTATTTCTGCTTGTAATCCTGCTGCTGATAAATATCCAGAAACAAAGTCTGCACGAGGTTTAAAATCTTTCAACTGACCAAAAGTAAGTAATACAATGTTTGGTTGTTGTCTTGAAAATTCTCGGCGTAAGTTTTCATATGGTTCTGATAATCTTCCTGCTACTTCTTTTAATCCTGCCTTATCAGACAGTTCATCTTCTAAGTTTGCATAAATATTTGTTCCAATTAGTGATTTTTCACGATGGGCTACTTGATCCATTCGTGCTTCTGCCACACGTTCAATGCGCTCTTCTAAAGCACCTGATGCAATATAGGCTGAAAATCCACCTTCATTTTCAATCGTTTGGAACAATTGCCAAGCTTTTTCCACTAAATCATTCGTTAACGTATCAATAAAATATGAACCCCCGGCTGGGTCTAATACATATTGAAGAAACGTTTCTTCTTTAATAACGAGTTGTAAATTTCGAGCATAACGGACAGAAGCAGGCGTTACATCATCTAAAATATTATGTGGGTGAACTGTGAAAATGTCTGTTCCACCTAATGCAGCCGCAATTGCCTCGTTTCCTGCTCTTAATAAATTTACAAATGGATCTAATTTTGAATATGTACGTAAAGATGTTGCTGAATAAATTGGTACACGACTTTCCTTTTCATGACCGTACGCACGTGCAAGCGTTTGCCATAAAGCACGGAAAGCACGTAATTTTGCCATTTCCATAAAGAAATGTGTATCAATCGAAAAACGAACAATAAATTGATGTGCAAAAGCGTTAAAAGATGTAAAATCTTCTGTTTTCTCTACTGCCATTGCAAGAGCGATAGCTAATTCTGTAACACTATCAGCACCTTGTTCATGATATCCGATTGTATTAGCTTCTACTTGACGAACGAGATGAAATCCATCTGCAATTTTTGCCTCACCAGTGACAGCACCTTGAACAGCTTTTTTATTTTCTTCTGCCACAAAGTTAAATGCTCGAATAAACTCATCGTTTTCTTTTACATCAAAGGCATAAATTGGATAAACAGTCATTAATGAAGCTAATTGTTGTAAATCAGCATCCGCCCAAACAACTTGTCTTGAGCCGTCATAAACAATTGCTTCATCCCCTTTATCTAAAGATTCTTGCAATTCTTTGATAAAAGTAGCACCATTTGTTGCATATGTTTCTTGTGCTATCGTCCAGTCCTGTTCTTTAATACCTTGTCGAATCGTTTCTAATCTGTTTTTTTCTAATGTTTTATTTTTATTACTATTTTCTTTTGTATAAAGTGGTTTAATATCAATTTCTTCTAATGTTTTTGTCACTAAATCCTCTAACGGTCTTCCTCTTAACGATTTAACAGCAACTTCTTCCCATTGCTTATCGTTTATTTGATCAAAGGTAGTTTGTCTCATTCTTGTAATCATCGATATCACTCCTATCTTGGTAAATTATATCATTCATAGGAATGCGTTTCCACGTCCTAATATAAAAACGCTATTGTAAGCGCTCTATATTCAGTGTTTCATAAATGCTTTCCGACCTGTTGTCATAAATATTGCACAATTTAGTCAATAAAACATACAAATGAGCCGCTAGCAAAATTTTATGGAAATTCGGATAGTGATGTGTAATTGATAATCAGCTTTCACAATCGCTCATGGAATAAGCTCGCTTTCCTGCGGGCGAGTGGTGAGCTTCCTCGTGCTTTGCACTGCGGGATCTCACCTTGCTCTTACTTCCCGCGGGAGTCTTGCATATTCCATGAGCTAGTGTAATGGATTAATTTATTTTCCACACTAAAGTCCGAATCCCCAATTTTATTTAATACGTTATATGAATACCTAATTTTTCAATATATGTGCATAAGTCCTCTAACGAAATATCATCAGGATTATATTCCACTTTAATTCGCTCTTGTTCACTATTTACTTCTACGGCATGAACTCCTTCTAAATTAGTTAATTTCTTATCTAACGAGTGTGCTGCAGATATATTCGTTACAATGAATTCTACATTAACTGTCATTTACTCACTCTTCTTTCTCTAAATCGTAATCATTCCTGTTTACTAATCGTAATCGTTACGATATAATTTTACCATACTTACTCTTGGAGGAAACTATTTTGAAGAAAATTTCTTTT
Source organism: Pseudogracilibacillus sp. (assembly GCA_026169815.1). Lineage (GTDB taxonomy): Bacteria > Bacillota > Bacilli > Bacillales > Amphibacillaceae > Pseudogracilibacillus. The sequence goes on from JAPFDT010000002.1 coordinate 99,963, forward strand.
ATTATTTTATTTATTTTTTTATTAACTGCTTGCGGGACAGACAATACGACTAATAATGATGATGAATTGCTCATTTATACTTCAATTTATCCATTGCAATATGTCGTCTCAGAAATTGCTGGTGAACAAGCAAATGTCGAATCCATTATTCCACCTGGTGTTGATGCCCATACATACGAACCTACATCACGTGAAATTACTAATTTAGCTGATGGAAATGCATTCATTTATATTGGTGCCGGTATGGAAGGATTCTCTGAAACGATGGCAGATGCGTTGAAAAATCAACCAATACAATTTGTTGAAATTGGCGAAAACAAACAATTATTTAGTAATGAAACAACAACAGATGATGATCATGACCATGCAAGTGATTACGATCCACATATTTGGCTAGATCCCATTCGTATGATTCAAATCGCCGAAATGGTGACTGACCAACTAAGTGAATTACAACCAGATTCTCAAGAACTTTTCTTAGATAATCTTAGTCATTTTACTGAGGAAATGACTGTATTAGATGAACAATTCTCATCTACATTAGCAGATAAGGAACAAAAGGATATTTTAGTATCTCATGCTGCTTATGGATATTGGGAACTTCGCTATGGCATTGAACAAATTGCAATTAGTGGCCTATCTTCAAGTGATGAACCTTCACAAAAAGAGTTAGCTTCTATCGCTAAACTAGCTAAAGAAAAAGATTTAAAATACGTCATCTTTGACCAAATAGGAACCAATCGTATTGCAAGCATTTTACAAGACCATATAAAAGCAGAAGCTCTTTATATTCATAACCTTGAAGTATTAACAGAAGACGATATAGCAGCAAATGAAGACTATTATTCGCTCATGGAAAAAAATTTAGAAGCATTAGATAAAGCAACAAATTAATAGGAGGTGGCATATTGTCAGACACAGTCATTCGTTTAGAAAACATTTCACATGCATACGATGAAAAACTCGTCTTAGATAACGTACAATTAACGATAAAACGTGGCGATTTCATGGGTCTAGTCGGACCAAATGGCGGTGGAAAAACAACATTAATTAACATCATCTTAGGGCTAATCAAACCGAATTCTGGAGACGTATATTTACTTGATAAACCAATCGAACAATTTCACGATTGGAACCGAATTGGTTTCGTTTCACAAAAAGCGAACACATTTAACAAAGGTTTCCCTGCAACTGTATTTGAAGTTGTTTCAATGGGCTTAACTGCAAAAATCGGTTATTTAAAATTTATGAATAAAAAACATAAACAAAAAGTACTCGATACAATTGAATTGGTAGGTATGAGTGAATATGCATATCGCAATATTGGCGACTTATCAGGCGGACAACAACAACGCATTTTTATCGCCCGTGCTTTAGTTAGTGATCCTAGTTTACTCATTTTAGATGAACCTACTGTCGGGATTGATTATAAAAATGTCGAACGTTTTTATCAATTACTCGATGACTTAAATACGAAACAACAGTTAACACTATTACTCGTCACACACGATACTGGTGTCATGACAAAACATGCAACAAATGTTGTCTGTTTAAATAAAAATTTACACTTTCACGGGAAATCGGAAGAATACTCGGAACTATCCGCAGAAGCATTATCCGAAATATACGGTCACCCTGTGCAACTCGTCGTTCACGATCATTAGGAGAATACATTATGTTAGCAGACATCTTACAGTTTGATTTTTTACGCCATACTTTTTTAACCGGTATTTTAATCGGCATCATTGCACCCCTTTTAGGAACCTTTCTCGTTGTGCGCCGTTTATCTTTATTAGCCGACGCTCTATCACACGTCACATTAGCCGGAATTGCTTTTGGTCTTTTTATGGAAAAGCAATATTTCGCAGCTTTTTTCAATCCTTTATACAGTGGAATGGGTTTCTCTGTTATCGGAGCTGTTTTAATTGAAAAATTACGATCTGTTTATAGTGCGTACCAAGAAATTGGTATTCCAATTATTTTAAGCGGGGGTGTAGGATTAAGTGTTATTTTCATCGCTTTAGCAAACGGTTTTAATACGGATTTATTTAACTATTTATTCGGTTCCGTTTCCGCCGTCAGTCAAGCAGACTTTTACACCATTTTAATCATATCTATTTTTATTATTGTGATGATTGTTTTATTTTATAAAGAATTACTTACATTATCGTTTGATGAAGAGCATGCTGCCGTTTCAGGTATTCACTCAAAACGAATTCACTTTCTTTTCATTGTATTAACAGCTCTCGTCATTGCAGCATCAATTCGTATCGTTGGAGTGTTACTCGTTTCTGCTCTCATGACTTTACCAGTAGCAAGTGCGATGCGAGTTGTCAGTAGTTTTAAACAGCTTATTTTATATTCCATTATTTTCGCTGAGATTTCCGTCATTCTTGGACTAATTAGTGGCTATTATTTAAACATTCCTCCAGGAGGAACGATCGTTGTGATTGCGATTATTATTTTATTATGTTGTTTAGCTTGGAAGAAGTTATCTGTAAAACATCACGTCCAGAAAAGTGCGTAACAAATGAATTACATTTTTTAAAACTTCCATACATTATTTAGGAGTGATTTAAAATGACTCAACAAGAAGCAATTACTTTATTAAAAAAACAAGGTTATAAAATGACACAACGTCGTGAAGATATTTTAACGTTTTTTGCTCGTGAAGATAAATACCATAGTGCTAAAAAATTATATGAATATATGGAAGAAAAATATCCAGGCATTAGTTATGATACGGTTTATCGTAACCTACATTTATACCATGATCTAGGCATATTAGAAGCGACCGACCTCCATGCAGAAAAACATTTCCGGATGAATTGTAGTGACAAACACCATCACCATTTCATTTGTAATACATGTGGTGTAACGAAAAAGGTGAAAGTTTGCCCTATGGATGAAGTCGAAAGTATGTTACACTCCTATCAAATTGAAGGACATAAATTTGAAATCTACGGCTTATGTCCAGGATGTCAATCAGCTTAAGGAGTTTACTAGATGTTGAAAATGTATATCGCCGTTGGAATCGGCGGGATTGTTGGAACTGTATTACGCTATCTTATCTCCCTTACTTTTACTTCCGAACATTTTAATAGTTTTCCTTGGGCGACTTTAATCGTAAATATAACAGGAGCACTTTTATTAACATTTATAGTCTTCCAACCATATTTCATCAGACGGTTATCTACTGTAAATTTCGTAGCTTTAACTACAGGACTAATTGGTTCTTATACGACATTTTCAACTCTCATGCTTGAATTTACAATGTTAATCCAACATGATCGTTGGACAGCTACCATTTATTTAATGAGTACAATCTTTGGTGGGCTGTTCGCCAGCTTTTTAGGCTACATCATCGCCCATAAAACAAATAAAAGTGAGGCGAGATAATGTTATTCAAATTATTACTCGTCGCATGTGGCGGATTCTTTGGCAGTATTGCCCGCTTTTGGATTTCAAACGAATTAAATAAACACCTAATTGGTACATGGCTAGCTAATATAACAGGCTCTCTATTGCTCGCAATTATTTTTAGATTGTACGTAAATGAACTAGTTTCTGATTCAATCTGGTTATTTGTCGGAGTCGGATATTGCGGAGCTTATACGACTTTTTCTACGTTTGGGAAAGAAACAATCACTCTATTAGTCGAAAAGGAATATGTAAAAGCTTCACTTTATGTCATAGGATCGCTTTTCATCTCCTTTGTATTTGTAGTCTTTGTTGTAATTTGGTAAGTTAAAATCCGAGCGAGCGTACTCATAAACGAGCAAGATATAACGAGATCCGAGCGAGCGCACTCATAAACGAGCAAGATGTAATGATATCCGAGCGAGCGCACTCATAAACGAGCGAGATGTAACGAGATCCGAGCGAGCGCACTCATAAACGAGCAAGATGTAATGATATCCGAGCGAGCGCACTCATAAACGAGCGAGATGTAACGAGATCCGAGCGAGCGCACTCATAAAAGAGCAAGATATAACGAGATCCGAGCGAGCGCACTCATAAACGAGCGAGATGTAACGAGATCCGAGCGAGCGCACTCATAAACGAGCGAGATGTAACGAGATCCGAGCGAGCGCAGCTTTCTAAATTAAAAATCACGCTACAACTGATATTCTCAGCTATAGCGTGATTTTATTATGCACTTGGTTCGATTAATCCATCTTTCATCGTAATTACTTTATCTGTATAAGCTAACATTTCATCTTCATGTGTGACGAGCAATGTCGTGATGTTTAATGACTTCGTTAATTCTCGAATTAATTCCATCACTTCAATCGATCGTTTTGAGTCTAAACTAGCTGTCGGCTCATCAGCAAATAACATTTTCGGCTGATGAATAATTGCTCGTGAAATGGCAATACGCTGTTTTTCTCCTCCAGATAATGATGCTGGATATGCTTCTGTTCTGTGTTCCATGCCAACCAATTTCAAAATACGCGCCACTTCATTTTTACGTTCTTTTTTAGATAGTTTTGAACCTGCCACATCAAGCATTAATAATAACTGATCTTCCACATTTAAAAATGGTACAAGATGTGATGACTGAAAAATAAACCCAAACTGCTCTGCGCGAATTTTACGTATATCATCTTGCTTCATGTTTGTTAAATTTTTCCCGTTAAAAATTACTTCCCCACCACTAGCTGGTTGTAATCCTGCCGCAATGGTTAATAGCGTACTCTTCCCCGAACCTGACGCACCAACTAATGCTGTAATTTCACCTTCTTTTAACCTTAAATCAATACCATTTAACACTTGCTCCTCTACTTCACCATTTTTAAAACTTTTAATTAATTGATCAACTTCAAATACTGCCATAATTAAACCTCTCCTTGTTGAATTGCTTGTAATGGCTGGATTTTCCTAATTTGTAAACCTGATAATGTTGCACCAATAAAGCCAATGACTACAAAAACTAAACCTAATTGAACACTCGTTGCCAACGTTAAATGAAACGGCATCCCATCAGGAGCAATCACAGAAAAAATTTGCGTTAACCCTATCGATAACCCTAACGCAATAACAGTAATGACAATCATCTGCGTCCACATCATCTTGAATAATTCACTCGTTTTCACACCAATTGCTTTTAAAATTCCATATAAACCGATCTTCTGGACATTCATCATATAGAAGAAAATCCCGAATAACATGCCACTAATAACAACTAAAAACCAGACAATCATATTAAGCGACAATTGCTCTGCATTATAGCTAGGTATTGTATTTAAAAAATCCTTATTGGAAAAAGCCTCCAACCCGCTAAATGATGCTACTTCATCTGTACCTGGAATAAATACCATTTGCATTTCCATAACACGATACATTTCCTGATAATTACGTGGGTGGATGAATGCAACAGGTGCATGACTAAACTTCTGTTGTTCAACAAAGCCGATTACTTCTAACTCTTCACTTAATTGATTATTCGTTACAATATCGCCAACTTCTACACCATTATCTTGAAGGGATTCATCAAGAACAACTTCCCCTTCTTTCACCTTAGGAAAAAGTTGCTTCTCTTTTTCCGTCACAAACGCAACACTTAATTGTTTATCGTCATCATCATTTACAAACCCCATCTGAATAGATAATGCTGAGGCATCTTCATAACTTGCGATAATATCTGACTCTAGTTCCTCATCTATTTTTGATAAATTATACGTTTCATCCGCTTCTTCATCTAAATAAAATGTTCCTTCAGGTAAATCCTTTATTAAAGCAGCATTATCTTGGGATAACCCATTTGATAATCCTGAAATTATTAATGTAAGAAAACTAACGAGAAATACAATCGAACCTAATATAATAAAACGTGCTTTATTTTTTTGGATTTCTTTCCATGCCATCTTCATATTACTAACCTCCAAATCGTTGATAAATCTAGTATAGTAGATGAACATGAACGGAAGATGAATGAAAGATGAAGTTAAAATGAACGAAGGCATTATTTTTCACAAAAAAATAGACTGCTGAATTCAATTCAACAGTCTAGCCTTACAAATATTTACTCTTTAAAACTACCTTCAAACAAAAATTCCGCTAATTCATTTCGATTTGACGGTACTTCTCTTGCTTCATTACGTTCTGACAATGTCGCTTCAGCATCGTAATAGCCAATCGCAATTACCGCTTCTACAACATATTCATCAGAAATATTTAGCACTTCCTTCGCCTTTTCACGGTCAAAACCACCCATACCATGTGTTAATAATCCTTGACGATGTGCTTCAAGTGATAAATAACCCCACGCCGCGCCAGTGTCGAATGAATGGAATGGATTTGGATCGCCTTCTTCATTACGAGTTAACTTCGAAACAACAGCAACTAATACCGGCGCTTCTTTACACCACTCTACATTATTTTCATTAATAAACGAGTGGAATTTTTCCAAGTCCTCTGTCTCTTGTGCATAGACAAAACGCCATGGCTGCCAATTTGCAGCAGAAGGTGCCCAACGCGCCGCTTCAAAAATGCTATGCAACTTATCCGCCTCAACAGGTTTATTCGAAAATTTTCTTGATGACCAACGCTCCAAATGAATCGGATCAATTTTATGCGCAGCTTTTCTTGCAGTAAGTATGTTCATATCGTGTGAATCTCCTTTTGGTTAGATAATAATCTAATTACTATCATACAGTTATTTCTTTGGTATGTTCAAGGGAAGTGTTTTAAATAATAAAATACGTTAAGGTTAATAAACGAAATGCCAAAAGCGTAATTTCATTCGTTGGAAAAACCCTTTCGATATAACAACATTTTCTACCGTTGCTGCTAAATAGCTTAACATATATTCTCGTTCTTCTTCCGATACATCATGCGTACTATAGACAGCAACTTGATTCAACTTAACAGCTTCAATAAATTGTTCAGTATAATCTGCTCCATATTTATCTAGTATCTCTGCTTCATAATCAAAAAATGATTCTCTAGATTGTTGCATACCATCAAATGATAATAACAACAAACTATATGAAAACATATTCGTAATAGCAGTATGTTTATCCGTATCATAAAACGATTGTTTAATCTTATTTAATTTTAAACGTCTTTTAGTAAAATAAAATACTAAAGCAAGCAGTAACAGTAAGATAATCGCTATGCCTATATAAATAAGATATGTATCCCAGTTTGTTTCTTCTTCTTTATCCTTTTTATCAATGACGTCCTTATCCTCTTCCTCTTTCACCTTTTTTGAACCAGAAGATTGTTGTGTCTCTTCTTCAATGTCCTGATCATCTCTTTCGTCTTCGATTCCTTTAGGATAATTTGATGTATCAATAGGTTCCATCATATTTTCATAGGGTGGCGTAGTTTCTATTGGAATCCAACCTAGTTGATCGATATATATTTCTGTCCAAGCATGGGCGTTCGTACCTTCTATTGAAATTTTTTCGAAAGCTTCTTTTCCTTTAATATCTATTGGGGTCACTAAATACCCTTCTACATATCGTGCAGGAATATCTAAATAACGGAACATGACAGTTGCTGCAGTAGCATAATGTGTTGCATATCCTTCTTTAGAATCTTCTAATACATGAGTTAAAAAATCACTGTCTTTTCGTAGTGGTTCGGGATTAGATTGATATGTTAACCTTCTAGATAAAAAATCTTTTACTGTGCTAATCGCTGTTTCATACGCCATATGACTTTCTCTATCTTCTTCCTTATCTAAATAAAAATCTAACATCATTGCTGTTTCTTCTGGAATCTCTGTATACGTATCATAAACAAACTGATTATAATGTTGTTCATAATTTTTATACGAATCTTTCGCTTCATCTTTCGTTGTATCATATAAATAGTTTGCTAAGGTTGGATAACGTGACACTAAATTTTCATATGTGTTAAATTGATAGACACGCTCACCAAATAATTGTTTCGATACAATTGTCTCATGAAACGATCGCTTAATATCGTTAAAATCATCCATTTTAGTTATAAGCTCATATGGCGCATACAAATAATTACTATTCGCTCGAACATTATGAACCGTTACCGTTGTTTCATTTAATAAGTCTTCATTATCCATTAATTCATTCACAGTACTCAATTGATTTAAAGGATGAAATGCTTCCTCATTTAACCAATAGAATAAATCACCATTTTCATAGTTTATGTCAGGTTCAATACCTAGCCACTTTTCACTTGTGTATACGGATCCAACATACCCTCTTAAATAAATCGATGTTGGATTTTCCATAATTACTTCTAACGCAGTTTCTTCTTCTAGTATCAATTCGCCTAATTGAGTGAAATTCCCTTCTGTAAAGGTATTTGTTTGTTCCTTTTCATAACGAAAATCGTTTATTTGTTGTTTCGTTTTAGACTGAATATTCGCATTCACTTCATTTGTTTTTTGCTCGTCTAGCGGATTAAATATAAAATTCACTAGACTGATCGATATAAATAACGCAGTAAAGGAAATTAAAACAACCGTAAATATACTTTTTCGAGCACTCCCAACGATCTCCGTCCTTTTATATGTTGCTGTGATTGATAATAATAATCCAAGAAATATCGCTATAATATTTACAATGAATAATCCTTTCATATCTAGCGACGATTGCAAAGCAAATATAATAATAAATAATAACCATAAAAGGATAATAGTTTGTTGTTTAATGATTAAGTAGCTAATATATGCGATAACTAAACCAATATAAGAGAACAAAACAGTTGTCGCTAATTGATAAGAAGATTCTGCTATGTTCACTTCATACGGCACGAAATAGTTTCCGGTTTTATATCCTATAATATTAAACAATTGATTTACACTAATGAACACACCATTTAGCAGGAGTGAATGCATGATAACAAGCAAAACTACTGAACTGAACAAATAAATAGAAATTACTATCTTACGTTTTTTATTCGACAATAATATTAATAAACAAATTAATAACGTACCGGGTATATAAACAAAGATTGATAAACTATTCCAAGAAAATAGTGCTTGCAAGTTGGTCATAAATATAATGAATAGCAAGCTAGATAAAAATACTCGAGCAATAAATGTCAGCCTATTTTCTTTGTTTATTTGTTTCGTATGGAACGTAAGAAATCCCTCATTATTCGCTTCATTCTTTTTTCTTTCCATCTTGATGACTCCTTATATCGTTAAATAGCTCAAATCTTCTTGCAATCTGTTTGCTCTAAATAAAACGTGATTTGATTGTTCCATTGGTATATAATCTGTTTCTTCACAATATGTTAGTACTGTTACTTGATTATGTCCTATTAAGCTTTTCATTGCACGGTTTTCTTCAGAAGTAATAACATAGATGTGCGAATAATACTGCATATTATTATTAATAATATCTACAGCGATACTATCTTGATCACGTTGATGTTGAATGGAGAGTATCGAAGGTTGTAAAGATATGAGTTGTTCTGCCATATAAATATCTTCTGTCCTCATCTGATGATCAAACCAAGTTATTTGATGTTCATACCCTTCATCTATTAACGATTTAGACAACGATAAAAACGTTTCTACTTTTGCATTAATTTCCTGTGCATTGCCTATATGATAATGATCATAGACAACTAAGATTTTTTCTGAAACAGGTTCGCTAAACTCCTTTACAATTGGAAAGTTAAACTTATTTGTCAGCTTCCAGTGAATATGCTTTGCATTATCGCCTTCTTGATACTCTTTAATTCCTATCATTTCGGTTCCATCTGCTGCTATTTCCAAATTCGTCAACTGCATACCATTTTCTAAACCAAAATGATTATACTGTTTTACAAAACGAATGGGAGTTTCATGCGGAATTATATACGTTTCATTTGTACTTTCTAATCGAATGGATTGTTTAAATAAATGAAGATAATCATAGATGATTAATTCCTTTACACTTATCTCAATTTTACCAATCTGTCCACTTGTAAAATATAAAGGTATAATCTCTTCGCCTTTTCCTTTAATCATGACGTACGTTTCCTGATTACTTTTCTTACCTGTTAATAGGTTGTGAAATAATAACACACATTTCACTTGCGTCACTGGAAGGACACTTTTATTTTGTATATGAATGTTTATCATGCCTTCCTCAGACTTATAGGTAGACCAACTAGTCATGAGTTGAATATGCACTTTTCTCTGCATAAATAATAAAAGAAGTATCGAAGCAACTACTAAGCCAACAATAATCATCAATGTCCATAGTGCGATATATATGTCAGTAAAAATATATACGCCTAGCAACATAACGATAATAATACTTAAATGAATCCAAGAACGTAACATCTGATTCCTCCTTTATTCCATTTAAATCGTAATTTTCTGTTGATCTGGAATCTTCACTTCCTTCATGATTTCTTCTAATAACAGGGGTGCACTATTTTCTTTCATTTGTGCCTTTGCCTCTAAAACTATTCGATGATTACACGTATCAATAAACATCGCCATCACATCTTCCGGTGTAACAAAATCACGACCTGCAATATAGGCATGTGCTTTAGCAATTCTACTTAACGCTAATGCTCCTCGTGGACTAACTCCTTGTATAATATGTTCATGATTACGAGTTTTTTCAGTTAAACTCGTAATGTATTTTAATATTTCCTCTGCTACATGTACATTTCTCACTTCTTCTTGCATATCTAATAATTGTTCTATTGTCATTACCGCACTTACTTCATCAAGTGGTTGTGCTGTTTGGCGATCTTTTAAAATTTCTACCTGACTAGCAAAATCCGGGTAACCAATACTCGTCTTAATCATAAAACGATCCATCTGTGATTGAGGTAATAATTGTGTTCCAAATGATCCAATTGGGTTTTGTGTCGCAATTACATTAAATGGATTCGGTAAATCATATGTTGTACCATCTACTGTCACACGCTTTTCTTCCATGACTTCTAATAATGCTGATTGTGTGCGACTTGTTGTTCGGTTAATTTCATCTGCTAACAATAAATTACACATAACTGCACCTTGTTTGAAAACAAACTCATCCTTATTTTTGTCATACATTGTAAAGCCAACTACATCGGACGCAACAACATCGGGTGTAAATTGAATTCGGTTAAAATCTAAACCTAACACTTTACTAAACGCAAGTGCAAGAGTTGTTTTCCCAACTCCTGGAATATCCTCTAATAATACGTGGCCACCTGCTAATATCGCCATAAATGTTTTCTTCGTAATCTCATCTTTCCCAATTATTACTTTCGATACTTCTTCAATAACTTGTTCCGCATTTTGTCGCATTGTTATTCCTCCAATTAAATTCCGTATTTCTTTTTAATTCTTTCTAACTTTTCGCCAATTGGTTTAATCGTTAATAACAGGAAAATTACATTTGACACGGCATACGTAATCATAAACGGTAACGATAAACCAACTACAGTAATATATCTTTTTACATTAAAAAATCCATCTACCGATAATACTGTCCAAACATCCATTAATAGCGAGAATAACACTCCCGCAAACAAACCTGCCAAAATGAGCAAGAATTTATTTTTCTGTAACATTTGACGAACCCATGGTAAACCTGCTAATAACCCTATCATTCCCCACGCAAACATTTGAAACGGAGTCCATGGGCCTTGACCGAAATATATATTTGAGATCAATGCTGTTAAGGCACCAACTAAAAATCCAGCCTCTGCACCAAAATAAATGGCAGTTAAAAGAACAATTGCTGTAACTGGCTTAAAACCTGGTATCGCAGCAAATAAAAAACGGCCAACTACGGATAATGCTGTCATCACAGCAATAATTACCATATAACGAATACTCGATTCCTTTTTTTCGAATGTTAGAATCAACGGAATTAGCGTTAATATAACAATTATAAAAGAAATAAATACATATTTTCGATCTTCGAACATCGTGACACCAAACCAAATAGATGCAGGTACTAGTAATAGTAAAATAAAATAATTAATCCACTGTTTTTTCATATAACTTCTCCTGATTATTGTGGCAAATCTTTATTATATCTTCATCCGTAATTGCCCGCTCCATAACATGACGCGACATTCGGCTGGCTACAGTAGTATAGTAATTATTTTCAGAGAAAAAAGCTTGTGGTGTATCCATTGATATCAAGGTCCGATCAAAAAATAGTCCGACACGATTTGAAATCATTGCAGCAAATTCAACATCATGCGTAATCACTACAATCGTCATACCTTTTGCCTGTAATTCCTTTAACAAAACTTGCAATGTCTCTTTAGAGAAAGCATCAATTCCTTTTGTCGGTTCATCTAACAATAAAATTTTCGGCTCCAACAACAGTATTTTTCCTAAAGCTGCCTTTTGCTGTTCTCCGCCACTCAAATCATACGGATGATTATCAAGTAAATGAGTTATCGATAACTGTTCAGCAATATCTTTAATTTTTTGTTCAATTGCACTGTCATCTTTGTATAACACTTGTGCAATTTCCTCATAATCTTTCCGTACCGTATTTTTCAGAAATACAGTTTGAGGATCCTGAGGTAAAACTGCTATATTATGATGATACAATTCTTTCCCTTTGTATTGTTGAATTTTCTTACCATGTACATAAACTTTACCTCGATAAACTCGGTTTTGTCCGGACATGACATTTAATAGTGTTGTTTTCCCTGAACCGTTACCACCTAAAATACTAACAATTTCTCCTTTATCAATCTGTAAATCTACATCCGCTAAAACATCTGGTAAATCACGTTCATAACGATACCATGCATTTTTCACTTCCATAATAGGTTGCTCATCTTGTACCATTTCACTTTCAATTTCATTAGATAGTTTAGTTCCGTTCATAAAGTCTGTTAAAAACCTTCTTCCTTCTCGAGCCGTAATTGGACTCTTACCTTCCATATCTAATCCATGAAACACACGCATCGGTGTTGGTAAGGCTCGTAACATCCGATGATTTTTATCTAATCCCTTTAATCGCACTCCGATATTTGTTGGCGTATCTGTATTGATTACTTGCCCAGCCTCTAATAAAACAACTTTATCAGCAAGAGGTAAAACTTCTTCCAACCGATGTTCTACCATAATAATTGTTAATCCTAAATCACGATTCAATTTTTCCAACGTATCGATAAAATTACTTGCTGCAATCGGATCTAACTGTGATGTTGGTTCATCTAGTATTAGCATATTTGGCTCCATCACCATTATGGAAGCTACATTTAGCAATTGCTTTTGACCACCTGACAAGTCAGTCGTATCTTCTCTAAACCACGTATGGATTCCAAAGTAATTAGCTATCTCTCCAACACGTCTACGAATCACGGGACTAGAAACACCTATATTTTCTAATCCAAAAGCTAATTCATGCCACACTTTATCTGTTACAATTTGTGTTTCTGGATTTTGCATAACAAAACCAATTTCGCTTGCTGCCGTTCGTTCATCTAAGTCATTTATATTTTGTCCCATATACATAATAGTGCCTGATAAATCTCCGTGCGGTGCAAGTTCTTGTTTTAACATCCGCAATAAAGTCGTTTTCCCAGAACCAGACTCACCAAATAGTACAACAAATTCACCTTGGTGTACTGATAAATCTATTGACTGTAACACAGGGGTTTTTTGGTCAGGATAAGTAAATGTTAAATTCTCGATTTTGCATATTTCCATTGGAGATTCTCCTTTAATTCAATTAGACTAGGCAAAAACACTAATAGCATAACTAAAATATATTTTACGATATCATTGCCTGTTATCCGCCAATTTGACAATACTGGGTAATACGTAAATGAATAACCGCCAAGTCCATTTACGAACATAATAATTATAAAAACAATGACAATAATTATAAAAACAAACATATCTCGATGATTCCACGTAAAGATAGAGAAGTTCGTTCGACCTTTTAATCCGTATCCCTTTGCTTTCATTGCATCACCTTGTTCTATTGCATTTTCAAGTGACCAAGAAATCATACTGTTAAATGTACGAATACCACTAATAATTCGATCTGTTATACTTTCACTTGTATAAATCCCTAGTGTTTTTTGTGTGTTGTGAACCTTTTTGATTTGTTGCTTAAAACTCGGAATAAACTTTAATGCCATTGAGATGACGAGCGATAATTTGGGAATAGTTTTACCGAATAAATAAACAAATTTATCTGACGTCATAAGATAGCTGTATGCTTTACTCCAAAATACAACCGCTATTAGCATCATTGATATAAAAACACCATAAACAACAGCTTCATAAGTTACAGGGTTATCATTTAAGAAAAAAAGTATCGTTTCTCCTTTGTGAACAAACAACGGATTCGTGACCGCCATTAAGATAAACACAAACAGATAAAATCGAATTTCCTTCCACAACGTACGAACTGAGGTAAGCATCATATAAAAAATAAGCGAGCCTACTAACGACAAAAAGAGTATAACAGGGTGCATCATAAACATCGTTATACTCAACACAAATACATAATATATAAATAAAATAAACGGATGGTACGTTGAAAAGCTTCTCATGAAATCCCTACTTCTTTATTAATTATCTTGAACATCTCGTCCTAAATCAGTCGTATATTTAAACTCAATGACATCTCCATCTTCTAACGTATATTTTCCAACCCCATGATCAGGAAACTCTCCATTTACTGCATACATCCAACCACTTAAAGGACCCGCTGAAAATTCATACAACTGATTAATTCCTTGGATGTAAACACTATTGTAAATATTTTCATTTGCTCCTTGATACTCCATATGTATTTGATGATGTCTAGTAGTTCGTTGCAAAATATCAAAGACGGTATCTTTTGGACGTAACACGTACTCTGTCTCCTCTAAAATCATTCCGTCTTTAGGAACGTACTTTTCCGACTGCAGTTCTGACTCTAAATCATCCCAATTGTCTAACGCAGCTCGTGCATCTATACTAATAAATACTGTCTCTGAATCTTCCGTAATATCATCAATATGTGTTAAATAATATTCTTCAACCGATTGAATTTTTGTACCTGATATAACTACTGCAATGAGAAGGGCAATAAAAGCAACTATTAAAATATCTTTCCTCACTTTTATCGCCTCCTGTTAGTCTTCATAATCTAACATCTTTTGATGTCTTGTTTCTTGTTTTCGTTTTCTGTAACGTATTACTAATAATACTCCTGCTCCTACGACGATAATTATAATACTAACTGCAATATATTTTGCACGCGTTAAATTATTAATTTGTATAGCAGCTTTTTCTACATCTTCATAACCTTGTATTTTCTCTTGGTCATAAGAAGTTAGAGTTTCATATCGTTCAATGACTTCGTCAACGACTTCTTTATCTTCTGTAGAGATGTCATTAAATGGATATAAGTCATCCAATATTTTTTGATTTAATTGTTCTAAATCTTCTTCTATTTCTTCTATTTCTTTCTTTTTTTCTTCTAATTTAGGGATAGTTTTTTTATATATTTGCTCAGTATCTTCATGATAGAGCTTATCTAAAAAAGTAACCACCTCGACATAAAATTCAGTGGAAACTTTTTCTGCCAACAACTCGTCAACTTTTACTTTATCTTCTTTAGTAAAAGCTTCGTCTGACGATGCACTATCTGTTTTGGTAAACAAAGCGATATTATTCCCATTACCTTTGTCGTTTTCACCTATATGCTCTGCTAAATATTCTGATGAATTATCTATTTTTAATGTTTCCATTGCATCTGCTAAATTACTATAATTATATACATAAGAACGCTCTGAAATAGGTACATCTTCATAAAGTTGAAAAGCTTTTTCAACCTGATCTTCATTTGCTGAAGTAGTTTTATCAGGAAGTTGTTCAATTGCTTCACTTGCATCATTCACCTTTTGGACGACTTCATCCGACATTTCTTTACGAAAATCATATAAAACACGCTTTTCATCATATAATCGATATAATGAAATAAATGTATATAAAACTTGTTCACTTGCCATCGAATTAGATTCATTTGGATCTGCATAATCATTTTCCTCATCTAATGTGCCAGAATGTATAAAACCACCATCTGGCATTTGATATCTTAATACAGCATCTAGCAATGTGTTACCATTTTTAATAAATCGTTCATCCTGTAACGGGTCAATTCCTAACGCTGTAAGTGCTACAGTAACTTGAGCTGTACTTTCAACATTCGATAAACCAGTCAATTCATAATCTCCATCATCTAACTGCAGCTCTGAAAGTAGTTGAAGTGCTTCATCTACAACATCGCGGACTTTTTTAGTTACCTTTTTATCTGTCGATATTTGTTCGTACGTATATGTTTCTTCACTGTTATAATACGGAGCTAACGCCTGAATAGCCATTGCAGTTAAATCTACATTAGAATCCTTTTCATGCGTATTTAGTGAAAATCCCCCGTCCTCAAGTTGAGCACGTAATATTTCTTCTATCATGCTATTTCTAGTTTCTACCGCATTGTCTGGTACGTTATAACGTAAACTGTCTAACGTAATTAAACCCCAAATCCAACCATTTATTCCCTGGGAACCTAATGCCCTAGTGGTGTCACCACGGTTATATGTACCATCTGCAATTAAATCAATGACATCACCATTATCATCTGTTCCAACATTCGTTGGATCACCTCCAGCTGACAATATTGCCAATGAAATACGATGCCATTCTGTCGCTTTCGATGTACTTAATTTTTCATCTGTTTGATATCTTTTTTCTACCGTATCTTTGATAACTGCTAAATAACTAGCAAAGTCATCTTCTAATCCTGCCCGACCTAAACCTAGAACATACCAATCAGTCGATGAATCTCCTGCATTTTCTAGAAAATCATTTGTGAATAGTATGTTGGCATACGGCTCATTTTGTGATTTTTTCCAATTGATAATATCTATGATGGATGTTTCAAGTTCTTTTATATTTACTTCGCTCTCAAGACTTTTCTTTTTTTCACCATGAACAGTATGTTGCTCTCTTTCGCCAAATGACGGAAATAGTAGGAGCAACACAATAATTATAGAGGCAATTGTTTTTATTGTACTTCTATTTCGAAACATTTTCATTCCTCACATTTTCTTTTACCATTGTTTATGGTAATTGTTTTTGCCAAGGCCAATATCATTCCCTAGATCCAATGTATATCTAATTCGTAACTCATCGCCATCTTTTAAATAGTAATCAGCAAAACCAACGTTTGCATAAATTCCATTCACACTATACATCCAACCAGAACCTTGTGTTAAATCAAGTTCACCTAATACATCTGGATGAATATTTGTTAAATCAACTGTTATATTATGTTCCTCCAAAGTTGATAATAAGTCTTCTGGAATATCTATATTCGAACTAATTCCGGATTTATGCACTGCTGACATATAAAATTTACTGTCTAAACTCCCAGTATTCATGTATTTTATACCTGCATTTTTTAATACCCGATCTAGTACATAGGATGCGCGTTCACCTTGGTAAATTTCAACTTGATGTGGTGAAATTAAATAACCTAATCCAACTGTTGTAGCCTCTACACTAACAGTTGCAGTTCCTATAGGTGCTCCGTCCTCATCGATATCGCCCTGAATTGTAATAGTTTTGGATGCTTTGTTTCCTTCCTCATCCTCAGCATGAACAGTTATCTCATTTTCCCCATTATTAATTGCTAACTTAAAGCTAATTTGGTCTGAATCCGGCCAATCCACCGGGACGGTTTCTCCATTATTTGTTGCAGAGATTTTACCTGATTTAGTTATTGATTCACCTTTATAATTTTTCACCTTTACATGAAATGTACGCACAGAGTTTTTAACAGTTTCTCCATCTTTTATGTCATAAATAGTTATTTCTGGTTCATTTTCATTCGGTTCCTTCTCTTCTACTTCACCGTCTGTAACTTCAGGCTCGTAATATACAAGATAAGTTGATGTTTCAGAATAAGAATCTTTCTCAGCTTTCAACTCAAATGTATTTGCTCCTTCTTGTAAATTCACACGATAATTACCATCAGATCCCTTAATTGTATCTCCATCATGAACAACATGTAATGTAACAACTTCTTCCCCATCATATGCCATAGCGGTAAACTCTAGTTTCTCATCTTTTACCGTTTTTTCGTGATAATCATCTAGGTTTGTTTCTATCTTTAACTCTGGAGGTACTGGTTTTTCATAATCAATAGTAATGACTTCTTCTGCTTGTCTCTGATTAGATGTAGCTAATAAAACAAACTTGTTTGCTCCTTCTTGTAAGTCTGCTGTATATTTATGTTTCTCTATTTCTGTTAATTCATCTTGATTATTGTCTTGATGTAATTGAACAGTTAATGGGATTATTTCTTCCCCTTGTTTGGCAGATGCAATAAAAGTTATTTTATCGTCCGAGACTGCTTGATTTTTTAAATCTGTTTCTATTATAATTTCTTTTTCATCATAAATAACTGTATAACTTCTAAGCACTGTAAAACTAACTTTATTTTCATCCTCATATGTTGCAGAGATAGTAATGTTATTTTCACCTTTTGATAATTGCAACATAATTTGTACAGGTTGATGAAGATCCTCTGATACACTCTCAACTTTACCGTCTTTTGAATCGATACTTATATCCAAATTTTGTAATTCATAATCATGATCTAATTGTTCAACAATAAATTGATATTCGTTATTTGCTACTACTTCGTTTTGTTTAATAGATGTCGTAAAAAAGTTATTTATACCTTCAATATCTTCTACATCATTATCTTCTTTAGCTATAATTTCTATGTGCTCAGAATCCTTGTTTTCATCTGTTGTAGGATTTGAATCTTCTTGTAAATCCCTATCAGACTTTTTGCCTTCATTGCTTGACTGTTGGTTATCCTGTTTACTACCAGTCTCATTGTTCTTTTCATCTTTTTGATTGTTTTTATCCTGCTTAGGTTCGTCTGTTTTTTCTTCTTGTTTTTCTTCCTCTTTTTCATCTTCTTTATCACTAGAAGATAAATCTAAATATCCTCCAAATAAAGGTACTTCAGAATAAAATCCGTTTACTTCCTCTTGAAATGGATTATCTGGAGTAATTCTTTTCTGATTAGCTAGAGCAGAGGTTACATAAGTTGAAACAATACTTAATAAAAATATAATAATAATTGATTTTATAATAGTTGTTTTTTTAGGTAGGATCTTTTTAATTTTCATTTTATTTTCTCCTTATCCTTAAACGATTTTATACTTAATCTCTTAAACTATACATAATAATTTAAATGACTAAATATATAATCAGAACTTTATAGAAATGCCTAAAAGTCGTGAATAATCACGACTTTTAGAACATCTAAATTATTAATTTAATCTTCTTTTACGAATAATCAGCATCATTACTGCTATTGCTAATAATAATGAACCAATTAACATATAAGTGTAATATGATGTAGCTGTCTTTGGTAGACTGTTTTCAGGTTCTTCTGCTTTCTCTATATTTGATGAGTCATCACTAACATCTACTATTAAATCTTTATCTTGCGGTTTTTGTTGATTTTTTTCCTCAGTAGTTTCTTCTACTAATTCATCTATAGCTTGATTTATTAACTTTATAGCCGCAGAAATATCTTCTTTTGTTGAATTCTTATCACTTAAAACTGTTTCAGCATTAGATAATGCTTTGTTTAATTTTTCTAATGATTTTTTTGTATAATTCTTTTTATTATACTTTTGTGCTTCTTCAACTTTGTCAATTAAGATAGACTCTTCTTTTTTCTTGTCTGTTTCGTCACGAGATCCTTCTCCGTTGTCTTTGTCTGTTTCGCCATCAGATCCTTCTTCATTGTCTTTGCCTGTTTCGTCATCAGATCCTTCTTCATTGTCTTTGCCTGTTTCATCATCAGAGCCTTCTTCATTGTCTTTGCCTGTTTCATCATCAGAGCCTTCTTCATTGTCTTTGCCTGTTTCATCATCAGAGCCTTCTTCATTGTCTTTGCCTGTTTCATCATCTTTCTCTTCTTCTGGTTTATCGCCATCTTTTACAACAAATACTCCATATTGAGAAAAATGAGTAACTGTGTACGAGATACTGCCGTCTTCATTTATTTCTCCACCAACGTATTCCCAATTATTATCATCTTCATTGAAATGATAAATTGCAACTTCTTCATTTTCAAATTCTTGGTTTACATCTAGTGTTAGAACATATTCAAATTCTTCTTTATCTTTTACATTATCTGGAAGAATTAATTGTACATCTACAACAGTACCTGCTACTTTTCTTTCTTTTTCGTCTTCAGTATCTTCTATTACTTTTACAATAACTGAAGTGTTTTCAGGTAAATTTTTAGGCATTTCTATTGAAGCAGAATCTTCTTTCCCTTGCACTCTTACCGTTTTCCCTGCAGTAACCTTCGCTTCCTTTTCAGATTCTACTACAATTACCTCTTCTACATACTCTAAGTCATTTATTGCCTTTTTAATTGAATCAACTGCTTGATCTACATCAGATTGAGATGCTTTTTCATTAGCTAACGTAGATTCTCCCTTTTCAATTGACTTAAGTAATACATTCTTAGTTGACTCTGTTCTATCTTTTAAACTAGCTTCTTTTGCTTGTTTTAATGTTTTTTCTAATGTTGATTTATCTATCGTTATTTCTTCTAAATTTTTTATTGCTTGTTCAAGATCTTTTAAAGCTTTATTAACATCTTTTTGTGATACATCTGAACTTGCAATAACCCAATTAGCATTACTTAACGCTGTCTGGAATTTCTCAACACTAGTTTCAGTCTTATTATCTATGTTGATTTTTGAAGCTTCTTCTACTTTTTCAGTGATAGTTGATTTATCTACTTTTTCAGCAGATTTATCCTCTAACTGGTCTATAGCTTTAATTAAACTATCGAGCGCCTTTTCAACATCTTCTTTTATCGCATCATCACTCTTAAGTACTGATTCTGCTTTAGTAATAGATTCGTTTAAATTAGAAACACTCTCCGCTGTTTTATTACTTGTATTTATTGATTTAGCTTCTTTGATTTTGTTCTCTAATTCTGTTTTATTAACAATTCCTAGTTCAGCTTCTAATTCTTTTTGTTTCTCTTCTAGTTCTTCTAATTTGTTATAATTGTTTACAAGTGTTTTTTGATAATCAGTTAGTTTTTCATAAGCTATACGTGCTTCTTCGATGCTATCGTTTTGTTCTAAAGTAAAGTCTTTTACTGTTGGTAAAGATTCAATAATTTCCTCTACTTTTTCAACATTTTTGTCATTGTTATCATTAAAATTATTAAACTCATACAAACGACCTTCATCATTTAAAAATAAATCATATGCTACTAAACCTTGTAAAGCTTGTTCTGTTGCCATTGCATTTGACGATGGAAAATCTAATGTATGTGCAAATCCACCATCTTCATTATGAAACGATAGTAAATGATCAATTAAGTTATTACCATTTTTAGTGAATTTCTTATCTGTCGGATCCATGCCATATGCAGTTAATCCAATAATCGTTTGTGCAGTTGCTTCGCTTGACGTTCCACCGACAAATGCCTCAGTAAATCCACCTTCATCATTTTGTACGCTTGATAAGTAATTAATTGCACCTTCAATTGCCGTTTTAACTTTTTCTTGATTTTTATATGGAGCTAATCCAATAATTGCCATTGCAGTTATGTCTACGCTTGGATTGGCAAAACTTGGATTTAACGACCAACTACCATCTTCATTTTGATTATTAAGTAGTTCATCCACTAATTTTTCACGATTCCACTTTGACTCAAATGGTTCTGAAAAATCATTTGAATTTAATGCGATTAATGCAAAGATTGGACCATTATTTCCTTGTAATGTCATCGAATCTGTAGCTCCACGCATCGGACTATCATATAAATATTCTATTAAGTTCGTACCTTTAACATCACGTGGATCTTTACCAATTGCTACAGCTGAAATTGCTAAACGTTCAATGTCCGTTATTTTTGCTCTTCCAAATACTAAAGCATCATCTACCTGGTTCTTTACATTGTTATAAAACACATCATGATAAGAGTTTGGTACTGTTTTACCTGCACGAGCAAGCCCAATAGCTTCCCATTCACTATTTACACCTTTCGATATAATGTAATCTGCTGTTTTATCAATATGCTTACCTAGATCATATTCATTTTTACTTTCCTTCTCTAATTCTACTAGTTTTTCTTGTAGAGAAGCTAACTTATCTAGATTTCTTACTAGTTCTTGCTGTTCATTAGTTAAATCTTTAAACAACTGGTGTACTTCTTCCACTGATTTTTTATTATCTAATGTTAAGTTAGAAACATCTGGAAGTTCGTCAATTGCTAATTCTACTGATGCTATTTCATCCATTAACCCTTGTAACTTTTCTTCTATATTTACTAAATCATTATAATTTACAACTAAATTTCGTTGTTCTTCTGATAACTTTTCGTATAAATTTCGAGCTTCCTCTACTACTCCTACATCTTTTAATGTAATCTCTGATTTTGCAGGAAGTGTACTTATCGCAGATTCAACTTCTGTAACTTCAACATCTTCAGGACGATCTTTATCTTCGTCATCTTTAACTGGATCGCCTGTCACTACTACTTCTGCATATGGACGAACAATATTTCGGTCACCTGCGTCATTTTCACGGTTTGCTGATAAGTGATATGTACCGGGTTCATTAAAAACGACTTCAGCATTTCCGTTCTGATCTGTTAAAATTGTTTCATCATTTAAAATATATTCTTCTTCATCAATTAAAATAGAAGCATCTTTAACAGGGTTTACAACATCATAATTAACTCCTGTTAGTTCTAACTCTAGACTCTCTCCTGTTTCTACAGAATATTTTTCACTGTCAAACCAAGAGAATGTGTTGTCAGTAAAATTAACTACATAATAGAGAACAATAGATTCCCCACCTTTTAGCTCTCTATCTAAAACTCCTACTGGAACATATGAATTATCAATAAAATACATCCAGCCGTCCATACCTAAAGGATGTGTAAATTCACCAAGTCCATTAATATTCTGGATATAATTACCACTCGAACCTAACCCGAACTGAGCATCATCTTTTAAATCTAATCCCTCTACTGTCTCTAATGCTTGAATAATCGCATGAATTGCCCTAGGGCTATCTGGATATTGCGAATTTCCTCCGTTATTTCGATTAATATACTCTATTAATTCAAAACTCTCTACTTCAATTTCAGTAGTCGGTACTAATGTTTTTTCATGCGTTTCTACTCTAACGTCTACTGTAACTGGTGGAGCTCTTTCCTTTGTTTCAGAAGCTGCCTTTTTCTCTTTTGAATCATCTTGATCTTCCTTTGATGATTCTTCATTTTTAACTTCTTCAGCTTCTTCTTCATTATTTACTGCGCTCTCTTCATCTTTTTGTTCTTCGTCGACTTTTTCATTATCTATCTCTTCAGTATCATCATCATTTCCACTCGTGCTTTCCGCATATGTAGTAATCGGTGATAAAAATGAAGAGATTAATAGTACGACTGCAAATAGCATACTTAACCATTTCTGATTCTGTTTCATTAACTCATTCCTCCAATTAATAATTCTAATTCCATTAAACTACTCGTTCACTTATATTAATTCTGCTTGCTATTATCCTCTCCCTTAAATAAAAAAATCCCTACCTCCAGATAGAGATAAGGATGAACATATATGTACATCATAAATTATTGGTTTTTACACACAATAATTCCATACATGCATAACCTTTTCCTGGAAGGTTGTTAAAAGCATATGTACTGGCAAGTCTCCTGACTTATGGATCATCGCTTACTCTTACCTTCCCAGCTTAAGCTAGTGGCATATTTAGAGTTCGCTCTCCAATTACAGTGGCCGGAACCGTTCAGGGATTACACCTGATTCCTTTTTAATCTTTTGCTTTTGACAAAAGAACCTAATACAACATATTAAATTATCACACTATAGTAAATTATAGTCTATCCATTACGTAATCACAAATAGTTGTCCTCATTTTTATATAAATAGAGGAATAAGACTAGATGATGTTACATTTATCTGCATAAATGAAAACGCAGATTGCTAGTAATCTACTAACAACCTGCGTATAAAATTTAAATTCTATTATTAGTTAACTCTTCTAACATGACCGTTGAAAGCATCTTTCCAATAGCCACTGCTCATGTTCGCAATTGCTACACCTGTACTAGTTTGAGCTCCTAGGAACTGTCCGCCACCTAAGTAAATACCTACGTGTGCACTTCCATTAGGATTCGTAAAGAATACTAAGTCACCTGCTTGTGCGTCACTATAAGAAACTTTTGTACCTGTACCACTTAATGCTCCTGTACTTGACGGAATGTTCTTACCTGCTTGTCCATATGCCCAAGATACAAACCCTGAACAGTCAAATCCACTTGGAGTTTTACCACCATACACATATGATGTACCCATCACTGACTTACCAGCACTAATTGCTGAACCCCCACCTGCTGAGTTTCCAGGTGCTTTTGCTTTACTTTCTTTCTTTTTAGGTGTTGCTGATGTTTCTGTGTTACTTGATTCATTGTTATTGTTATTACTATTATTATTGTTGTTATTTGAACTTGTTGATTGAGTTGCAACTTCTGTTGAAGCTGGTGTTGATGTTTCAACTTCGCTTGCTGCTGCAATTTCACTTCTAATTTCATTTTCTAATGATGCTAACTGTGTATCTTCTGATTCAAGTGAAGATTTCTCTTCTTTTAATTTAGACTCTTTCTTTTTAAGTGTCTTCTTCTTATCATCGATTGCTTCTAATTGTGTTGTAGTTACATGTTCTACTTCTTTTAATGAAACTTTATTTTCTTCTTGCTCATCTAACTTAACTTCTACAAGTTCCATATCTTCTTTTTGCTCGTTCATTAACTTTTGATCTGCTGCTGCAATTGTAGATGCTGCTTCAGAACGAGTAAATACTTCTGAAAAGTTCTCAGAACCTAATAGTACATCCATAAATGATGGGTTTCCACCATTTTCTTGATATGCAGCAATTCTATTTTTAAGAATTTCATTACGTTCTTCAATTCGTTTGTTAATTACTTCGATTTCTTCTTCGTATTCATCAATTTTAACTTCTACATCTTTTAATTGTTTTTCGTTTTTAGCAAGTACAGTTTCTAATTCTACTAACTCTGTATTTAAATCTTTAATTTCATATAAAATATCTGCGATTTTCGATTCAGCTTTTGATAAATCCGACTTAACCTCTTGACGTTCTTTCTTTACATCGCTTAATGACTTTTCAGCTGATACCGAATCTGACGTGATAAATGTACTTCCTAAAGTTACCATGGCAATTGTGCCAAGTGTGATTACTGTTTTTTTCAATTATATTTCCCCGCTTCCAAATGATGGTTAATTCTATATGTATCTCTTTATTTTTATTTTTAAATCTATTATTTTCAACTCAAATGCTAGTATAACATCCTTAAGTAACAACTAGGTTAGGTTAATGTTACAGTTATGTTTCAATATGATTTATTTTTTTCGACATTTTGTAACTTTCTTCATACTGTAGCTGAAACTTTTATCGGATGCCTTCATGACGCAACATATGAAAATTTACCATACCTAAAAATGGAAAGCAAGTTTTATGATATTTTTATATTTTATCCCTTTTTTAGGCTAAAGCTATTCTATTAATATAGTCTTCTTTTAATAGATTAAATTAAATAAAACAAAAAAACTACCCTATATATAATAGAGTAGTTTTTGAACATTTGTTGATTATATTGTTTACTTGAACTGCTCAGCTTCAGTAGATCCAGCTAGTGCAACAGTAGATGATTCTCCACCTGCAATAACTTGTGCTACTTCGTCAAAGTAACCTGTTCCAACTTCACGTTGGTGACGAGTTGCAGTGAATCCTTTTTCTTCTGCAGCAAATTCTTTAGACTGTACTAGACGTGAGTAAGCACCCATTCCTTTGTCTTTGTACTGTTCAGCAAGTTCGAACATGCTGTAGTTTAATGTATGGAATCCAGCTAATGTAACGAACTGGAACTTATAACCCATAGCAGCGATTTCTTTCTGGAAATTATCCATTTCTTCTTCAGACATATGGATTGACCAGTTGAATGATGGTGAACAATTATACGCTAGTAACTGATCTGGATATTCTGCATGAATTGCTTCAGCAAAACGACGTGCTTCATCTAAGTCTGGCTCAGCTGTTTCACACCAGATTAAGTCAGCATATGGTGCATAAGCTAAACCACGTGCAATTGCTTGGTCTAGACCAGCTTTAGTGCGGTAGAATCCTTCTACAGTACGCTCTCCAGTTAAGAATTCTGCGTCTGCTTCGTCAACATCACTTGTAATTAAGTCTGCTGCGTTAGCATCAGTACGTGCCATGATAATTGTTGGTGTACCCATAACGTCAGCTGCAAAACGAGCTGAAATTAAGTTTTTAACTGCAGTTTGTGTAGGGATTAAAACCTTACCACCTAAGTGACCACACTTTTTCTCAGAAGCTAATTGGTCTTCAAAGTGAACTCCAGAAGCTCCATTTTCAATCATTGCTTTCATTAGTTCGAAAACATTAAGATGTCCTCCGAAACCAGCTTCAGCATCAGCTACAATTGGTGCAAAGTAATCGTTAGTAACGTTACCTTCTGAATGCTCAACTTGGTCAGCACGCTGTAAAGCTCCGTTAATACGTTTAACAACTTGTGGCACACTGTTTACAGGATATAAACTTTGGTCAGGATACATTTCACCAGCTTGGTTTGCGTCTGCTGCAACTTGCCAACCACTTAAGTAGATAGCTTTTAATCCAGCTTTAACTTGTTGAACTGCTTGGTTACCAGTTAATGCACCTAGTGAGTTAACATAGTCTTCATTGTTAACTAAATCCCATAGTTTTCTTGAACCACGGTCTGCTAAAGTATAATCGATATCAATTGATCCACGTAAGCGAATTACATCTTCTGCTGAATATGGTCGAGTAATTCCTTCCCATCTTGGATTTGTTTCCCAATCTTTTTGTAGTGCTGCTGCTCTTTCTTTATACATCTTGTTTTCCTCCTTGATTTCCATTAACTAATATATTTGTTAAGTTCTCTAAGTTGCTAAATGTCACCCTAGAAAACATTTACACATGTTTCTAACTTTCTTTTTTCTCTCTCTATAAATCTCTCTTGTTATAATACAGTTATACTATTATTCTTTGACATTGCATTTTGACATAATACAGTAATTAGTCTTCTTTCTTTGATAGACAGTAGTCACATTCTAACGTATAGCTCTTTGCATTGATATGTGTACCACACTCAGGGCAAGTTGCGTTATCGTATTTTCTCATCATGTTTGCCACCTCCATTTATATAACAGTGTCATGTATTTCCTATCTGTTATAATACAGTATATCTCGTTTTTAGAAAATTGCAAGGGTTTTGTGAAAAAAACTTTTAATTTTTTCGATTTGTACAATTCATTTAAAAATATAAAGGTTCTGATTATTTCGGTTAAAATCTCTATATATAGTAGAAACAGGATTTTTTATGTTATATTATGTAAATTAAGTGGATTATTAGTATAATAAAAGAATAAAATAAATTGTACTGAGGTGAATAAATATTGCATCTACCAGGAAGTAGAGTCGTAAAAACGGCTGTTGCTGTTTTTTTAACTGCTTTTATTTGTCAATTAATCGGTTGGCCACCTGTTTTTGCTGTTATAACAGCTATTGTTACACTTGAGCCAACAGCTGCAGATTCTGTTAAAAAAGGAATTGTTCGTTTTCCCGCTTCAGCTATCGGTTCATTCTATGCTGTTTTATTCATTGCATTATTTGGCAATTCACCAATTACATATATGCTTGCGGCTACGTTAACAATCATAACTTGTTTCAGCTTAAGGTTACATGCCGGATTGCTAGTTGCAACAATTACTGCAGTTGCGATGGTTGAAGTAGTACACGATAATTATTTAATGTCTTTTTTCATTCGCCTTGGCACTACTTCTATTGGAATTATTGTCTCTACATTAGTCAATATGTTTATTTTTCCACCTAATTATATAAAAACAATCGAAACAAACATTAAAAAAATTTACATAGACCTAGGTACTGCTTTAAGCAAAATCGATAACAAAACAAAAATGGAAAGTATGCTGCGAAAGATCCGTCAAGAAATCGTTCAAACAGAAGTATTAATTCGTTATCAAACAGATGAAGCTGATTTCCATCCATTATTTGATAATGAAGCTTTTTCTCAAACGAATATTGTAAGGAAAATTGATCAACTTGAATTAATTCACTATCATATTAATAATTTACAACCTATTTATATAAAGCAAACGGCGTTTTCAGAAGATCATATTATAATTATTCATCAAGCTTTAGATGATTTAACTGCTTATATGAAAGGTAATGAGCAAATTAAATTAGAACAACATGAAATGACATTAAAAAATCTTATGAGGATGTTTTGGGGAAGTAATCATGGAAAAGAAACATTCAACAATTCATTATTACCAGATGAATTAATTTTATTGTATGAACTTATTTCTATTTTCTATGTCGTAAAAGAAACGAAACAGTTAAGTACTACTATATAAAAGTAAGCCGCAACAGAATCAAAAAGATTCTATTGCGGCTTTTTTTACAAATAGTATGAAAATTAATTAGCTACGAATACCTAGCTTTTCTTTAAACTCTAAACGACGAGCTTGTAAAATTGGTTCTGTGTATCCATTTGGCTGTTCTGTTCCTTTAAAACATAGGTCACATGCTGCTTGGAATGCAACTGAGTTATCAAAATTTGGTGCCATATTGTGATATAGGTCATCGCCAGCATTTTGTTCATCAACTACTGCAGCCATTTTCTTTAATGTTTCTAACACTTGTTCTTCTGTACAAACGCCGTGGTGTAGCCAGTTAGCAATCATTTGACTTGAAATACGTAATGTTGCTCTGTCTTCCATTAATCCTACATCATTAATATCAGGTACCTTCGAACAACCTACACCTTGTTCTACCCAACGTACAACGTAACCTAACATTGTTTGTGTATTGTTATCTAGTTCTTCTTGAATCTCTTCTGGTGTCCAATTTGGTTCACTTGCAACAGGGATTTGTAAAATATCATCATTGTAATTTTGCTCTGTACCTGCTGCTAATAATTCATCTTGTACATCGCTCACCTTAATATCATGATAGTGTAGCGCATGTAGTGTCCCAGCTGTTGGTGATGGTACCCAAGCAGTATTTGCCCCTGCTTTTACGTGACTAACCTTCTCACGCATCATATCATTCATCATATCTGGTTTAGGCCACATACCTTTTCCAATTTGAGCTTCACCTTGGAATCCAGTTGCAAGACCAACATTAACGTTATTCTTTTCATAAGCAGGTAACCATGTTTCGTTTTTCATATCATCTTTTCTAACCATCGGACCAATCTCCATTGACGTATGAATCTCATCACCAGTACGATCTAAAAATCCTGTGTTAATGAATATAGCACGTTCTTTAGCCGCATGAATACAGTTCTTTAAGTTTAAACTCGTGCGACGCTCCTCATCCATAACACCAACTTTTAATGTGTTTTCATTTAAGCCTAGCATCTGTTCAATACGACCGAACAGTTCATTTGTAAATGCTACTTCTTCTGAACCATGCATTTTTGGTTTAACAATATATACAGAACCTTTTTTCGAGTTCACATATTTTGCTTTTCCTAATAGTTCGTGTTTTGCGATTAAGCTCGTTACAATACC
Source organism: Pseudogracilibacillus sp. (assembly GCA_026169815.1). Taxonomy (GTDB): domain Bacteria; phylum Bacillota; class Bacilli; order Bacillales; family Amphibacillaceae; genus Pseudogracilibacillus. Next base: position 129,615 of record JAPFDT010000002.1, read on the forward strand.
GTCTAAAATTCCTTCATAACCAACAGAACCATCAGCATTAAGTACAGCATTATTCTCCATTAAATGACCAACATTACGTACTAACATGAGTACACGACCCGGAAGTGTAAATCCTTCTCCATTTGGCGCTTTATATTGACGATCATCATTAAATGTACGCTCAATTGTTTCATTACCTTTTCTAAATGTTGTTGATAAATCACCACGCATTAAGCCTAGCCAATTACGATACACATCTGTCTTATCGTCTGCATCAACTGCTGTAACAGAGTCTTCACAGTCCATAATACTCGTGATTGCTGACTCAATGACAACATCTTTTACATGAGCGCGATCTGTTTTTCCAATTGGATGATTACTATCAAATTCAATATCAATGTGTAATCCATTATTTTTTAATAATACAGAAGTTGGTGTTTCTTCTTCCCCTTGAAAACCAGCAAATTGCTTTTCATCTTTTAAACCAACTGTTTCGCCATTATCTAGTGTTACTTGTACTTTACCATTTTCTATTGCATAATTTGTTGCGTCTTTATGAGAACCTGAAGCTAATGGTACACTTTCATCTAAAAATTCGCGACTCTTTTCAATAACGATATCTCCACGTACTGGATTGTATCCGCCTGTTTTTTCCTGACCATTTTCTTCACTAATTAAATCTGTACCGTAAAACGCATCATATAATGAGCCCCAACGCGAGTTAGCAGCATTGATTGCATAACGTGGATTGTTAATCGGAACTACTAACTGTGGTCCAGCCATTTTAGCAATTTCATCATCGACATTTTCTAAATTCACTTTGAAATCCGCTACTTCTTCCTCTAGGTAACCAATTTCAGTTAAAAAGTTCTTATAAGTTGTTGCATCGAAATCTTTATTTTCAAGATGCCATGCATTAATTTGATCTTGTAAATGTTGACGCTTTTTTAATAATTCGTTATTTCTCGGAGTAAAATCAACAAAAATACTTTCGAAATCTTGCCAAAACTGTTCTACATCAACTTCAGTATTTGGAAGAGCTTCATTATTAATAAATTCATATAAATTCTTTGCAACCTTTATTGTTCCTACATCTACGTAACTTGTCATTCTATTTCCTCCTGTCATAATATAGCGCTTTATCTTTGCAATCTATTATATAACAGTTTCTTGTAAATGAACAATATTATATTTGCATAACTACTATTCCATTTAGTTATAACAGTGTATAATAGAATTAATGAATGATTTATAGGAGAGGAAGAATCGATATGGATATTCGTCATTTAGAATATTTTACAGAAGTAGCTAAACATTTAAACTTCACAAAAGCCGCCTCATCACTTCACATTTCTCAACCTTCTTTAAGTAAAACGGTTAAAAACATGGAAGAAGAACTTGGGGTTCCGCTATTTAATCGTTCTTTTCGTCATTTAGAATTAACAGATGCAGGAAATGCTTTATTACATAATGCTAAAAATGTCCTGCAAGCTTATCAAAATTTAAGAAATGAATTAAATGATGTCATGAATTTAAAAAAGGGGGAAATTAGAATTGGCATACCTCCTATTATAGGAGCTGCTTTTTGTTCTTCATTAATTAGTCATTATAAAGAATTGTATCCCTCTATTAATATCGTCTTAACTGAAGTTGGAACGAATACAATTAAAAAAGGGATTCATGATGGTTCCTTAGATGTTGGTTTTGTTTGTAACAATATTGGAAACATGCAGAAATACGATATGCTCGATTTATTACATGACCCATTAATGCTTATTGTACACAAAGATCATCCGCTACAACATCATGATTCTATTACAATCCAAGATATTAAAAATGAACCATTTATTATGTATCGCCAAGATTTTTCTTTGTATGATCGGATTATTGCAACATGCCAAGCACATAATTTTTATCCGCAAATTGTTTGTGAAAGTTCACAAAAAGACTTCATGATTGAAATGGTTGAAGCAACATTAGGCGTCGCTTTATTACCAAAACAAATTTGTGAACAAATCTCCAATAAGCATGTCAAAACTATTCCTTTTAAGCAACCAGAAATTTTTTTAGAATTGGGCATGATTTGGAAAAAAGATGCCTATTTACCTTATGCTGTTAGAGAGTTTATTGAAGTTGCTAAAGAAACTTAAAGTTACGATTAACCACTGGTAGGCTTAATACTTACACATCTCTTCAATAAATCTATATAAATAGTAAATTTCTACTTTTTTGTTTTTTAATTTTTTTATACTAGACTACAACATAGAGTAATCATTTTTCTCTTATGTCTGTAAAGAAAGGAGTCGCTCTATCATGCATATTAAACTTCTCTCAGAATCTTTAGCTGACTTGTTTCATAGCCAGGGAGAGATTCGACATTATGACAAAGAGATGTACTTGTTTCATGAGGGAGACGAGATTGAAGGACTTTATTTAATTCTTACAGGAAAAGTTAAAATGAGTAAATTATCAAATAATGGTAGTGAGTTAACGCTTCGTTATGTTGAACCAGGGAGTGTAGCAGGAGAATTAGCTCTTTTAAATAATCATGCACATTATGTGTTAAGTGCTAAAATGATTGAATCCGGAGAAATAGCAATGGTTAGTAAATCAACTATTATTGATGCCATTGAAAAAAATGGCTTACTCGCTTTAGAACTTATCCAAATTATGAATGATCGAGCCCGACGTGATCAAACAAGATTTCGTGATCTTGTTTTATTTGGAAAAAAAGGTGCACTTTACTCTACTTTAATTAGGCTATCTAATAGTTATGGTAAAACAATTGGCAATGATATTTTTATTAAAATTAAAATGACCGATCAACGGTTGGCCGATTTTTGTGGTACATCACGCGAAAGTATCAATCGCTTAATGAGCCAGTTGAAAAAAGATAACGTTCTTTCTGCTGATAAAAGTTTCATTACGATTCATGACATTGATTATTTAAAAGAAGCAATTAACTGCGCAGATTGCCCAATCGACTTATGTTCGATTCATTAATGATAAAAAAATAGCGGGAGAGCGAGATAACGCGGAGGGAGAGCAAGAACCCTAGACGGGAGAGCAAAATCAGCCGTGTGAGAGCAAGAAACACGACCGGAGAGCAAAGTCAGCCGTGTGAGAGCAAGAAACACGACCGGAGAGCAATGTCAGCCGTGTGAGAGCAAGAAACACGACCGGAGAGCAATGTCAGCCGTGCGAGAGCAAAACCCTCGGCGGCAGAGCAAGATCGTGCTTTATTTTGACATTAAAAAATCTATCTAGTTATTTTCACGACAATAACTAGATAGATTTTTTATTTATTGTTCTTCTTTCTTAACTTCTTCTTCGTCATCTTCCATTACGCCTTTAGTAGCGTTTTTAAACTCTTTTAACGTGCTACCTGCTGCTTTACCAATTTCCGGTAATTTATTTGGTCCAAAAATAATTAATGCAAGAACTAAAATTAAAATCATACTAGGAATTCCAATATTTGCTAAACCCATTGTGAATCACTCCTTTTATAATGTAAACAACTTATTATTCAGCCATGATGTCATTCATACTCTGTACATAAAACGGAATAAATATACGAAAGAAATCGTCAGTCGTTTTAGTTACAGCGTGATTAGCCATAGCTTGTATATTCTTCTCTAAATAAGTTGTATATATATTTTTTTGTAGCTTTTTTAATTGTTCTACTAATTCCTCATCACCAGTTTGTGCTGCTTTTACTTCTGCATTAATTGCAGCAGTTATAAAAGCTGTTACACTACCGAAATGATCGGGGAATTCTTCTTGTTCTAATGGATAATAGAAGCCAAACTTCTCATACTCGCCAATTAGACAAAGAACATCTTGTCGTGCTTGCTCTTGAGCTTCCTGACTTTGGTCATTATAGCTCGATAAATAAGGTGGGATAAAATAAGCTCCTGGAATCTTGAAATGGTTGTCATACCATAGTGATGTTTCTTCACGATCATAATGGTCGTGAAAAGGTAATTCTGACTTTAACGTATCTGGTACTTGTGATAAAATTTCTTCATATTTATCCCAATTACCATACCATATATTTGTTAACAAATCACTTAGTAATAATTTTCCATATGTTTCTTCCTGTGTAGCTTGATTCATCCACGTCACCTCCTTTTGAATCTATCATAATTGTTCTAGACATAATATACAAATAGTTTCATCTCTTATACTTTTTTAATTTCAACGAACATATCTAACTGACCTGGTGCTCCACCAATTTCATCATAGATTGCACCATTATTAAATGAACTATCTAATTCATTTAATTTATTTACTGGATAACCTTCATCTCTTCCACCTGGATAACCAGACTCTTCTTGCATTGGGTTATTAAATTCAAAATTAGTATGGTTATAAGTCGGTAATTTCGGTGTTTTCTTACCATCAATTTCGTTTCGCTCCACTCCATAACCAGTTTGCCCCATGTTATATGCACTTCCGACTACTCCTGGCGCAATACCACCTGTAACATAGACAACCCCTTCAAGTGTCATATTATCATTGGAAACTTTAACTTTATCACCTGTCTTAATGCCGCGAGTGTTTGCATCTACTTTGTTCATCCAAATGTAGTTGTCTGAACGTACTTCACGTAACCAAGCTGCACTAATATTTCGGTATGTTCCAATGTTTCGAGACTTCCAGTTGATAAGTTGTAATGGTTGTTTCGGCTCAATTTTCTTACGATTAAACCCTCTTACTTCTTCATAAATTGGAATACCTTCAAAGAATTCACCGTCGTAACTATTTTTACCTCCAGCTACTCCTTCATCATAGAAGTTTGCTTGCCCACCGAACTCATATTTAATATGTTTATTATTGTTAACATATTCATCACCAGAAGCTTCGAAACGTCCACCCCTGTTTAATACGTACACTACTTTCTTCCATTCTTCTGGTTTAACAGCTTTCATCCAACGTTCTTCATCGAAAAATTCTCCAAGTGCATTTTGACGTGCTTTCGTGAACACCTCCATCTCACGAGAATCTGCATCTGGTACAGGTTTTTCATCGTAAGCCATATTTGCAACTCGTTTAATGTAGTAATCTTCTTCACTATGCATGTCGCTACCATCTGGGAATCCTTTATCACCATAACCTGGTAGATCCATTCGTTTAGCAATTTCAATGACACTATTTTCAAATGAACGAACATCTGGGAATACTCTTGTGATTGGCTGATAGACACTTGATAATTTTGTTGTAATAGTTGGGTAAATATTTTCTCTTCCCCAACGCTCTAAATAGACAGTATCTGGTAAAATAAAATCAGCATATTTACTTGTATCACCAATTTGAACATCAGATGCTACATATAATGGTAATACTTCTGGATCTTTTAATGCCATTTCTTGTATATCACCATTTGGTGCTGATAATACTGGTGACATTCTATGTGTAATAAGTGCTTTTAAACCATATGGATATTTATCGAGTGCACTTGGTAATACTTCTCCAACAGTTTGTGGACAGAACGGGAACCAAGGACGTTTGGCTGGATAACCGTCTTCTTCAAACAAACTTGAATCTTCATATGTTGCTTGGTTTCGTCCGATTGGAATCCCCCATGGTGCTTTTCCATTAGGTACTGTTTCTAAATCATATCTTTCCCCTTCGAACTCATCGTAATTCGCACCTGTTGTAATGTTTCCGCCTTTCCAGTCATAACTTCCGATTAAATGGTTTAAACTAGCAATTAATCGTTGTGCATAATATCCATTTACGTGCATTGCCGGTCCACGATATGCCATGACAGCTGCGCGCTTTCCATATGACGTAAATCTCTTAGCAATTTCTTTAATTTGTTTTTCTGGAATCGTTGTAATCTCACTATATTCTTTAAGTGATCTTTCCATTGTACGTTCTTTATATAATTGGAATGACGATTTAACTTTAAAATCATCAATCTTCGTATCGACTTCTAAATCTGCATCAGAAGCTTCATCATGCGGAACGGCTTTACCATTTTCCATGACGACAAACTGTTCCTCTGAACCAATTCCTAAATCACTTGCTCGTAATTTCGGACGACTTGGATCACTTAGATTTACTAAGTGAGTAGCATCACTCCATGTTGGTTCGCCATCTTGTTCTGCCGCTTCTCGGTTCGGGTTCGTTAAATATGTTTCATCATACCATTCTCTATCTATGATAACTTGACCAATTGCTAATGCAAGTGCAGCATCTGTACCAGGTTTTACTGGTGCCCAAATATCTGCTTTTTCAGCTGTCTTACTAAAACGTGGGTCAATAACTGCCATTTGCATACCATCTTGAATTGCATTTGTTAACTTCGGAGCTAAAAACGTTGGTCCTTTGTTTGCGACCATTGGGTTTGTACCCCACACTAATAAAAATAACGTATTTTCAATATCAGCATACTGTCGTTTTTTATTTGTTCCTTCTGAATATGAACGTGTATTTCCGATAACAGAACTAATACCACAAATCCCACCATGGTGATAATAGTTTTTACTCCCTAAACTGCTTTGAATGAAACGTTCCATAAAGTCCCTTCGGTCACCAATCATAAATGAAATTTGGTTTACCTTTGGTCCAAAGTCAGGATGTTTTGTATCAATTAACACATCTTTATATTTCTTATCAAAATCTTTTTGCGACATGTTATCATTTTTAACTTTTTCCCAATCTTCCATTACTTCTTCTTCCGGAACATAAGCAGCAAGTTCTTTCAATCCAGGAGTATTTAAATCTTTACTTCCTCCAACGATTTCATCATATGCTTCATCCCATGAAACTACTTTCCACTTACCACTACCACGTTCTCCTACACGTTTTAATGGTTGCTTTAAGCGGTATGGATCATATGCAGTTTGGATACCTGCTTGCCCTTTCAAGCAAATTCGTCCACCTCTTGCACCTCGTCCACCAACTTTAACATCACCTGTACCTTTTACTGCGTCATCAATTGGTGTTGCGTAGTCGATATGTCCATCTGGAACCATATTTAATGGACTGTACTGGTTACCAGCTAATTTACGAATAACTGTTGAATATGGCCCATTTTTGTTACCTTCTGTTACATATGCTTTTATTGTACAAAATGTATTACACTGTTCACATGTTGAGAATATAACATTTTCTGCACCGTAATTTTGATAATCTGTTCCTGTTCCGTGTGTTCCGTCATACCACACACCATTTACTACTTGCTTTACTGGTCCGATGAATGAAGGACCTACAACAGCAACAGCACCAAAAGCTCCAAGTGCCTTTAAAAACTTACGTCTTGACATTGACTTTTCTTCCATTGTTACTCCTCCTCCCCTGATGCTTCAGGAGATTCTTCTAAAGGTAACAATTGATCTCCTGCAGTAAACATTAATAATCCAATTCCTGCGATACCTACACTTACCATCCACTCACTAAACGTTGGATAATAGTCTCCTGCTGGCATACCTGGAAATACAGGTACAATTTGTGAAGGTACTACTATGTTAAATCTAACTCCAATAATTCCAATTACTACGAGGATAGAAGCAAACAAAATCCAATTTACGCTTTGCCCAAGCTTTTTATTGAAAACGATAATGATTGGTACAAGTGCTCCTAATCCCATCTGTACTCCCCAGAATGACCAACTGTAGGCACTCCCCATTTGTGTTGCTAAGCTTTGTAAACCGACACTATCAAGTTGATACACTCCTACTAAATATTCGTAAAACTGTAATAATAAATCGATAAATAAAAATGCTACCATCATTTTTGCTAATGAAGTGACCATCTGCGTATCAATTGGTGTCTTCGTTGCTTTTGATTTAATGATGTAAATACTAATAAGTAATGCTGTACCAGATACCATTGCTGAAACGACGAAGATGATTGGGAAAACCCCTGAGTTCCACATTTCTCTTGCACCAACAACAGCAAATAAAGCACCTGTTCCACCGTGTACTCCTAAAATTGCTAATGGAATACCGATAATTCCTAAAATCTTTAACCATTTATGATCACGTTTTTGTGTTTCTTCTGTTACTTCACTATTTTTAAATGTTAATAAACGAGCTATTTTACCACGAAGTGAGTCTGATGGACGTAGGCGAACAAGATCTGCTCTCATTGCAATCCATAATTCCACAACTAGTAAAGTAATGTAGACAACATAGAAATGAATTTCCCAAGCTAACACACTAAGTACGTTCCAGAAAACCATTGCATTTATCGCACGCTCTGGACGTCCTAAGTCCATTAACACGAAAATAAGTGCTACCATCATACAAACTACTGCGGTAAATAAAGCCATCTTTCCTACTCGTTCATATTGATGCATACCGAACACATAAATCAATGATGATAGTAAGAAGGAGCCTGCACTTAATCCAACAAAAAAGATATAAAATGCAATCCATGCTCCCCATGGCGTAATTGAAGATAAATTCGTTGTGTCTAAACCTAAGATCAACCTTTCAAGTATAAAATAACCACCAACAGCTGTAATAATTAGTACGAAAGCAAGCCATCCTTTTAGACCTTTACTCATCTTTGGTCCATTGCCCAACTTGCCTTTTGCATATGTCGACATGTCGAACCAACTCCTTATTTTAGATAAATTACATTCGGTCCTGCACCTAACTCACTCTTCAATCTAAATGCACGTGGACTAGCTGCTAATTTTGATACAGTACTATTTGGGTCATTAATATCTCCAAAGAATCGTGCATCCCCTATACAAGTTTCAACACAAGCAGGCTCTTCGCCACGTTCTAAACGGTGTAAACAGAAGTTACACTTACGAACAGTTCCTACTGGGTTATTATTACCAAATGGTGTACCGTTCTCGTTTCTCGGGCCTCTTTCTTTTCCATACTCTGGACTTGTTGCATCATTAAAGCTCAGCATTTCATCTTCATAACTTTCACCAAAATCATATGAACGTGCTCCATATGGGCATGCAATAATACAATAACGACAACCAATACAACGGTCGTTATCGATAGCTACAATACCATTTTCTAATTTGAATGTTGCCTTTACTGGACATACTTGCACACACGGTGGATGATCACACTGCATGCAAGGCATCGGTAAGTTAACTTTTGCTAAGTTAGGGAACTCACCAATTTCTTCTTCTAATACGACGTTATAAGAAATTCCTGGCGGTGTACGGTTCTCTGCCTTACAAGCTACTGTACAGGAATCACATCCAATACATTTCTGTAAATCTATTACCATTGCCCATTTTACTTTTCCGGGTTCTTCATCTCTCTCAATCTCGTCTTGTGTCATCATATCTCCAAATTCACCAAGTAAATTTTTATGATGAATTTTATGGAATTCTTTTATATCTAATTCTCCTGCAATTACACGTCTGGCGTCATCAGCCATTGCAACTCCTAATTGTGTACTGTACGGAGATTGATCGAGCTCTTTTTTTGCATCTGGCACCATTGCATCCGCAATACTGTTCCAATCTCCTTCTAGCATTTGTTTGAGCATTACAATCACCCCTTTGTTTAATTAACTCCAGTATATAAAATGTAATATTTGAATGATGTAACATTTGTTACACTTGATATAGTTGTCGCTAATCTGTCATAAGTATAAGCGAGTTCTAAAATTACGATTAAATAAAAAAAAGAGTAAAGGAATTTAACAATCCCTCTACTCTTAGTTCCATTATTTGTTTTCCACTAAATACACCTCTACCCCATCTGCAATCGCATTTGTCAGATTAGTAATGTATGTATCATCTGATAGTTTTTTGTCTTCTTCTGGGTTCGTCATAAATCCAAGCTCAATTAAATTAACAGGAACTTCTGACCAATTAAACCCCGATAAATCATCCCGAAAGATAACTCCATTTTGATGAATTGTAGCGATTTCCTTTACTTCATCTACGATAAATTCCGCTGCAGTTAAACTAGCTTCATACACTTTTTCTGTATCTGGGTTTCCTTGTCCAGGAGTTAATACAGAAAAACCTTCTGCCGCTGCGCTTTCTGCACCGTCCGCATGAATTCGTAAAAATAAATCAGCTTCCATTTCGTTAGCCATTTGTGCTCGTTCTATATTACTTACATCTACTTCATTTTTTGTTCTCGTTAATTGCACTTCAAAACCCTTTTCTTCCAGTACTTCTTGTAAAAGTTGCGACACTTCTAAGGTGAGTTCATATTCTGGTTTATTCGTTACAACACCTTGTGTGCCACTCGCCACTTTGGGTTTTTGCTCAGTAGAATTAGGTCCAACTGGCTCTAAATCATAATTTCCTTTCGCTTGATGTCCAGGATCAATCATAATACTAAACTTAGCTTTTTCTTCTACTTCTTCGTTTTCCTCTTGCTTTACTTTTTCTTCTACTTCTTCAATGACAATTTCTTCGGACGGTTCTTTTTCCGTTTCATCTACTTTATTCGCTTTTTCTGATGTTGTTTGTTTTTCGACTTTATTCAAAATTCCTTGGTCATCCTGAGCGTCTATGAGTAGTAAAATAACACTAACAATCGCAACGATCACAACGAGAATAACTAATAAACGCTTCATCGTACTCACCTATTCCATAGATTTAATCAATTCAATGTTATGTTTTTCTGCTTCTGTTAAATATCCATCATAATTAACATCAGGATAATACCAACTTAAACTAGCAAAATAATCTTGTAAATCCTCTGACTCAAACACATAACCATATCGTGCAAAAATTTCATTACGAGCAATTCGTAATTCTGCACTGCTTAGATCGTTAATATCCGATTTTTCTAAGTAGTCTGTATCACTATTAGGTAACACAAAGAAATCTTCATCTTGCTCATCATCTTCTTCATAAAATTGCGCAAAATCATTTTCACTATAATCGATTACTTCTGTATCTAACGTTACATCATATGTAGATTCAATGCCTGATAATGTAATAGATTCCATATCTTCGCCGCTTTGACCATTTTCATAACTTGTCGCTTCTAATAAATACGAACCTATTAACAATGGTCCAATCTCTATACTACCTTCTCCTTCTTCTAATACACCTACATTTTTTTCATTTAACTTTAATGTAGTTTTTTTATCAAATAAATTCTTCACTTTTAAGTAATATCCTTCTGTATCAATAACGTATCGATCAAATATCCCATAATGCTTACCTGATTGTTTCATAGAAAATGCACCAAGATTATGTTTACTTTGGAAATTATGTATCATTTCATCCACTAGCGAAGGTTCACTTTCAAATAAGGTAAACATCGCATCTAAACTATCATCATCAATATGTAAACGGGCGTCACTTGGTTGAATTAATTCTTTTAAAACAGTACGATCTTTTTCAACTAATGCTGTTTTAAATTGTTCTTCTACCGCTTCTATACTATATTTTTTAGCTAATAATTGATAACTTGTAAATAACGAAATAAGTAAAATAATGACAATTGCTAGCGTAATGCTTAAGCTTTTTTTATTAGAGGAATTTTTCTTTAGTGAAGCAGGTTGAGCTTCTGTTCTTGCGTTTTCTTTCACATGTTTTTCTGAGCGAGTACTATTTAGGCGTGTCCCACATGACTCACAAAACGATATATCATTGCTCATCTGTTGGTGACAATTTGGACAGGTTTTCATTAGTAGCCTCCTAGTAGTTTTTTATAAGACTAATATAACATACAAAATAGTATCATTTACCTGCGAAGATAACCAGTTTTAAGATGATTAATAATTAAAAAAACTCCTTAAATTAAAGAAGAAAAATTGAGGGAAATATACAAATATAAAAGGCTAGAGCAAAATAGTTAAAATACACAAACCATCGTTTACTCTAACCTAATTCTTATAAAAATCATCTACATTATTTTTTATTAACTATAATTAATTTGCCTTTGGAGCAATTGCACAGCTGTCGCCAACGCACATGATGCTATTTTCATTTGCCGGTGATGTTTCTGGTAATTCTGTGGCAACTTCAGTTTCATCCCAAGCTTTTTGTAACATTCTTGTAAAAGCGATTGTTGGTTGTGCACCTGCTAGTGTATATGTGTCATTCATAATGACAAAAGGTAAACCACTAACATCTTTTTGTTCGGCTTCTTCTTCGTCTTGACGCACTTCATTGGCATAATGTGTTGTATCATCTAATGCTGTTTGTACTTCCGCTTGATTCAAACCTGAATCTATGGCGATATCGAGAAGTGTTGTTAAATCGCCAACATCTTTTCCTTCTGTAAAGTGAGCATGAAATAATTTTTCAATGATTGTTTCTTCCTGATTTGTTTGTTCTGCTAATTTAATGAGGCGATGAGAATCGAATGTGTTCGTTTGTTTTAAATCGTCATAATTGTATGTTAAACCTACGTCTTTAGCTTGGCGATTAATGTTATCTGTAAACATTTTCGCCCGTAAATTACTTATTTTCTGTTCAGACATAACCGCTTCATAATAATTCGTTCCATCATATAACGCTGCATCTGGATTTAATTCCAAACTTTTATAACTAATTGTAACAGCATCTTTATGAGGAAAATCTTCTAAAGCTTTCGCTAATCTACGCTTTGAAACGTAACAAAATGGACAGGCAACATCAAACCAAACTTCAATATTCATATGAAAACCTCCATATATTCAATGTAACATAACTATATTCATTAATCTATGTCCATAAACTAGCTGTCCTTATTATTATGTAAAATACTTATATGATTTAAAAAGTCGCTACAGAAACCTACTTCGCTTTCCGAGGGAACGGCTTCAGCCTCCTCGCTCACAAAGAACGTTCGCTGTGGGGTCTTCAGCTCATTCTGTTTCCTCAGGAGTCTTCGTAGGTTTCTTTCGCTATAATTTATTTCTTCAATTAATATTTACACAAACAAACAGACACAATATACAAACCAGCTGTCCTTTCTCTAATTATGAAAAAACTCCCTATAATGGAAAGTTGACATCATAGACAGGGTGTACTCATTCAATCACATTTTATTTAATTTAACTTGGATGCTTTATTTTTTCTTCTAACAATAACGTAACTTCTTTCGCTAATGCTAATAGAATAAAATCAACTAAGAAAATTGTGTAATAAGGTGTTGACAAAGATTTTTTATTAGTGTATATTAATAATTGAAATTGATAATCGTTATCAATTGAGTGAGTGTTTTTACTTTATATGTCATATAACTATTTTTAATAATACGCCCCCCTTTCAAGCGATTTTTTATTATTTAAATAGTTATTTCTTACACCTCTCTTTGTTCATCCAAGGAGAGGTTATTTGTTTATATAGCTTATTTAGTGTTTTTAGTAGCTATTTAAAAAACATAAAAACACCGCAGACTCATGCTCTTTGTCTATGGCAAGTAGTCTTGCTTTATTTAATTTTTCGGAATTATATATTGGTAGGAATTGTTGTTAGTTTTAAATAATATGGGATGTTTTGTCTGTGGATTTTTTATATTAAATAACTTAAACAAAAGAGGACAATATAATAATATTATTGCACGTTCTTCAACCTTTTTACATCTGCCTTTGTGCTAAGTAATTCATCTGTTACAATAGATAACTTATCGTCAAATCTATCAATCTTTTCTCCGTTTGTACTAATCTTTTGATCTAAACGTTTTTCTACATCATCGATTTTCACATCTAATTTATCCATTTTTACGTTCAGGTTTCTTTCTACTTCATCGATTTTTAGATCTAATTTATTCATTCTTGCGTTTAAATTTACCTCTGTTTCAGTTAAATGAACTTCTAAAGCATCTACTTTATTAGAAAGGACTTTTACCTCGCCCGATAATTCTATAACAGCTTGTAAAATTTGTGTATTGCTTACTTCTTCATTCATCAATGTCATTCTCCCTTTTTAAGTTTCTAATTAGTATCTCGTAACATTTTCACGTCTGCTTTCGTACTTAAAATCTCATCTGTTACAATAGATAACTTATCGTCAAATCTATCAATCTTTTCTCCGTTTTCAATTGTATGTTTCTCTATTCCAGTTAATTTCACTTCTACTTGTTCTACTTTTTCCTCTACTCCAGTTAACCTCACTTCTACTTGATCTACTTTTTCCTCTACCCTAGTTAGTCTTACTTCTACCTTGTCGAATTTGTCATTTAACCTAGATTCGGTTGCTTTTAAGTCTTGTGATAACTCCGTAACAGCTTGTAAAACTTGTGCCATCGTTACTTCTTCAGTCATTTAATTAATCCTCCTTTCACAACAGTTTATTTTGCATCTTGTAACATTTTCACATCTGTTTTAGTGCTAAAAACTTCATCTCTCACAATAGAAAATTTAGTGTCAACTTTATCAAGTTTTTCTCCATTTTCATTTACTTTCTTCTCTACATTATCAATCTTTTTATCAAGTCTTGATTCTACCTTGTCGATTTTATCATTTAATCTTGATTCGGTTGCTTTTAAGTCTTCTGACAACTCCGTAACAGCTTGTAAAATTTGTATCATCGTTACTTCTTCAGTCATAACCATCATTCCTCCTTTCAACATATTATACTAAATTTTTCATTTTTTCTTATCTACCATTTTAGCATATTATCTATTATTTCAGTAATAATAATCGTTTATATTACTGTTATTTATGAGCACTTTTTTAACTGTATATTTGATTTATTTACTTACAAAAGACTTCATTCGTCTTTGTTCTTTCTGGATTCTCTCACAAGCATAACTACTAAACTCTTTCACATCCTCATTTGCTAGAACATGAAAATATCGTTCTTTATCATCTTTCTCAATCACTAATGGTGGAATGTCTTTTTTCATTAAAAAATAATTCATTATTAAACGTCCTATTCTTCCATTTCTATCAGCAAAAGGATGAATTCGCTCAAATGCTATATGACTGTCACAATCTGCAGTAATTATCTCTTTATCTGAAGCAGCACATTTCAAACGATAATGAAGATTATCAAGCTATTGCTTCATTTCCATAGAAACATTACTTGGATGTGTCGTTTCAAAACCTGCTCCTTTAATTAAATTTACTTCTGTTTTAAACTTTCCTTTTTCATGATGTATCCTGTGCAACAATATACTATGAGTTTCAAACATCTCATTAAATGAAAATTCTCGCCGTAAGTTATCTGATGATAGTAAATACTCCATAGCATATCTATGATTATCTATTTCATATAACTCTTGCAAAGATACTCTATTAGGAACTGTATGATGCAAAATAATGGATACAGCTTCTGGCAATGTAATACGATTGTTTTCAATAGCATTTGAATGATATTGTATTATAATTAACGTTTAATATTATTAAATGTTAACCGTCTATACCCTTGATATAAATGTAATATGGCGATTATTTATCCTCAACATTCCATAATTAAATGAGCTTCTTATATAGTTTTTTTAAGCAAAGAGTTTCAATATTCATCTAATTAGATTATAATCTAATTAGATAGGAGGAACATCATGCAATTAGAACAAATCGTTACATTTCATAAAACAATTGGTGATAAAACTCGAATTCGTATTATTAGTTTATTAAAAACAGAACCTCTTCATGGTCAAGCAATTGCAGGTAAATTAGGGTTAAAGCCGCCAACAATTTCCCACCATTTAGCAAAATTAAAGGAAATTGATCTCGTTTATCAACGACGAGATAAAAATATAATTTATTATTATTTAAAAAAAGATAAACTTGAAAGAATGGCATTAGAAATAATTCGAATTGGAGATGAGAGCTTATTTGAAAGGTTTGATATAAAAAATGAGGAAAAAGCAAATATTATTAAAAACTTTACGGATAGTACCGGAAAACTAAAAACCTTACCAGTACAAAGAAAGAAAAAGCTAGTTCTCTTGGAATATATGTTGAGTAGTTTAGAACATGGTAAAACGTATAGCGAAAAGGAAATCAATAAACATATTAAGCAATACTATCAAGATTTTGCAACTATTCGGCGTGAATTTATCATGGGGCATTTTATGTACCGCCAAAACAATATTTACGAATTAAATCCGATTGAAATGTGGCCTATATAATTAGGTCATTCTTTTTAATAGCTAATTAGACATATATCTAATCAGATTGGAGGGAAATCCCTTGCATAGTTTCAGAGTCTTAAAAAGCGAAAAGAATTATCAAATAATATTTTGGAGTTCTGTGTTCAATGGTATTGGAGGCCGCTTTACTCAAGTTGGATCCTTTGCGCTTCTTTATTTATTAACTGAGTCTGGGATAGCTCTAGGAATATTAATGGCTTTACTTGTCTTACCTACAATTATATTTGCACCGATAAGTGGTTACTTAGCAGATCGATTTCACAAAGCAAAGTTATTATATTGGACGGATATCATCAGAGCACCATTCGCACTTCTTCCAATATTAGTTACATATACAGGTGAGTTGTCGTTACTGTATCTTAGTACATTTGTGATAGCTAGTGGCAATGCAGTCTATGATCCTGTACGTTTTTCAACTATTCCAGATATAGTTGATAAGAGAAACTTAGTTACAATTAATGGTTTAGAGCAAAACATTGTAGGAATCACGCTTGTATTTGGTTCACTTTTAGGAGGTATTATCGCTTTTTTCACTAATGTTTCTTTATTATTTTTCTTTCATGCAGTATGTCTTATTTTAGCGGCAACTTTAATGCGCCGTTTAACAAGTGGTGAGCTTACTACCAGTTCAAGAACTGAAGTTGCAGAATCCTCATTAAAAGAGAGTGGATTTCTCATAATAAAAGTAGCTTTGTTACGCGTGTTCTTGATTATCATGTTACTTATGCCACTTGCAAATGGTGTTGATAATGTTATTTTTAACTTAATTGCTTTGGAAGTTTTCAATAAAGGAGAACTAGGTGTTGGTTTAATTTATGCATCTTTAGGATTGGGCTTTGTTATAAGTTCAACGATGGCTAAGTGGATTAAGGGAAAATATATAAAATTAGGAGTTTTGATGATTTTACTGGAAGGTATAGGTCATCTGTTACTAAGCCAATCCGTCTTTTTTCTCCAAGCTTTAACACTTGCTATATTCATAACTTTTGTTGGAGGGATAAGCGATATATGTTTTAATACGATTTTAATGAAAATACTTCCTGCTTCTAAAAGAGGATTTTTATTTGGAACTTTATCCATGTTTCAAAATAGTTCAATGGGCATTGCAATGATTGGAGCAGGCTTTTTAACAGCATGGATTACGCCATTACAAAGTGCTTTGCTCGTTGGAATTACCTATATCATACTTGCATTGATCTTTATGCTTGCTTTTAGGAGTGTAAATATTCGTTCTTCGATACGAACATTAAAGAAATTATAAGTTTAATTCACTGAATAAAAATGTTCCCAAGTCTATTTAAATAATTAATCAAAGTAAAAGTTCATATTTCATTACTAAGTCACTTCATCACCACATGATCATAAATAGAAATAATTTGACTTTTCCATCGATTATTCATAAGATTAAGTTTAATAGATAAGAACGTTAATAAAGGGTTAGTATGTAGATAATATTATGTTAGAGAGTGAAATTTATCAGCTGAAAGATTTCATCATAATACGCTACAGAACCTTCCTTTTAGTCCAATCTAATCCATTGGCGTCTCACTTCACGTTACGAAGCAAAGCGGAATGTATTCAACATTCAAATTAAGGTGGTACCGCGAAAAACTCAAGCTCTTTCGTCCTAATAATAGGATGAGTGGGCTTTTTTTACGTTCATAAGATATAGACAGGAGATAGAAAGATGGAAAAACAAACAATTGTTGTAAAAATTGGCAGCAGTTCCTTAACAAATGATCAAGGTGAAATTGATGAACAAAAATTAAGTGGCTACGTGGAAGCAATTGCTGCACTAAAAAAGGCAAAACATACCGTAATCTTAGTATCTTCCGGAGCAGTTGCTGCTGGATTTAAACAACTCGGTTATCCATCTAGACCCGTCACAATTAAAGGACGCCAAGCAGCTGCTGCGGTTGGTCAAAGTTTATTAATTCAATCATACATTAAAAAATTCGGGCAATATCAACTTGTCCCTGCGCAAATCTTGTTAACTCGTAGTGATTTTTCACAACGCGAACGTTATCAAAACGCCTTTTCAACAATTAATGAACTGCTGGATCGAAACATTATTCCAATTATAAATGAAAATGACACTGTTTCGATTAAAGAGTTAACATTTGGTGATAATGATATGCTCTCTGCATTAGTTAGTGGCTTCATTCATGCTGACCAGCTCATTATTTTGACTGATATTAACGGACTTTACACAGATAATCCAATGAAAAATCCCCATGCTGAAAAATATAGTTTTTTAGAAGAAATCACCGACGAAGTGCTTGCATCAGCTAGTAGTGAAGGTTCAAAAGTAGGTACTGGCGGCATGAAGTCAAAATTAGAAGCAGCAAAAAGAGCGCTATCCCTCGGTGTATCCACTTTCATCGGAAAAGCAGAAGGTAAATACAGTTTACTGCAAGTATTACAAGGCACTGGCGATGGCACCTATATTTCAAATAAATCGATGCAACCTATTAATACGAAAAAACAATGGATTGCTTTACATTCTGAATCAACAGGAAAAATCCACATCGACTCTGGTGCTGAAAAAGCAATTTTATATGATGGTCGTAGCTTATTGCCAGCAGGTATTACAGATGTACAAGGAACATTTGTTAAAGGGGATGTTGTCGAAGTATATGGACAGAATAAATTACTTGGAAAAGGCAAAGTAAATTATTCTTCCACTGAAGTGATGATAGAAATTAAAAAAAGACAAGAACAAGGTAAATTAGCACCATCCATTGAAGTAATCCATCGTAATAATTGGGTGACTTTTAAATAAAATATTAGGGAGGAAATAAACATGAGTGAAGTATTAAGAAGAGGAAAAGCAGCTAAAACAGCGAGCTATCAAATAGTAGAAGCAACAACAGAAGAAAAAAATACTGCACTGTTATTAATCGCAGAACAATTAATTACCGATCAAACAAACATTATCGAAGCAAACAAAAAAGATCTAACGATTGGTCGTGAGAACGGATTAGATGAGAGCGTATTAGATCGAATTATGTTAAACGAAGAACGCATTGAAGCAATGGCACACGGAATTAAATTATTAACAGAACTACATGATCCAGTTGGAGAATTATTAGAAGAAAGTACATTAGAAAATGGATTACATGTAAACAAAATACGCGTACCAATGGGTGTCATTGGAATGATTTATGAAGCACGACCAAATGTAACCATTGATGCAGCAACTCTAGCTTTAAAAACGAGTAATGCAGTCATTTTAAGAGGAAGTTCTTCTGCTATTCATTCGAATATGGCACTTGTTGCATCGATTCATCGTGCGTTAGAAAAAAGTGCTTTACCGGTAGATGCTGTGCAACTTATTGAAGATACTGCCAGAGAAACAGCACAAGAACTGTTTCAGTTAAATGATTATTTAGACGTATTAATTCCACGAGGTGGAGCAAAATTAATTCAGACGGTCGTTCGTGAATCAACCGTGCCTGTCATTGAAACAGGAGCCGGAAATTGCCACGCATTTATCGATGCGACAGCAAAACAAAATATGGCCGAAGAAATTATCCTAAACGCAAAACTTCAGCGCCCGTCTGTTTGTAATGCGATTGAATCAATTCTCATCCATGAAGATTGGTTTAAGCAATATGGCGTGCCATTATTAAACAAACTAGACGAACAAAATGTCCAGATCATTGCTGATGAAAACATTACAAAAGCGTTCCCGAAAGCTACATTAGCAAAAGAGGATGATTGGGGCACGGAATATTTAAATTTAACAGTGAGCGTGAAGCTTGTTAGTAGTACAGCTGAAGCAATTCAACATATTAACATGTATGGCACGCATCATTCCGATACAATCATAACGGAAGACGAGAAAAGTAAGCAAGCATTTTTACAAACGGTTGATTCTACTTCCGTTTATCACAATGCTTCGACACGATTTACTGATGGATTTGAATTCGGCTACGGAGCTGAAATCGGAATCAGTACACAAAAACTCCATGCAAGAGGACCAATGGGCTTACAAGCTTTAACTTCGACTAAGTTTATTGTGCAAGGTACGGGGCAAGTGAGGGAGTAATGAAGAAATATTATAAGTAAATACATTGTTCCTCTTACTAACGATACAAATACGTCCGTAAACTAAGCTTATTGCTCTAATTTTACGGACGTACTACATAACTACTCTCTTTATAATAGTAAAAAATATCAAAGAATCCTAAGTCTTATTAAATATAAGATTTAGGACATTTTAAAACGTTTCCAAAGACAAAGGATCTTCATAAGTAATCTTCAACGTTTGCTCTTTGGCATCTTCAACTTGTTCGTGCAAATTTCTAACCATTTTTGCGATTTTCCTATCAGTATCCTCCAATAGTAATTGATTAGACTTTTTCATTTTCACAATTTTATCTTCTAATTTCTGAATAATCTCTGCCTCTTGTTCCTCAACAACCACTTCTTGTACCATCTTAAAAAAGTCCTCATCTAAGTCATTTATATTATTCGTATGTTTTTGTAATATTACCTTTTTATTAGATAAGTCTGTCGTTGAAAGCAACTTTTCTCTTCTTTGTATCGTTTTCTCTGTTCTACTCATGTCGATTCCTCCTCAACAAGGTTAAACATATTCGATATCTTTTCTTCCTCCTTAAATAATTCTTCAATAGCATTACGATAATTATTTACGTATTTTCTAGCTTTTGCAACACTCTCATTAAGCTGTTTAATATAATTATCTATGTTTTCTTGTTTTAAAGTTTCAAATTCCTCTAATACTTCAATACTAATTATCTCTTGATTCAGATTTAAAATAAATGGATCTTTATACAATAAATAAGAATAAGCTTTAGGGTTTTCTTCTATATTATGAATCACTCTTTTTATTTTTCTTTTCTCTTCTTGATAACTATCTCTTATTTCCCGTTCTACAGATGAGTCTAATTTTTTAATCTCATCTTTTTTATCGTCTAGGATATTTTGACCTTTTTCATACATTCTTAATGCTGCAGACATATTAATAATAACTTTTCCTGTTTTTAGTAGCATATCACCATTTACGTAAGATTTATTATCTAATCCCAACATATTTAAAACCGTAGTAATATCGTGGTCTCCTTTAATTTTTTCTAATACCGAAAGTAAATCATCTCGATTTAAAATTTCCAAACTTTCTATAATAGATGTAGCTTTACTGCGTAATGCCAAAAATGCTCCTATGTCCGAACCTAAAATAGAACTGAAATCACTCTGGTTGTATGAAGATGATGAATTACGGATGCTGTTCCAATCTGACAAAATTCTCTCTATATCTACTAAGTCTTTTTCAATATTGGTTAATTCACTCACTAATAAATCCTTTTGACTCGAATTAATATATCCTGCCTCTACAAATTGGTTAAAAATAAAATCTGAGTTAGATGTGACCTTTTTCACTTGTTCTAATAATCTCGGTACCTTTTCATCAGCATCCTTTACCATTTGTGCAAGTTCATTTTGATTTGTAAAATAGCCAGTAACTTTGTGTTCTTTCAACTTATCAATCAATTCTAAATTAATCCCCGTTAACCCTTTAACTCCATTATTCATATCTCCGTTTTTTGTTAATTCCGAAAACTCAACGACTAAAGCTTGTAATTCTTTTGCATCTTCATCTGGTATTTGATCCATAATATATCGTAATCCACTATAATTATCATTTGATTGTAAAGTATCAATATCCCCTAAGTCAAAAAAACCTCTCGTTCCACTCACTGCATAAAGAGGATCATTCTCATATCTTATTTGGTGAATATCATCAGCCTTGTCTTTATAATATTCTTGAGCAAATTTCTCTAGTTTTTTGGGAGAAACATCAAATATTTGCTGCTGATTTACTGATAATTCTTTTTCAACTGCCTTTTTAAATTTCTCATCTTCTTTATATAGTTGGTAATAATCTAAGGGTGCACCATTCACACTATAAATATCATTAAATGTATCATATAATAAATGTGCTGTTGCATTGTTATTATGTGCTAAAGAATGAGAATAACCAATAACCTTTGTTGAATCAGGAACATCAAAATGACTTTTAGCTTTTTCAACAAATTCTTCTGTTCCTATAGCTTGACTAGCACCTTGTCCGCCGAAAATTCCCTTTATATTATATTCCCAATCGGCAGCAGTTTGCGATCCTTCTGACACAACATACATTTCCGATAATCCAGAGTTTTCATCTTTAATATGTATAGCAGTTCCTACATATCCAGTAGATTCTACAATATCATTTGACTCGGAAGTTGAATAAATCTTTATATCGCCAGGAATCTGTTCTCCCTTTTCTTCTAAATAAATACGTTGTACTTCTTGTTTATATTCAGATTGAGATAAACCTTCATATTCCAATTGAGTAATTCTTAATCTAAGTTCTCGTGTATCAAATACATCTTCACTCATCACTTTCAACACCTTTATCATTAATAAATGTAAAAGAATCCATCCATTTCAACGCTTTTGCCTTATCTTCCTCTTTATAATCTTCACATATTTGCTCATCTTCATTATCACACTTAATATTATATACCACTTCTAATCCACCTGAATTTTGCTTATTTTCAATGTAAGCGCCGTAGGTTTTTAATTCATCATCTTCCATTGGTACAAAATAAATTGTTTTATCCAGCTTCTCTATCTCTTCAAACTCTCCGTCATACCCTAACCTTGATTTAAATCGTCTTAGTATGCCTTCCCTATCCTCTGGCGTATAGTATGAAAAGAAAAATATATCCATGCCAAATCCACGTTCATCATGTAAACCAATACTTACTTCCTCAGATTTTGAATCTTTTATACGGTAGGCTTGCTCTACTATTATTCCGTCCGCTGGAAATGCCATTTCATACTTCCCTGTTTTGGACTGAAATCGATAAAAACCTTCCATTACTTCTTCCCCTGATAGTAAAAAATCGCGCGTATATTCATCATTAAATGCTTCGACATCAGGGAGTGCTTCTTGTTTTGTTTCCTTTGGTTGTTTTTTTTCCATTTGGCAACCTCCTATTAACATTATACTACTTATTATTACCATTATTAAACATCGGTGTGACACATTATCTCTCCTAACATGAGAATCTAATCAACTTTTTTCATAATTTTAAAGATTTCAAAGTAATAATCACTTCCAATCATAACACTTTATGAAAGAAGCCGTAAGCATTAATCGTCATTTATTATGAATAAATGTAAAAGAATTCATCCATTCTAATGCCCGCTTTTTATCTTCCTCTTTATTATCGTCACATAGTTGTTCAAGTTCATCGTCACAATTTATTTCATAAGTTACTTCCAAACCGCCTGGACCTTGTTTGTTTTCTATATAAGCCCCGTAAATTCGCAAAATATCATCGTCTTCCATTGGTGCAAAATAAATTGTTTTTTCCGCCTTCTCTATCTCTTCAAACTCTCCATCATACCCTAACCTAGATTGAAATCGTCTTAGTATGCCTTCCCTATCCTCCGGCGTATAGTATGAAAAGAAAAATATTTCCATGCCAAATCCACGTTCATCATGTAAACCAATACTTACTTCCTCAGATTTTGAATCTTTTATACGGTAGGCTTGCTCTACTATTATTCCGTCCGCTGGGAATGCCATTTCATACTTCCCTGTTTTGGACTGAAATGGATAAAAACCTTCCATTACTTCTTCCTCTGATTGTAAAAAATCGCGCGTATATTCATCATTAAATGCTTCTACATCAGGTAATTTTTCTGATTTCTTTTCTTTTCCCATTTGGCAACCTCCTAGTAAAAGGATACTTATTAAGATTACTATCAATCGTTGGGACACCTTACCATCTCCTTACATAGGATCCAATCTACTTCCTCAATATTATTTTTTATGATCTCTAATTTAAATAAAAGATTAATTACCATGATAACTCATTTTTCAGTTGATAGTTATTCATTTATAAACTCAAAAGAATCCATCCATTTCAATGCTCGTTCTTTGTCTCCCTCTTTATTATCTTCACATTGTTGTTCGAGCTCTTCGTCACAATTAATTTTATAAATTACTTCCAAACCACCTGGATCTTGTTTGTTTTCAATATAACCCACATACGTCTGTGCATTTTTTCTATTATATTGGGCAAAATGAATTGTTTTATCAGCCTTCTCGATTTCTTCAAACTCTCCGTCATAACCTAACCTAGATTGAAATCGTCTTAGTATGCCTTCCATATCCTCCGGTGTATGATATGAAAAGAATAATATATCCATCCCAAATCCACCTTCATCATGTAATGCAATATGTACTTCTTCATATTTTGAATCCTTTATACGATAGGCTTGCTCTACTATCGTTCCGTCCGCTGGGAATGCCATTTCATACTTTCCTGTTTGTGATTGAAATGGATAAAAACCGTCCATTACTTCTTCATCCGACTGTAGAAATTCCCGGGTAAATTCATCATTAAATGCTTCTACATCAGGTAATTTTTCTGATTTCTTTTCTTTTCCCATTTGACAACTTCCTAGTAATAGAATACTTATTAAGATTACTATCAATCGTTGTGACACAATCTCAGCTCCTAACGTGAATGATTAAAACTATAATAGCAGTTTTATAAAAAGATTATAATTAGCAATGACAATCATTCAAAAAAACCTTATACGTTTATCATTAAAGGGACAAATCTCTTATTTATATAATTTGAATCTAGATAATGGTAATCCACATGCAGCGTAAATGAATGTACCGAACATAACTAAACTAAAAACAAAACTAATCATCCATCCAAAAATTAAAAACAAGGCCATTAGAACAGCAAATATAATAAAAATAACCACTGTAGTCTTTACCTTTTTTAAGCAGTTCTTCTCCTTCACGGATATATTCTTTGATCAGGAAATCTTTATAATAAACTTCATATCTATCTTTATACATTTTCTTGTATTTATATATACCTATCCATCCACTAATGATGATAAGTACAATTACGATGAAGATATGGATTAGATTCGTCATGGATAAATGAATATCTTTTACACCTCTCATTAACGCCAATAACAGTGCCCAAGTAATCCAAAACGTATATTGGTTTACTCTTCCATGTTCTACCTTATACACTTGTTGAGATTCTAGATTCATCAGAAGCGAATATCCTATTTGTTCTTTATCTACTTTCCTGTAAATAGGAATTAACTTTGCCAACTTACAATCACCTCACTCATTATTAAAATAACGATGAATATTTATATATATTAACAAAAATTGTAAAATCAAACTATAGGTGAAATAAATCTAATCATTTCAACTTAAAAAACGAAATAAAACACCTACCATTAAATGATATTGTATGAAATGAAAAAAGTGTTAAAAACCTTATAAACTAAAGTTTTTAACACTTTTTTATATAATAACTCAATAATATATCAATTGTAGAAAGGAAATGAATTTACTCATACGTATAAGTCCCTAGCTCTTCATCTTTCAATATACGATATAAAGCACTTCCACATCTTCAAACACTGTCTCATCACGATCTAATTCAACATAGATAACAGCTGCGTGATCAGTGACGTCTATGATTTGATAGTCGTATCCATCAAAGTTTTCTAACCCAGATAGAATTCATTAAAAATATGGATTAGCTAAGTTTTCTGAATTGACAATACTTAATGTGAGATTTTTATTTTATACAGGCTCTACTTCATGTCCTTTTATTTAGCAAGTGGGAAATATATATAAATCTTAAAATAGAAACACTTCCTTCAATGCCCCATTTGATTCAACCCGATTACAATAAAAATCATAATCCCATCAATAAGCGCTAGGATTGCAGTGATTTTCCCAACTATAGCTCCAAACGAGATGGTAAATATAGCTATTAAAATGAAAAGAACACCTAAAATAATAAAGAGAATACCTATCCGGTTCCCACGTTATCCAAGAGCCGACAAGTAAGGAATATATCTCTTTTGTCCAAGCAATATTGCCAGTTCAAATTAAAAATACACCGATAATAAGACCGATTCCCGTGACAATTCCCACTTCTGTCCTCGTCGCCTCTTATGACTATTTCGATTGGAAGTAACGATAGCCCTAAGGTTTTTTTGAGGAAAAACCATTGAGTCCTTCTCTTCTCTAATTCAATAATCTAACACGTTAGTTTAATAACTTTTCTTACTATTTATTATAACATATTAAAAACACTCCCCTTTATGTTCATAATCATTAGCAGGAGAGTATGATGAGAAAGTCTTCCTATCAGAGGTTATATAAATCTATTCAAAAGAATATAATTATACATTTAATAGTAAGAATAATGAAATAATGATATGGTTAGATAACAAGAGAGTAGTAGCATTTAATGTCATTATAATAAATGGAGGAAAGATAAAAATGAAAATTGTAATCTTAGAATCTCTAGGAATTAGTGATGAGGAGTTTAATAGAATATCAAAACCATTAACTAGTAACGGTCATGAAATAGTTTTATATAAAGACGGAAAAACGGATGATGAGACCCTCAAAACGAGAATCAAAGATGCAGAGATTTTAGTACTTGCTAATATGCCACTAAGTGGTGAAGTGATTGATGCAGCAGATAAATTAAAATATATTTCAGTAGCTTTCACTGGTTATGATCATGTCGATTTAGAAAAGTGTAAAGAAAACAATATTCAAGTTTCCAACGCCGCAGGCTATAGTACACATTCTGTAGCTGAACTTACTTTTGGGTTAATTACTGCTCTATTACGTAGTATTGTACCTTTAGATAGTATTGCTAAAGAAGGAGGTACAAAGAGTGGTTACAGACAGACTGATTTAAATGGTAAAATATTAGGCGTATTAGGTACTGGTGATATAGGTGGCACGGTAGCTAAATTAGGTTTAGCTTACGGTTGTCGTGTCCTTGCTTATAATAGAAGTGAGAAGCAAGACTTGATAGATCAGGGTGTCGAATATAAGTCCTTAGATGAAGTCTTAGAAATGAGTGATATTGTTACGCTACATACGCCACTCACAGATGAAACCAAACACTTAATTGATAAAGATAAATTAAAATTGATGAAAGAGAGTTCATTCTTAATCAACACAGCAGTTGGACCGATTGTTGATAATGAAGCTTTAGCAGAAGCATTACATAATGGAACAATCGCTGGGGCTGGTTTAGATAGAGTAGATATGGAACCACCAATTCCTGCAGATTATCCTATTTTAGATGCCCCGAATACTGTTCTTCTGCCGCATGTCGGATATGCAACTGATGAGGCAATGATAAGAAGAGCTGAAATTACATTTAACAATATTATTAAATGGAAAAAAGGCGAACAAGAAAACATTGTTCTTTAAAGTAGCCTAAAACAAACCTATCGTTATGGTAGGTTTGTTTTATTTATTGTAGGAAAACTGGAATCCATCTCTACAAACGTTATTAAACAAGAATGATTGAAAAGTTCGATAACTGTCTTCGTGAGTATATTTACTATTTTATTATTCATAAACAGAATAACTTGTATCAATATTTTCTTTACTTCCTGTAAACTTTTGATATTCTAAACCACCCTCAATAGATCTAGCACGACATTTACACGTACCAAAGTCATGTGTATGTTTTGACTCAATAATATCTCGACACTTTCTACAACGTGCTTTATTTTTAATTATTTTCTTCAAAGTGTTCACCCTTATAAAAGTAGTATATATTATTGATCTATTAATAAATATAAAAAACACCAAGCCCTTGTCTTTAAAAGGTACTTGGCGTTTGATTATATTCCATAAGTTGTATTTATGGAGCCGGCGAGAGTCCTTACTTCGATAAAACGCACTTTTTATAAATAGTACAAAACACTGATATATCAACGTTTAAAAGTTTCTCTTTCATATAAAATCTTTCTTAACAAAAGATATATTTCAATGAAAATGTATCAACTGAATAAATATTTAATTAATTTTAAAAAACAAATCCTAAAAAATTTACCTTGTATTATAATGTAATGTTAACTCATCCACATTGATGACAGCTTTTAGTTTTGTGAGCAAATCAAGACCTATAATACCATCCAAATCAAAGCCATAATTCATCAAACCAATCTCAAGTTCAAAAATATCCGTTTTCATATTTCCTATTGTGACAGCATCCACTTTCTTTGAATACACAAATTCTGAACCACCGACACCGCTTATTCGATAAATTGTATCATTTATTTCAGGAACAATACCGATAGATGCTGCTAGATCAGTTGAAATCACCGTACTACCTGAACCTGTATCTACTAAAACACGATTAAGTAACAGCGACTGTTGATTAAATTCAATTGTCATATCTGTCAGCAAAAGTCCATTTTCAATGACTAGTTCTTTCATTAACTTCTAACACCTACCCATTTTCTCTCCATAATGTTAGGTTCCTTTCGACTTGTATGAAGTACGTATAACTCTTTTTGCGGATTTTCTTTATGCATTTGTTGATAAGCATTCATCGCCTCCATAGATGTTGGAAATTTATTTAACGGAGTAACTCCTTCTAACACACGTTCATTTTCTTCATTTGTATATGCTTCAACGACTTCTATCAACACCCACTGATTAGGAAAAGCTTGGCATACATCTTCCCATTTCATTTAAGTCACCTCCAGATTTATTTATAGCAGTACAAAGTTACAAGCTTAAACTGATGTATTTATGAATAACTTTTCTTATAAATTATTATATCATAAAATAAATTCCTTCTATAAACAGATGTCACCATAAACCTTCCAACTTAACTACTCGTCCACCAAAGATAAGGAATAAAAGACATCTAGTTGTTTCCATAATCTTCTTTTACTCATGTTTTATAACATTTTAATATATTGCTTTTTGTATTTGAATAGAAAACAATATTGCACTTTATATAATATTTATCATCACAAGATTCAATGTCTGTTTTGGATCTCCTTTCATAATCATATACAAATTCATCTTCAAAATTATTTTAAGGTGTTTTTTACTTTTTAGCACTAGCAAAATTCCTTATAATTGTAAACATTCTCTGTTCATTCTTTAAAATTTGTTTATTTTATAAATAGGCTATTCTAAATAGATTCCTCTGGTACACGACATCTTTAGTAACGAGTTTGTGTTTTCATTTCATTAAAAGAATTCCTATAATCAATTCTAACAACTATACTGAGATATATTTATATAATGAAATGCATTATTTCTTCAAAAAATCTCACCATTACTAAAGACCGATTCACTCTCGTACTCCCTCGTTATAGGAACAAAAACCTTTCTAATTCCTATGGTTTTCTCTTCCTCAGGCAACTCTGAATAGCTTAAGTGTTCTTCTTTTTCCTTGCCATAGTTATATGATGCTGCAATTAAATGTTCTAACTCCTTTCTATCTTTATTCATTTCTCTCATCTGAATAAAGTCCAGCAACTCATTTATATTTTCACCTCTTAAAAATTCATAGACTTTCATAGAATCAATTAACATTAACACCTCTAATGCTATTAGAAGTTCTACATATCCCCATAAAAACTTATTTTTACCTCTACCCAAATAATAGTTGAACTTAAAAAAGCCATCTTGATTTGGTTTGAAATAACCAATTTTTAATTTCCGAACAATACTTTCACAAATTTTATTAATGGATCGTAACGACTCTAGTTGATTTTGATTCATATATTTTATCATTAGTTCCCGTAAATTTATTATACTGTAATTAACCGACAATGATTCGAATTGTTCATCAATATAAGATGCTATTTCATCTTTAGATAATTTTTTTAGTGTAATTACTTCGTCAAAAACTTTGTGTGTAAATATTTCCACATTATATTCGTAACCATAGTAATGTTTGATAATACTGCGCAATTGATTCATGTCAACAGAATAAACAACATGAGTAGGGAGTTCATCCTGTAAATGATGAAACATCTCTATCGTTCTTAATGCAAAATCAGGTTTTGCTCTATCCAACTCATCAATGAAAATAATAAGTTCATTTGCTCTTTCTTCTTTAATTTTTTTAACTGCGTTTATCATCATTTCGTTCAAAACATCAATATACTCCGATTCATTTAAAAATCTATTATATGCATCATGATCGTTTTTAGACATAGTTATATTCAAGAATGGTAAGTTCAGTCCTCCCTGTGGTTCAATTCCTTTCTTTTGAAAACTATTTTTTATTATATCAAATATTTCTGGTAATTCCTCTTGCATTAATTTCAATAATGCAAAAAGTGGATGCTGATAATGTTCATATTTCCAAGCATCTAGATATAAAATTAATGGCTTTTCTTCTTCAACTTTATGTAAATGATTAATAATTCCTAAAATAGTAGTTGTTTTACCACTGCCCCAAACCCCATTAATACATATATGCCTCGACTCTTTTTGATTTTTAAGATGGTGGATAAAGTCTTTTATAAAAGGTTCTCTACCTAACCAATTAAAGTCTGATTTTTTTATAGCTTTCTCAATCTCAGTTTTATTTCTCATAATTATCTCCTTCAGCTAATCTATCTATATTATATTTTATTCTTTAAAAATAAACTGTTCAACTTCTATTATAAAACTATTATTAAAAGAAGAAATGATCGACACTTTTAATCTTTGCTTTTCAGCATTTCCTTGCATTTTAAAATATGCCCCTACTAGAAAATGAAAATGACCTGTTACTTTTAACAGATCTTTTTAAAGTATTACATAATTGCACCCTATCGTGACAGAATTAAAATTTAACTTGACATTCATTTTAGTTAACTGGTAAACTAAAATCATTAACTAGTTAACTAAAACAAAAAGGTCAGGTGAAATAATATGAATAATATGAATAAAAAACTTGAAACTCTCAATGCTTTAGAGCAGTTGATTAAAGAAAGAGATGCCACTCAAAAAAGAAGATATTTTAATAAAAATGACAAAGATACATCCATAATTATGGATTGGACACTTACTCAATTACACATTGTTTCAGCTATTAAGAAAAAGGGTTCTGGAAATAATACATCTCTTTCTGAAACATTAAATGTATCTAAACCAGCTATTACAAAAGCAATCAAAAAAATGTTAGAGAAAAATGTTATTGTCGAAACTAGACAGAAAGGCAATCAAAAAGAAGTGCATTATCTTCTTACTGATTTCGGTGAGCAACTTGCATACATTCATGAACGCTTGCATAAACAAGCAAAAAATCGATATCTGCATATTTTAGATAATTTTAATTCAAACGAGTTAGATACCATTACTACCTTTTTAAAAACGATAACTGACAATCTCAAACATGATGACCTTACTTTAGGAGAATAAATATGGCTGAAAGTGTTACGCGAAGTAAATCGTTAATCTTGTATACCTTGAGCATTATTACGTTCTTTGCCTCTTTAAGCCAAAACATCTATACCCCAATTATTCTGCTTATCAGGGATTCTTTTCATGTATCGATCAATTGGGTAAACTTTACAGTTAGTAGTTTTATTTTTATCATTGCAGTGATACAGATTTTTATTGGAACAGTCGTCGATCAAAAAAATAAAAAGAGGTTAATACTTCTAAGCTTGATACTGATAAGCATATCAGCTGCTATATGTGCTTACACTACTAACTTTACAATTTTTATGTTGTTTAGGATGGTTCAAGCTGTTGGAGCTGGAATTATCCCTTTGGTAGCAATAAGTATGGTTGCACAGTTGTTTGATGGTGAGGCAAGAGGTAATGCCATGGGAACATATCAAATACTTCTTACACTTGCGCCTGCCGTTTCGCCAGTACTAGGAGGCTTTATTGGAGAATACCTAGGTTATAAAGGAATTTTTCTTTTTCTATTTACCATGGCGATTACTTTATTAGTGGTCACTGTTTATATATTGCCAAGTGAAAAAGAGAAAATAAACATCCAAATACAGCCTAAGGGATTCATTCAAACATATAAGACTGTATTTTCTCATTACATCGGAACGAGTATCATAATAGTCAGTTTTTTTATTTTTTTTACTTATTTTGCTATTCTTGTCTATTTGCCCGTCTTGCTCCATGATAATTATCAAGTTTCTTTGCAACTCGTGGGTTTATTATACCTACCTTTGACAGTCAGCATGATTTCAGGAAGTATGCTATTTAATAAATTGCAAAAGGAAAAATCTTTGAGCATTTTATTTTTCACAACTATTCTAGCTATGCCTTTGCTGATCATTCTATTTGGCATATACCATACCCAATCACTCATTTGGTTAAGCATTATCTTATTTGCTTATGGAATAACTGTGGGATTTTCCGCCCCTCTTTTCTCGACTCTTATCAGCAACGAGTACAGCGAAAATAGGGGAACAGCTTTAGGAGTATTTAACTTCATCCGTTATTTGGGTATGGCTCTTGGAGGAATGTCCGCTGGCTTGTATCAAACATTTCCTAGTTCTCTTTTATTTGTATTTTTTGGTGTATTGTTGCTTTTGGTTGCCATAATTCCTTATAAAAACTTTCAAAGCAAAAATTCTTTATGAAACAAAAAAGACAATGTTTAGACTTTTAATATCCGTTGTCTTTTTGTATTTTTACTCAACAACCTAATTCGATTCAGTGACAGTTTTTCTACTTTATTACTTGGTAAATGATTCATTTTGTTACCATTTTGATTACCGCTGGATGATAATCTATGAAACCTAATGAAATTAAAAGCGTTAAAACCTTATTAAATTAAAGGTTTTAACGCTTTTCAAAATTATTTAATATCCATAAAACATAATTATGGAGACGGCGAGAGTCGAACTCGCGTCCAAAGGTATTGCCACTTAAGCTTCTACACGTGTAGTTGATATATTATCTTTCGCTTGCATCTAGGCCTATCAACTGGCTTTGATGCAGCTAACCTGATTGGTTTCAACGCTCTATCCGCAGGTGGAGGATGAACGTTTATCCCACTATAAGTGTGACTCTAAACTATTACATGGGCGATAACAGAAAGAGTCCTTTAGTGCAATTAAGCAGCTAAAGCGAAATTTTCTTCTTTGCCAGTTAAAGGCGTTTAACGTTTTACGAGCCGTAACCTCGACGCGCCACTTAAGCTCAACCTACCCCTGTCGAATCCAGAACGTCCCCGTTAAAAAGGGCTCTGGTAACTATTGAGCTTACAATTAATAGTATAGCATACCATGATTAAAACGCAATAGAACAGCTTGTAACAAGTTTTTCCTGTTTAGCTTAATCAATTATTTTATCGATCGACTTCTCTCATTGCCCGGTCAATATCACGTTTCATTTGTTTTTGCTTTTGATCTTCTCGTTTATCATATTGACGTTTTCCTTTTCCGAGACCTATCAATAACTTAGCAAAACCATTTTTAATATATAATCTGAGTGGTACGATTGTATAACTTTTTTGTTGAACGAGTCCATACAATTGATCGATCTGTTTACGATGTAATAATAATTTTCTCGTTCGTGTTGGATCGTGGTTAAATCTGTTTCCTTGTTCATATGGCGCAATGTGCATATTAATAACTTGTGCTTCCCCATTAATAATTCGCACGTGTGCGTCGGTAATGTTAACCCGACCTGCACGAATCGATTTAATTTCTGTACCTTGTAAGACTAGTCCCGCTTCATACGTATCTTCAATGAAATAATCAAAAGAAGCACGACGATTTTGTGCTAATGGCTTTTGATGTTTTTTAGACATATAGTTTCCCCCTGTCTATTCCTTCTTCTCTATACTAACTGAAAGTCTACCGTTCGTTCATCGATATTTACTTCTGTTACTTTTATATTTACTTCTTCACCAATACGATACACTTTCCCTGTCATTTCACCGATCAGTGCATGATGACGATCTGAGTAGTGGTAATAATCATCTGTCATATAACTGACGTGAATTAATCCTTCGACCGTATTTTCTAATTCAACAAACAAACCAAAGCTCGTTACTGAACTAATGATACCAGTATATTCTTCACCAATTTTATCAACCATATATTCCGCTTTCTTTAAATCATCAACATCACGTTCAGTTTCAACCGCTGCTCGCTCCATTTCTGATGAATGGCGGGTAATATCTGGCAATTGATCGCGCCAACGTTTTAATGTTTTATTACTTAGGTTTCCTTCGATTAAATACGTGCGAATTAATCTGTGCACAATTAAGTCAGGATATCTACGAATTGGTGCCGTGAAATGAGTATAAAATTCTGTTGATAATCCAAAATGTCCGACACTATTTGGGTCATATTTCGCTTGTTTCATCGAACGTAACATCAGTTTGGAAATAACCATTTCTTCTGTTTCTCCACGAACACGGTCTAACACTTTTTGTAATTCTAATGGATGAACTTCATTTGCCGTACCTTTTACGACGTAACCAAGTCCAGCTAAAAACTCATAAAAGTGTTCTAACTTCGCTTCATCCGGTGTTTCATGAATTCGGTGCACAAAAGGAACTTCTAACCAATGGAAATGTTCAGCTATTGTTTCATTTGTTGCCAACATGAATTCTTCAATTAATCGTTCACCAACAGAACGTTCCCGAATGACAATATCTTCTGCTTTTCCTTCTTCATCAACGATTACTTGCGCTTCTTTAAAGTCAAAATCAATTGCCCCACGTTTCATTCGCTTTTGTCGTAAAATTTCAGCTAGTGCTTCCATATTTTCAAACAATGGAACGAGTGATGCAAATTCTTCTCTTACTGCTTCATCTTTCTCTACTAAAATTTTATTCACATTTTCATACGTCATTCGTTCTGTCGTATTAATAACCGCTTCAAAAATTTCATGATTAACGACTTGTCCATTTTTATTTATCTCCATTTCACAACTTAATGTTAAACGGTCTTCACCACGATTTAATGAACAAATCCCATTCGATAATCGGTGTGGAATCATTGGAATCACGCGGTCAACTAGATACACACTCGTTGCTCGTTCTTC
This sequence comes from Pseudogracilibacillus sp., assembly GCA_026169815.1. GTDB lineage: Bacteria > Bacillota > Bacilli > Bacillales > Amphibacillaceae > Pseudogracilibacillus. The sequence goes on from JAPFDT010000002.1 coordinate 164,454, forward strand.
TGCTTCCTTGTCTAAAACACTACTTTCATCGACATAATAGCTTACGTCTGAAATATACACACCTAATAAATAATTTCCATTTGGTAACTTCTCAACACGAATCGCATCATCTAAATCTTTCGCGTCTGCTCCATCAATCGTAACAACTGTTTCATTACGTAAATCACGTCTACCTTCCATGTCCGCTTCTGTCACATGTTCAGGGATATTCGCTACATAATCAAGTACTTCTTCTGGGAAATCAATTTTAATGCCGTGTTTATAAATAATCGACAAAATATCAATTCCTGGATCATTTTTATGACCTAATATTTTAACAACTTCGCCTTCCGCACTTTTTCTTCGTTCTGGAAATTTCGTTAATTTAACAATTACTTTATGCCCTGAAACTGCTCCATTCATTTTTCCTTTTGGAATGAAAATGTCGTTTGGAATACGTTGATCATCTGGAATAATAAAACCAAATGATTGATTATCTTCAAATGTACCGACAATTTGTTCGTTAGCTCGTTCAAGTACACGAATAACAACCCCTTCAGGTCGATTATCGCGGACACCTTTTCTTTCTAAACGAACAATAACAATGTCATTATTCATCGCCGATTCTAAATCAGATGAATGAATATAAACATCTTGAGCATTTTCATCTTCAGGAATTAAAAAGGCAAATCCTTTTCGATTCATTTCGATTTTTCCTCGAATCAAATTCATTTTCTCAGGAAGACCGAAGCGATTTTTCCTCGTTCGAATAAGTCGCCCTGTTTGTTCTAGTTCGTTTAATGTTTTTATTAACATTTTATAATCATCTGACTCATGCATTGCAAATATTTCTTCTAAATCATGAACAGTTAATGGTTTTGTACCACTTTCTTTAAAATATGTGATAATTTGTTCTTGTAATGATTCGCTCATCTTCTCACCTCTTTCTCTTATTGTTCCCACTTTTATATTTTTAATAAACCTCGTTTATCCGTAATAATGCATTCTATTTATTATAGTATAACAATATTTGTCATATTTAACATTAGTTGGCTAAAAATGAATGATTGTTTATCTTTTAGGATTTATCCAACATTCCAATCTAATGTTTCTAAAAAGTTATATATATCCTCAAATAACATGTCACGTTCTTTATCTACCGTTATAACGTGACCTGATTCTTCATACCATTTTATAGTTTTTTCATTAGATGCTAAATGTTCATAAATATAGTTAGCACTTTCTGGATTAATCATTTGGTCTAATCTTGCTTGGACAACCATTGTCGGGGCATAAATCATGTCTAGCTCATTTTTAATCTCATCAAAAAAAGTAGCAATATTATCAAACATCGATGTAGAATGTTTTAATAATGCCTTAACTTCACTTTCAATTTGTTCGCTATCTTTCTTTTCAAATTGTTTATATTGTTTAGCAAAAAACTCAAAACCCTTCGTTAACTTTGCCATATTATCAAAATACATCGGTGAACACATTGAGACAACACCTTTTACTTCATTACAATTAGCTAACTTTAAAGCGAGTGCACCACCTAAAGATAATCCAGCAACTGCAATTTCATTATAACCGAGTTCTTTTAAATGATTGTACGCTTGTAACACATCTTCCCACCAATCCTCTGGTGTTGTTTCAATTAACGCTTCGGGTTCTTCTCCATGACCACGGTAAATTGGCGCATGACTTGTATACCCTTGCTTCTCTAAATAACGTCCTAACATCCGAACATCTGCTGTATGACCTGTGAAACCATGTAATAATAAAACTGCTCGAGGACCTGCTTCAAATGTAAATGGTTCTGGTTTTTTTATTTTCAACGATATGACGTCCTTTCATTGTTAAAAATTAATTATAAAATATAAAAACTCCCTTATCACATGAGCAATAAGAGGTTGTACAATAAATGGTGTTGGTGGAGAAATCCACTGATGCCATTTTTCTTTACATAAAAATAGAAAACAAGTGAATTTCCCTGTAGAATTAAAGTCGACCAAAACCAAATCCAGGAGGGAAATCACTTGTCTACTACTAATGATATTAAATTATTGCTCGATATTCAAGATGAAAATATGGAAATAGAGGAAAATGCAGTTGAATTAAAAGAATATAAAGGAAAAACGGTCAAGTTTATCACAGCTAAATTAA